>DASPRQ010000036.1:0-74929 GCA_035624355.1 Usitatibacter sp. | reverse complement strand
CTGCTCGGCACGCTGCTCGCGCGATAGGCGCGCCGGCCTACGCGCGGCTCCACCCCTCGATCGCATCGAGCAGGTCGCGCGCCGGCTCGGCCACGACGTTCGCGGGGCCGCGCAGCACCTCGCCGCGGTCGCCGTCGAGCGTGATCACCTCGCCCGCGACGAGCGGCCGGGCGCCGATCGTGCAGCGCCCCGAGGCCCCGTCGAACGCGAGCTCGCGGCACGACAGCACGCACACCTTGCCGAGCTGGCGGGCGACCACCGCCGCGTGGGCCGTGCGCGCGCCGTTCGCGGTGAGCAGCCCCGCCGAGGAGGCGAGCGCCTCGATGTCCTCGGTCGCCGGCGACTCGCGCACCAGGATGGGCGGCGTGCCGCGCCGCGCGAGCTCGAGCGCGGCGCCCGGTTCGAGCGCAGCCGGCCCGCTCGCGATGCCCGTGCTCGCCGCGATCCCGTGCCCGATCACGCCGCCCGCGTCGGAGACCCGGCGCACGCGCACCACGCGCGAGAGGTCGACGTCCTTCAGCCGCTCGAGCGCCGCCGCCGGCGTGAGCAGCCCCTCGGCCACCATGTCGACGGCGATGCGCGCCGCCGCGAGCGGCGTGCGCTTGCCCGCGCGCGTCTGCAGCATGAACAGGCGTCCCTCCTGCACCGTGAACTCGAATTCCTGCATGTCGCCGAACTCGCGCTCCAGGAGCTCCGCGGCCGAGTCGATCTCGCGCTGCACGCCCGGCAGCAGGTCGGCCAAGCCCACCGCGGCGTCCGCCGCGCGCCGCCCCGAGACCACGTCCTCGCCCTGCGCGTTGAACAGGAAGTCGAGATAGCGCGTGCGCGCGCCCGAGACCGGGTCGCGCGTGAAGCCCACGCCGGAGCCCGAGTGCGCGCCCGCGTTGCCGTACACCATCTGCTGCACCGTCGCCGCCGTCCCCATCGCGTCGTCGATGCCGTTGAGGGCGCGGTAAGCGACCGCCTTCGGCGAGCGCCACGAGTCGAACACCGCCGCGGCGGCCGCGAGGAGCTGGCGCCGGGGATCCTGCGGGAAGGGTTTGCCGACCACGGATTCGTACGTCTCGAGGTAGCTCCCGGCGAGCGAGCGCATCTCGCGGAAGTCGAGCGAGCGCACGTCGGCCACGCCCGCGGCGCGCATCGCGCTCCCCGCCTGCGCGTCGAAGGCGCGCGCCTCGCGCCGCTCGACCACGGTCGCGAACGATTGCACGAGCCGCCGGTACGAGTCCCACGCCGTGCGCGGCCGCCCCGTGAGGCGGATCACGCCGCGCAGCGTCGCGTCGTTGAGCCCGACGTCGAGGACCGTGTCCAGCATGCCCGGCATCGAGACGGGTGCGCCGGAGCGCACGGAGACCACGAGCGGACGGCGCGGGTCGCCGAGCTTGAGCCCCGTGGCCGACTCGAGCCGCTCGATGCCGGCGTCGAGCGCGTGCGAGAGCACGGCGTCGGACGCTTCGCCGCGGATGCGCCGCTGGCACACCTCGGTGCCCAGCACGTACGCGGGCGGCACCGGAAGGCCGAGGCGCGCCATGCGCCACAGGTTGTACGCCTTGAAGCCCACGGAGGCGAGCGTGGGCTCCGCCGCGGCGAGCTCCCGGCAGCCGATGGTGACGATCGACGGCCCCTTCGAGGTCACTGCGGAAGCCTCAATCCGCCTGCATGCGCCGGAGCACGAAGTCGCGCAGCGCGAGCGCCTCGGCGAGCATCGCGTCGGTCGCGTTCTCCAGGGAGCCCGCGGCCTCCGAGGCGGTGTGCAGCGAGCGGAAGTCCACGCCCGGGTCGAGCAGCTCGCGCTGCGCGTCGCGCTCCGCCGCGTCGGCCTGCCGCTCGACCTCCAGCGTGCGGTGCACCGCCTCGAGGAAGCCGTGCATGCCGTCGGTGCCGATGCCGCGGTCGAGCTCGCGCGCCGCCTCGACCGCCTTCACGACCTCCTGCGCCCCCGACACCGCGAGGTCCGCGATGCGCGCGAGCGCCGGGCGCACCTTCGCGAGCGCCTCGGGGTTGCCGATGAGCGACAGGTGGAACGCCGCGTCCTCGAGCTCGTCGGCCGCGTCGTCGGCCACCTCGAGAAGGCCGCGGACGAACTCGACGTGCGGGCTGTGCGGGGGCGCGTCGCGGGCGCTGTTGAGCAGGCGGTCGGCCTGCTGCTCCCAGTACTTCGCGCGCGCCGTGACCCGGGCGAACGTCTCGCCCGTGGGGTCGGCGATCGCGAGCCCGAGCTGGATCGCCTGCGCGATCTCGAGCACGAACGCGGCGTGGTCCGAGACGAGGTCGAAGAGGGTCTGCTCGCCGCTGCGCAGCAGCGCGAGCAGCTCCGCGCGCACCGCGTCGTGGAGGAAGAGCGGCGTCTCGCCCGCGCGCAGGCCTTCGGAGCAGGTGCGCAGCACGAAGCGCAGGAACTCCACGGCGCGCTCCTCGCCGATCGCCTCGAAGAGCCGGCGCCCGCCGGGAAGCTGCCCCGCCCCGGCGAACTGCATGGCCTCGTAGATCATCTGCTCGCCGCCGGCGCGCAGGAACGCGACGTGCCCGAGCTCCTCGTCGGCCGCCCAGCGCAGGAGCGCGAGCGCCTTCGCCTTCGGCAGGAACGAGCGCAGCCGCTTGCGCGCGCGGTTCCAGTCGATGAGGAACACCAGGCGCGAGCCGAGCCACTCGAGGTAGTCCTCGAGCTGCGGCGCGTCCCCGGCGGCGAAGGTCCCCACGGTCATGTGGTAGATCCCCCCCTCGTAGGCCGGGTCGCGGCGCGTGATGGTGTCGTCCCATTTCACGGAATAGCGGTCGAGCAGGGCCTGCAGGAAGAGCAGCCGCGGCAGGTGCACGTCGGTGTAAGTGAGGGTCGCGGCGAGCCCCTCGACGTGCAGCACGAGCACGTGGGCGTCGGTGGTGCCGATGTCGTTCTGGATCAGCAGCCGCTCGCCGGAGCGCGTGGCGGTGGTGCCGAGCCCCGGATGGTCGATCCGCAGGGGCGCGGTCCGGTTCACGCCGCGCATGAACGCGCGCACCAGCGGGCGATCCGCGGGCTTCAGGTCGAAGACGGCGGCGCCGTCGATGCGCTCGGTGGCGACCTGCCCCTGCAGGGTGTTGATCGCCTTGTGGGCGTCCATCACGAGCAGGTGCATGCTGTCGCCCGCGGCCCGGTCGGCGCCGGTGAGCTGGTCGACCGCCGAGCCTTCCAGGTCGTCGGCGACGCAGGCGAGCGTGCGCCGCGAGAGCGCCTCGAAGCGCGACTGCGCCTGCGGCAGCAGCGTGCCCTCGCTCAGGGGCTCGAGCATCTCGCCCACGTCCTCGACCGCGGCGCGCGCGATCTCGCGGGCGTGGGGGATGTGGTAGCGGCCGTCGGGCTCGCGCACGGCCTGGCGCACGACCTCGTCGAGCGCCGTGTCCTCGATGCCGACGCGCAGGCGCTCCCCGCTCAGGTCGGCGGCGGGCAGGTCGGGCCGGTCGGCGTGCGCGCGGGCGCTCTGCAGCAGCGTGAAGTAGAACTTCGTGCGGTCGTTGGCCGCGAGCGCCGCGCGCAGCTGCGCGGGGAGCGTGAGCTTGCGCTCCCCCAGGGCGTTGACCATGCGGCTCTTGTCGGCCATGCCCCATCATCCTTCGCGCCGGCCCGGTGGACCTTGACGCATCGCAAGCCCCGCCTGTCATCTTTCCGTCACGGGGCACGCCCGCCGCCCGCCCTAGCCCGAGTTGCGCAGCCCCGCCGCGAGCCCGTTGATCGAGATGTGGATGCCGCGGCGCACGCGGTCGTCGGTCGCGCCCGCGCGGTGGCGCTTGAGCAGCTCGATCTGCAGGTGGTTGAGCGGATCGAGGTAGGGGAAGCGGTTGCGGAGCGAGCGCGCGAGCGACGGGTTCGCCGCGAGGAAGGCCGTCGCGCCCGTGATCTCGAAGAGGGCGCCCACGGTCGCGTCGAACTCCGCGCGGATGCGGCCGAAGATCGCCTCGGCGAGCGCGGCGTCGCCGAGGAGCTCCTTGTAGCGGGCCGCGACCGACAGGTCCGCCTTGGCGAGCAGCATGTCGAGGTTCGACAGGAGCGAGCGGAAGAAGGGCCACTCGCGCCACATCCGCGCGAGCCGCTCCCGCCCGGCCGGCCCGTGGCGCGCCGCGTACGCGCCCGCCGCCGCGCCGAACCCGTACCAGCCCGGCAGCATCACGCGGCATTGGGCCCAGGAGAACACCCACGGGATCGCGCGCAGGTCCTCGATGCGCCGCGAGCTCTTGCGCGAGGCGGGGCGCGAGCCGATGTTGAGCTCCGCGATCTCGTTGATCGGCGTGGTGGCGCGGAAATACTCCTCGAAGCCGGGCGTCCCGTAGACGAGGTCGCGATAGGCCGCCATCGCGTCCCCCGAGAGCTCGTCCATCGCGGCGTGGAACTCGTCGCCTCCGGGGGCGCCCTCGTCGAAGGTGGCGCGCACCGTGGCGGCGAAGAGCGCCTCGAGGTTGCGGCGCCCGATCTCGCGGTTCGCGTACTTGGCGGCGATCACCTCGCCCTGCTCCGTGAGCCGGAGCTCCCCCTGCACGCTGCCGGGGGGCTGCGCGAGGATCGCCTCGTAGCTCGGGCCGCCGCCGCGCCCCACGGTGCCGCCGCGCCCGTGGAAGAAGCGCAGCCGCACGCCCGCCTCGCGGAATACCTCCACGAGCGCGCTCTCGGCCTTGTAGAGCTCCCAGTTGGAGGTGACGTAGCCGCCGTCCTTGTTGCTGTCGGAGTAGCCGAGCATCACCTCCTGGACCTCGCCCAGCGAGGCGACGAGGGAACGCGCCGCGGGCGCGGCGAGCCACGCGCGCATCGTCGCGGGCGAGCGCCGCAGGTCCTCGATGGTCTCGAAGAGCGGCACGATCTGCAGGCGCGAACGCGGGGCGCTCCCGGGCTCGACGAGCCCCGCCTCCTTGAGCAGCACCGCCACCTCGAGCAGGTCCGAGACGCTGTCGGTCTTGGAGATCACGTACTGGCGGATCGCGCCGGCGCCGAAGCGCCGCAGCTGCGCTGCGGCCGCCTCGAAGATCGCGAGCTCCCCGCGCGCGACGTCCGAATAGGTCGCGAAGGGGCTCACCAGCGGCCGCGGCGAGGCGAGCTCGGCGAGCAGCACCCGCTCGCGCGCGCGCTCGTCGAGCGCCCGGTAGCCGGCGCACGTGCCGGCCTCGCGCATCAGCTCGTCGACGACGGCCTCGTGCACGTCGGAGTTCTGGCGCAGGTCGAGCGTGGCGAGGTGGAAGCCGAACGCGTCCACGGCCTTGCGCAGCGCGCGCAGCCGCCCGTCGCCGAGCAGCCCGTTGCCTCCCGCGCGCAGGCTCGCGTCGATCACGTCGAGGTCGGCCGCGAAGGCCTCGGGGCCGCGGTACGGCTCGGCCGCGCCCACGGCGGCGCGATGGGGCACGCGCAGGCCCAGCGCCCCCACCGTCGCGTCGAGGCGCGCGTAGATGCCGCTCAGCGCGCGGCGGTACGGCTCGTCGCGCCGGTGCGGCGAGAGGTCGGGCGAGCGCTCGGCGAGCCCGGCGAGCGCCTCCGTCGCGCGCGAGAGCAGCCGCGAAAGCGGCAGCTCGCCGCCGAGCGCGTGGACCTCGCCCAGGTAGTGCTCGAAGATCACCTCGCCCTGGCGCCGGAACGCGTGCTCGAGCATCTCGGCCGTCACGAACGGGTTGCCGTCGCGGTCGCCCCCCACCCAGCTGCCCACGGTCATCAGCGCCGGAAGCCCGGGACGCTCGCCCGCGCCCGGCAGCTGCATGATCGCGTCCTCGACATCGGCCACGAGCCGGGGAATCGCCTCGATGAACGTGTAGTGGAAGTAGGCGATGGCGTTCTCGATCTCGTCGGGCACCCCGAGCTTCACCGCGCGCAGCAGGCGCGTCTGCCACAAGGTCGCCACGAGCCGCCGCATCTCCGTCACCGCCGCGTCGAGGTCCTCGGGCAGGGCGTCGGGCGAATCCAGGCGCCCGAGCCACTCGGCGATCGCGAGCTGGCAGTCGAGCGTGCTCTTGCGCTGGACCTCGGTCGGATGGGCGGTAAGGACGGGATGCACGCGCACGGTCGCGAGCCGCTCGCGCTCCAGCGCGCGGTCGACGCCGCGCTCGAGCGCCTCCGCGAACAGGCCCCGCAGCGTCGAAGGCAGGGGCGGCGCGCCCTCGCGGCGGTTGTCGCGGTGCCGGCGGATGTGGTGGCGGTCCTCGGCGATGTTGGCGAGCACCGAGAAGTAGCTGAAGGCGCGCACCACCGACATCGCCTGGTCGCTGCTCAGGCCGTCGAGCGTGCGCGCGAGCCGGTCGCGCGAGGCGACGTCCTCCTGGCGGTGGCCCGCGACCGCGAGGCGCCGGATCTCCTCGATCAGCTCGAACGCGCCCTCGCCCTCGTAGGCGCGGACGGTGTCGCCCAGCACCCGGCCGAGGAGCCGGATGTCCTCTCCGAGCCGCGCGTCCTTGTCGCGGCGATCGTCCATTCCCCCGAGCTTACCGCAACGCCCGGGCCCCGAAAAAAGAAGCCGGCCGGATTTCGCCGGCCGGCGAGGATGGGCCGGAACAGGAGGGCCCGCGGCACCGGAGGAGGCCTGGGGGAGCGCCGGAAACGGTGCGCACATCGATCCTATTCCCGGCCTGCGCACGATGCTGCAGACGGCCGCGCCAAATTGTAAGGAATCGTTGCCGGAGCGACCTGCCGCCGCACTTTGTTTCATTCGGCGCTTCCCCGCCCTGCCCCGGGAACGGTATCATGCGGACGATCCCCCATCGGTACGGAGAACAATTTCCATGCGCAAGGTCTGGTGGCTGGCGGCCATTTCCGCCGTGCTCGCGCTCGCGGCGGGCTGCCACAACAGCGGTCACTCCCAGAACTCCACCGACATGCGCACGATCAACGCGATCGCCGGCGGCGGGGCGATCGACGTGCTCGTCGACAGCGACGTGAAGACGTCGGGCCTCGCCTACGGGGCCACTTCGCCGTTCTCGGAATTCGATTCCGGCAGCCGCGAGGTCGTGCTCCGCGCCACGAGCTCCCAGGCGATCTACTACGACAAGACGATCAGCCTCGGCAGCGGCGCCAACACGACGCTCATCGCCTACGGGACGCCCGCCAGCGTCCAGGCCCTGCCGCTCGACGACTCGAGCACGAGCCCGTCCTCGTCCGCCGACTTCAAGATCCGCGTGGTGGACGCCTCCTCGGACGCGGCGGCCGTCGACGCCTACGTCACGCAGGCGACCGACATCACGAACACCGCGCCGACGTTCAGCAGCGCCCTGCTGGGGGTGGCGACCGCCTACGCCGAATCCCCGGCGGGCAACTACCAGCTCGTCTTCACCCTCGCGGGAACGAAGGACATCCTCTTCCAGGCGGCCGCTCCGCAGAACCTTTCGGCGGGCGTCTCGTACACGCTCGTCATGGTCGCCTCCGGCGGCGGCAAGCTCGCCAACGCCGTGCTCTACGCGCAGGGCTCGGGCGGCGCCGCGACGTACCTCGCGAATCCCAACGGGCGCCTGAAGGCGGTGAACGCGGTGCCCGATTCCACGGTCCTCACCTACAAGGCCGACGGCGCGACGCTGCTTTCGAGCGTGCCCTTCGGCGGGACCTCGAGCTACGTCCCGCTCACGAGCGGCACGCGCAACCTCACGCTCGAGGCCTCGAACGTCCCGGGCGTGACGATCGCGAGCCTTGCCCAGCAGGTCGCCTCCGCGCGCGACTACACGGCCATCGCGGTGAACAATCTCGCCCAGGTGCAGCTCATCGCGTTCACCGACGACAACACGCTCCCGGGAGCCGGCCTCGCGAAGATCCGCTACGTCAACGCGCAGGTGGGCTCGACGGCCGTGGACGTGCTGCTCAACTTCGCGGGCCAGGTGAGCGGCCTCGCGTACGCGAGCGCATCGAGCTACTACCAGGTGACGCCGTCGACGACCTACACCATCTCCTTCGCCACGCCGGGTGGCGTCACGGTGATCGCGACCGCCTATCCGGTGGAGCTCGACGCGGGAGCGGTGTACACGGCCTACCTCATCGGGACCGCGACCGCGGCGCAGATTCGCCTCGTCAGGGACCGCTAGGGAACGGGGCGCTCAGTCGTCCAGCTCGGCGGGCCAGTCCTCGAGCTGCACGCCGGGCGCCTCCTCGTCGCTCGACCAACCCGACGGGCGCAGCGGCTCGAAGTCCGCGACGGGAACACCGTCCTCGTCGATGTCGAGAAGGGGTGGAAGCTTCGTCTTGCGCCGCTCGCCTCTCGGCTTCGGCTTCATGGCGCCTGCCTCGTCACGGATGACCCGATGCCAATCTAGACCCTCGCGCGGCGCGCCGCCAGCCGGAAATGTCCCCGCGCCCGCGGGGCATTTCCGCGGCTGCGCCGCGGGGTCCCGACAAGTCCATGCTGTCCCGGAGGCCGCGCGAAGTCAACCGACGGCGATGAGCACCGCGGCGATGGCGGCGAGCACGTAAAGGGCCGCGACCGCGAGGCCCGCCGGGTCCACTCTCGCGCGCCGCACGCGCGCCGGCACCGGCGCCGCCTGCGCATTCGTGCGCGCGGGCTCGCCCTCGGGCGCCATGACCGTGAGCCGCGCCATGCCTTGCGTCGAATCGAAGCGCGGCGACGGCCGCAGCTCGATGACTTCGCCGGGCGCGCCGGTCGCCGCGCCCGGCGCCGCGCCCCGGGGCACCGTCTGCGCGTAGGCCGTGCGCTCGATGCCGGCCGCCTCCGCGGCTCTCACCTCGGGAATCGCGGCCCACAGGTCGCGCGCGAATTCGGCGGCGTCCGCGTAGCGGTCCTCGGGCTTCTTGCGCAGCGCCCGGGCGACGATGAGGTCGACCACGGCAGGAAGGCCGCGCGCGTAGTGGCTGGGCGGCGGCGCGGGAAGGTTCGCCACCTTGAAGGTGAGCTCGGCGATGTCCTCGCCCGCGAAGGGCTTCACGCCGGTGAGCATCTCGTAGAGCACGAGGCCCAGCGAGAAGATGTCGGCCCGGTGGTCGAAGGGCTGACCCACGATCTGCTCCGGCGCCATGTACTGCGGGGACCCCAGCAGGAGGCCCGTCTCCGTCTTCACCGCGGGCTCGCGCAGCCGCGCGATGCCGAAGTCCATGATCTTCACGCGCCCGTCGGCCAGCACGATGATGTTGCCGGGCTTCACGTCGCGGTGCACGACGCCCTGCTCGTGCGCGCATGCGAGGCCTTCCGCCACCGAGGCGGCGATGGTGAGCGCCTGGGACGGCGAGAGGCTGCCGTCGCGGATGAGGTCGCGCAGGTCCGCGCCCTCGAGCAGCTCCATGGCGATGAAGGCGACGTCGCCCTCGCGGCCCATCTCGTAGATCGTGACGATGGCCGGATGGCTGATGCGCGCGGCCGCGCGCGCCTCCTGGAGGAAGCGCGCCTCGTTCTGGTCGCGCTCCGCGCCGCTCACGCCCCCGAGCGCGATGGTCTTGATCGCGACGATGCGCCCGAGGGTCGTGTCCTCCGCGCGGTAGACGACGCCCATCGCCCCGCGCCCCAGCTGCGAGAGCACGCGGAACCGTCCGAAACGGGCGGGCAGCGCGTCCATGGTCACGAGCCGAAGACGCGGCGGCGCAGGTCGCGCCAGAATCCGCCCCGGGGCTCCGCGGGGCGCGTCGACACGAACGTATGCTCGATCGCCATCCGCTGTCCCGCCTCGAGGTCGAGCGTGAGCTCGAGCGGCCGGTAGCCCGGATGCCGCACGACGACGACGTGGCGGCCGGCCGGGAGCTCGAGCCGCGCGAGGGGCGGCGAGCGGCCCCGCGCCGCGCCGTCGACAAACACGTCGCCGCGCGGCTTGATCGCGAACGTCACGACCGCGGGCGGCGGCGGGAGCAGCAGCTGGCGTGCGAAGCGCGCCGCCGTGCCGAGCAGCAGGATCGCCACGATCCCGAGGGTCGCGGCGCGCAGCGCCTCGCGCCGCAGGCGCGCCGCCCGCGAGGGATCCGGCGTGTACAGCGAATGCAGCCGCACCCGCGTGTCGGTGAAATTGCCCGCCGGCGCGAGCCCCCGGCCCCGCCCCGGCTCGCGCGCCGAAAGCGCCCGCGCGAAGTCCTCCGTGACGAGCGGGCGGCCGGGCGTGGCGAAGCGCGCCGCGGCCGCCGCCGCCGCGAGCCCGTCGCCGTACACGCGCGCGTCGGACCCGCCGGAGGTGAGCGCGAGGGGCCCGTGGTTGATCCCCACGACGAATCCCGCGGTCCCCGGCTCCTGCAGGGCGGCCGTGGCGTCGAGTGCGCGCCCCGGGGGGCCGAAGAGCACCAGGGCGAGCCCGTCCTCGGCATCGAGGACGACGCGATCGGCGGCGGGAATCGCGGCGAGCGCGGAGCGCGCCCGCGTCTCCAGCTCCCCCTTGATCGCCGCCTGCTCGGCGACCGTACGCGTGTCGAAGTGCGGGATGCGCACGTACGCGACGCTCGCGTGCACGGGGCTGGAGGTGGACGGGGACATGGGCGGGGCGCCTGGGTTGCCGCCATTGTAGCGGCCGGGGAGCCGCGCGGTTCCTGCTCGACGGCGTTGAGCGGCGCCGCTTCTCGTCCGGAGTACGAAGCCCCGACGAGTCGGGGACCCCCGCGCCGTTCCCCGCTCGACGGCGATGAGCGGCGTGGCTTCTCGTCCGGAGTACGAAGCCCCGACGAGTCGGGGACCCCCGCGCCGTTCCCTGTTCGACGGCGTTGAGCGGCGTCGCTTCTCGTCCGCTCCAACGCCGTTCCCGATGTCGGAAACAGCGATGCTGTTATTTAAGTGACTTGAAGCGCAGGCGATGCGGCTGCGCCGCCTCCTCCCCGAGCCGGTCGAGCTTGTCCTCCTCGTACTCGCGGTAGTTGCCCTGGTAGAAGTACCACTGCGACTCGCCTTCCGCCGCGAGGATGTGGGTCGCGACGCGGTCGAGGAACCAGCGGTCGTGGGAGATCACCATCACCGAGCCGGCGAACTCCTGCAGCGCGTCCTCGAGCGCGCGCAGCGTCTCCACGTCGAGGTCGTTGGACGGCTCGTCGAGGAGCAGCACGTTGCCTCCCGCGAGCAGCGTCTTCGCGATGTGCAGCCGCCCGCGCTCGCCGCCGGAGAGGTTGCCCACGAGCTTCTGCTGGTCCTGGCCCTTGAAGTTGAAGCGCCCGAGGTAGGCGCGCGACTGGATCTCGAACTTGCCGATGGCGAGGATGTCCTGGCCGTTGGAGATCGCCTCCCACACGTTCTTCTTGTCCGGGAGCTTGCGCGTCTGGTCGACATAGGAAAGCTGCACCGTGTGGCCGACCTTCACCTCGCCCTTGTCGGGCTTCTCCTTGCCCGTGATCATGCGGAAGATCGTCGACTTCCCGGCGCCGTTCGGGCCGATGATGCCCACGATCGCTCCCGGCGGCACCCGGAACGAGAGGTTGTCGATGAGGAGGCGATCGCCGTAGCCCTTCGACACGTTCACGAACTCGATCACCTCGTTGCCGAGGCGCTCCGCGACCGGGATGAAGATCTCCGCGGTCTCGTTGCGCTTCTGGTACTCGTACTCGTTGAGCTCCTCGAAGCGCTTGAGGCGCGCGGTGTTCTTGGTCTGCTGGCCCTTGGCGCTGCGCCGGACCCATTCGAGCTCCTTCTTGATCGCCTTCTGGCGCGCGGTCTCGCCCGATTCCTCGCGCTGCAGGCGCTCGCGCTTCTGCTCGAGCCACTCCGAGTAGTTGCCCTTGTACGGGATGCCCGAGCCGCGGTCGAGCTCGAGGATCCACTCCGCGGCGTTGTCGAGGAAGTAGCGGTCGTGCGTCACCGCGACGACGGTGCCCGGGAAGCGGGCGAGGTACTGCTCGAGCCACTCCACGCTCTCGGCGTCGAGGTGGTTGGTGGGCTCGTCGAGGAGCAGCATGTCGGGCTTCGACAGCAGCAGGCGGCAGAGCGCGACGCGGCGCTTCTCGCCGCCGGAGAGCACGTCCACCTTCTGGTCCCACGGCGGAAGGCGCAGCGCGTCGGCGGCGACCTCCAGCTGCGTCTCGAGCGTGGAGGCATCGGCCGAGGAGAGCACCTTCTCGAGCCTCTCCTGCTCGGCGGCGAGCTTGTCGAAGTCCGCGTCGGGCTCGGCGTACGCGGCGTAGACCTCGTCCAGGCGCTTCTTCGCCGCGAAGACCTCCCCCAGCCCCTCCTCGACCGCCTCGCGCACCGTGTGCCCCGGCTCGAGCTGCGGCTCCTGCGGGAGGTAGCCGATGCGGATGCCGGGCATGGCCGTCGCCTCGCCCTCGTAGTCCTTGTCGAGGCCCGCCATGATCTTGAGCACCGTGGACTTGCCCGCGCCGTTCAGGCCCAGCAGCCCGATCTTCGCCCCCGGGTAGAACGAGAGCGAGATGTTCTTGAGGATCTGCCGCTTCGGGGGAACGGTCTTCCCCACGCGGATCATCGTGTAGACGTACTGGGCCATGGGAGATTCTGCGGGCGGGCGCGAAGCAACCCGGAAGCTTACCTCAACTGGGGGCCCCGTTCGCGGCCGGGGTGGTAAATTGGGGCTCTACGCGAGGACCTCCCCATGACGCTGCTCTCCGACGCTCCCCGTCTCGCCCCCGCCGACCTCGAGGCGTACTGGATGCCCTTCACCGCCAACCGGCAGTTCAAGGCGCACCCGCGCATGCTCGTGGGCGCCGAGGGCATGTACTACACGAGCGCGGAAGGCCGGCGCATCCTCGACGGCTTCTCGGGCCTGTGGTGCTGCAACGCGGGCCACGGGCGCAAGCCCATCGTCGAGGCGATCCAGCGCCAGGCCGCGGCCATGGACTACGCGCCCGCCTTCCAGATGGGGCATCCGCTCGCCTTCGAGCTCGCGAACCGCGTCGTGCGCCTCGCGCCCGAGGGGCTCGACCACGTCTTCTTCTGCAATTCCGGGTCCGAGGCGGTCGACAGCGCGCTCAAGATCGCGCTCGCGTACCACCGCGCGCGCGGCGAGGGCGCGCGCACGCGCCTCATCGGACGCGAGCGCGGCTACCACGGCGTGGGCTTCGGCGGGATCTCGGTGGGCGGCATCGCGGCCAACCGCAAGATGTTCGGCACCCTGCTCGCGGGGGTGGACCACCTGCCCCACACGCACAACCTCGAGAAGAACGCGTTCTCGCGCGGCCAGCCGGCGTGGGGCGCGCACCTCGCCGACGAGCTGGAGCGGCTCGTGGCGCTGCACGACGCCTCCACGATCGCCGCGGTGATCGTGGAGCCCATGGCGGGCTCCACGGGCGTGCTGATTCCGCCGGCGGGCTACCTGCAGCGCCTGCGCGAGATCACGCGCCGGCACGGCATCCTGCTCGTCTTCGACGAGGTGATCACGGCGTTCGGGCGCATGGGCGCGGCCTTCGCCTCCGATGTCTACGGCGTGAAGCCCGACATGATCACCTTCGCGAAGGGCGTCACCTCGGGCGCGGTGCCCATGGGCGGGGTGATCGTCGCGCACGACATCTACGAGGCGTTCATGGCCGGGCCGCAGGGGGCGATCGAGCTCTTCCACGGCTACACCTATTCGGCGCATCCCCTCGCGTGCGCGGCGGGCGTGGCCGCGCTCCAGCTCTACGAGGACGAGGACCTGTTCGCGCGCGCGGCGCGCATGGCGCCGGTGCTGGAGCAGGCGCTGCATTCCCTCAGGGGGACGCGCCACGTGATCGACATCCGCAACCACGGCCTCGTCGGCGCCGTCGAGCTCGAGGCGCGGCCCGGCGCTCCGGCGGCGCGCGGCTTCGAGGCGTACCTGCGCTGCTACGAGAGGGACGTGCTGGTGCGCCAGACCGGCGACATCATCGCCATCGCGCCCGCGCTGATCGTCGAGGAAGCGCACATCGCGCGGATCGCCTCGACGCTGCGCGAGGTCCTCCCGACGCTCGACTAGCGCCGCCGGGCGCGCCGGCATGGGCGATAATCGCGCCTTTCCTTCGTTTCGGGGGCGCGCATGGGAGCATCGGGCAAGGTCGCGGTGGTGACGGGCGCGGGCACGGGCATCGGCAAGGCCGCGGCCCTCGCGCTCCTCGCGCAAGGCTACGGCGTCGCGCTCGCGGGCCGGCGCGCGGAGCTGCTGGAGAAGGCGGCGGCCGAATCCGGCGCCGGGGCGCGGGCCCTGGCGGTGCCCACCGACGTGAGCGATCCCGCGTCGGTGGCCGCCCTCTTCGCGAAGGTGAAGTCGGCCTTCGGCCGCCTCGACGTCCTGTTCAACAACGCGGGCTCGGGCGCGCCCGCCGTCCCGATGGAGGACCTTCCCTTCGAGCAGTGGAAGAAGGTGGTCGACGCGAACCTCACCGGGAGCTTCCTGTGCGCCCAGGAGGCGATCCGCATCATGAAGGCCCAGGTCCCGCGCGGGGGGCGCATCATCAACAACGGCTCCATCTCGGCCCACGCGCCGCGCCCCAACAGCGTGGCCTACACGTCGACGAAGCACGCGATCACGGGCCTCACGAAGTGCATCTCGCTCGACGGGCGCAAGCACGACATCGCGTGCTCGCAGATCGACATCGGCAACGCCGCCACGGAGATGACGGAGCGCATGGCGAAGGGCGTGATGCAGGCGAACGGCGAGATCGCGGTCGAGCCCCGGATGGACGTCGCCCACGTGGCGAGCGCGATCGTCTACATGGCCTCGCTGCCGCTCGAGGCGAACGTGCAGTTCATGACGATCATGGCCACGAAGATGCCCTTCGTGGGCCGCGGCTAGGGACCGGTCGGCTCAGGCCGGGGGCGCCGGCGGATTCGCTTCCCCGGGCTGCGGGGCCGCCGGCTGCGGCGGCGGCGTCCCTTCGCGGGGCGGGCGAGGCTCGCCCTTCTCCCGCGCGCGGCGCGCCATCTCGGTGTAGGCGCGCTTCACCATCTCGAAATCGTATTCGTACGTCATGGCCCGCTCCTTCGGTCGTCACGATGACCCGCGTGCGCCATCGTCCGGGAAGCTGCATCGGACCTGTCCCGCGGCGGCCGAATCTTCCGGGACGCTCGTGATAGTAGTATGCGTCCACCGTTCGCGCCGCCGCCCGAGGACAGCATGGAACTTCCCGTCAACAATTTCAAGCGCTCGCTCGCCGCGGGCCGCCAGCAGATCGGCCTGTGGGTGTCGCTCGCGAGCGCCTACAGCGCGGAGATCGTCGCGGGCTCCGGATTCGACTGGCTGCTGATCGACACCGAGCACTCCCCCAACGAGGTCGACAACACCCTCGCGCAGCTGCAGGCGGTGGCCGCCTCGCCCGTGTCCGCCGTCGTGCGTCCCGCCTGGAACGACAAGGTGCTCGTGAAGCGGCACCTCGACATCGGCGCGCAGACGCTGCTCATCCCCTACGTGCAGAGCGCGGAGGAGGCCGCGGCGGCGGTCGCCGCGACGCGCTTCCCGCCGCAGGGCGTGCGCGGGGTCGCCGGGTCCACGCGCGCCTCGCGCTTCGGCCGCGTGCGCGACTACGTCCGGCGCGCCTCCGAGGAGCTGTGCCTCCTGGTGCAGGTCGAGACGCGCGACGGCCTCGACAACCTCGAGTCGATCGCGCGCTGCGACGGCGTGGACGGCGTCTTCATCGGCCCCGCCGACCTCGCCGCGAGCCTCGGCCATCCCGGGGACATGGCCCACGCCGAGGTGCAGTCGGCGATCGGCGACGGCATCCGGCGCATCCGCGCCTGCGGCAAGGGCGCGGGCATCCTCGCCACCGACGACGCGGCGGCGCGCCGCTACATGGAATGGGGCACGACGTTCACGGCCGTGGGGCTCGACGCGACGATCCTCGCGCGCGAAACGGAGCAGCTCGCCGCGCGGTTCCGCAGCTGACTCGGCCGCCGGCCCGAAGGCCGGCGGCTCCGTCATCGAACCCGGCCGCCGCGCGCGGGTGACCCCTCGCGCGGGCCGGGCGGCGACCCGAAATCCTCGTTAGGCGGGCCGCGCACAGCCCGCGAAGTCGCCGGTTACAGCAACAGCCACTCGCGCAGCGCCTCGCGCGCCTCGTGCTCGAAGCGCGCGTGGGCGTTCGCGATCCGCGCCGGGAGCCCCGGGCGGCGCCCTGCCCCGTAGAGCGCGAAACCGCGCTGCCGGTTCCTGAGCTTCATCCTCCGCGCCGGCAGCAGGGGCCGCCATGCCGGTCGCCAAATCGTCGCGTTCATCGTCAGCACCGTGGTTCGTTCCCGTCGCGAAAGCCGCACACAAAAAAGCCCGGAGGTCTGCTCCGGGCTTCGCGGGGAATTCCTCGCTCGCGATGATGAGGACTATTCCGTCGTTCTCCCGGAGAGCGGCCGATGGCCGACCTGGCAGTCGAAGCCCCGCGGCATGCGGGACCCGGGCGCCCAGGTCGCCGGAATCGGCAGTCGATTGAAGGTCCGTTTCATGGAAAGACCGCTCGCCCTCTCGGGATGAAAAACCGAAGTCGCGATGCTGCGATGCAGCATTCCCCCCGTCAACCCCTTCGGCCTCCGGAGCGCGCCGCAGGAACCCGTGCGCGCCGCGACGGTCGCAACGCATGAGGGTCAGGAATGAGAGGAGCTCGCCGCCATGAGACATACGCGCGCCCCCACGGGCGAGAACGCCGGCGCGCCGAGGGCGCGAGGCCGCGGAGCCATCCGCACGCACCTCGGCCGCAAGCGCATCGGGCCGCGCGTCCGGTCGCCGCACGAATCGACGCTCGCCGGGCTGGGCCTTGCCGGCGAGGCCGCGCGCCACCAGCGGGAGGCGCAGTTCGACCGCCTGCTCGAAGCTTTCCGGCGCCTGTCGCGGAACGAGGACGAGGCGAGCGCGGCGGGCTTCGACCGCGCGCTCGACGCGGCCCGCGATGCGCTCGTCTCCGCGGGCGAGCTCACGGTCGAGGAGGGCGAGCGGCTGCGCGAGTCCCTGCGCCGCGATCTCCTGCAGCGCGACCATCCCGCGATGACGTTCCGCACCGGCGACGTCACCACCGCGGGGACGTTCGCCTGCGCCGGCTGCGGCTGGATGGTCCGCACGACCCGCACCGCCGTCCTGCCGCCTTGCCCGCGGTGCGAGCAAACCGCGTTCCGCAAATCGCCCTGAGGGACCCGGCCCCGCGCCTTCGGGCGCGCCCGCGGGACCCCTGCAGGCGGCGCTGGTAAGATTCGGGGCATCCCGCTCGCTTCGTTCCCCGACATGCGTCGCCTGCTCGTGCTGGTGGCCGGATCGCTCGCCGCCGGCATGTCCCTGTCCCTCGCGGCCGCCTCCGCCCCTGCTCCCGGGACCTCGCCCGCCACCGCCGGCGCGCGCCCCGGCGTGCCCCTGTCGTCGACTGCCGAGCGCGTCTTCGAGATGGCCAAGCCCCGCATCCTGCAGATCCGCACGCTGCTCCAGGCGGCGGGCCGGCAGACGACCCTGGGCTCCGGGTTCGTGGTGAGCTCCGACGGCTACGCGCTCACGAACTACCACGTGGTCTCGCGCTTCGCCCTGGACCCCAAGACCTACCGCCTCGAGTACCTCGCGCCCGACGGCGCGAAGGGACCGCTGAGCCTGCTCGCGATCGACGTGGCGCACGACCTCGCGGTGGTGAAGGTCGACCACGCGAGCCTGCCCTACTTCGAGATCGACCCGCGCGCGCTCGCCGGCTACCTGCCCAAGGGCGAGCGCATGTACGCCATGGGCAACCCGCTCGACCTGGGGTTCACCATCGTCGAGGGGACCAACAACGGCCTCGTCGACAAGAGCTACGACGAGCGCATCCACTTCTCCGGCGCCATCAATCCCGGGATGAGCGGCGGGCCGGTCACCGGCGCCGACGGGAGGATCGTCGGCATCAACGTCGCCAAGCGGGTGGACGGCGAGCAGGTCGGATTCCTCGTGCCCGCGAAGTTCGCCGCGGAGCTGCTCGCGCGCGCCCGCAAGGGCCCGCCGCTCGCCGTCGACAAGGCACGCGAGGAAGTGGGGCGCCAGCTCGACGCCTGGCAGGCGTCGTTCTACGACGCGCTGCGCCGCGAGGGATTCCGCGAGGCGTCCTTCGGCCCCTACCGCGGCCTCGAGAGCGCCGCGCCGTGGATGACCTGCTGGGCCGCCACGAACGCCGACCAGGTGCCCCGGCCGCGCGCCGCGATCAACTCCACGAGCTGCTCGAGCGCCACGAGCCTCTTCGTCTCCGACCGCATCCTCACCGGCCGGGTGGACCTGAGCTACTCGTACTACAAGTCGATCGACCTCAACGCCTTCCAGTTCGCCCACGAGCTGTCGCGGCGTTCCACGGCCGGCTTCGGCAACCAGGCCCGCAGGCTCACCGAGCAGGAATGCCGCGACGACTTCGTCGCCATGCCGGGATCCCACCGCCCGCCGCTGCGCGCGACCTGGTGCATGCGCGCCTACCGCGAGTTCGAGGGCCTCTACAACGTGACGGTGCTGGCGCTCACGCAGGACCGGGACCGGGAAGCGCTCCTCGCCCGGCTCACGATGCTCGGCGTCTCCTACGCCAACGCCGTCGACACCGGCCGGCGCTTCCTGGAGGCGATCCGATGGGCGCGGTGATGTGGATCGAGGTGCTCTCGCGCCACGGCGAGGTCGCCGCGCGCGAGCGCATCGAGGGGCCCGAGGCGCGCGTCGGGCGAGCGTTCGACAACGACGTCGTGGTGGACGACCCGCACGTGGCGCCGCACCACCTGCGCATCTTCCGCGCCGAGGACGGCGAGCTGGTGGCCGAGGACCTGGGCACCCTGAACGGACTCTACCCCGAGCACGGGGCGCACCGGGTGCAGCGCCTGCCGCTCGCGAAGGAGCCGGGCATCCGCATCGGGCGCACCACGCTGCGCGTGCACGACGCCGCGCACGCCGTCGCCGCCGAAAGGCTGCTCACGCCGCCGCGCGCGCATGCGGCCTGGGCGGCCGCGCTCGGGGGCGCGCTGCTCGCCGCCCTCCTCGCCCTGCAGTGGCTCAACCTCACCGCGGAGCCCAGCGCGAACCTGATCCTGCTGCCGCTGCTCGGCTTCACCACCGTGGTCGTGCTCTGGTCGGGGCTCTGGGCGCTGCTGTCGCGCGTGTTCTTCGGGCAGGCGCGCTTCGCGCTCCAGCTTCGCATCGCGCTCACCGCCTGCATCGTGCTCGTCGCGTGGGAGCAGGCGGCCGGGGCGCTTTCCTTCGGCCTCGCCTGGCGCGGCCTCGACGAGTACGAGGCGCTCGGGGCCTGGGGCCTGCTCGCGGCGACCTGCTACGCCCACCTGCAGGCGATCGGCCCGCGCCACATGCGCATCGCCCTGGGCGTGATCGCCGCGCTCATCGTCGCCGGCGCGACGATGCAATACGCCGGGAAGTCCGAGGAGTCGCGCTTCCTGGGCCAGGAGGCCACGCTCGGCGAGCTTCGCCCACCGGGCTTCCGGCTGCGCGCGCTCTCGAGCGACGACGACTTCCTCAAGCGCACCGAGACGGTCAAGCGGGAAGTGGACCAGTCGCGGCTGCGCGAGCCCCCGTCCGGGGCGCTGTTCTCGGGGCTCGATTCGGACTGACGGCGCCGCGGATCGCGGGCGGGGGCGGAGCGGCCCCGCGCCGCGTCACTTCGTCGACTGCAGCTTTGCGAGGTCCACCTCGGCGACGCCCGACTTGAGGACGCCGACGTCGACGCCCACGCCCTTCGCCGAGACGATGAAGCGGTCGCCGGCCATCACGCTGTACTCGTTGGTGCCGCCATGCTTGTCCACCTTCTCGCGCACCATCAGGTCGCCCTCCCGCCGGATCACCTCGCGCTTCTGGCTGTCCTCGTGCTCGCCCTCCAGGCCCGCCCAGGCCGCTAGCCCCGCGAGCGCCGCCATGCCGCCCGTGTCGGTGACCTCGAGCACGACGGCGTGGGGACCATTGCTGTAGGTCGCCTCGGCCTTGGCCATCATCAGGCCCTTCACGCCGTTGCGCTCGGCGCGCAGGTCGGTGCGCGGCATCCCCGCGAACTTCTCCGGCACGAAGGCCTTGAGCTGGTCGATCTGCAGCGGCTCCACGCCCTTGCCGCCGGAGATGGCCGTCCCGACCGCGCCGAGGGCCGCCTCCATCTGCTTGTTCTTGTCGCCGCTCTGCTGCGCGGCCTCCATCTGCTTGTTCGCTTCCTCCATCTTCTTGCCGAACTCGTTGAGCCGCCCCATGGGGCTGTTCGGCGCGAAGGTCACGTTCGGCCCGGGACCGCCGCCGGCGTGGAAGCCGCCGCCGAAGCCCGGCATCCCCGCCCGGAACGCGAGGCCCGAGATCACTCCGATCACGATCGCGATCACGATCCCGGCGATGACGACCACGGCGGTGTAGCCGGCCGCCTTCTCCTTGGGCGCCTTCATCACCCTCTGCAGGCCCAGGTAGAGCAGGTAGATCGCGTACAGGGCCGCGAGGAGCACGAGCACGCCCAGCATGGGGATGATCTTCACGATGCTCACGACCCACACCGGCGTGTAGGCGTAGACCGACACCTTGAGCGCCTGCGACAGTCCCTTCTGCGCGCCGAACGTGGGCGCCAGGGCGTCGATGATGAACGCCATCACGTAGACCATGATCACGGCCATCACCAGCTGGTAGACGGCGGTGGCGAGGCCCCAGCCGATTCCCATGCGGAACGTCCCCACGAAGGGCGCGCTCACGCCGACGAGGCACACGCCGATGAATCCTGCCAGCGCCGCCACGACGGCGAGCGGCAGGACGTAGCCGACGATCACCTGCGCATCCGGCGTCGTCTGCGCCGCGATGGCCTCCCATTCCGCCTTCGGCGATAGGAGGATGTTCTTCGCCCGATCGATCAGACCCATGGATCGCTCTCCCTGTCGTTCTCCCTCGGAAGCCGCATCTTACTTCAGGAAGAATCGGTAACACAGCCGCGAGGACCGCGTGCCTAGCATGGGCCGCATGCGCGCCTTCGCCGCCCTGCTGCTGTCGTTGCTTTGCGCGTGCTCCGGCGGAGGCGGATCGCCGTCGAGCTCCACGCCCGCCCCGCCGCCCATGGCTGCGGGCGAGCGCCAGGTGTCGGGGGCGAGTCCGTTCGCGCCGGGCTGCGGGGGCCTGGGCGGCACGCTGTACGTCGGGGCCGAGGTCGAGCCGCACGTCGTCGCCGATCCGCGCGACCCCGGCCGTCTCGTCGCCGTCTGGCAGCAGGACCGCTGGTCGAACGGATCGGCGAGGGGCCTGCTCGCCGCGGCCTCGTTCGACGGCGGCGCGACCTGGTCCGTGGCGCCGCTGCCCTTCTCGGTCTGCGCGGGCGGAAGCGCCGCGCTCGGCACCGACTACCTGCGCTCGACCGACCCCTGGGTCGCGCTGGGCGCCGACGGGACCGTGCACGCGATCGGGCTGTCGACGACCGGGGCGTCCTTCGCGCCCGGATCCACCAACGCGGTGATCGCCGCGCGCTCGACCGACGGCGGCCGCACCTGGGCCGACCCCGTGGTCCTCGTGCGCGAGACCGGACCCTTCCTGCACGACAAGGAGACGATCACCGCCGATCCGTTCGACGCGCGCTTCGTCTACGCGACCTGGGACCGCGTGGACGCCGGCGGCCAGGGCCCCACGTGGTTCGCGCGCAGCACGGACGGAGGCCTCACCTGGGAGGCGGCGCACGCGATCCACGACCCCGGCGCCGGCGCCCAGACCCTCGGGAATCTCATCCGCGTGCTGCCCGACGGGACGCTGGTGGACCTTTACACGCGCCTCGTGGGCGACGAGACCCGCGCGACCGAGGCGGCGCTCGAGGTGATCCGCTCGACCGACCGCGGCCTCACCTGGTCCGCTCCCGTGCGCATCGACGCCGACCAGCCCCTGGGAGCCCGGGATCCGCGCAGCGGAGCCCCGATCCGCGACGGCTCTTCGGTCGCGCAGATGGCCGTGGCGCCCGACGGGTCCCTCGACGTGGCCTGGCAGGACGCGCGCTTCACGGGCGTGCGCGACGGCATCGCGCTCGCGCGCTCGACCGACGGCGGCCTCACGTGGTCGGCTGCGGTGCGCGTGAACGCGGATCCGTCCGTCACGGCCTTCACGCCCCAGGTGCACGTGCGCGCCGACGGCACCATCGGCGTCTCGTACTTCACGCTGCCCACGGACGCGCCCGGCGCCGGGGCGATTCCCGCGGAGGAGCGGCTCGCGCAATCGGTCGACGGCGAGCACTGGAGCGAATCGCTCGTCGCGGGCCCCTTCGACCTCGCGCTCGCGCCGCTCGCCGACGGCGCGTACTTCCTCGGCGACTACATGGGCCTCGCGAGCGCCGGCACGGATTTCCTGCCGCTGTACGTGCGCACGACCGGCTCCCTCGACGACCGCACCGACGTCTTCCTCGCGCGCGTGGCGCCGCAGGCGAAGCGCTCCGTCTACCGCGCCCCGCCCCTGCCCGCGCCCGGCGCCCGCGGCGCGGGCTTCGCGCGCCGCGTGGCCGAGCAGCTCGCCAGAACTCGGGCGCATCGCCTGGAGAGATGGGCGGCACCTTCACCGGCGAATCGCCCGGCGCCCTGACGTGGAGGCCGCGACGGGGCGATGCGATAATGGCCGCGATGGCTTCCGCGGAAAACATCGTCGAGATCGAGGGCCTGCGCTTCGCCTACGGAGCGCGACCCGTGCTGCGCAACGTGAGCCTGCGCATCCGCCGCGGTCAGATCGCCGCGATCCTCGGCACCAGCGGCTCGGGCAAGACCACGCTGCTGCAGCTGATGGCCGGGTCGCTGCGCCCGGCGGCCGGGAACGTCTCGGTGTGCGGCCGCGACGTGCCCCGCCTCGACGCCGCGGAGCTCTACGCGCTGCGTCGGCACATGGGCATGATGTTCCAGAAGGGGGGGCTGTTCAGCGACCTGTCGACGTTCGACAACATCGCCTTCCCGATGCGCGAGCTCACCGAGCTGCCCGAGTCGCTCATCCACGACCTGGTGATCATGAAGCTGCACGCCGTGGGCCTGCGCGGCGCGCACCGCCTCATGCCCGCGGAGCTCTCCGGCGGCATGTCGCGGCGGGTGGCGCTCGCGCGCGCCATCGCGCTCGATCCCCAGCTCGTGATCTACGACGAGCCGTTCGCGGGCCTCGATCCGATCACCCTCAACGTGATCTGCAACCTCATCCGCACCCTGAACGATGCGCTCGGGGCGACCTCCGTGATCGTGACCTACGACGTGGGCGAGGCGCTGCGCCTGGCCGACCACCTCTTCATCCTGAACGACGGGGTCATCGTGGCCGGCGGACCCACCGGCGAGATGGTGGAGTCGAAGGATCCGTTCGTGCACCAGTTCCTCCACGCCGAGCCCGACGGCCCGGTGCGCTTCCACTACCCCGTGCGTCCCTTCGCCGCCGACCTCGAACTCCGATAGGCGCCCGTTGTGGGGGGTGGGGAGCGGGTGCATAATGCGCGCCTTCGGCGCCCCGCACCCTGTGGATAACCGGCAGTCCTCCCCCCTCGTTCCCGAGGCCTTCCCTTCGGCGGAAAGCTTCCTGGAAGCGTTCGCCTCGAACGTCGGCGGGCTGGTGAGCTACGTCGGCGCGGACGAGCGCATCCGCTTCGCGTCCCGGGCGCTCGGCGAGTGGTTCGGCACGACCTCGCGCGACATCGTCGGGCGCACGCTGCGCGAGCTGCACGGTCCCGAGGCCTACGCGGTCATCGCGCCCTGGATGCGCCGCGCCCTCGCCGGCGAGGACGTGCACTACGAGCGCGAGGCGCGGCGGCGCGACGGCACCTCGTTGTGGATTTCCGTCGACCTGCGGCCCCATCGCGACGCGGAGGGCCGGATCGCGGGCGTCTTCTCCTGCGCGCTCGAGGTGAACGAGCTCAAGCGCACGCACGACGCCCTGGGGCGCGCCCTGGAAGAGATCGCGACCCATATCGAGAACACGCCGCTCGCGGTCGTGGAACTGACCGCCGACCTGCGGGTGAGGCGCTGGTCGCGCCAGGCCGAGGCGATCTTCGGCTGGACGTTCGAGGAGGTGCGGGGCCGCTCGTACCGGGAGTTCCGGCTGGTGCACCCCGATTCGCGCGAGACCGTCGCCGCGCTCGTGGCCGAGCTCGCCCAGGGGCGCACGCGGCGCAACCGCATGCTCGCGCGCAACCTCACGCGCGACGGCCGCACGATCTGGTGCGAGTGGTACAGCTCCGCTTTCTGCGACAGCGACGGGCGCACGGTCTCCATCCTCGCGCTCGCCGAGGACGTCACGGCGCGCATCGAGGCCGAGGAGCAGCTGCAGCAGGCCGCGGCGTACGACGCGCTCACGGGGCTGCCGAACCGCAGCTCGCTCGCGGTCCGCCTCGAGCACGCCATCCGCCGGGTGAACCACCGCGGCGAGCGGCTGGCGCTGCTGTTCATCGACCTCGACCGCTTCAAGAAGGTGAACGACACCCTGGGCCATGCCGCCGGCGACGAGGTGCTGCGGCAGAGCGCGGCGCGCATCCGCGCCTGCGTGCGCGAGGTGGACACCGTGGCGCGCCTGGGCGGCGACGAGTTCGTCGTGCTCCTCGACAACGAAGTGAGCCCCGACACTCCCGGCATCATCGGCGAGCGCATCCGCCGGGCCTTCGCCTCGCCCTTCGACTGGCGGGGCACGGAAGTGCGCTGCGGGGCGAGCATCGGCGTGAGCCTCTATCCGGACCACGGCGGGGACCCGGCCGCCCTGCTCGCCTCGGCCGACGAGGCGATGTACCGGGTGAAGAACGCGGGCTGAGGGGCGCCGCGGCCGGGCGAGGCCGCGCCGGAACGCGATGTGCGGCGACCTGTGCGCTGGCTCATTGCGCGCCCCGCCGACTGCCGCTACCCTCGCGCGATGATCCATCCCCCCACGCTGTGGGCCTTCCTGGCCCTGGCCGATGTCGTCTTCGCGGTCGTCGTGGGGATCGGCATCGCCGCGCGCCCCCGGGAAGGCGTGGGGCAGTGGAGCGCGTCGCTGGGCGTGCGCGCCCTCTCCTTCATGCTTTTCGCGGCGGGCCTCGAGCCCCGCGCGGGAGCGCTCGCCGCCGCCGCTGGCCTGCTCGCCCTGTCGATGACGCTCCAGGCAGGGGCGCTCCTCGCCTTCGACCGCCGGGCGCTGCCCACGTGGGTCCACACCGCGGTGATCGCCGCCGTGGCCGTGCCCGTGGTGCTGGTGGCCTCCGAAGCTTCCACGGCGATCCTCTTCGGCGGCCTCGTCTTCGGTACGCTCCTCGCCGCCCTCGCGCTCCTCGCGTGGCAGCGCCCGCGCGCGCGGCGCGGCTTCGGCCGCTCCCTGCTCGCCGCGTGCTACGCCACCGCCTCGATCGCGTGCCTCGCGCGCGCCATCGCCGCGGCGCTGTCCTCGCGGCCGCTCGCCGTCTTCGATGCCGCCGCGGGCGGCCAGGCGCTCGGCTTCCTCGCGGCCTCCGCGGCCGCGGTCGCGAGCTCGTTCGCGTTCCTGCTCATGCACAAGGAGCGCGCTGACGCCCAGGCGCTGCGGCTCGCGACCCTCGACCCGACCACCGGCGCGTACAACCGCCGCACGTTCCACGAGATCGCCGAGCGCGAGATGTCGCGCGCCCGGCGCGCGGGGCAGCCGCTATCGATCATCATGGTCGACATCGACCACTTCCGCGTCGTGAACGAGAAGCACGGCCATCGCGTCGGCGACGAGGTGCTCGCACGGCTCGCCGACACGCTGCGCGCATCGCTCCGCAAGGAGGACATGCTGGTGCGCTACGGCGGCGAGGAGTTCCTCGTGCTGCTTCCCGACGTGCCCGGTCCGGGGGCGGTCGTGGTGGCGGGACGGCTGCGCAAGGCGGTCGCGGCCACGGAGATCGAGGTCGAGGCGATCAAGCTCGCCCTCACCGTGAGCGCCGGGGTCGCCGCCCGCCTCGACGAGGGCCCGGAAAGCGTCGACCGCCTCGTCGCGCGCGCCGAGGAAGCGCTGGGGCTCGCCAAGAGCCGCGGGCGCAACCGCGTCGTCGCCCTCTCGCTCGGCCGCTCGATCGCCGCATGAGGGGGCCGCTGGCGTGATGCGGCTGCTCTACGTCGCCGACCCCCTGTGCTCGTGGTGCTACGGCTTCGGTCCCGAGCTCGCGAGGCTGCTCGAGCGACGCCCGGACGCGCGGCTCGAGCTGCTGATGGGCGGGCTGCGTCCCGGCAACACGCGGCCCATGAGCCCGGAATTCCAGGCGATGCTGCGCGGCCACTGGGAGCACGTCCACGCGGTGAGCGGCCTGCCGTTCTCGGAAGCCATCTTCGCGCAGCCCGGTTTCGTCTACGACACGGAGCCACCGTGCCGCGCGGTGGTCGCGGCCCGCGGCCTCGACGCTTCGCACGCCTTCGGCTTCATGAAGGCCGTGCAGTCGGCGTTCTATCGCGACGGGATCGACGTCACGCGCGCCGAGGCGCTTGCCGACCTCGCGGCCCGAGAGGGCTACGACCGCGCCGCGTTCCTCGCCGCCTTCGAATCGCCGGGCCTGCGCGAGGCCACGCGCGCCGATTTCGAGCGCGCCCGGTCGCTCGGCGTGTCGGGATTCCCCACGCTCGCCCTCGAGCGCGGCGATTCGCTCTACCTCGTCGCCTCCGGCTTCGCGACGGCCGACGTGCTCGGGCAGCGCCTCGTGGAGATCGAGCGGCGCCTCGCCGCCGCGCCCGTCGGGTCGGCGTGACGCAACTCGCCCGCGCGGCGGGCGCTCTCGCTTGCGCCGCGCTCCTGCTCGCCGTCACCCCGGCCCTCGCCGCCTCCCCACCGGCCCACGCCGGGAAGACGACCCCGGCCCAGGCGCGCGCCGAGGACTTCGACGTCCTGTGGCGCGCGATCGACACCGGCTACGCGTACTTCGACGGCCGCCGCGCCGAATGGAGCAAGGTGCGCGCGAAGTGGCGCCCGCGCGCCGTGCACGCCGGCACGAGCCGCGAGCTCCTCGCCGCGCTCGAGGGTGCCGTCGATGCGCTGGACGACCAGCACGTCACGCTCTCGCAGCGCACGCCCGAGGCGCGCCGGCGCATTCCCTCCGAGACCGACATCTGGGCGCGATGGAGGGACGGGGCGGCGGTCGTGGAGGCCGTGCGCGCCTTCGGCGACGCCGACGTGGCGGGCCTCAAGCCCGGCGATGCGGTGACGCGCGTGCAGGGGCGCGACGTCGCCGAGGCGGTGCGCGAGCAGGCGGGGGAAGGCGCGAGCCCCGCGGAACGCGACCGCGCGCTGCGCAGTCTGCTCGCGGGACCGCGGATCGGCGGGCTGCGCCTCGAGGTGCGCGACGCGCGCGGAACGCGCTCGCTGGTGGTCGAGCGCGCGGCGGCTCCCCCGCCCCACGGCCCCGCCGTCACCGCGCTGCGCATGGGCGAAGCGCGCGACCTCGGTTACGTGCGCCTGCGGGCCGCGCAACCCGCGGAGCGCGTAGTCCGGGAGCTGGACCGCGCATTGGCCCTCCTCGCCGATACGCGAGGGATGATCCTCGACCTGCGCCAATCCCCCGGGCCGCCCACGCGGGCGGCGACCCGCGCGATCCTCGCCCGCTTCGCGCCCGCGGGCACGCCCTGGCAGATCCGGGTCGCGCGATCCGGCGCGCGCGTGACCGACCTCGTCCCCGAAGGCACCCTCCGGTACGGGGCGCCGCTCGTCGTCCTCGTGGACCGCTGGACCGAAGGGGAAGCCGAGGCGCTCGGCGCGGGCCTGCGCGAGGCGGCCCACGCGCGCCTCCTCGGCACGCCCACCGCGGGCCTGCACGGCGACCTGCGCGCCGTCACCCTGCCGCATAGCCGCATCGTGCTGCGCTTCCCCGCGGAGCGCACCCTGCTCCTCGACGGCTCGCCGCGCGAACCGCTGCGCCCCGACGTCGCGGTCGATCTCGCCGCCCCCTCGGGCGGGCCGGGCGACCCGATCCTCTACCAGGGCCTCAAGGCCTTCGACGCCGCGCCCGCCGCGCCGCGCTAGTCGCGCCGGGCCTTCTCCTGCACGCGCCGGTCGAAGCGCTCCACGTTCACCACGACGCGCTCGTGGGTGCCCTCGCCGATCAGCTCGCGCTCATCCTCGGCGCGCACGCGGAAATGGATCGTGCGGCCCTCCACCCGCGTCACTTCCGCCGTCGCACGCACGCGCATGCCGACGGGAGTGGCCGCCACGTGCGAGATGTCGAGGTGCGTCCCCAGGCTCTGGTGGAGCTCGGGCAGCGATTGCTCCACCGCGGCGAGCGCGGCCGCCTCGATCAGGTTGATCATCACCGGCGTGGCGAGCACGTGGATGCGCCCGCTGCCCACGCGCGGCGCGGTGTGCTGCTCGCCGACCACCATCTCGGCGGTTCCGGTGAGCCCGGCGGGGAGGTCGAGGACGAGGGCCATGGCCTCCATTATCGCGGCAATCGGGGCGTGACGATGCCGCGCCCGGCCCTCCGCTATGATGGCTCCATGGCCGGCCACACCGTCACCCTGCCCACGGCCCGCCTCGCACGCGACGAGAACGGCACGGCGTACTCGCCCGAGTTCGGCGACGTCTACCACTCGAGCCACGGGGGCCTCGCGCAGGCGCGCCACGTCTTCCTCGGCGGCAACGGGCTGCCGGCGCGCTGGGCGGGCCGCGCGAGCTTCACCATCGTCGAGACCGGCTTCGGCATCGGGCTGAATTTCGTGGCGACGTGGGACGCGTGGCGCGCCGATCCCGCCCGGGCCGGGCGCCTGCATTTCGTGTCCGTGGAGAACCGTCCCTTCGCCCGCGACGAGCTCGCCGCCGCCCTCGCTCCGTTCCCCGAGGTCGATACGCTCGCCCGGGCGCTCGCCGCGGTCTGGCCGCCGGCGCTCGCCGGGTTCCACCGGCTGCACTTCGACGGCGGCCGCGTGATCCTCACCCTCCTGCTCGGGGACGCGCGCGAGCTGCTGCCCCAGCTCGAGGCGAAGGCCGACGCGCTCTACCTGGACGGCTTCGCGCCGGCGAAGAACCCGGAGCTCTGGACGCCGGAGCTGGTGCGCGAGCTCGCGCGCCTCGCGCCTCCCGGGGCGACGCTCGCCACGTGGACCGTGGCCGGAGGCGTGCGCGCCGCGCTCGCCGGCGCGGGCTTCCGGGTCGACAAGCGCGCGGGCTTCGCCGCCAAGAGGGAGATGCTCGCCGGGATCCGCGAGGGAACCGCCGCCACGGGCGCGCGACGCGCCGCGCGCCGCGCGGTCGTGGTCGGGGCGGGGCTCGCCGGCACGCTCTGCGCCGAGCGCCTCGCCTCGCGCGACTGGGAGGTGGACCTCGTGGAGGCGAGCGCCGAGCGCACGCCGCCCGCCGTGGGCCTCGTGCGCCCGATCGCCAACTTGCGCGACGCGCTCAACGCGCAGCTGTCGCGCAGCGCCTTCCTGTACGCCTCCCAGCACTTCCGCGCGCTGGAGCACGACGGCTACCACCTCGTCTGCAACCGCTGCGGCGTGCTGCAGCTCGCGCAGGACGCCGAGGAAGCGGTGCGCTTCGAGGCCATCGCCCGCTCGCAGGAGTACCCGGCGGAATTCCTCGCCTTCGTGGACGCGGCGCGCGCGCGGGAGATCGCCGGCCGCGAAGTGCGCGGCGCGGGCTGGTGGTTCCCGGGGGGCGCGGTCCTCTCGCCCGCGAGCTTCGGCGTGGCGAGCTTCGCGCGCGCGGGCACGCGCGTGCGCCGCCGCTTCGGGACCCGCGTCGAGCGCCTCGAGCGCGAAGGGGCCGACTGGCGCGCGCTCGACGCCCACGGGCGGGTTCTGGGGGAGGCGCCCGTCCTGGTGCTCGCCAACGCGATCGAGGCGCGCCGGCTGCTCCCCGAGGCGCGGCTTCGCCTTGCCCGCGTCCGCGGGCAGCTCACCTACCTTCCCGCGGCGCCCGAGCGCGCGCTCGACGTCGTCGTGAGCGGGGCGGGCTACGTCGCGCCGCTCTTCGAGGGCGGCCATGCGGTCGGCGCGACCTACCAGCACGACGACGGGGACACCGCGGTGCGCCCGGCCGACCACCGCGAGAACCTCGACCGGGCCGACTCGATGCTGCCCGGGTTCGCGGCGGGCGTGCACGCCGGGGGGCTCGCGGGATGGACGGGATTCCGCACCACCGTCCCCGACCGCCTGCCGATCGCCGGAGCGACCGCGGTCGAGGGCGTGCACACGCTCACGGGCCTCGGCTCCCGCGGCCTGCTCTGGGCGCCGCTCGGCGCGGAGCTCGTCGCGAGCGCGCTCGAGGACGAGCCGCTGCCGCTTCCGCGCGACCTCGCCGGGGCCGTCTCGCCGCGGCGCTTCCTCTCCTGACATGCGCCCCGACTTCACCTCCCTGGCCCTCTTCATCCGCGTCGCGGAGACGAAGAGCATCACCAAGGCCGCCTCGGCCTCGCACATCGCGCTCGCCGCGGCGAGCCGCCGCATCGCCCAGCTCGAGGACCAGTTCGGCGTGAGGCTGCTGCACCGCACCGCGCGCGGCGTCGAGCTCACGCCCGCGGGCGAGGCGCTGCTCTTCCACGCGCGCCAGATGATGGACCAGGTCGACCAGATGCGCGCCGAGATCTCGGACTACACCATGGGCGCGAAGGGCGTGGTGCGCATGCAGGCCAACGCTTCGGCGCTCGCCCAGTACCTTCCCGAGGACCTCGCGTCGTTCGCGGTACGCCATCCCGCGATCAAGGTGGCGCTCGGCGAGGAGCGCAGCTCCGCGATCGTGGCGGCCCTCCTCGCCGGCACGGCGGACGTGGGCATCGTCATGGAGGGCGCCGAGGGCTCCGACGCGCTGCAGCTCTTCGACTACCGCGCCGACACGCTGGTCGCCGCGGTGCCCATGAAGCACCCCCTTCGCGCCCGCAGCATCGCCTTCGACAAGCTCCTCGACCACGACTTCGTGGGGCTCGAGAGCAACACCGTGATCTCGCGCCTGTGCTCGCACCAGGCCACGCTCGCCGGCAAGCCCCTGCACCTGCGGGTGCAGGTGAAGAGCTTCGACGTCGTGGCGCGGCTCATCCAGGCGGGCCTCGGCATCGGCGTCCTGCCCGAGGCGGCCGTGCGGGTCTACGCGCGCTCGATGGGCCTGCGCTCCGTGCGCCTCACCGACGCCTGGGCCCGGCGCCGCATGTACGTCGCCGTGCGCCAGTACGCGCTCCTGCCCGCCGCCGCCCGCCAGCTGGTCGACGACTTCACCGGCCGCAAGTAGCCCCCACCCCTCCCGGGGCCCCCTTCGCGATCCGCGAAGGGTCGCTTGCCCACATTCCAATTCCGGACGGGACCGCCGGAATGCTTTGATGCATTCCCAACACCGGATTTTCCCGGAGCTAACCAGGAGAAACGGGCATGACCCGCGATACCGAAGTGCAGCGCATCCGCAAGGACTGGAACGAGAATCCCCGCTGGAGCGGCGTGAAGCGAGGCTACACGGCCGAGGACGTGTACCGCCTGCGCGGCAGCCTCCAGGTCGAGCACACGCTCGCCCGCCGCGGCGCCGAGAAGCTCTGGAAGCTCATGCAGGAGCGCTCGTTCGTGAACTCGCTGGGCGCGCTCACCGGCAACCAGGCCATGCAGCAGGTGCGCGCGGGCGTGCCGGCGATCTACCTCTCCGGCTGGCAGGTCGCCGCCGACGCGAACGACAGCCTCGCCATGTACCCCGACCAGTCGCTCTACGCCACGACGAGCGTGCCCACCGTCGTGCGGCGCATCAACGCGGCCCTGCAGCGCTGCGACCAGGTCGACCACGCCGAGGGCAAGCACGACATCGACTGGTTCGCGCCCATCGTGGCCGACGCCGAGGCGGGCTTCGGCGGCGTGCTCAACGCCTTCGAGCTCATGAAGGCGATGATCGAGGCGGGCGCCGCGGGCGTCCACTTCGAGGACCAGCTCGCGAGCGTCAAGAAATGCGGGCACATGGGCGGCAAGGTCCTGGTGCCCACGCAGGAGGCCGTGCAGAAGCTCATCGCGGCGCGGCTCGCCGCCGACGTGCTCGGGGTGCCCACGATCCTGCTCGCCCGCACCGACGCCGAGGCCGCCGACCTCGTCACCTCCGACGTGGACGAGAACGACAAGCCCTTCCTCACCGGCGAGCGCACGAGCGAGGGCTTCTTCCGCACGCGCAAGGGCTTCGACCAGGCGCTCTCGCGCGGGCTCGCCTACGCCGAGTACGCCGACCTCGTCTGGTGCGAGACCGGCACGCCCGACCTCGCCTTCGCGCGCCGCTTCGCCGAGGGGATCCGCGCGAAGTACCCGGACAAGATGCTCGCGTACAACTGCTCGCCGTCGTTCAACTGGAAGAAGAACCTCGACGACGCGACGATCGCCAGGTTCCAGCGCGAGCTGGGCGCCATGGGCTACAAGTTCCAGTTCATCACGCTCGCCGGCTTCCACGCGCTCAACTTCGGCATGTTCGACCTCGCGTACGGCTACGCGCGCGAGAACATGACGGCGTTCGTGAGGCTGCAGCAGGCCGAGTTCGCCGCCGCGGAGAAAGGCTTCACCGCGGTCAAGCACCAGCGCGAGGTGGGCACCGGCTACTTCGACGAGGTGACGCAGGCGATCCAGGCGGGCAAGTCGTCGACCACGGCGCTCGCGGGATCCACCGAGGACGAGCAGTTCTTCGTGAACGCCACGCCGATCCGCCCGGAGCAGGCGGCGGCGGACTAGGGGGAGGAGCGCAAGCCATGAAACGCGACAATTTCACCATTCCCGGCATCCAGCTGCCCCCGGAGCAGCCGAACCTCTTCGACCGGATCCTCACCCCGCCCGCGATCGGCTTCGTGGCCCACCTGCACCGCAAGTTCGAGGCGCGCCGGCGCGAGCTGATGGCCGCGCGCGCCGAGCGCCAGGCGCGGCTCGACGCGGGCGAGACGTTCGGCTTCCTGCCCGAGACGCGCTCGATCCGCGACGGCGAGTGGACCGTCTCGCCGGTGCCCGCCGACCTTCAGGACCGCCGCGTGGAGATCACGGGGCCGACGGACCGCAAGATGGTGATCAACGCGCTCAACTCGGGCGCGAGCACCTTCATGGCGGACTTCGAGGACTCGCTCACCCCGACCTGGGACAACGTCGTGCGCGGCCAGATCAACCTGCGCCAGGCGATCGACCGCTCCATCGGCTTCAAGAGCGCCGACGGCAAGACCTACGAGCTCGCCGAGAAGACCGCGACCCTCATCGTGCGCCCGCGCGGGTGGCACCTGCTGGAGCGCCACATGCTGGTCGACGGCGAGCCCGTCTCCGGCGCGCTCTTCGACTTCGGCCTGTACATGTTCCACAACGCCGAGAAGCTGGTGGCGAACGGCAGCGGCCCCTACTTCTACCTGCCGAAGATCGAGAGCCACCTCGAGGCGCGCCTCTGGAACGACGTCTTCAACGAGGCCGAAGTCCGCGTGCACCTGCCGCGCGGGACGGTCAAGGCGACGGTGCTCATCGAGACGCTGCCCGCCGCCTTCGAGATGGACGAGATCCTCTACGAGCTGCGCGAGCACTCGGCGGGCCTCAACTGCGGCCGGTGGGACTACATCTTCTCGTGCATCAAGAAGCTGGGACGCCCCAACAAGTTGGGGACCCCCGGCCACGACCTCGTCTTCGCCGACCGGGCGCTGGTCACGATGACGAGCCCGTTCCTGCGCGCCTACTGCCAGCTCCTGGTGAAGACCTGCCACCGCCGCAACGCCCACGCGATGGGCGGAATGGCCGCGCAGATCCCCATCAAGGGCGACCCGGCCGCGAACGAGGCGGCGATGGCCAAGGTGCGCGCCGACAAGGAGCGCGAGGCGAACGACGGCTTCGACGGCACGTGGGTCGCGCATCCCGGGCTGGTGCCCTTGGCGAAGGCCGTGTTCGACCGCGTGATGCCGCAACCCAACCAGATCGACCGCAAGCGCGAGGACGTGCGCGTGCGGGCCGCGGACCTGCTCGAGTTCGCGCCGCAGTCGCCGATCACCGAGCAGGGGCTGCGCACGAACGTGAACGTGAGCCTGCAGTACATCGGGTCGTGGCTGGGCGGCCAGGGGTGCGTGCCCATCAACAACCTGATGGAGGACGCGGCCACGGCGGAGATCTCGCGCTCGCAGATCTGGCAGTGGATCCGCTCGCCCCGCGGCGTGCTCGAGGACGGGCGCAAGGTGACGCTCGAGCTCTTCCGCCAGGTCCTCGCCGAGGAGCTGCGCAAGGTCTCCACGCTGCCCGGCGCGTTCGGGACGCGCTACGACGAGGCCGCGTGGCTCCTCGACCGGCTCGTCTCGAGCGAGGAGTTCGTCGAGTTCCTCACGGAGCCGGCGTACGGCATGGTGACCGGATCCGCCCCGTCGGAGGCTCTCGCGGCCTGAAAAGCCGGCAAGGGAGGGGGAGAGGAGCGCCCGGCGTTCATCCGGGAAGGGCCCCGGGGGTCAAGTCCCGGGGCCTTTTCATTCTTGGGCCCGGGACGGCCGCTCCATAAACGATCGCTTCGGGAAGTTCTTGACGAAAATCACGCGGCGCGAGTGCCGAACCTGCGGCTGCCGCCTGCCGGTCCACTACCTAGCCTAGACGGATTGCGCAATCCGGAAGGCGCCCATCCCAGCGCCCGTCCAAGATGAGAGAGCCGCCAACCCATCGTCTGCGGCCGTTGGCCACCCAGCCGCTTCTCGGCCTGCTCGTCGAGAGCCGCTTAACGCACGTTGTTGCGAAACCCCGGAATAGAGTCGATCATAGGCGCGCCGTGCAGCAGCGGTCCACGGCGTCCTCATCCGCGCACGGGAAGGACGGGCGCTGCCCGACCGCAGAAGGCTTGAACAAAGGGCCGCTGACGATGCAGGACGTCGATTCGATGCTCGCCAATTTCCCGGCGCGCGCCGTGCGCACCATCCTGGTCATGGACTTGGTCGAGTCGGTCCGCCTGATGGAAAGCGACGAGGAGGAAGCGGTCGCACACTGGCGCCGCCTCGTCGAGCACGTCGAGCACCGGATCCTGCCGACGCGGCAGGGGCGCAAGGTGAAGAGCCTCGGCGACGGAATGCTCATCGAATTCTGCGATGCGCGCCAGGCAACGGCCGCTGCATTCGATATCCAGAGCTCATGCTCGCTCTCCAACGAAGGGCTGCCACCCGACCGCCACATGTTCCTGCGGATGGGCATGCATGTGAGCGGCGTGCTCGTGCACTCGGAAGACCTATACGGTCACGGTGTGAACCTCGCGCAGCGGCTGAGCACGCTGGCCGGGCCCGGGGAGCTCGTTGTCTCGGCCGACATCCGCGACCAGCTTACCTTCGACCTCGATGCGGACATCGAGGATCTCGGACAGTGCCATCTCAAGCACCTCAGCGAGCCGGTGCGCGCATATCGCCTGGGACCGCCGGGTCCGCGACCGGTGATCGGGCCCGGCGTCGCTGCCTTCGTCGAGCTCCTGCCGACGATCGCGGTCATTCCGTTCGATTGCTACGTCGACGACGCGGACCACTTTCCGCTTGGCGAGGTCGTCGCCGACGACCTGATCGCAACGCTCTCGCGAACGCCGGCGCTGCGAGTGATCTCGCGCCTGTCGACCACGGCATTCCGGGGACGTTCGGCTCCCCTCGGCGTCGTTCGCCAGCACTTGGGGGCGAACTACGTGCTTTCGGGCGCCTACCGCGTTTCCAAGCACCGCCTGGCACTCAACGTCGAGCTGGTCGATACGGAATCGCAGGCGATAGCCTGGTCCGCTTCCCTGCGCGGCTCGGTCCGCGCCATCGTGAATGGCGAAGACGACCTCGCCGAGCGTATCGCCGCCGAGATCGGCGGGGCGATCCTGAACGCCGAAATCCGGCGCTCGCAGATGCTTGCCCTTCCCAACCTCGCGAGCTACACGCTCCTCATGGGCGCCATCGCGCTGATGCACCGGGGGGCCACGCACGACTTCGACCGCGCGGGGGCCATGCTCGAGGCGCTCACGGAGAGGACGCCGCGACAGGCCGTACCGCACGCGTGGCTCGCTAAATGGCACGTCCTGCGCTACAACCGCGGGCGCTCGGTCGACCGCGCGCTCGATGCGAAGATGGCCCTCGACTGCACCAAGCGCGCGCTCGACAACGAGCCGGACTGCGCGCTCGCGCTCACCATCGACGGTTTCGTCCACACCAACCTCCTCAAGCGCCTCGACATCGGACAGGAGCGCTACGAGCACGCTCTCGAAGTCAATCCGAACGAATCGCTGGCATGGCTGCTCAAAGGCACGCTCCACGCGTTCAAGGGCGAGGGACAGCTCGCGGTCGAGGGGACCGAGCGCGCGCTCGTGCTCTCGCCACTCGATCCCCTGCGCTACTTCTACGAATCGCTGGCTGCGACCGCGGCGCACTCCGCCGGTCTCTACGAGCGCGCCATCCAGCTGGCGGAACGCTCGTTGCGGACGAACCGGGTCCACCCCTCGACGTTCCGGGCGCTCGCGATTGCCCAGTCCCAACTCGGCCGCATCGATGATGCGCGCAAGACCGTCAAACAGCTGCTGCAGATACAGCCAGGCCTCACCGTTCGCGGCTACCTCGAGTCCAATCCGAGCGGCCAGTTCGAGACGGGCAAGGTTTGGGCGGAGGCGTTGCGGCGGGCAGGAGTGCCGGAATAGGAGGTCGCTACAAGCAACAACCAAGCAAAAAACAGGGAGGCGCACACATGAGCACCACACTCGGCGGGGCGGGAGGTTCGGGCGGTTCTGGCGGATCGGGCGGTTCCGGCGGTTCTGGCGGATCGGGCGGTTCTGGCGGTTCTGGCGGTTCTGGCGGATCGGGCGGGCCGGGCGGGCAGCCGGGAGCCGGCTGGGGAGGGCTCGATGGGCTGGGAGCGGAGACCTGGTCAGACGCGCTGATCAAGCATCGCGACGGCATCGTCGGGTATTGGGAGGGGCCAGTTCGCGAGCCGGAGCTGCCCTCCATGAGAAACGATGCCTTCGAGGAGTTGTGGAAATGGGAGCCGTGGGTGCGCTCCGAAGTTTTCGCCTTCGAGTTGCTGAGCAGCGTCCGGTTCTCGACCGACGTGGCGCGCGAGACGGTCAAGCTCTCCGATGTCAGCGGCAAGCCGATCGTGTGGCTGCAGCGCCCCACGTCCGAGGTGTTCCTGGACCAGCTCAAGTACCTCGACGATTACTCCGAGCTGCGCGAGGATCGCGAGTCGGAGATCCTCACGCAGATGGGGGTGCAGACGCCGTTATGGACGATGTTGGCGTACCTGCAGCCAGACCGCACGCCGAAGACCCTCGAATACCTCAACGCCGCGGTGCGCTTCGCGACGACCGTCGAAATGCGCGTCAAGCAGGCACTCGCGTGCCCGCGCGCGCTGGAGTATTCCCCGCAGGTGCAGCCGATGATTCCCACGCCGGGTCACGGCTCGCTGCCGAGCGGCCATTCCACGCAGGCCCACATCGTCGCGACCGCATTCTGGGAAATCCTGCCGCCGCACCGTCGCACGGACCTCCTTCGCAAGCAGCTCCTCGCCCAGGCGTGCCGGATAGCGGTGAACCGGACCGTCGCAGGAGTGCATTTCCCCGTCGACACCGCCGCGGGACACGTACTGGGCACGGCTCTGGGAGACTACTTCGTCCGCCGCTGCCGCAAGGGCAACCCAGCCTTCGAAGCCCGCGGCTTCATCGGTCCCGAGTTCAAGGACGACTTCAATCCCGGCGAGTTCGAGAAGCATCCCCGACCGCCGCATCTTGCGACGCCGCGCGCAAGCTCCGCAAACCACTCGCCCGTGCTGTGGTGGCTCTGGCAAACGGCGCAAAACGAGTGGCGCGAGCAAGGACCGCCGGGCGCGGTCAGGCCGTGACGGGGGAGCCATGCGCTACAACTGGACGCCGATTTCCCGAGGGGCTTGGAGCGGAGCGCGGTACTGGCGCGGAAGCGATGCGCCCCGCGTCGATGCATACCTCGTCTGGGCCGATGCCACGAGGTTCACGGACCTCTTGCGTACGCCGCGAGACGTACGCTGGCTGCCTTTGCTCATCGAGCTCAAGCACGGACATACCGCTGGCGAATGGGCAGGCCTGGTACACCCGCTTCGCGCGTGGCTGCGGGTGCCCTATGCATACAGGAATCCGCCAGCCGGGCTTGGCAGCACGCGCCACTGCACGGCGCTCGTGCGACCGCCCTTTTTCACGAAGTTGCGAACCGAGTCCCGCCTGCGCGACTTCATCGAACGTTTCGAGTTCGGGCTCCCTTCGATCGGCGCACCTCAGCCCGAGGTGACGGTGGTCGCGCCGGACGTGCCACCGCGCATGCCTCGTCGCACCCCGGCCGTTGTCATCGGTTCGATCGACGACGACTTCGCTTTCGCGAACGGTCGGTTTCGCGAAGCCGGTGCACGCACGACGCGCATCGAATACCTGTGGTCGCAGGATGGCAGCTGCCCTGTCGATGGATTCGATTACGGGCGCGAGTGGCCCGCAAGCGAGATCAACGCGGCGTTCTCGGCCGCGCAATCCGCGGGCCATGTCGACGAAGACGAGGTGTACAGGCGAGCCGGATACCATGGTGCGCGGCAGCGGCTTGCACACGGAACGCACGTCATGGACCTCTCCGGCGGGGCCGACCCCGATTCGCTCAAAGGAGACGACGCGCGCCACGTCTGCGTCCAGCTCCCGGCGCGCGACAGCTGGGGACTCATGCCGCTCGGGCCGCAGACTCTCGATGGCCTGCGCTATGTCGTGGACCGTGCGGATCGGATAGCGCGTGGGCGGAGCCGCAACCGGCGCGCCCTCGCGCCGATCGTGGTGAGTTTCCCCCATGCGAACCTCGGAGGCCCCCACGACGGAAGCGCGATCCTGGAGAAGGCGATGGACGAGCTCCTGGTCCAGCGCAACGAGGTCTGCGAGATGGGGATCGTCCTCCCGACGGGGAACAATTTCCTGTCCCGCTGTCATGCACAGTTCGACCTCGCGCCGGCGCGCTCGAAGACGATGGAGTGGCGTGTGCTTCCGGACGACGCGACGCCGAACTTCCTGGAGGTGTGGATGCCCTCGCCGGCGGCGGCGGCTACCGCAAGCATGTTCGTCACGCCACCGGCGGGAGCCGAAGAAGGCCCGTTCAGGGCAGGCGACGTGATGGCCCTCCAGCTCGATGGCGAGATCGTTTGCACCGTCGTATTCCTCGAGCATGCGGCCAACGGCGGTCGCCCCATGGCCCTGATCGTTGTCGCACCGACGTCCACGGATCGGCGACCGCAACGCGGAAGGGAGGCGCCCTGCGGAATCTGGAAGGTACGCGTCGAGAACGGAGATTCGAGGCACCATGAAATCGAAGCGTGGATCCAACGGGACGATCCGGTGCTCGGCAAGCCGCGCTATGGCCGGCAATCGCACTTCGAGGACCCGGCGTACGTGCGGTTCGACACTCCATCGGGAAGATTGCGGGAAGTCGACGATGCGGGGAGCTACGTCAAGCGTGACGGATCGATCAACGGCATCTCCTCGGGAAGCCAGACGGTGGTGATCGGAGGATTCCGGCGCAACAATGGCGCGCCATCGTCATACTCCGGTAGCACGAGCGTGCGTGCCCGCTATCCTGATGCGATGGCCGTAAGCGACGAGTCTTCGAATCGCCGCGGCGTATTGGCCTCGGGTACGCGAAGCGGCTCGGCCGTGTCGATGGACGGCACGAGTGTCGCCGTCGGGCAGATCGCGCGCTATCTTGCTGAGACGATGACGAAGACCCTCCACAAGCTCCGCGGCTATCAGCTCGCGCCATCGATCCCGCCGCGTATCCAGGAGCCGGTGCCCGAGCCTTCGCAAACCCCTTCGCCCGGGCGAACCCGCGTCGAGCGATTCGCCATCAAGGAAGAGTACCCCCGTCACTGGCCCACGCCGAAGCCGCCGCAGGAACGCGGCGGCTTCGGCCGGACCGAGAGTCCGCCCCTCTACCCTCGCAAGCGTTAAGCAAGGGTAAATTGGGCGGCGTGCGCACAGGACGATCGATAGTCTTTAGCGGCTGCACTTCGGAATTGCGGCCAAGCAGCGACACAACCCGCGCGTGCAAGCTAAGAATTAGGGCCGATTCGGACCTATTTGGTGGGTAGAAATACGGTTCCCGGACCAACGCTCTTTTGCGCCTAGAATAGAGGGCGCTCCACCCCCTTTCAGCGCCCGCCCGGCGCCGCCCCGAGCCGATGAACGACCTCTCCGCCGCCCAGCCCGGCGACGCCACCGCATTGGACGACGAGCCCCGCGAGGCGATCCGCATCCGCGGCGCCCGGCAGAACAACCTCAAGAACCTCGACGTGGACCTTCCGACCGGGGAGCTCATCGTGGTCACCGGCCCTTCGGGGTCGGGCAAGTCCTCCCTCGTCTTCGACACGCTCTACGCCGAGGGCCAGCGCCGCTACGTCGAGACCTTCTCGCCCTACGCGCGCCAGTTCCTCGACCGCATGGACAAGCCCCAGGTCGAATCCATCGAGGGGATCCCGCCGGCCATCGCCATCGACCAGACCAACCCGGTGCGCACGTCGCGCTCCACGGTCGGGACGATGACGGAGATCAACGACCACCTCAAGCTGCTCTTCGCGCGGACCGCGCGGCTGCACTGCCGCGACTGCGCGCGCCCCGTGCGGCGCGACACCCCCGAGACGATCTTCGCCGAGCTCGAGGAGCGCGCGAGGGCCGCGGGCGATCCGCGCCTCGTCGTGACGTTCCCGGTCGACGTGCCCGCCAACTTCAGCGAGGAGGAGGTGACCAAGCTCCTCCAGGCCCAGGGCTACACGCGCATCCACCACCGCGAGGGGTCGCGGCTCGAAGTGGTGCAGGACCGCCTGCGCCTCGCGGGCGCAGAGCGCGCGCGCGTCGTCGAGGCGATCGAGGCGGCGCTGCGCGTGGGCAACGGGCGGGTGAACGTGTTCGTGGGCGAGGAAGGCGCCGAGGCCTGGCGCTTCTCGACGGACCTGCACTGCGCCCACTGCGACATCCACTATTCCGATCCCGCGCCCGCGCGCTTCTCGTTCAATTCCCCCATCGGCGCGTGCGACACGTGCCGCGGCTTCGGGCGGGTGATCGGCGTGGACTACGGGCTCGTGATCCCCGACGAGTCGAAGACGCTGCGCGGCGGAGCCGTGAAGATCTTCCAGTCGAAGAGCTACGACGAGTGCCAGGAGGACCTCGAGAAATTCGCACCGGCGCGTCGCATCCCCCTCGACACACCGTGGCGCGAGCTCACGCCGGAGCAGAAGCGCTGGGTGATCGGGGGCGACGACGATTGGGTGAGCTGGAGGAAGTCGGGCAAGACGCACTGGTACGGCGTGCAGCGCTTCTTCGACTGGCTCGAGACCAAGGCGTACAAGATGCACATCCGCGTGCTGCTGTCGCGCTACCGCGCCTACACGCCCTGCGCGGCCTGCGACGGCGCGCGGTTGAAGCCCGAGTCGCTGCTCTGGCGCGTCGGCACGAAGGCGGACGCCGACGCCGTGCTCGCCCCGTCGGCGCGCCACCTTCCGAAGGGAACCCGGTGGTCGCGCGACGACCTCGCCTCGCTCCCGGGCCTGTCGATCCACGACGTGATGCTCATGCCCGTCGAGCGCGTGGCGGAGTTCTTCGCGCGCGCGACGCTGCCCACGCCGCTCGACGAGGCGACGCAGCTCCTGCTCGGGGAGATCCGCTCGCGGCTCGGGTATCTGCGCGAGGTGGGCCTCGCCTACCTCACGCTCGACCGCCAGTCGCGCACCCTCTCCGGCGGCGAGGTGCAGCGGATCAACCTCACCACCGCGCTCGGCACCTCGCTCGTGAACACGCTCTTCGTGCTCGACGAGCCGTCGATCGGCCTGCACCCGCGCGACATGGGGCGGGTGATCGAGGTGATGAAGCGGCTGCGCGACGCGGGCAATTCGCTCGTCGTGGTCGAGCACGATCCGCAGATCATGCTCGAGGCCGACCGGCTCCTCGACATGGGCCCCGGCCCCGGCGAGCACGGCGGGCGCGTCGTCTTCTTCGGGCCGCCCGAGGCGCTCAAGCGCGCGAAGACGCTCACCGCCGAATACCTCTCCGGGCGCCGCCGCGCCGACGCGCGGGCGCCGGAGGTGGAGGTGCGCAGCCCGGGCACGGAGCTGCCCAACGACCTCGGGCGCGATCCCCTGCGCGGCACCGTGTGCCTCGGCATCCGCGGCGCGACCGAGCACAACCTCAAGGACCTCGACGTCGATCTGCCGCTGCACCGGCTCGTGTGCGTGACGGGGGTTTCGGGCTCCGGCAAGTCGACCCTCGTGCAGGACGTGCTGCACCCGGCGCTGCGCAAGCGGCTCGGCAAGCCGACCGAGGCGCCCGGGGCGTTGCGCGAGCTGGTGAACGCCGACCGCGTGAACGACATCGTGCTCGTCGACCAGTCGCCCATCGGGCGCACGACGCGCTCGAACCCGGCGAGCTACGTGGGCGCCTTCGACGCGATCCGCGGGCTCTTCGCCGCCGCGCCCGACGCGAGGGCGCGCGGCTACACGCCGGGCACCTTCAGCTTCAACTCCGGCAACGGCCGCTGCCCGACCTGCAGCGGCAACGGCTTCGAGCACGTGGAGATGCAGTTCCTCTCCGACGTGTACCTGCGCTGCCCCGACTGCGACGGCCGGCGCTACCGCGACGAGGTGCTCGAGGTGAAGGTGGACGGCCGCAGCATCGCCGGCGTGCTCGAGCTCACCGTCGAGGAGGCGGTGCGGGCCTTCCCCGCCGATTCCGAGATCGTGCGCCGCCTGCAGCCCCTGGTGGACGTGGGCCTCGATTACCTGCGACTGGGCCAGCCGGTGCCCACGCTCTCCGGCGGCGAGGCGCAGCGCCTGAAGCTCGCGGGGCATCTCGCCGAAGCGGCGGGACGGCCGATCTCCGCGCTCTCCAAGCGCCCGGGCACGCCCGGCACGCGCCTCTTCCTCTTCGACGAGCCGACGACGGGCCTGCACTTCGACGACGTGGCGAAGCTCCTCGCCTCGTTCCGCAAGCTCGTCGCCGCGGGCCATTCGCTCGTGGTGATCGAGCACAACCTCGACGTGATCCGCGCCTCCGACTGGATCGTGGACCTGGGCCCCGAGGGCGGCGAGGCGGGCGGGGAGCTCGTGGCGACCGGCACGCCGGAGCAAGTGATGGCCAACGCGCGCTCGCACACGGGCCGCGCGCTCGCCGAATACGAGAAGGCCTTGTCCCCCGAATATCTGCGTTCATCTGCGCCTTCATCTGCGTTCATCGGCGTTTCCGAAGGAAGCGAAGCGGAGCGCAAGGCGACCCTCCCCCCCGCCCCCTCCTCCCAGGGCAGGGGGAGAATCTCGGTGCGCCATGCGCGCGAGCACAACCTCAAGGGCATCGACGTCGAGATCCCGCGCGAGAAGTTCACGGTCGTGACCGGCGTCTCCGGCTCGGGCAAGTCGACGCTCGCCTTCGACATCCTCTTCGCCGAGGGCCAGCGCCGCTACCTCGAGTCGTTGAACGCCTACGCGCGCCAGTTCGTGCAGCCCGCCTCCAAGCCCGACGTGGACGCGATCTTCGGCATCCCGCCGACGGTGGCGATCGAGCAGCGCACCAGCCGCGGCGGCTCCAAGAGCACGGTCGCGACCCAGACGGAGATCCATCATTTCCTGCGCCTGCTCTTCGTGAAGCTGGGCACGCAGCACTGCCCCGATTGCGACGTTCCCATCGAGCCGCAGAGCGTCGAGGCGATCGTCGCGCGCCTCATGAAGGAGCAGCGCGGGAAGACGGTCGCGCTGCTCGCCCCGCTGGTTACCAACCGCAAGGGCTTCTACACCGACCTCGCGAAGTGGGCGCTCGCGAAGGCCGTGTCGCACCTGCGCGTGGACGGCGAGTACCTGCCGACCCGGGGCTGGCCGCGCCTCGACCGCTTCCGCGAGCACACTCTCGAGCTTCCCGTCGCCGAAATGGACGTGCGGCCCGAGAACGAGGAGCGGCTGCGCGCGGCCGTGGAGTCCGCCCTCGAGATGGGCAAGGGCGTGCTGCACGTGAGCCCCGGCGGCTGGGGCGGGCGCGAGGCGCAGATCTACTCGGTGAAGCGCGCCTGCCCCTCCTGCGGCCGCAGCTTCCCCGAGCTGGATCCGCGGCTCTTCTCCTACAACTCGAAGCACGGCTGGTGCCCCGCCTGCTACGGGACGGGATTGAAGATCGAGCAGGTGCAGTGGGACGACGAGCGCGCCCGCACGGGCACCGAGGACCACGTGCTCGACTCCTGGGTGGAATGGCTCGAGCTCGACGAGCCGTGCCCCACGTGCGAAGGCAAGCGCCTCAACCGCGAGGCGCTCGCCGTGCGCTTCCGCGGCCGGTCCATCGCCGACATGAGCGCGCAGCCGATCGCCGCCGCCCACCGGTTCTTCGAGGGGCTCCGGGGGTCGCCGACGGGTCGGGGCGATCCGGCCCTCGACGTGCGCGAGCGCGAGATCGCACGCGACATCCTCGTCGAGCTCGTCTCCCGCCTGGGCTTCCTCGAGCAGGTGGGCCTCGGCTACCTTTCCCTCGACCGCGCGGCGCCCACGCTTTCCGGCGGCGAGGCCCAGCGCATCCGGCTCGCGGCGCAGCTCGGCTCGAACCTGCGCGGGGTCTGCTACATCCTCGACGAGCCCACCATCGGCCTGCACCCGCGCGACAACCGCGTCCTGCTCGAGACGCTCGCGCGCCTCAACGCGAAGGGCAACACTCTCGTGGTCGTCGAGCACGACGAGGACACCATCCGCCGCGCCGAGCACGTGATCGACCTCGGCCCGGGCGCGGGGCGCCTCGGCGGGCGCGTCGTCGCCGAAGGCAGCGCGGTCGAGCTCGAGGCCCATCCCGACTCGGTCACGGGCCGCTTCCTGCGCGAGCCGCTGCGCCACCCGCTGCAGCCGCGCCGCCCCGTGGCCCCGTCGGCGCCCGCGATCGAAGTGGCGGGAGCGTCGCTGCACAACCTGCGCGACCTCGACGTGCGCTTCCCGCTCGGCCGGCTTTCCGTGGTGACGGGCGTGTCGGGCTCGGGCAAGTCCACGCTCGCGCGCGACGTGCTGCACGAGAACCTGCAGCGGCTCGTGGCGGGCAGCCGCGACCGCAAGGCGAAGGCGGAGCCGCAGGTGTCCGGATGCCGGGCGATCCGGGGCTGGCAGGCGGTCACGCGCGTGCTCGAGGTCGACCAGACCCCGATCGGCAAGACGCCGCGCTCGTGCCCCGCGACCTACGTCGGATTCTTCGACAACATCCGGCGGCTCTTCGCCGACACGCAGGAGGCGCGCATCCGCGGCCACACCGCGAGCCGCTTCTCGTTCAACACCTCCGGGGGCCGCTGCGACGCGTGCGAAGGCCAGGGCGTGAAGACCATCGAGATGAGCTTCCTGCCCGACGTGAAAGTCACTTGCGAGGCCTGCGGCGGCGCGCGCTTCAACCGCGAGACGCTCGCGGTGAAGATGCGCGGAAGGAGCGTGGGCGACGTGCTCGCGATGAGCGTGGACGAGGCGGTGGGCTTCTTCGAGCACCATCCCTCGATCCACCGCGCCCTGCGCCTGCTCCAGGACGTGGGTCTCGGATACCTCACGCTCGGGCAGCAGAGCCCGACGCTCTCGGGCGGCGAGGCGCAGCGCATCAAGCTCGTGACCGAGCTCGCCCGGGGGTCCCCGTCTCGAAGGGGCGGACCCACGACCGATCGCAACGGCGAGCCTCGTCCACCGACGCGGAAGACGGCCGTCGTCCCCGATTCCGGGCCTCACACCCTCTACGTCCTCGACGAGCCCACCGTGGGGCTGCACATGGCCGACGTGGAGAAGCTGATCCGCGTGCTGCACCGCCTGGTGGACGCCGGCAACACGGTGGTGCTGATCGAGCATAATCTCGACGTGATCGCCGAGGCCGACTGGATCGTGGACCTGGGGCCGGAGGGCGGCGACGCGGGCGGCCGCGTCGTGCTCGCCGCGCCGCCCGAGGATTTCCTCAGGGCTTCCGCGCGCACCCACACGGCGCGCGCGCTGCGCGAGTTCATTTCGGCCCACGGCCGTTAGCGCTCGGAGGATGGCGTGAGGGGCGGATTCCCTGGAGCAGTCCTGCTGCTGCTGGCACTGGCGCTCGCGAACTGCGCCTCGCCGGCGCGCTCCGCGCCGCCCGAGAAGGTCCTGCGCTACGCCTTCGAGATCGCGGAGACGAGCTTCGATCCGCAGCACATCGCGGACGTCTACTCGAACATCGTGAACCAGGGCATGTTCGAGACCCCCCTCACGTACGACTACCTCGCGCGCCCGCTCAAGCTCGTGCCGCAGACGGCGGCATCGCTGCCCGAGGTCACCGATGGCGGAAGGACGTTCACGATCCACATCCGGCCGGGCATCTACTTCGCCGACGACCCGGCGTTCGGCGGGAAGAAGCGCGAGCTCGTTGCGGCGGACTATGTCTACTCGATCAAGCGCGTGCTCGACCCCACGGTCCAGGCGTCGCAGATCGCGGAGATCGAGCCCTACGTCATCGGCGCCGACGTCGCGGCCGAGAAGGCGCGCAGGGAGAACCGCTTCGACTACGACGCGCCGATCGAGGGACTGAAGGTCCTCGACCGCTACACGTTCCAGGTGAAGCTCAAGGAGCCGATCTACGTGTTCATCTACAACTTCGCCGACTGCCGCATCTCCTGCGCCGTCGCCCGCGAGGTGGTGGAGCGTTACGGCGACGAGTTCGGGTCGCATCCGGTCGGCACCGGACCCTGGCGGCTCGCCTTCTGGAAGCGCTCGTCCAAGATGGTGTTCGAGCGCAACCCGAACTATCGCGAGGAGACCTGGGATGCGCAGCCCAACGCCGACGACGAGCGCGGGCAGCGCATCAAGGCGCGCCTCGAGGGCCGGCCCATCCCGATGATCGACCGGGTCGAGATCTCGATCGTCGAGGAGACGCAGCCGCGCTGGCTCGCGTTCCTCAACGGCGAGATGGACCTGCTCTGGCTGGTGCCCGAGGAGTACGCGTACCAGGCCTTCCCGAACAACAAGCTCGCGCGCAACCTCGAGCGGCGCGGCATCCGCATGGAGCAGGAGCCGACGCTCGACATCACGTTCTCGTACTTCAACATGGAGGATCCCGTGGTGGGCGGCTACACGCCGGACAAGGTCGCCCTGCGGCGGGCGATCAACCTTTCGTACAAGGTCGAGGACGAGATCGCGATCCTCAGGAAGGGACAGGCGATCCCGGCGGAGACGCCGTACAGCCCGGGCGTCGCGGGGTACGACCCCAACTTCCACACCTCGGCCGACGAGTACGACGTTCCGAAGGCGAAGGCCCTGCTCGACATGTACGGCTACGTGGACCGCGACGGCGACGGCTACCGCGAGATGCCCGACGGAAGCCCCCTCACGATCCACATGAACTCCACGCCGACGGCGGTCGACCAGCAGTACGACGAGCTCTGGAAGCGCAGCCTCGACGACATCGGCATACGGCTCGAGATCAACAAGGGCAAGTGGCCGGACCTGCTCAAGGCCGCGCGGCTCGGCAAGCTCCAGGTGTGGCGGCTGGGGGAGACGGCCTCGGCGCCCGACGCCGAGACGTGGCTGGTCTCCCTTTACGGCCCGAACGTCGACCAGAACTTCGCGCGCTTCAAGCTGCCCGCGTACGACCGCCTCTTCGAGAAGGCGCGCACCCTGCCGGACAGCCCCGAGCGCACGCGCCTGTACCAGGAGATGGCGAAGCTCGTCGTCGCTTACGCCCCGTGGAAGCTCAACGTGCACCGCATCCGGACCTCGCTGTGGTATCCGTGGCTCGTCGGCTTCGAACGCTCTCCGCTCCTCACGTACAACTTCTGGAAGTACGTCGACATCGACCTCGCCGGGGAGCGGACCGCTTCGCGCTAGCCCGGCCGCGAGCGAAATGGGGACAGGGCCGAAAAGTGACCTGACCCCATCTCACATCTCAGTCGGCCGCGGCGGCCGCGGTGGGCAGGCGGTAGCCCTGGAACTTCTCGCGCAGCGTCATCTTGGAGAGCTTGCCGGTCGCCGTGTGCGGCAGCTCCTCGACGAAAACCACGTCGTCGGGTAGCGACCACTTGGCGACCTTCCCTTCGTAGAACGCGAGCAGCGCCTCACGGGTGACCTCCGCGCCCGGCTTCTTCACCACGATGAGGAGCGGCCGCTCGTCCCACTTGGGGTGCTTCACGCCGATCACCGCCGCCTCGGCGACTCCCGGGAAGCCCATGGCGATGTTCTCCAGGTCGATCGAGCTGATCCACTCGCCGCCGGACTTGATCACGTCCTTCGAGCGGTCGGTGATCTGGAGGTAGCCGTCGGGATCGATGGTGCCCACGTCGCCCGTCGGGAACCAGCCGTCGCGCAGGGGGCTTCCGCCTTCGGCGCGGTAGTACTCGCGCAGGATCGACGGCCCCTTCACCAGCAGGTCGCCGAAGGCCTTGCCGTCGCGGGGGAGCTCCCGCCCGGCGCCGTCCACGATCTTCATGTCCACGCCGAACGGCGGGCGCCCCTGCTTGAGCGAGAGCGCGAAGCGCTCGTCGGCGGACAACCCGTAGTGCTTCTCCTTGGGCGTGTTCACGGTGCCCACGGGGCTCATCTCGGTCATGCCCCAGCCGTGGCGCACCTCGATGCCGTAGTCTTCCTGGAGCGTGCGGATCATGGCGGGCGGGCAGGCCGCGCCGCCGATCACCGTCCTCTTGAGCGTCGAAAAGCGCAGGCCGCGCTCCTTCACGTAGGCGAGGAGGTTCAGCCACACCGTGGGCACGCCCGAGGAGCCGGTCACCTTCTCCTTCTCGAAGAGCTCGTAGAGGCTGGCTCCGTCCAGGCCCGGGCCCGGGAAGACGAGCTTCGCCCCGTTGAGCGGGGCGGCGTAGGGGATGCCCCAGGCGTTCACGTGGAACATGGGCACGATGGGCAGCACGACGCTGCGCGCCGAGTAGTCGGAAACGTCGGGAAGCGAGATCGCAAAGGCGTGCAGGACCGTCGAGCGGTGGCTGAAAAGCACGCCCTTGGGATGGCCCGTCGTCCCGGAGGTGTAGCACAGGCCCGCGGCGGTTCTCTCGTCGAAGGTGGGCCATTCGAAGCCGTCGCCCTCGGCCGCGAGGAGCTCCTCGTAGCACAGCAGGTTCGGGGCCTGGATGGCGGGCATGTGCGCCCGGTCGGTCATGGCCACCCACCCCTTCACGCCCTTGCACGAGGGCGCGAGCTTCTCCACCAGGGACGCGAAGGTGAGGTCGAAGAAGACGTACCCATCCTCGGCGTGGTTCACGATGTAGACGATCTGCTCCGGGAAGAGCCGGGGATTCACGGTGTGGATCACCGCCCCCATGCCCGACACGCCGTAGTAGAGCTCGAAGTGCCGGTAGCCGTTCCAGGCGAGGGTGCCCACCCGGTCCCCCGCCCGGACCCCCAGGCGCGCCAGCGCGTTGGCGAGCCTCCGCGCCCGGGCATGGGCCTCCCGGTAGGTGTAGCGGTGGATCCCGCCCTCGCAGGCGCGCGAGACCACCTCGGTGTCGCCGTGGTAGCGGTCGGCGTGCCCCAGGATCGAGGCGATCAGGAGCGGTTGGTCCATCATCAGGCCGAGCATGGGTTCTCCTCCTCTGTCTTGTCATGGGCACCGCGCGCCGCTAGGATCGGCACTCCACCCAGGCCCGGGGATTCCCCCCGAGCCCCAAAAATACACGAGGAGGCCCCATGCGCGAACTTTTCCACCGTATCGCCAAGTACGGCCTGGCGCTCGCCGCGGTGCTGGCGGCGCTGCCCGCCGCGGCCGATACCCTGAAGATCGGCTACATCGATCCGCTCTCGGGCGGCGCGGCGAGCGCCGGGGTCAACGCCCAGAAGCACATGATCTTCTTCATCGACCGCATCAACGCGGCCGGCGGGCTCAACGGGCAGAAGCTCGAGCTCCTCTCCTACGACAACAAGGTGAACCCCCAGGAATCGCTCATCATGCTGAAGAAGGCGATCGACGAGGGCGCCCGCATCGTCATGCAGGGCAACGGCAGCGCGGTGGCCCTCGCGCTCACCGACGCGGTGCTCAAGCACAACGAGCGCAACCCGGGCAAGGAGGTGCTCTTCTTCAACTACGCCGCCATCGACCCGGCGCTCACCAACGAGAAGTGCAACTTCTGGCACTTCCGCTTCGACGCCGACGTCGACATGAAGATGGCGGCCTTCGGCGACGTGATCGCCGCCGACAAGGACATCCACAAGGTCTACCTCATCAACCAGGACTACTCGTTCGGCAAGGCCGTGGCGGCGGCCGCGCACCGCATCCTCGCCGCCAAGCGCCCCGACGTGCAGATCGTGGGCGACGAGCTGCATCCGCTGCAGAAGATCCAGGACTTCTCGCCCTACGTGGCCAAGATCAAGGCCTCCGGCGCCGACACGGTGATCACCGGCAACTGGAGCAACGACATGCTGCTGCTCTTCAAGGCCGGCAAGGACGCGGGGCTCAAGGTGAACTGGTTCACCTACTACGGCGGCGGCCTGGGGTCCGTTCCCGCCATCGGGCACGACGGGGTGGGCTACCTCAAGCAGGTGACCGAGCACCACAAGAACGTGCTGCCGTACCTGCTGCCCGAGGAGGTGGCCTTCCACAAGCGCTTCACCGACAAGTCCGACGAGATGTACTACTGGCGCATCCGCAACATGTTCGCGATGCTCGAGGCGGCGGCGAAGAAGGCGAAGTCCAACGACCCGGTGAAGCTCGCCCATGCGCTCGAGGGCCTGAAGCTCGACACGCCGCTCGGACCCATGGAGATGCGCGCCGACAACCACCAGCTCCTGCAGCCGCTCTTCGTTTCGACGCTCTCGGACAAGGTGAAGTACGACGTCGAGCACAGCGGCCTGGGCTTCAAGACCGACAAGAAGATCAGCGCCGCCGACACCGCGATGCCGACCACCTGCAAGATGACGCGCCCCTAGGAGGCGCCCCGCGCGGCCAGCGCCCCGGGGCCCGCCCGTGCGCGAGATCGTCGTCTTCTCGCTCCTCAACGGGGCGGTGTACGGGCTGCTGCTGTTCATGCTGTCCTCGGGGCTCACGCTCATCTTCAGCATGATGGGCGTGCTCAACTTCGCCCACGCGAGCGTCTTCATGCTCGGCGCGTACTTGTCGTGGCAGATCTCGCGCTGGATCGGCTTCTGGCCGGCGCTCGTCGTGGCCCCGCTGCTGTGCGGCCTCGTGGGCGCGGCGATCGAGCGCTACGGGCTCGCGCGCGTGCACCGCCTCGGGCACGTGGCGGAGATCCTCTTCACCTTCGGGCTCGCCTACGTGATCGGGGAGCTGGTGATCATGGCCTGGGGGCGCAACCCCATCGAGAACCGCGTCCCCGCTTCGATCGACTTCGCCGCCTTCCGCATCTACGGCACCAGCTACCCGTTCTACAAGGTGCTGATGACGATGATCTCCGTGGGCATGTTCGCGTTCCTGTGGCTCGCCTTCAAGCGCACGCGCGTGGGGCTCGTGATCCAGGCCGCGCTCACGCACCCCAGGATGGTGAGCGCGCTCGGCCACGACGTGCCGCGGCTCTTCGTGCTGGTGTTCGCGATCGGCAGCGCGCTCGCGGGGCTCGCCGGCGTGATCGGCGGCTTCGCGCTGCTCACCGAGCCGAACATGGCCGCGGCGCTCGGGCCCATCGTCTTCGTGGTGATCGTCGTGGGCGGCCTGGGATCGATCCCGGGCGCCTTCATCGCCTCGATGCTGATCGGCGTCGTGCAGACCTTCGCGGTGGCGGTGGACTACTCGCTCGCCGACCTCCTGCGCGCGCTCGGCATGGGGCTTCCGCCCGGCTCGGCGCTGCGCGAGATGCTCGCGATCAAGCTCTCCCAGGCCGCGCCCCTCATCCCCTACCTGCTGCTGGTCCTCATGCTGATCGTGCGGCCGCGCGGCCTGATGGGGACGCGCGACACATGACGAAAGGGGCGACCCGCCCCGCATGGTGGGTCGGCGCCGCGGCGCTGCTCGCGGTCCTGCCGTGGGTGCCGGGCCTGCAGAGCGACTTCGGCCGCTCGCTCCTTTCCCAGATGGGGATCGCGGCGGTGTTCGCGCTCTCCTACAACCTGCTGCTCGGCCAGACGGGGCTGCTCTCGTTCGGGCACGCGGTCTATTTCGGGCTCGGCGGCTACGCGGCGATCCACCTGCTGCGCGCGGTGAACGGGGGCTGGCCGATCCCGGTGCCGCTCGTGCCGCTCGCGGGTGCCGCCGCGGGGCTCGGCTTCGGCATCGTCTTCGGCGCGCTCACGACGCGGCGCGGCGGGACCATCTTCGCGCTGATCACGCTCGGCGTGGGCGAGCTCGTGCGCGCCGCCTCCCTCATGCTGCCGTCGTTCTTCGGCGGCGAGGAAGGCGTGACCGCGAGCCGCACCGAGGCGCCCCGCTGGCTGGGCCTCGACTTCGGCTCCCAGCTGCAGGTCTACTACCTGATCGCCGCGTGGCTCTTCGTGGCCGCGATCCTCATCCACGCGTTCATGCGCACGCCCGTCGGGCGCCTGTGCAACGCGGTGCGCGACAACCCCGAGCGGGTGGAGTTCGTCGGCTACGATCCCCGGCGGGTGCGCTTCATCGCCTTCTCGGTGGCGGCGGCGTTCGCGGGGCTCGCGGGCGGGCTGCACGCGATCAACTACGAGATCGTGACCGGGGAGGCGGTGGGCGCGACGCGCTCGGGGGCCGTGCTCCTCATGGTCTACATCGGCGGCGTGCACCACTTCGTCGGCGCGGTCCTCGGGGCGGCGGCGATCACCTGGCTGCAGGTGAGCCTGTCCGATTACACGAGCGCGTGGCTTCTCTACCTCGGGCTCATCTTCATGGGGATGGTGGCGTTCGTGCCCGGGGGGCTTGCGGGCCTCGCGATGATCCACCTCTCGGCGCTGCGCACGCGCGCCGTGGCCGCGATCGCGCGCTCGTACCTGCTGGCGCTCCCCTTCGCGCTCGCGACGCTCGCTGGCGCGGCGACGCTCATCGAGATCGCCTACCGGCGCTCCACGCAGCCCGAGGCCGGCGCGCTGATGACGCTCTTCTGGATCCCCATGGACACGGCGAAACCCTGGCCGTGGATCGGCGCGGCCGGCGTGCTCGCCCTGGGCGCCGCGGCGCTCGCCCGCATCCGGCCCCGCGTCGCGGCCGCGTGGGAGCGGGCCGCGGAGGAGATCCACGCCCATGCCTAGCGCCCTCGCCGCCCCGCGGCCGGAGCCGGCCCCCGTCGCGCTCGAGCTCTCCGGGGTGCACAAGAGCTTCGGGGCGACCCCCATCATCCGCGGCGTCTCGCTCGCGATCCCGCGCGGCGAGCGCCACGCCATCATCGGGCCCAACGGTGCGGGAAAGTCGACGCTCTTCAACCTCGTGAGCGGGCGCATCGCGCCCACGCGCGGGTCGATCCGCCTCGAGGGCGCGGAGATCGCGGGGGAAGCGCCGTACCGCATCGCGCGGCGCGGGCTTTCGCGCAGCTTCCAGGTGACCAACATCTTCCCGCGGCTCACGGTCTACGAGAACGTGCGCTGCGGCGTGCTCTGGCCCCTCGGCTGCGGCTACGACTTCCTGCGCCGCTGCGACCGGCTGCGGGACGTCGCCGAGCGCGCCGAGCGGGTCCTCGGGCAGATCCGGCTCGCGGACCGGCGCGACACGCTCGCGGGCGTGCTCACCTACGCCGAGCAGCGCGCGCTCGAGATCGGCATCGCCATCGCGGGCGACGCGCGCGTGATCCTGCTCGACGAGCCCACCGCGGGCATGAGCCGCCACGAGACGGAGAACGCAGTCGAGCTGATCCGCTCCGTGACCGAGGGACGCACGCTCGTCATGGTCGAGCACGACATGGGCGTGGTGTTCGGGCTGGCCGACCGCATCTCCGTGCTGGTCTACGGCGAGATCGTCGCGAGCGACGCGCCGGCGCGCATCCGCGAGAACGAGGCGGTGCGCGCGGCCTACCTCGGAGACGCCGATGCTTGAGGTCGAGGACCTGCACGCCTACTACGGCAAGAGCCACATCCTGCAGGGCGTCACCTTCCACGTGCGGCCCGGGGAGATCGTGAGCCTGCTGGGGCGCAACGGCGCCGGCCGCTCGACCACCATCAAGACCATCATGGGCGAGGTCGCCCCCGTGGGCACCGTCCGCTTCAAGGGCGAGCGCATCGACGGCCTGAAGCCGCACCAGATCGCCCGGCGGGGGCTCGGCTACGTCCCCGAGAACCGCGACATCTTCCCCACCCTCACGGTGCGCGAGAACCTGCTGCTGGGGATGAAGCCGGGGAAGCCCAAGGGCGCGTGGACCCTGGAGCGGGTGTTCGAGCTCTTCCCGATCCTGCGCGAGCGCGCCGGCGCCCCCGGCGGCGTGCTCTCCGGGGGCGAGCAGCAGATGCTCACGATCTGCCGTACGCTGATGGGCGAGCCGGACCTCATCATGGTGGACGAGCCCACCGAGGGGCTGGCGCCGCGGCTGGTGGCCCTCGTCCGGGAGCTGCTCGAGCGGATCGCGGCGGCGGGCGTGGCTATCCTGCTGATCGAGCAGAAGCTCACGATCGCGCTCGGCATCTCCCATCGGCTGTACGTGATGGGCCATGGGCGCATCGTCTTCGAGGGCACGCCCGAGCGGCTGCGCGCCGACGAGGCGGTGCGCCGCGAATGGCTGGAGGTCTGAGGAGCGGGAAATGAGCGATCCCTACACGCTGCACGGCCCCGTGGCCGTCATCACCCTGGACAATCCCCCGGTGAACGGGCTGGGGCACGCCCTGCGCACCGCGATCCTCGCCGGAATCGACGCCGCCCAGGACGACGCGCGCGTGCAGGCCGTCGTGCTCGTGGGCGCCGGGAAGATGTTCTCGGGCGGCGCCGACATCCGCGAGTTCAACACGCCGAAGGCGTCCGCCGAGCCCACCCTGCACACCCTCATCCGCGCGGTGGAGGAGAGCGCCAAGCCCGTGATCGCGGCGATCGGGGGGACGTGCATGGGCGGCGGCCTCGAGCTCTCGCTCGCCTGCCACTACCGCGTCGTCGCGCCCGACGCGCAGCTCGCGCTCCCCGAGGTGAAGATCGGCCTGCTCCCCGGCGCCGGCGGCACGCAGCGGCTGCCCCGCGCGGTGGGCGTCGAGACGGCGCTCAACATGATCGTTTCCGGCGCGACGGTTCCCGCCTCGCAGCTCGGGGACACCGCGCTCGTCGATCGCCTCGCCGAGGGTACCGTGCTCGACTCCGCGCTCGCCTTCGCCGGCGAGGCGGCGGCCGCGCGTCCCCTGCCGCGCCTGCGCGACCGCACGCCCGTCCAGCCCGACGCCGAGGCGTTCTTCCAGTTCGCGCGCAACACCGTGGCGGCGATGGTGCGCAACTACCCGGCACCTCCCAAGTGCATCGACGCCGTCGCCGCCTCGGTGTCGAAGCCCTTCGAGGAAGGCCTGCGCCTCGAGCGCGAGCTCTTCCTGCAGCTCATCCAGTCGCCGGAGTCGCGGGCGCTGCGCCACGCGTTCTTCGGCGAGCGCGCGGCCTCGAAGATCCCGGATGTGCCCTCCGGCACGCCCATGCGCAAGGTGGAGTCGGTCGCGGTGATCGGCGCGGGCACGATGGGCGGCGGGATCGCGATGAGCTTCCTCAACGCGGGCGTGCCGGTCGTGCTCCTCGAGACGAAGCGCGAGGCGCTCGACCGGGGGCTCGCCACCGTCCGCCGCAACTACGAGTCGAGCGTGAAGCGCGGGAAGCTCACGGCCGAGAAGCTCGAGCGGCGCGTGGGCCTCCTCAAGCCCACGCTCTCCTACGACGACGTGAAGGGCGCGGACCTCGTGATCGAGGCCGTGTTCGAGGACATGGGCGTGAAGGAGTCGGTGTTCCGCAAGCTCGACGAGGTGGCGAAGCCGGGCGCGATCCTCGCGACGAACACCTCCACCCTCGACGTGAACCGCATCGCCGCGGTCACGAAGCGGCCGCAGGACGTCGTGGGCATGCACTTCTTCAGCCCGGCCAACGTGATGAAGCTGCTCGAGGTGGTGCGCGGGGCGAAGACGGCGAAGGACGTGCTCGCCACGGTGATGCAGGTGGCGAAGAAGATCCGCAAGACCGCGGTCGTCTCGGGCGTGTGCGACGGCTTCATCGGCAACCGCATGGTCGAGCAGTACCTGCGCCAGGCGCTGTTTCTCGTCGAGGAAGGCGCCTCGCCCCCGCAGGTGGACGAGGCGATGGAGAAGTTCGGCATGGCGATGGGGCCGTTCCGCATGAGCGACCTCGCGGGCAACGACATCGGCTGGGCGATCCGCAAGCGCCGCTACGCCGAGAAGCCCGACATGCTCTACTCCCGCATCGCCGACCGCCTCTGCGAGCTCGGGCGCTTCGGGCAGAAGACGGGCCTGGGCTGGTACCGCTACGAGGCCGGGCGCCGCGACGCGATCCCCGATCCCGCCGTCGACCACATGATCGCCGCCTACCGCCGCGAGAAGGGCATCGCGCCGCGTGCGATCGACGCCGCGGAGATCGTCGAGCGCTGCGTGTACGCGCTCGTGAACGAGGGCGCGCGCATCCTCGAGGAGGGCATCGCCGCGCGCGCCTCCGACATCGACATGGTCTACCTCACCGGCTACGGCTTCCCGATGCACCGCGGCGGGCCCATGCTCTACGCCGATATGGTCGGGCCGTACAACGTCGTGCGCAGCATGCGCCGCTTCGCGGCGAACCCCCGCGCCGACCCCTCGTTCTGGAAGCCCGCGCCGATGCTCGCGAAGCTCGCCGCCGAGGGCGGAACGTTCAATGGCTGAGACCGGAGCCCACGCAATGACCGACGCCGTCATCGTATCCACCGCGCGCACCGGGCTCGCCAAGTCCTGGCGCGGCGCCTTCAACCTCACCCACGGGGCCACGCTCGGGGCCCACGCGGTGCGCCACGCGATCGAGCGCGCCGGGGTCGATCCCGCGGCGGTCGAGGACGTGCTCATGGGCTGCGCGCTGCCGGAGGGCGCCACGGGCGGCAACGTCGCGCGCCAGATCGCGCTGCGCGCCGGCTGCCCGGTCACCGTCCCGGGTGCGACCGTCAACCGCTTCTGCTCCTCGGGCCTGCAGGCGATCGCCATGGCGGCGCAGCGCGTGATCGCGGGCGAGGGAGAGGTCTTCGTCGCGGGGGGCGTGGAGTCGATCTCGTGCGTGCAGAACGAGGCGAACAAGCACATGGCCCGCGAGTCGTGGCTCGCGGAGCACAAGCCCGAGCTCTACTGGACGATGCTGCAGACCGCGGAGAACGTGTCGAAGCGCTACGGCATCCCGCGCGAGAAGCAGGACGAGTACGGCGCGCGCAGCCAGCAGCGCGCCGCGGCTGCCGCCGCGGCCGGGAAGTTCGCCGACGAGATCGTGCCGATGGCCGTGCGCATGGGCGTGGCGGACGGGGACTCGGGGCGCCTCTTCACGCGGGAGGCGACGATCGCCGCCGACGAGGGCATCCGCGCCGACACCACGGTCGAGGGCGTCTCGAAGATCCGCCCGGCGCTCCCGGGCGGCGTCATCGCCGCGGGCAACGCGAGCCAGTTCTCCGACGGCGCTTCGGCGTGCGTGGTGATGAGCGAGCGCGCCGCGGCGAAGGCGGGCGCGAAGCCCCTCGGGATCTTCCGCGGCTTCGCCGTGGCGGGCTGCGAGCCCGACGAGATGGGCATCGGCCCGGTCTTCGCGGTCCCGAGGCTCCTCGACCGGGCCGGCCTCAAGGTCGAGGACATCGACCTGTGGGAGCTGAACGAGGCCTTCGCGGTCCAGGTGATCTATTGCCGCGACCGGCTCGGGATTCCCGACGACCGGCTCAACGTGAACGGCGGTGCCATCGCGGTGGGGCATCCGTACGGCGTTTCCGGCGCGCGGCTCACGGGGCACGCGCTCATCGAGGGGCGGCGGCGCGGCGCCAAGCACGTGGTGGTCACCATGTGCATCGGCGGCGGCATGGGCGCCGCGGGATTGTTCGAGGTGGTCCGATGATCACGGCCGTGGTCCAGTTCAGCCTCCCCGCCCCCGTTTCCCGGGAGCGCGCGCGGGAGCTCTTCCTGGGGACCGCTCCCCGTTACCGCGGAACCGCCGGCCTCATTCGCAAGTATTACCTCCTGTCCGAAGACGGCTCCACGGCCGGCGGCGTGTACCTGTGGAAGTCCCGCGAGGACGCCGAGCGCATGTACACGGCCGAGTGGAAGCAGTTCGTCTCGAAGACCTACGGCGCCCCGCCCCGTCTCCAGTATTTCGAAACCCCGGTCGTGGTGGACAACCTCGCCGGGACCGTCAGCGACGACCGGTAGCATCTGGAAATCAAGAAGGAGGAAACCATGGCGAACAAGATGACCGACCAGTACCTGGCCAACAACAAGCAGTACGCGGGCGGGCAGGCGACCCACAAGCCCGGCTATCCCGGCAAGCAGCCCATCAACCCGGCGAAGCACGTGGCGGTGGTCGCCTGCATGGACGCGCGCCTCGACGTGGAGGACCTGCTGGGCCTGCAGACCGGGGATGCGCACATCATCCGCAACGCCGGAGGCGTGGTCACCGACGACGCGATCCGCTGTCTCATCATCTCGCACCACCTCCTCAATACCAACGAGATCATCCTGATCCACCACACCCGCTGCGGCATGCTCGCCTTCACCGACGACCTGCTCAAGGCCGGGCTCGAGGGCGACCCGGCGGCCGAGAAGCTGCTGGGCCAGGCGACCTCGCGTCCCTTCATGAGCTGCAAGAAGTGCGCGTCGACGCCGTCCCAGTTCCATGCCTTTCGCGGGCCCATCGAGGCGCTGGACGCCGCACGCAACCCGAAGCAGACCGAGCGCCTCCAGTGGGACGTGCGGCGCGGGATGTCGGCGATCCTCAACCACCCGTGGATCCCGACCAGCGGGCCCGATGCGGTCACCGTGCGCGGATTCATCTACGACGTGGACACGGGCAAGCTCGAGGAAGTGAGCTACCCCGGGCCCATGGGATCGATCGGCTGACGGGCCAGGCGCAGCTCTCCCCGGCCGAGGCGATCGTCCTGCAGGAGCGGCTCGCCGAGCGGGTCGTTCGGGCCGATCGCCTCGGCGCGGTGCGCCGCGTGTGCGGCCTCGACGTTCACTACGACGAGGCGGGCCGCACCGCGCGCGCGGCCGTCGTCGTCATGGGCTTGCCGGGGCTCGAGACGATCGAGCACGCGATCGCGCGCCGCCCGGCGTCGTTCCCCTACGTCCCGGGCCTGCTCTCGTTTCGCGAGATGCCGGCGGCGCTCGCGGCGCTCGAGGCGCTGACCGTGAGGCCCGACCTCCTGCTCTGCGACGGCCAGGGCATCGCGCACCCCAGGCGCTGCGGGCTCGCCTCGCACCTCGGGCTCGCGGCGGACCTCCCCTCGATCGGCGTGGCGAAGACCCGGCTCGTGGGCGAGCACCGCGAGCCGGGCGCGAGCCGCGGCGCCTGGGCCCCGCTCGTCGACGCCGGCGAGGAGATCGGAGCCGCGCTGCGCACGCGCGCCGGCGTGAAGCCCGTGTACGTCTCCATCGGGCACCGGGTGAGCCTCGCGACCGCGATTCGCCTCGTGCTCGCGTGCAGCCCGCGATACCGCATCCCGGAACCGCTGCGCGCCGCCGATCGCCTGGCGCGCGGGCGCCTCTGACCATGGCCGGGCGCGCCTTCATCGGGACGAGCGGCTGGATCTACGAGTCGTGGCGCGAGGACTTCTACGAGGGCCGGCCGACGCGCGAGTGGCTGCCGTTCTGCGCCGCGCGCTTCACCGCCGTCGAGATCAACGCGACCCACTACCGGCTGCAGAGCGTGGAGACGTTCCGGCGCTGGCGCGACCAGACGCCGCCGGGATTCCGCTTCGCCCTCAAGGCGCACCGCTACCTCACGCACAACAAGAAGCTCGCCGATCCGCTGGCGCCCATCCGCATCGAGCGCGACCGCGCCGCGGGGCTCGGCGACAAGCTCGCGGCGGTCCTCTGGCAGCTCCCGCGCAACTTCCACCGCAACCTCGAGCGCCTCGAGGGGTTCGCGCGGGCGTTGCACGCCTGGCGCCGCGTGCGCCACGCGATCGAGCTCCGCCACCCGTCGTGGTTCGACGGCGAGGTCGCCGCGTGCCTCGGGGCGCACCGCATCGCCGCGTGCCAGTCGGACGCGGCCGACTGGCCGATGTGGGACGCGGTGACCACCGACCTCGTGTACGTCCGCCTGCACGGGCACGAGCTCACCTACGCGTCCGGCTACCCCGAGGCGAGGCTGCGCGAATGGGCGCGCAAGGTGCGGCGCTGGACCGCCGAGGGCCGCGACGTGCACGTCTATTTCGACAACGACGCGTTCGGCCAGGCGCCCCGCAACGCCGGGCGGCTGATCGAGCTCTTGGGCCCGCGGGCGCGATCGCGCGCGGGCCGCGCGTGACCTTCGCGGGGGCCGAAGGTAGAATCTCGTTCCGGCCCATTTTCCGGGCGACCCGGTCGAACGAACGATGCGCTCCCTTTCGCGGCGCCTGCTCGGCCCGCTCTGTCTCCTCGCGGCGACAGGGGCGGCGGCGCAGCTTTCGATCGACCCGCCGAGCCCGACGTCGCTCGACACGGTGCGGCTGCGCTACACGCACACGGGCTGCACGAACGCCGATTCGGTGCGCGTCTCGCAGGACTCGAACCGCATCACCGTGCAGGTCGACCGCGGCCCGGTCGCGAATCCCGACTGCGGCACCGTCGCCGGCTTCTTCGAGGAGTTCACGCTCGGGCGGCTGCCCGTCGGCGAATACGACGCCTCGCTCGTGGTGAATCCGCCGCCCGGGACCCTGGGCCCCAGCCAGCTCCTCGGGCCGATCCACGTCTCGGTCGCGCAGCTCGCCTCCGGCGGCCTCCCGGCCCCGAGCGACGACTACACGGACATGTGGTGGAACCCGCGCGAGCCGGGATGGGCGCTCACGGTGAGCCAGTACACCGACAAGCTCTTCCTCGTCTGGGTGACGTACGACGATTCGAATCAGCCCACGTGGTTCGTCGTGCCCGGCGGCGCGTGGTCGCGGGACTCGGACAACCACCTGCACTTCGGGGGCAAGGCCTATCGCACGAGCGGCCCTTCGTGGAAGCTGCCGTTCGACGCGGCCGCCGTGCGGATCGCGCCCGCCGGGATCGCGGACTTCTCGCCGCTCGACGCGAGCCACGCCGTGTTCACCTACACGATCGACGGCGTCTCGGGCCTCAAGATGGTCGAGCGCTGGCGCTTCTAGGCGGCGCGCGCGCCTCTCCCCGGCGTCGCGCCGAGGGCGCGAGCCTCACGCGAGCTTCACGAGCTGCTTGCCGAAATTGCCGCCGGAAAGCAGCGCGATGAGGCCCGCCGGCGCGTTCTCCAGGCCCTCGACGATCGATTCCCGGTAGCGCAGCTTGCCCGCGGACACGCGCGCTGCGAGGTCGGCGAGCGCCTCGCCGTAGCGCGCCTGCCAGTCGAAGACGATCATGCCCTGCATGCGGATGCGGTTCACGAGGATCGAGCGCAGCGCCGTGTAGCCGTAGGGCTTCTGCGCGTCGTACTCCGCGATGAGGCCGCACACGACCACGCGCGAGAAGAGGTTCATCTGGCGCAGCACCGTGTCGAGGATCGTCCCGCCCACGTTCTCGAAGTCCACGTCGATGCCCTTGGGGCAGGCGGCGCGCAGGGCGTCGGAGAGCTTACCCTCGCGGTAGTCGACGCACGCGTCGAAGCCGAGCTCGCCCGTCACGTAGTCGCACTTGCGCTTGCCGCCCGCGATGCCCACGACGCGGCAGCCCTCGCCCTTCGCGAGCTGGCCGACGACGCTGCCCACGGCGCCCGAAGCCGCCGACACGACGACGGTCTCGCCCGCCTTGGGCTTCCCGATCTCGAAGAGGCCGAACCACGCGGTGATGCCCGGCATGCCGAGGATGCCGAGATAGTACGAGGCGGGCACGCGCGAAGCGTCCACGCGCGTGAGGCTCTTTGCCTTCGCGACTCCGTAGAGCTGCCAGCCGAGGGAGGTGAGCACCTTGTCGCCCTCGCGCAATCCCGGGTCGCGCGATCGCACGACCTCGCCCACGGTCTGCCCGACCATCACCGCGCCGACCTCCACCGGCGCCACGTAGGACTTCGCGTCGCTCATGCGCCCGCGCATGTACGGATCGAGCGAGAGCCACTCGTTCCTCACGAGCGCCTCGCCTTCGCCGGGCTCGGGCACGGGGACCTCGACGATGCGGAAGTTCTCCGGCGACACCGCGCCCTGCGGGCGGCTCGCGAGCAGCACCTGGCGGTTCGGGCCCATGTCAGGAGCTCTCCGCGAAGCGTTGGAGGTGGTGATCGGCGTCGCCGAGCTCGCGCGCGATCATCGTGAGGCGGCGGAACGTGTGGCTCACCTTGAGCTCCTCGCTCATGCCCATGCCGCCGTGCAGCTGCACCGATTCCTGGCTCACGCGGCGGCACGCGTCGGCGATCTTGATCTTGGCCGCGGAAACGATGCGCTTGCGCTCCCGCGGATCGCGCTCCGTGTCCACCCGCGCGCAGGCGAGGCTCGCCATGGAGCGCGCCTGCTCCTGCTCGATCACCATGTCCACCATGCGGTGCTGCAGCGCCTGGAACGAGCCGATCGGCACGCCGAACTGGCGCCGGGTCTTGAGGTACTCGAGCGTCGTGTCGCACGCGAACTTCATGGCGCCCACCGCCTCGGCGCAGAGGAGCGCGGTCGCGAAGTCGGCCGCCTCCTCGATGAGCGGCAGCGCCTCGCCCTCCGCGCCGAGCAGCGCCTGCGCCGGAACCGCGACCGAGCGCAACGCCACGTCCGCTCCGCGCATCCCGTCGAGCGTGCGGTAGGCGGACATCGCGACGCCGGGCGCTTTCGCATCCACCAGGAACAGGCTGATTCCCGCCTTGCCGGCCGCGGCGCCCGAAACGCGCGCCGACACGACCAGCCGGTCGGCGCAGGGCGCGTGGAGCACGACGCGCTTCGTGCCGTCGAGCACGTGGCCCGCGCCCTCGCGCCGCGCGCGCGTGGCCACGTGGGCGAGGTCGTAGCGGGCGCCGTCCTCGCCGTGAGCGAACGCCATCACGAGGCGGCCCTCGACGATGGCGGGCACGATCTCGCCCCGCTGCTCCGCGCCGCCCGCCCGCTCCACGAGCCGTCCGGCGAGCGCCACCGTCGAGAGGTACGGCTCGACGAGGAGGCCGTCGCCGAAGGCTTCCATCACGCTCATGAGGTCCACCGCGCGGCCGCCGAAGCCTCCGAGGTCCGTGGAGAAGGGCAAGCCGAGGAGCCCGATCTCGGCGAGCTTCGCCCAGGTCGCGCGGCTCCAGCCCGCCTCCGAGGCGACGATCCCGCGCCGCGCCTCGAATCCGTAGTCCTGCGCCACGAAGCGCCGGACGGAGTCGGCGACCAGCTGCTGCTCTTCGCTGTAATCGAACTTCATCCCGGTTCCCCTACAGGCCGAGGCTCATCTTGGCGATGATGTTGCGCTGGATCTCGTTCGATCCCGCGTAGATCGAGGTCTTGCGGAAGTTGCAGTAGCGCGGCGCGATGCCCGCCGCGAACGCGTCGAAGCCCTCCGCGGAGCCCACGGGCGCGAACGGCGCGGCGAGCGGCCCGGCCGCCTCGAGCATGAGCTCCGTGAGCGCCTGCTGGATCTCGGTCCCGCGGACCTTGAGCATCGACACCTCCGCCCCCGGCGCGCGCCCGCCGCGCAGCTGGTCGAGGAAGCGCAGGTTCGTGATCTCGAGCGCCATGAGCTCCACCTCGACGCGCGAGAGCCGGTCGCGGAAACGCACGTCCTCGAGGAGCGGGCGAGCGCCTTTCGCCTGCCGCGCGGCGAACTCCTTGAGCTTCTCGAGCTCCCGCCGCGAGCCGCCGATGCGCGCGGTGTTCATGCGCTCGTGGCCGAGCAGGTACTTCGCCACCGTCCAGCCCCTGCCCTCCTCGTGCACGAGGTTCCCGACGGGGACCTTCACGTCGTCGAAAAACACCTCGTTCACCTCGCGCTCGCCGTCCATGAGGATCAGCGGCCGCACCGTGATGCCCGGCGTCTTCATGTCGATCAGCAGGAACGAGATCCCCTCCTGCTTCTTCGCCGCCGGGTCGGTGCGCACGAGGCAGAAGATCCAGTCGGCGTAGTGCGCGAGCGTGGTCCAGGTCTTCTGGCCGTTCACGACGTAGTGGTCGCCCTCGCGCACGGCGCGGGTCTTGAGCGAGGCGAGGTCCGACCCCGCACCCGGCTCCGAGTAGCCCTGGCACCAGAAGTCGTCGCCGTCGTAGATGCGCGGCAGGAAATGCTTCTGCTGGGCCGGCGTGCCGAACTTGAGCAGCACCGCGGCGCACATCGTCAGGCCGAAGGGGATGAGCGGCGGCGCCCCCGCGTAGCCGCACTCCTCCTCGAAGATGTAGCGCTGCACCACGTCCCAGTCGGTCCCGCCCCACTCGACGGGCCAGGACGGGGCGACCCACCCCCTTTTCGCGAGGATGCGGTGCCATCGCAGCAGGTCGTCGCGGGAGAGCGGCGCGTAGGCCGAAACCTTCTCGCGCAGGTCCGCGGGAAGGTTCTCGCGCAGCCAGCCGCGCACCGTGTCGCGGAAGGCGAGCTCCTCGGGCGAATAGTTGAGGTCCATGGGCGATCTCCGGGGGCGACGGGCTCGGCGCCGCGGTCGGGTGCGGGAATTGGGGTAGTGTAAGCTCTCACGGGCCCACGGAGGACAGACCATGACGACCACGACGGAGGGCGGACCATGAGCGTGCGCGAGCTCTTCGACCTCACGGGGCACGTGGCGCTGGTCACCGGCGGCTCCCGCGGGCTGGGCCTGCAGATCGCCGAAGGGCTGGGCGAGATGGGCGCCCGGGTGGCGCTCGCGGCACGCAAGCGCGACGAGCTCGACGGGGCGTGCGCGCACCTGAAGAAGCTGGGCATCGAATCCCTGGCGCTTCCGTGCGACATGTCGAACCCCGCGGCGATTCCCGCCATGGTCGAGGAGGCGGCCGCGCGCCTGGGCCCCATCGACATCCTCGTGAACAACGCGGGCACGACCTGGGGAGCGGACATGCTCGACCACCCGCTCGAGGCCTGGAAGAAGGTGATGGACCTCAACCTCACCGCGATGTTCGTGACGAGCCAGGAGGTGGGACGGCGCTCGATGGTGCCGCGGCGCCGGGGCCGGATCGTCAACATCGCCTCGGTGCTGGGGCTCGTGGGCGGCGGCGAGCCCGGCCGTCCGGGCACCATCGGATACAACACGAGCAAGGGCGGCGTGGTGAGCTTCACGCGCGCGCTCGCGGCCGAATGGGCGCGCCACGGCATCACGGTGAACGCCATCGCGCCGGGATTCTTCCCGACGAAGATGACCCAGGGCCTGCTCGAGATGATGGGCGACAAGGTCGCCTCCAAGGCGCCCCTCAACCGCGTGGGCGGCCCCGAGGACCTGAAGGGGACGGCGGTGCTCCTCGCCTCCGACGCCTCGGCCTTCATCACCGGCCAGGTCATCGCGGTGGACGGCGGCTACACGGCGATCTAGTGAGCGACCTCGACGCCTACCGGGGCACGCGGCCCGTCGCCGAGGCGCACCGCTTCGACGTCGCGGCCGTCGAGCGCTACATGCGCGAGCACGTCGAGGGATTCTCGGGGCCGCTCGCCGTCGAGCAGTTCCGGGGCGGCCAGTCCAACCCCACGTTCCGGCTGTCGGCCGGCGGCCGCAGCTACGTCATGCGCCGCAAGCCCCCGGGCAAGCTCCTGCCCTCGGCCCACGCGGTGGACCGCGAGTATCGCGTGATCACGGCGCTCGCGAAGACCGACGTCCCGGTCGCGCGCACCTACGCGCTGTGCACCGACGAGTCGGTGATCGGCGCCGTGTTCTACCTGATGGAGTACGTGGAAGGCCGCGTCCTGTGGGACCCGCGCCTGCCCGGGATGCGCCCGGCCGAGCGGCGCGCGATCTACGACGAGACGAACCGCGTCATCGCGGCGCTGCATCGCGTGGACTACGAGGCGATCGGGCTGGGCGACTACGGCAAGCCCGGCAACTACTTCCGGCGGCAGATCGACCGCTGGAGCCGCCAGTACAAGGCTTCCGAGACCGAGACGATCGAGGCGATGGACCGGCTGATCGAATGGCTGCCGCGCAACATCCCCGCGGGCGACGCCACGACCATCGTCCACGGCGACTTCCGCATCGACAACATGATCTTCCATCAAGCCGAGCCGCGCGTGCTCGCCGTGCTCGACTGGGAGCTTTCCACGCTCGGCCATCCGCTGGCCGATTTCTCGTACCACATGATGGCGTGGCGCCTCTCGGCCGAAGAGTTCCGGGGCCTGCGCGGCTCCGACCTCGCGGCCCTCGGCATTCCCGGCGAGGCGGAGTACCTCGCGAGATACCTCGAGCGCACGGGCTTCCCCGCGCCGGGGGAACGCGACTGGGGCTTCTGCATGGCCTACAACATGTTCCGCGCCGCCGCGATCTTCCAGGGCGTGATGGCGCGGGCCGTGGCGGGCAACGCCGCGAGCGCGCAGGCGCTCGACACGGGGCGCCGCGCCCGGCCCATGGCGGAGCTCGGATGGAAGCAGGTCGAGCGGCTCGAACGCGCATGAAGGGGGCACGATGGATTTCGACTATTCGCCGAAGGTGAAGGAGCTCCAGAAGCGGCTCGCCGCGTTCATGGAGGCCCACGTCTATCCCAGCGAGCAGCGCTTCCTCGAGGAGGTCGAGGCGGGCGATCGCTGGCAGCCCACGCGCCTCGTCGAGGAGCTCAAGTCGCGCGCGAAGGCCGCGGGGCTGTGGAACCTCTTCCTGCCCGAGTCCTCGCGCGGCGCCGGCCTCACCAACGCCGAGTACGCGCCGCTCTGCGAGATCATGGGGCGCGTGCCGTGGGCGCCGGAGGTCTTCAACTGCTCGGCACCCGATACGGGAAACATGGAGGTCCTCGAGCGCTATGGCACGCCCGAGCAGAAGGCGCGCTGGCTCGAGCCGCTGCTCTCCGGCGAGATCCGCTCGGGGTTCGCGATGACGGAGCCCGGCGTCGCCTCGTCCGACGCGACGAACATCCAGGCCTCGATCGTCCGCGACGGCGCGGGATACGTGATCAACGGGCGCAAGTGGTGGACCTCTGGCGCGGGCGACCCGCGCTGCAAGGTGCTCATCTTCATGGGCAAGACCGACCCGGCTGCGGACAAGCACCATCAGCAGTCGATGATCCTCGTGCCGAGCGACGCCCCGGGCGTGAAGCTCGTGCGCCACCTGCCGGTCTTCGGCTACGACGACGCTCCCCACGGGCACATGGAGGTCGACTTCACCGACGTGCGGGTCCCCGCGTCGAACATGCTGCTCGGCGAGGGGCGCGGCTTCGAGATCGCCCAGGGTCGCCTCGGGCCGGGACGCATCCACCATTGCATGCGACTCATCGGCGTGGCCGAGCGCGCGCTCGAGAAGATGTGCCGGCGCGTGAAATCGCGCGTGGCCTTCGGCCGCCCCATCGCCGAGCAGGGCGTGACGCTCGAGCGCATCGCCGAGGCGCGCATCCTGATCGACCAGGCGCGGCTCCTCACGCTCAAGGCCGCGTGGATGATGGACACCGCCGGGAACAAGGTCGCGCGCGCGGAGATCGCGATGATCAAGGTGGCCGCCCCCGCGATGGCCTGCCAGGTGCTCGACTGGGCGATCCAGGCCCACGGCGGCGCGGGCGTATGCGAGGACTTCGGCCTCGCGCGCGCGTACGCGAACGCCCGCACGCTGCGGCTCGCCGACGGCCCCGACGAGGTGCATCGCAACCAGATCGGCCGCCTCGAGCTCGCCAAGCACGCGGCCTGAGGCCCACGGCACGACGCTTCGGTGACCACCCCGCACGATCTGGCCGCGCCCTTCGGCGATTTCGCCGCGCTCGTCGGACGCCACGCCGCCGCGAGGCCGCGCCATCCCGCGATCCTGCACGGCGAGCGCGCGGTCGACTACGGCGATCTCGACGCGCGCATGGACCGCGTCGCGGCGGCCCTGCACGATGCGGGGGCGCTGCCCCGCGAGGCGATCGCCATCTGCGCGGGAAGCTCCATCGAGCATGTCGCGGTCTTCCTCGGCGCCTTGCGCGCGGGCCTCGCCGTGGCGCCCATCGCCCCCTCGCTCACGCCCCAGGCCGTCGCCGCGATGGCCCTCGACGCCGGCGCACGCCTCCTCTTCGTCGATCGCGCAGCCGACGCGGCCCTCGGCGCGCGCGCCACGCCGCCGCGCGTGCTCCTCGACGAAGCCGCGGCCTTCGAGCGCTGGCTCGCTCCCCCCGGCCGGCGGCCCGGCGCCGTCGCGATCGCGCCCGACTGGCCGTTCAACATCATCTACTCGTCGGGCACCACCGGCGAGCCGAAGGGCATCGTCCAGCCCCATGCCATGCGCTGGGCGCACCTGCAGCGCGGGCCGGCGTACGGCTACGGGCCCGACAGCGTCACGCTGGTTTCCACGCCGCTCTATTCCAACACCACGCTCGTCGCGGCCCTGCCGACCTTCGCGCTCGGCGGCACGGTCGTGCTCACGGAGAAGTTCGAGGCGGGCGCCTTCCTCGAGCTCGCCGAGCGCCGGCGCGTCACCCACGCGATGCTCGTGCCCGTGCAGTACCGGCGCATCCTGTCGCATCCCGATTTCGGCCGCCGCGACCTCTCGTCCTTCCGCATGAAGTTCTGCACGAGCGCGCCGTTCGCCGCGGAGCTCAAGGCCGACGTGCTCGCGCGCTGGCCGGGCGGGCTCGTCGAGTACTACGGCATGACGGAGGGCGGGGGCACGTGCGTGCTCGCCGCGCACCTGCGCCCCGACAAGCTGCACACCGTCGGCGAGCCCGCGCCCGGGCACGACATCCGCGTGATCGACGAGGCGGGCCGCGAGCTTCCCCACGGGGAGACGGGCGAGGTGGTCGGCCGCTCGCCGGCGATGATGACGGGTTACCACAACCGGCCCGAGCGCACCGCCGAATCCGAGTGGCACGATGCGGAAGGGCGGCGCTTCATCCGTACCGGCGACATCGGGCGCTTCGATCCCGAGGGCTTCCTCGTGCTCGTCGACCGCAAGAAGGACCTGATCATCTCGGGCGGCTTCAACGTGTACCCCGGCGACCTGGAGGCCGTCGTGGGCGCGCACCCCGAGGTCGCGGAGGTGGCGGTCGCGGGCGTGCCCTCGGCGCGCTGGGGCGAAACCCCCGTGGCCTTCGTCGTGCCGAGGCCGGGCGCCCGGCCCGACCCCGCGCGGCTCCTCGCCTGGTCCAACGAGCGGCTCGGCAAGGTCCAGCGCCTTGCGGCCGTGGAGCTCGTGCCCGAGCTGCCGCGCAGCCCCATCGGCAAGGTGCTGAAGCGCGAGCTGCGCGCGGCCTACGCGTCGCGCCGCCGGGAACCGGGGTCCGGCGCGCTCGGATAGGCGGCTCGCCGGCGCCCTCGCCGGTCGGCTATCAGGCCACGAACTTGAGGACCGCCATGAAATGCAGCGCGCTTCCGGCGACCACGCACAGGTGCCAGATCCCGTGCCAATGCCGAAAACGCTCGTCGAAAAGGTAGAAGACCACGCCCAGCGTGTAGATCGCGCCGCCGGCGAGCAGCCACTCGAAGCCGCCCCACGTGAGCGCGCGGACCAGGGGCTCGACGACCAGCAGTCCCATCCATCCCATGGTCATGTAGATCGCGAGTGAGGCGAAGCGCGCGCCCTTCGCGAGCCACAGCTCCTGCAGGATGCCGGCGAGGGCGAGGCCCCAGGACGCCGCGAAGAGGGTCCAGCCGAGAGAGCCCCTCAGCGTCACCAGCGCGAAGGGCGTGTAGCTGCCGGCGATCATGAGGTAGATCGCGCTGTGGTCGAGCTTGCGGAAGATCCGTTTCGCCCGCCCGCGGGTGCTGTGGTAGACGGTGGAGGCGAGATACAGCGCGAGGAGCGTCGCCCCGTAGATCGAGAAGCTCGCGATCCGCCACGGATCGCCTTTCATCGTCGCCATGGACACCAGCGTGGCCGCCCCGCCCAGCGCGAGGACGGAGCCCGCCAGGTGCGTGTAGCCGTTCAGTCGCTCGCCTTGGTACATGCGCCCGATTGTCGTGCGCGCCCCCCGCGCGCGAAACGGACGCTTCGTCATTGGCGCTGCAGGATTTGCCCGGATCGCGCTGTGAGAAATGGGCGCGCTATCCGGAACCTGAGGATATCAATGGGAATTTCTCCCGTTTTCGGGTATCATGGCGACTCAGGTGCGCGGGGCGTCTCATCCGGTTAACGCCCCCACCCATTCGCGGCCGCGGCGACCCCGCCGCAGGGACTCGAAGGTCCCCACCCCGAATCCATCGTCGATTCCATCTGCCTGAACCGGTGTCGAGGGCGAAACCCTCGCGGGCCGATCTGTTCAGGAGACCGTCATTAGTACGTCCTTCGAAGGACTCGGGCTGATGCCCGAGCTGCTTCGCGCCGTCGCGGAGCAGGGCTACACCCAACCCACCCCCATCCAGTCCCAGGCCATCCCCGTCGTCCTTTCCGGACGCGACCTCCTCGGCGCTGCGCAGACCGGCACCGGCAAGACCGCCGGGTTCACCCTGCCCCTGCTCCAGCGGCTGGCCCCCCTCGCGACGAAGAGCTTCTCGCCGGCGCTGCACCCGGTGCGCTGCCTCATCCTCACGCCCACACGCGAGCTCGCGATCCAGGTCCACGAGAGCGTGAGGACCTACGGCAAGCACGTGCCGCTGCGCTCGTTCGTGGTCTACGGCGGCGTGAACATCAACCCGCAGATCGAGGAGCTGCGCAAGGGCGTGGAGATCCTCGTCGCCACGCCGGGACGCCTTCTCGACCTCGTCGGGCAGAAGGCGGTCAACCTCGGCAAGGTGCAGGTGCTCGTCCTCGACGAGGCGGACCGCATGCTCGACATGGGGTTCATCCCCGACATCAAGCGCATCATCGCGCTGCTGCCCAAGGCGCCCATGCGCCAGACGCTGCTCTTCTCGGCCACGTTCCCCGAGGAGATCCGGCGCTTCGCCGCCCAGATCCTCGACGACCCCGCCACCGTGGAGGTCGCGCGACGCAACACGCCGGCGGAGCTGGTGACGCAGTACGTCTACCAGGTCGAGGCAAACCGCAAGCGCGAGCTCCTCGCCCACCTCGTGAAGAAGAACGACTGGACGCAGGTGCTCGTCTTCTGCAAGACCAAGCACGGCGCCAACCGCCTCGCCACGCAGCTCCAGCGCGACCGCATCAACGCCGACGCGATCCACGGCAACAAGAGCCAGAGCGCGAGGATCCGCGCGCTCGAGGACTTCAAGGCGGGCCAGGTGAAGGTGCTGGTCGCCACCGACATCGCGGCGCGCGGTCTCGACATCGAGGAGCTCCCGCACGTCGTGAACTTCGACATGCCCTACGTGCCGGAGGACTACGTGCACCGGATCGGCCGCACCGGCCGCGCGGGCGCAACGGGGGAGGCGATCTCGCTCGTGTGCGCGGAGGACCGGCCGCTGCTCGCCGCGATCGAGAAGCTCATCGGACGCAAGATCGACGTGCGTCAGGCCGAGGGATTCGAGCCCGAGCGGCGCCGCGAGGCGCGCCCCGAGGCGCCAGCCGGGAAGCCGCAGCCGCGCGGCGAGGACAGGCGGGGCCGCGAAAGCGGGCGCCGCGGCGCTCGATCGCGCTCGCAACGCGACGAGGGCCGCGCGCCACGCCATGCCGCGTCGCCCGCGCAGCAGACCTCGGGCGACTCGGGTGGCATGGATTTCAGCAAGCCGTACGAGCCGTCGCCGAGCGCCGCGGCCGTGGAGGGTCCCGAGAAGGCGCCGGCGAGGAAACCCGCGCAGGCGATCCCGGCCCTCTTCCGCCGCAAGGCCGCCTAGCCCCGCCCGGCGCCCGCGCCGGGTCGCTCGGGCGCCGGGCTGGGGTAGAATTTCCAACTTCGCTTCCATCCAGTCGGGCCCGCGCCACGAGCGCGGGTGTCCGTCCACGTGGCCCCGATGCGCGACGCCGCTTCCCGAGCGATTCACCTCGACGACTACACGCCGCCGCCGTTCCTGATCTCGCAGGTCGCCCTCGACGTGGACGTGCGGGCGGGCGCCGTCACCGTGCGCTGCACGCTGCACGTCGCGCGCAACGCCGCCGCGCCCGCGGGCGACGGGGCGCTCGCGCTCGACGGCGAGGACCTCGAGCTCCTCTCGGTCTCGCTCGACGGACGCGCGCTGCGCGAGGACGAGTTCGCGCTCGACGCCTCGCGCCTCTCGATCCCGAAGGTCCCCGAGGTCTTCCGCCTGGAGACCGTGGTGCGCTTCGACCCGTGGAAGAACACGAAGCTCGAGGGCCTCTACGCGACGGCGAGCGGGCTCGTCACGCAGTGCGAGGCCGAGGGATTCCGCCGCATCACCTACTTCGTCGACCGGCCCGACGTGATGGCGCGCTACACCGTCGCGATCTGCGCCGACCGGGAGCGATTCCCGCGGCTGCTCGCCAACGGCAACCTCGTGGGCGAAGGGCCCGGAACGCCGCCGGAATGGTTCCTGCAGGCAAGCGCCGCCGGCGTCGCCCGGAAGGAGGCCGGCGCGCGCCACTGGGCGCGGTGGGAGGATCCCTTCGCGAAGCCGAGCTACCTCTTCGCGATGGTCGCCGCGGACCTCGACCTCCTCGAGGACCATTTCACGACGCGCTCGGGGCGCAAGGCGCTGCTTCAGGTCTACGTCGAGCGCGGCAAGCTCGACCAGGCGGGCTTCGCGATGCAGGCGCTGCGCAAGTGCATGCGCTGGGACGAGGACGTGTTCGGCCTCGAGCTCGACCTCGAGCGCTTCATGATCGTGGCGGTGTCGGACTTCAACGCCGGCGCGATGGAGAACAAGGGCCTCAACATCTTCAACACGAAGTTCATCCTCGCGCGCGCCGACACCGCCACCGACGGCGACTACTTCGCCGTCGACAAGGTCATCGCCCACGAGTACTTCCACAACTGGACGGGCAACCGCGTCACCTGCCGCGACTGGTTCCAGCTCTCGCTCAAGGAGGGCCTCACCGTCTACCGGGACCAGGAATACAGCGCCGACGAGTATTCGCGCCCGGTGGGCCGCATCCAGGAGGTCCGCGAGCTTCGCAACCGCCAGTTCCCCGAGGACGCGGGCCCCATGGCCCATCCCGTCCGCCCTCAGTCCTACCTCGAGATCAACAACTTCTACACGTCGACGGTGTACGAGAAGGGAGCCGAAGTCGTGCGCATGTACGCGACGCTCCTCGGCAAGGACGGCTTCCGGCGCGGGATGGACCTGTACTTCCGGCGCCACGACGGCCAGGCCGTCACCTGCGACGACTTCCGCGCGGCGATGGCCGACGCGAACGGCGCGGACCTCGCGCAGTTCGGCCTCTGGTACGCGCAGGCCGGGACGCCGGTCGTGGAATGCCGCGGCACCTACGACGCGCGCGGCCGCACCTACGCGCTCGACGTGTCGCAGTCGTGCCCGCCCACGCCGGGCCAGCCGGAGAAGCGACCCTTCGTGATCCCGCTCGCGGTGGGGCTCGTCGGCCCCGACGGGAGCGACCTGCCGCTGCGCCTCGAGGCGGGCGAGAGCTTCGCGGCCCGGCCCGACGGGTCCGTCACCGCGGTGCTCAAGCTCACCGAGGTTCGGCAGCGCTTCGTCTTCACCGGAGTCGGGCAGCCGCCCACGCCTTCGCTGCTGCGCGGATTCTCGGCGCCGGTCCGCGTGCGCGCCGACTACGACGACGCGCAGCTGCTGCACCTGATGGCGTGCGATTCCGATGCCTTCAATCGCTGGGAAGCGGGACAGTCGCTCGCCACGCGCATCCTCCTCGCGGGCGCCGCCGAGATCGCGGCGGGCCGGCCGATGAGCGTTCCCGCCGCCTTCCTGGACGCCATCGGCCGCGTCCTGTCGGAGGGATCGAAGGATCCCGCGTTCGCCGCCGAGTGCCTGCAGCTTCCCGGCGAGGGCTACCTCGCCGAATGCATGGACGTCGCCGATCCCGATGCGGCCTACGGGGCGCGCGCCCAGCTCATGCGGGAGGCCGCGCTCCGGTTCCGCACCCGGTTCGAGGGCGCCTTCCGGCACTTCTCGGTCCCGGGGCCCTATTCCCCCGACGCGGCGGCCGCGGGGCGGCGCGCCCTGCGCAACACGGCGCTCGCCTACCTGAGCACGATCGACGACGCGACGGCCCGGGCGCTCGCCTTCCTCGAGTTCCGGCGCGCGGAGAACATGACCGACGCCATGGCGGCCCTCGCCTGCCTCGCCGATTCCGCGGGCCCCGAGCGCGACCGGGCGCTCGCGATGTTCCACGACAAGTGGAAGGACGAGGCGCTGGTCGTCGACAAATGGTTCCGCGTCCAGGCCACGTCGCGCCTGGCCGGCACGCTCGAGCGGGTGAAGACGCTCGCGGCGCATCCGGCGTTCGACCTGCGCAATCCCAACCGCGCGCGGTCCCTCCTGCACGCCTTCGCGCTGGAGAACCCGCCGCATTTCCACGCCGCCGATGGGAGCGGATACCGCTGGATCGCCGAGCAGACCGTCGCGCTGGACCGGCTCAATCCGCAGGTAGCCTCGCGGCTCGCGCGCGCGTTCGACCGCTGGAGGAAGTACGACGCCGGGCGCCAGGCGCACGCACGCCAGGCGCTCGAGTCGATCCGCGCCGCCGAGGGGCTCTCGGGCAACGTGGCCGAGGTCGTGGGCCGGGCGCTCGCCTAGCCGCGCGGACCGCCCAGCCGCGCCCCGCTGCGCAAGGCGAGCTCGCCAGCCGGGAGGGAAGCGCGCGCGCCCCACCCGCCCGCGATGACGTGCGGCAGCAGGCTCAACGCCCGGGCCCAGGCCTGCGCGTGACAGCGCACGCGATGGGCGCGGCTGCGGACCTTCTGGCGCGCCATCGCGCACACGAACCATGCGCGCCGCCCGCCGATCGTCGCGCGGCTCGCGAGGTACCTCGGCACGATCTCGTCCCCGAGAAGCGCCATCCAGCGCTCGCGGATCGAGTCCACGGTGAAGCTCGCGCCCCGCTCGCGCCCGTTCTCGACCATGGCGGCATAGAGGGCGGGATTCGCGCGCAGCAGGTCGACGGCGGCCAGCACGTCGCGGGGCTCGTGCACCTCGATGAAGTCGAGGGGCCGGCGCCGCAACTCGCGGTACGCCGGCTCGGGAGAGGCGAGCACCGGCACGCCCGCGAGCCAACCGTTGTAGAGCTTCGTGGCGGGCTTCTGCGCGAGGACGGCCGCGAGCTCCCGGCGCGCGGCGATGGCGAGGTCCACGGCGCGGTAATCCTCCCACCGCCGGGCCCTCACCTCGAACTGCACGCCCCGGCGCTCCAGCGCGCGGCGGAAGCCGGCGTCGCCGAACCACGGCGGGACGGCAGCGGTGCGGCCGAGGTAGGCGAGGCGCTCGATGCGCACGCCGCGGGCGGCCTCGCGCGGGAGCAGGCCGGGCTGCGGCCAGAGCGGCAGGAACCGCTCGTGCGCCTCGGGAGCCAGGCCGTTCTGAACGATCGCGACGTCGCACGCCTGCACCGGGGCGCGGTCCGCGCGCACCACGACGAGGAAGCTCGCGTAGGCCCGCATGCG
>DASPRQ010000026.1:0-8627 GCA_035624355.1 Usitatibacter sp. | reverse complement strand
TGGCCGAGGCGCTCGCCGTCACGGGGGCGAAGTCCGCCGCCGACATGGGCAAGGTGATGGGCGCGCTCAAGGCGAAGCTCGCCGGACGCGCGGACCTGGGCAAGGTCTCGGCGCTGGTGAAATCGAAGCTCGCCGGTTGAGAAATCGGCGCCGGCGGCATACGCTCATCCCTGGCCCCTGATTTCCGATCCCTGTTGATCCCTCAGGAGTTCATCCAGTCCCTGCTCGGGCGGGTCGACATCGTCGACGTCGTCGACCGCTACGTGAAGCTCAGGAAGGCCGGGGCCAACTACACGGCCTGCTGCCCCTTCCACAACGAGAAGACGCCGTCGTTCACGGTGAGCCCGAGCAAGCAGTTCTACCACTGCTTCGGCTGCGGCGCCCACGGCAACGCCATCGGCTTCCTCATGGAGTACTCGGGCCTCGCCTACCCCGAAGCGATCCGCGCGCTCGCCGAAAGCGTGGGAATGCCGGTGCCCGAAACCCGCTCCCGCCAGGAGCGGCCCGGGAGCGCCGCGGTGCCGGGGCTCGCCGCGCGCATGATGGACGCGCTCGCCTACTACCGGGAGCAGCTGAAGAAATCCAAGGCGGCCATCGAGTACCTGAAAGGCCGCGGCGTCTCGGGCGAGATCGCCGCGCGCTACGGGTTGGGCTACGCGCCCGACGGCTGGCAGAATCTCGAGGCGGTGTTCTCCGACTACGCCGCCGGCGACCTCAAGGACACGGGCCTCGTCATCGACTCCGAGCCCGGCGAGGACCATCCCGAGCGGAAATCGCGGCGTTACGACCGCTTCCGCAACCGCGTGATGTTCCCCATCCTCGACGCGCGCGGCAACGTGATCGGCTTCGGCGGACGCGTGATCGGTCCCGGGGAGCCCAAGTACCTCAACTCGCCCGAAACGCCGCTCTTCGAGAAGGGGCGCGAGCTCTACGGCCTCTACCAGGCGCGGCGTGCGATCCGCGACGCGAACCAGGTGATCGTGGTCGAGGGCTACATGGACGTGGTCGCCCTCGCCCAGCACGGCGTCGGCAACGCCGTCGCCACGCTCGGGACCGCCACCACGGCGACCCACGTCGCGAAGCTGCTCAAGCTCGCCGACAACGTGGTCTTCTGCTTCGACGGCGACGCGGCCGGCCGCAAGGCCGCGTGGCGCGCGCTCGAGGTGTCGCTGCCGATGCTCGCCGACGGGAAGGTCGTGAGCTTCCTCTTCCTGCCGCCCGAGGACGATCCCGACACGTTCGTGCGGCGGGAGGGAAAGGAGGCGTTCGCCGCCGCCGTGGCGCAGGCGAAGCCGCTCTCGCAGTTCCTGTTCGGCGAGCTCGCCTCGCGGGTCGAAATGGCGAGCGAGGAGGGGCGCGCGCGCTTCCTCGCCGAGGCGCGCCCGCTCATCGCGCAGGTCGAGGCTCCCGCGCTCTCGGCGATGCTGCGCCACCGGCTCGCGGAGATGGCGCGCCTCGACGCCCACGAGGTCGAGGCGCTCGTGCCGCCCCGGGCCGCTCCCGCGCCCCGGGGCCCTGCCCGGGCGGGGGCGTCGCGCGCGGTGCGAGCGCCGGCGGCCGCGCCCGAATCGCGGCTGCTCGGTCGCATCCTCGTCCGCCCCGAGCTCTGCGCCCTGGTTGCGGACGAGGTGCTCGACGGCACCCGGCCGGAGGCCGCGGCCCTGAGGGCGGTGGTTGCGTTCTGCCGCGGGAATCCCCATGTAACGCTGGGTCAGGTCAGTGCCTACTTCCAGGGCTCGGAATGTGCCCCGGCGATCGAGGAGGCCCTGGGCGAGCCGCTGCTCTCCCACGCCGAACGCGACGAGCTGGACCTCGAGGCCGAGGTGGCCCACTGGGTCGCGGAGCTCGCCCGGGAGCGCCTCGCGCGCCGCCAGGCCGAGCTCGCCCGGCTGCTGGATGCGGGGACCGCGACCCCCGAGCAACTCGCGGAATACAAGGCACTTTATGCCCGCCTGGAGGTTACGAAGTCGGGGAATCCTCCGGGGGGACACCTGTCGAAACTCTGATACAATGAGCGGTTTTCCCCGATCAGCCCGTCCGGGAGCGTCCCACGTGAAAAAGTCGAGCAACGAGCACCACAAGGCCGAGGTGAAGCTCGCCGAAGTCGAGGCGCAGAAGAAGCGCCTCAAGAACCTCATCGTGCTCGGCAAGGACCGCGGCTACCTCACCTACGCCGAGATCAACGACCACCTGCCCGACGACATGACCGACGCCGAGCAGATCGAGGGCGTGGTCACGATGCTCGCCGACATGGGCATCGCGGTGTACGACGAGGCCCCGGACGCCGAGCAGCTGCTCATGAACGAGGCGCCCACCCCGATCGCCGAGGAGGACGTGATCGAGGAGGCCGAGGAGGCGCTGTCCACCACGATCGACGCGGAGTTCGGGCGCACCACGGACCCCGTGCGCATGTACATGCGCGAGATGGGCTCGGTGGAGCTGCTCACGCGCGAGGGCGAGATCGAGATCGCCAAGCGCATCGAGGACGGCCTCAAGCACATGATCCAGGCGATCTCGTCGTGCCCGACGACGATCGAGGAGATCCTGCGCATGGCCGAGCTCATCGAGAAGGACGAGATGCGCATCGACGAGCTGGTCGACGGCCTCGTGGACGAGGACGGCGAGGAGCTCGTCGAGGAGGAGATGACCGAGGAGGAGGAGCTCGAGGAGATCGAGGAAGAGGAGCGGGAGGGCGAGGACGAGGCGGTGGCCAGCGCCGACCTCGAGGAGCTCAAGCAGGCCGCGCTCGCCCACTTCGGCAAGATCCGCCGCCTCTACAAGCGCACGAAGAAGGTGCTCTCCGAGAAGGGCTACCGCTCGCGCGCGTACAAGGACCTGCAGGAGGATATCTCGAACGAGCTGCTCGCCATCCGCTTCACCGCGAAGCAGGTCGAGCACCTGTGCAACGGCCTGCGCGGGCTCGTGGAGCGCGTGCGCAGCCACGAGCGCGAGATCATGGAGCTCGCCACGAAGAACGCGAGCATGCCGCGGGCCCACTTCATCAAAGTGTTCCCGGGCAACGAGACCAATCTCAAGTGGGTGAACGAGGAGATCGCCTCCGGCAAGGCCTACGTGAAGGCGCTCGAGCGCTTCAAGCCGGCCGTGATGGAGCAGCAGGAGGCGCTCATCGCGCTCCAGAAGGAGGTGGGGATCCCGATCAGGGACCTGAAGGAGATCGCCCGCCAGATGTCCACGGGCGAGGCGAAGGCACGGCGTGCCAAGCGCGAGATGATCGAGGCGAACCTGCGCCTCGTGATCTCGATCGCGAAGAAGTACACCAACCGGGGCCTGCAGTTCCTGGACCTCATCCAGGAGGGCAACATCGGCCTCATGAAGGCGGTGGACAAGTTCGAGTACCGCCGCGGGTACAAGTTCTCGACGTACGCCACGTGGTGGATCCGCCAGGCGATCACCCGCTCGATCGCCGACCAGGCGCGCACCATCCGCATCCCGGTGCACATGATCGAGACGATCAACAAGATGAATCGCATCTCGCGCCAGATCCTCCAGGAGACGGGGCAGGAGCCGGACCCGGCGACGCTCGCCGTGAAGATGGAGATGCCCGAGGAGAAGATCCGCAAGATCCTCAAGATCTCGAAGGAGCCGATCTCCATGGAGACGCCGATCGGAGACGACGACGACTCGCACCTGGGCGACTTCATCGAGGACCAGGCCGGGCTCGCGCCCTCGGATTCGGCGCTCTACGCGAGCCTGCGCGAGGCGACCAAGGACGTGCTGGATTCGCTCACGCCGCGCGAGGCGAAGGTGCTGCGCATGCGCTTCGGCATCGAGATGAACACCGACCACACGCTCGAGGAGGTCGGCAAGCAGTTCGACGTGACGCGCGAGCGGATCCGCCAGATCGAGGCGAAGGCGCTGCGGAAGCTCCGGCATCCCTCGCGATCGGAGAAGCTGAGGAGCTTCCTCGAGGGCGAGAGCTGAGCGCGCACCTTCGGGCGCGGAAAGGGACCCCGGGCGACCGGGGTTTTTTTTCGTCCGGTCCCCGCGGCGGCGGGCCCGCGCTGCGCCCGGGCGCCCGCCGGAGCCCATCCTGTATCATCTTTCCTCCTTCGACGGGAGCTTCGGACGGGGACGAAGAGACTCCATGGCCTTGATCCCGACGGTGCTGTGCGGCGGAGCGGGCTCCAGGCTCTGGCCGGTCTCGCGCGAGCTGCATCCCAAGCCGTTCATCCGCCTCGCGGACGGGCAGAGCCTGCTGCAGAAGGCGTTCCTGCGCGGGGCGACGCTCCCGGGCGCGTCCGAGGTGCTCACGGTGACGCACCGCGAGCTCTTCTTCAAGACGAAGGACGAGTACCTCGAGGTCAACGCCGCCGCGATCCCCACTTCCTACATCCTGGAGCCCTTCGGCCGCAACACGGCCGCGGCGGTCGCCTCGGCCGCGCATCGCGTGGCGCGCTTCCACGGGCCCGAGGCGCTCATGCTGGTGCTGCCCGCCGACCACCTGGTCGCCGACGCGCGCGCGTTCGAGGAGGCGGTCGCGCGCGCGGTGCGGCTCGCCGCGCAGGGGCGCCTCGTCACCTTCGGGGTCCGGCCCGACGCGCCGCATACCGGCTACGGCTACATCGAGGCCTCGGGCAGCGACGTGCTGCGGTTCGTCGAGAAACCCGGCGAGGAGACCGCGCGGGAGTACGTGGAATCGGGCCGCTTCCTCTGGAATTCGGGCATGTTCTGCTTCGCGGCGGGCACGGCGCTCGAGCAGATGCGGGCGCATTGCCCGGACGTGCTCGAGGCCGTGGCCGACTGCCTCGCGCGATCGCGCGAGGCGGGGGGCGAGGGCTGGACGCAGGTCGAGCTGCCCGCCGCCGGGTTCGAACGCGTGCCCGACATTTCCGTCGACTACGCGCTCATGGAGAAGTCGGGCCGCGTGAGCGTCGTGCCGTGCGACATCGGGTGGAGCGACATCGGCTCCTGGAGCGCCGTGGGCGACCTCACGCACCCGGACGCGAACCGCAACCAGATCGAGGGGAAGGCCTTCCTCCACGACGTGACCGGCTGCTACATCCGGGGCGCCGGGCGCGTGATCGGTGCCGTCGGCGTGGACGACCTCGTGATCATCGACACGCCCGACGCGCTGCTCGTGGCGGACAAGGCGCGCTCCCAGGACGTGCGCCAGCTCTACGCCCAGCTCAAGGCCGAGGGCCACGAGGCGCACAAGGTCCATCGGACGGTCCATCGGCCGTGGGGCACGTATACCGTGCTCGAGGAAGGGCCCGGCTTCAAGATCAAGCGCATCGAGGTGAAGCCCGAGGCGAGCCTCAGCCTGCAGATGCACCGGCATCGCAGCGAGCACTGGGTCGTGGTGAGCGGCACGGCGAAGGTCGTCAACGGGGACCGGGAGATGCTGGTGCGCACCAACGAGTCGACCTACATTCCCGCGGGAAACCGGCACCGGCTCGAGAATCCGGCGGGCGAGCTCCTCGTGATCATCGAGGTGCAGAGCGGCGCCTACCTCGGCGAGGACGACATCGTGCGGCTCGTCGACAGCTACGGGCGCGCGGCGGCCCTCAACCCGTAGCGCGCGGCGCCGCCGGGCAAGGGATGAAGAAGGCGCTGATCACGGGGGTCACCGGCCAGGACGGCGCTTACCTCGCGGAGTTCCTGCTGCGGAAGGGCTACGAGGTGCACGGGGTCAAGCGCCGCACCTCGCTCTTCAACACCGACCGCATCGACCATCTCTACCAGGATCCCCACGAGAAGGACCGCCGCTTCATCCTGCACCACGGCGACATGACGGACGGCTCGAGCCTCACGCGCGTCCTCCAGCAGGTCGAGCCCGACGAGATCTACAACCTCGCGGCGCAGTCCCACGTGGGCGTGAGCTTCGAGGAGCCCGAGTACACCGCGGACTCGGACGCGCTCGGCGCCCTGCGCGTCCTGGAGGCGATGCGCATCCTGGGCCTCGAGAGGAAGGCCCGCTACTACCAGGCCTCGACCTCGGAGCTCTTCGGCCTCGTGCGCGAGACGCCGCAGCGGGAGACCACGCCCTTCTATCCGCGCAGCCCCTACGGCGTGGCGAAGCTCTACGCGTACTGGATCACCGTGAACTACCGCGAGGCCTACGGCATGTACGCGTGCAACGGCATCCTCTTCAACCACGAGAGCCCCGTGCGCGGCGAGACGTTCGTCACGCGCAAGATCACGCGCGGGCTCGCGCGCATCAAGCTGGGCCTCCAGGACTGCCTCTACCTGGGCAACCTCGACGCGAAGCGCGACTGGGGCCACGCGAAGGACTTCGTCGAGATGCAATGGCTCATGCTGCAGCAGGACGCGCCCGAGGACTACGTGATCGCCACCGGCGAGCAGCACAGCGTGCGCGAGTTCGTGGAGGCGGCCGCGCGCGAGGCGGGCATGTCCCTCGCCTGGAAGGGCGCGGGCGCCGGGGAGAAGGGCTACGACGACCGCGGCCGGTGCATCGTCGCGGTCGACCCCCGCTACTTCCGCCCGACCGAGGTGGACTCGCTCCTGGGCGACGCCAGCAAGGCGCGCGAGAGGCTGGGCTGGGTGCCGAAGATCCGCTTCGCCGAGCTGGTGGAAGAGATGATGCGCGAGGACCTCAAGGCGGCCGAGCGCGACGAGCTCGTGAAGCGGCACGGCTTCGTCGCCTACGACCGGCGCGAATAGCGGCGGCGGTGGACTGGAACGCGAAGATCTTCGTCGCCGGGCATCGCGGCATGGCGGGCTCGGCGATCGTGCGCTCGCTCGCGCGGCGGGGCGCCACGAACGTCGTGACCCGAAGCCACGCCGATCTCGACCTCACGTCGCAGGCGGCGGTCGGCGAGTTCCTCGCGGCGGAGCGCCCGCGGATCGTGGTCCTCGCGGCCGCGAAGGTGGGCGGCATCCACGCGAACGACGCCTATCCGGCCGAGTTCATCTACGAGAACCTGATGATCGAGGCGAACGTCATCCACCAGGCGTGGCGCTCGGGCGTGAGGGAGCTGCTCTTCCTCGGCTCGAGCTGCATCTACCCGCGCCTGGCCGCGCAGCCCATGCGCGAGGAGGCGCTCCTCACCGGGACGCTCGAGCCCACCAACGAGCCCTACGCGGTGGCCAAGATCGCCGGCATCAAGCTCTGCGAGTCGTACAACCGCCAGCACGGCACCGACTACCGCAGCGTGATGCCGACCAACCTCTACGGGCCGGGCGACAACTACCATCCCGAGGAGAGCCACGTGATCCCGGCGCTCATCCGGCGCTTCCACGAAGCGAAGGAGGCTCGCGCGCCGAAGGTCACGATCTGGGGCACGGGCACGCCGCGGCGCGAGTTCCTCTACGTGGACGACATGGCCGAGGCCTGCGTGCACGTGATGGCGCTCGACCGGGCGACCTACGAGGCGAGCACCGGGCCGATGCTCTCGCACATCAACGTGGGCACCGGCGAGGAGGTGACGATCGCCGAGCTCGCCGCGCTCGTCGCGAGGACGGTCGGATTCGAGGGGCGCATCGAGCACGACGCGACGAAGCCCGACGGCGCGCCGCGCAAGCTCCTGGACGCCGGGCGGCTGCGCTCGCTCGGGTGGGCGCCGCGGGTGGGCCTCGCGGAGGGCCTCGCCCGCGCGTATCGCGACTTCCTCGAGCGGCCCGGCCGCCGCTAGCCCAGCAGGACGGTCATGTACCGCAGGCGCTCGGCCACGGCGCGGAGCATCGCCAGGGCGAAGGCGGGCTGCGCGCCGAAGGCGGCCACGAGCGAAGCCCGGTCGACCTGGAGCAGCTCGCACTCCGTCTCGGCCGTGGCGGTGAAAGTCCGGGGCGAGGAGTCCACGAGCGCCATCTCGCCGAAGGTGCCGCCGCGGACGACCCTCTCGACGGCGGCGCCGCGGATCGAGATCGCCACGAGTCCGGACTTGACGACGTTCATGAAGGCGCCCGACTGGCCCTCGCGCATGATGACCGTGCCCGCCCAGTGGCGCACGGTGGAGGCGCGCGGCAGCGCCTGCTCGAAGCGCTCGAGCATGTCGGAATCGAAGACGGTGGTCTCGTGGACCTCGCCGGGGGCCGCGCCCTTGCGCGTGGCGAGCCGCGCGACGAGGAAGCGCAGCCGGTCGAACATCACGCTCATGAGCATGAGGGCGAACTCGGGCGCCTTCGCGAGCGCCTCCTGCAGCTCGGACCGGTCGAGCGAGAACGCGGCGCACGCGGTCTTCGCCGTGGCGCTCGCGCTGCGCGGCCGCTCGCTCACCACCGCCATCTCGCCGAACACCTCGCCCGCCTTCACCGTGTCGAGCGGGCGGCCGCGATGGGTGAGCTCGACCTCGCCCTCCGCGACGAAGTACATGCGCGCGGCGGAGCGGAAGAGGCCCTTCGCCTTGTCCTCCTCGGCGAAGAGCGCCTGGCCGGCGGCGAAGCGCTCGGGCTTGCCGGCGGCGCGGAAGAGCTTCTCGGCGACGGCGGCGTCGTAGCAGCGGCTCTGGGCGGGCTTGAAGGGCGCGGAAGGCCCCGGAGCCTCGGGCGGCTGAGGCTTGGTGAAGTCGAAGTCCTGCATGGCGCGGCGGTTCCCGGGCCGGCCCGGGGTGTCGATTAGAATGCCGACATTGTCGCATCCCCGCGACGGGCCTGTAGCTCAGGTGGTCAGAGCAGGGGACTCATAATCCCTTGGTCCCTGGTTCGAA
>DASPRQ010000041.1:0-5438 GCA_035624355.1 Usitatibacter sp. | reverse complement strand
CGTGCCCTGGGTCGCGTTCGCGCCCGCAGGCGCGCTCGGCGCCCTGATCGTGGTCCTCGCGCTCGGACTCGAGCTGCGTCCCGCAGCGTAGCGGCGCCGGCGCCTTCAAGGATCGGGGACGAATGCGGCGGGGAACGGGTCGGGGTCGCGCCGGCCGTAGCGGGGCGCGATCACGCCGCGGGCGACGAGGTTGCGCCAGCTGTCGTAGTAGATCGCGACGGTTTCCGCGGGCGCCTCGGTCGCGCGCTCGAACTGCGCGTATCGCGCGGGCGAGTCCTCGCGCCGCCCGTGGCCCGTGCCCAGGGGCGCGGAAGGCACGCCGAAGACCCGCGCGCCCGGCGCGGCATTCGACGATTCCATCCGCCGCCGTTCGGCATCCGGGGGCTCCATCGGCGCCACCGATTCCGGCGCCACCGCCGGGCGCGCGCGCCGGAAAAGCGCGACGCCGATCACGCCCACGTCGGCGGGCCGGCCCGTGCGCGCGGCGTAGGAGTCGCCCAGGTCCGTGAAGTAGAAGGCCGCGGTCTCCCGAAGGCTCTTGCGCCACCCGCGGACCTCGGTCCGCTCCCAGGCGCCGAGGACGTATCCGGACTGCGCCGGGCTCGCCGTCTGCCCGGTCACCACGTTCACGCCGTCCACCGACATCACCGCGAGCAGGTCCTCGCCCGCCCGGTTGCGCACCGAGACCTCGTACTCGTCGCCCGGCCGGCCCACCACGTAGGCGCGCCCGTCGTGCCAGAGCACGGGCAGCTCGCGCCCGAGGGTGCGGTCGAAGATGCGCACGTCGGCGAGACGGCCGACGGCGTGGGCGGAAAGGCTCCAGGCGCACGCGAGCGCGAGCGCGGCGGCGAGGGCGATGCGGCGAAGGCGTGGCGGGTGCAGGGCGGCCATGGGTTCTCCCGGAAGCGCCGCCCGAAGGGGCGGCTCGCCTGGATTGAACGGATCGGCCGCGCAAACGGGTTCGAGCGCGAGGCGCCCGGGGCGCCGGCCGGATAGAATCGCCGCGATGAAGACCCGCGCCGCGCTGCTCGCCGTCGCCCTCGCGCTCGCGCTGCCCGCGGCGGCGAAGACGCTGCGCTGGTCGGCGCAGTCCGACGCCTCGACGCTCGACCCGCAATCCGAGGACGAGCTCTTCACCAACACGGTGAACGCGCTCACCTACGAGCCGCTGGTGCGCTACGACAACCGGCTGCGCCTCGCGCCCGCGCTCGCCACCGAGTGGAAGGCGACCGGCCCGCGCACCTGGGTCTTCAAGCTGCGGCGCGGCGTGAAGTTCGAGGACGGCACGCCCTTCACGGCGGAGGACGTCGTCTTCTCCTTCGAGCGCGCGCGCTCCCCCTCCTCGACGTTCCGCGTCTTCGCGAACCAGGCCGGCGTCGCCCGCAAGCTCGACGACTACACGGTCGAGTTCACGACGCCCGGGCCGAACCCCGTGATGCCGGCCACGGTGGCCAACATCCTCGTCATGAGCCGCGCCTGGTGCGTGGCGCACCACGTGGAGAAGCCGCTCGACTTCGCCCGCCACGAAGAGACCTATGCGCAGGGCCACGCCATGGGTACCGGCCCGTACTCGGTGGTGTCGTACGAGCCGGGCGTGAAGACGGTCGTCCGGAAGAATCCCCTGTGGTGGGGCATCGCGGCGGGGCTCTTCACGGGCAACGTGGACCGCATCGAGTACCGGCCGATCGCCAACCCCGCCACCCGCGTGGCCGCGCTCGAGTCGGGCGAGCTCGACTTCGTGCTCGACCCGCCGGTGCAGGACGTGCCGCGGCTCGAGCGCGATCCCAGGCTGCACGTGTGGCTCGGCGACGAGAACCGCGTGATCCTCATCGGCTTCGACATGGCCCGCCCCGAGCTCCTCTACTCGGACGTGAAGGGGCGCAACCCCTTCAAGGACCGGCGCGTGCGCCTCGCCCTCGACCAGGCGATCGACATCGAGGCGATCCGCTCGCAGGTGATGCGGGGCCTCGCGACGCCCACCTCGATCCCGCTGCCCAGCCTCGCGGGGCTCGAGGGCGTGAAGGACGAGCGCTATCCGTACGACCCGGCCGCTTCGCGCCGGCTTCTCGCCGAGGCCGGCTACCCGGCGGGCTTCGGCTTCACCCTCGACTGCCCGAACGACCGCTACGTGAACGACGAGAAGATCTGCGTGGCGCTCGCGGCCATGTGGGCGAAGGTGGGGCTGCGCGTGAAGGTGCAGACTAGCCCCAAGTCGCTCTACTTCCGGAAGGCCGAGCAGCTCGACGTGTCCGCGTACATGATCGGCTGGGGAGGCGCGGCGACCGATCCCATCTTCACGCTGAAGCCCCTGCTGCACGGCCGCACGCCCGACGGCGCGGGCGACAACAACTTCGGCGACTTCCGCATTCCCGAGCTCGACGCCCTCACCGACAGGATCGCCTCCGAGATGGACCCGGCGAAGCGCCGCGCGATGATCGTCGAGGCGATCGCGATCCTGCACCGCGAGCTGCCCATGCTGCCGCTGCATCGCCAGGTAATTCCATGGGTTTCCCGCGCGGGTGTCGAGCTCGTGCATCGCGCGAACAACCAGCCGCTCTTCTTCACGTTCCGCCTGCCGTGAGGGCGCGCGCGTGCCCTACGTCGACTACCATCGATCGGGCCGCGGATGGCGCTTCCCGCCGGGATGGCGGCGCAGCCGTCCGCGGCGCTACGCGATCGAGGGCGTACCGCCGCTGTGGCAGTTCGTGCTGCTCTCGATGCTGCTGCACACGCTCGCGATCGCGCTCTTCGGCGCGCCCGGGGGCGGAAGCCCCGAGGGACGTGCGATGTGGGGATCGCTCGACGTGGTCCTCGAGCGACCGCCCACTCCCGCGCCGCTGGGCCTGAGGATCGAGCGCGAGCTGCCGCCCGAGCTCGCTCCCGCCCCGCGCGCGAAACCGCGGCCCACGCTCCGGCCGAAGCCCCTGCCGCCGCGCCCCGCGAAATCGGCGCCACCCCGCGCAAAGTCCGCACCCGCGCAGGTCCCGTCCGCCCCACCGCCGACACCCGCGCCGGCCGAGGCGCCGCCCGCGGTGCCGCCGGTGCTCGATCGCCTCGTGACGCCCGAGCAGGAGACCGGGCCCGTGCCCGTCGTGCCGCCACCCACCGAGAACCAGGCCGTCACCCCGGCCGCGCCGGGCGAGAAAGCGTCGGCTCCCGAAGTCGTGTCGCCGCCGGCGCCGCCCGCGCTCCCTCCTCCCGCGCCCGTTCAGGTCGAAGCCCCGCCGCCCGTAACCGCCCCGGCCGAAGCGCCGTCCGTTCCTCCCGCGAAGATCGAAGCGCCGCCCGAGCCCTCGGCCGCGCCGCCGAAGATCGAAGCGCCCCCGATCGTCGAGCCCGCTCCCACGCCGCCCGTCGAGCGCGCGCCCATCGAGGCACCGGCCGTTCCCGTTCCCGCCGCACCGTCGACGCCGCCCGTCGCGGCCCCGCCTGTCGCGGTACCCGCCCTTCCGGCGCCCGCGCCCGAAACCCTCGCACCTCAACCCACGCCTCCGCCCGCGCCTCCCCCGAAACCGGCCGAGCAGCCGCCGCTCACCGCGCCTCCTCCGAGGACCGTGGAGCAGGCACCGCCCCAGGCCGCACCCCAACCGGCGCCCCTCGAGAGCGTCCCGCCGCAAGCGCTGCCCGCGGCCGAGTCTCCCGCCAAGGTGCGCGAGTCGCCCCCGCCTCCGGCGCCCGCGCCCGCTCTGCCCGTCGAAGCCGCTCCGAAGATCGAGGCCGCGCCGCCGGCGAGGATCGAAGCTCCCGCGGTAGCGGCGCCCGCCGCGGCGCCGGAACCCGAGTCGCTCTTCCAGCGCCACGCGCCGCCCTCGACGGACTACGACCCCACGAAGCGTGCGCCCTCGAGCCTCGACATGGACGCCCTCCGGCACCAGGCCGACGAGATCGCGCGCGAGGGCTCCGGCCAGCGTGCGGTCCTCGCCTTCCCCATGCCCCCGGTGCCCGATCCCAAGTCGAAGCTGGAGCGCGCCATCGAGAAGGCGCGCAAGCCCGATTGCCGCACCGCCTACCAGGGCCTCGGGCTCGCGGCGGTCGTGCCGCTCGTCGCGAACGAATTCGGCGAAGGGACCTGCCGCTGGTAAAGTGTCCGCACCCCGATCCCCCGCCTACCCATGACCAACGCCGCCGACACCCGGAACATGGCCGTCTTCTGCGACTTCGAGAACGTCGCCCTCGGCGTCCGCGAGGCGAAGTACGAGAAGTTCGACATCAGCAAGGTGCTCGAGCGCCTGCTGCTCAAGGGCAGCATCGTCGTGAAGAAGGCCTACTGCGACTGGGACCGCTACAAGGACTTCAAGGCGCCGATGCACGCCGCGTCCTTCGAGCTGATCGAGATCCCGCACGTGCGCCAGTCCGGCAAGAACTCGGCCGACATCCGCATGGTGGTCGACGCCCTCGACCTCTGCTACACCAAGTCCCACGTGGACACGTTCGTGATCGTGAGCGGGGACTCGGACTTCTCGCCGCTGGTGAGCAAGCTGCGCGAGAACGACAAGACCGTGATCGGCGTGGGCGTGAAGAAGTCCACCTCGGACCTGCTGGTCGCCGCGTGCGACGAGTTCATCTACTACGACGACCTGGTGCGCGAGCAGAAGGCGCGCCGGCCGGCCGCGCGGCGCAAGGCGCCGAAGGAGAGCTCCGCGCCCGCCCCCGCCGCCCTCGCGAAGGAAGACGAGGGCAAGCAGGAGGACAAGAAGCAGGAGGCGATCGACCTCGTGCTCGGGACGGTGGAGGCGCTCGTCGACGAGCGGGGCGAGGACGAGACGATCTGGGGCTCGATGGTGAAGCAGGCCCTCAAGCGCCGCAAGCCCGGATTCAACGAGAAGTACTACGGCTTCGGCTCGTTCAACCACCTGCTCGAGGAAGCGCGCTCGCGCCACCTCCTCGACCTCGAGCGCGACGAGAAATCCGGCGGCTACTCCGTGAGGCTCACCGAGGAGTGATCATCGGCCGGCGCCGGGGCCGCGCGAAGGCGGGATCAGCCGGTCGAGCAGCGGATCGAAGAGGCGCGAAGCCACGCAGTCCCAGCCGGCGGAGTTCAGGTGGATCTCGTCGTGCCAGTACGGCGTGGGCTCGAGGTCCTTCGGGCTCGCGACGGGCAGCGACCCGTCGGCCTGCAGCGTGCGCAGGTCGAGCACGTGCACGCCGTGCGTCTCGTCGCGCAGCGCCGCGAGCCGCCGGTTGAACTCGTCGATGACCCGCTTCGCGATCTCCTGCTGCTGCGGCTGCGTGTAGCCGAGCGGCGTGAGCTTTTTCCAGATCCACGGCCCGACCCGGATCGGGAAGGTGAGCGCCGGGGCATCGCGCGGCGTCACGTGGCAGTAGCCGTGCAGGACGACGGGCGCCTCGCGGCTCGGACCCCCGTCGCGCGCGGCGACGAGCTTGCGCAGGTGTCCCATCACGTCCTCGTAGATGCGCGCGGCCTCTTCCTCGGCGAG
>DASPRQ010000055.1:0-43315 GCA_035624355.1 Usitatibacter sp. | reverse complement strand
CGGGCCTGCCGCCGGGCGCGCTGCCGGTGCGCAGCGTGAATATCACCGTGCGCTCCGGCGACGGGCAGAGCGTCGTGGCGGCCATGAAGGTCGGCCAGAACTTCCTCCTCGGCTACGGGATCAGCATCGCGCCGATCACGTGTCCCCTCAGCCTGAGCAGCAGCACCGGGGTGGAGGCATGCGCCGGGGGCGAATCGACGGTCAAGTTCTCGGCGACCTTCAACGGGAACCTCGAGGGCGACCGCGCGTTCGAGCTCCAGGCGATGAAGGGGCAGTTCCAGTTCGTCTACCCGCAGGGCGGCGTCGCGGGCAATACGCTGAGCACCACGAGCGACCATACGGGCGAGGTGACCGCCATCATCCAGATGGCCGGCAACGCCCCCACCCAGATCGCCGTGCTGCGCGTGGTCGACTCCGCCACGGGCGTCTACGCGGACAACGCGTTCGTGATCACCGGCTCGGGCACGCCCGGCCAGCTCACGCTGGTGCCGACCTCCGTCACCTTCACGGGCAACCTGACGACGGATTGCGGCGTCGGGTCGGCCCAGGTCCTGGCCTTCGATGGCACGCCGCCGTTCATGGCGTTGAGCACGCTTCCCGGCATCGTCGTGACGCCCGCGAGCTCGACCACCAGCCCGGGGCAGTTCACCGTGACGGTGGTGGGCAACACGCCGCCCTGCGCGCAGGGCACGGTGGTGGTGACCGACTCGACGGGCGCGCGGGGCAGCGTGGACGTCACGTCCAACGCAGGCTCCGGCACTGCGCCCCCGCCGGCCTTCACGCTCGCGCCGACCTCGCTGACCATCACCTGCGCCCAGACGGCTTCCGTAGTCGCCGTGGGCGGGAGCGGGACGTACTCGGCTTCCTCGGCGGACCCGAACATCACCGTGTCGGTGAGCGGCAGCGTCATCAGCATCACGCGTGCCGGCGTTCTCCCCGCCATCGGAGCGAACACGACGTCGACGGTGACCGTGACCGACGGATCGACGACCGCGAGCGTCTCGGTGACCAACCCCTCGGCCTGCTCGTGACCTGACGATACGGGGCGTCGGCTCCAGCGAACGGGCATCTGCGAAGATGCCCGTTTGCTTTTCGGAGGCCCTTCGGCAGTGGATCGGGTGATCGTGACGGGTTCCTCGGGATTCGTCGGCCGCGCCCTCGGCGCGCGCCTCGGGCGGCCCTTCGAGGCGCTGCGCTTCGGGGCCGAAGGCTGGCGCGAGGCGATCGGTCGCGCCGACTTCCGCTCGGCCACGGTCTTCCACCTGGCCGCGCGCGTGCATCGCGACGAGGGCGGCGACGAGGCCGCATTCCAGCTCGACAACGTGGAGAAGACCCGTGAGCTCGCGCTCGCCGCCTCCGCGGGCGGTGCGCGGCGGCTCGTCTTCCTCAGCACGGTCAAGGTCCACGGCGAGGAGACGGCCGGGCGCCCCTTCCGCGCGGGCGACGCGCCCCACCCCGGCGATGCCTACGCGCGCTCCAAGCTCGCCGCCGAGGAGGCGCTCGCGGAGATCGCGCGGCGCACGGGGCTCGAGGTGGCGACCGTGCGTGCGCCGCTCGTCTTCGGCGCGGGCGCGAAGGGCAACCTCGCATCGCTCCTGCGGCTCGCCGACTCGGCCTGGCCCCTGCCTTTCGCCTCCATCGCCAATCGGCGCAGCTTCGTGCACGTGGACGACCTCGCGCGGCTGCTGATCCTTTGCGCGGAATCGGCCGCGGCGGCGAACGGCACGTTCCTCGCGGCCCACGCAGAGCCCTTCTCGACGCCGCGGCTCGTGGCGGGCCTGCGCGCCTCGCTCGGGCGTGCGCCGCGCCTCTTCGCTTTTCCGCCCGCGTTGCTCGAGGCGGCCGCGGGGCTCGCCGGCCGCGGCGCGGCGATGCGCCGCCTCACGCGCTCGCTCGAGGTCGATGCCGGCGATACGACGCGTGCGCTCGGATGGCGCGCGGATGCGGGCCTCGACGCGGCCGTCGCGGACGTCGTGGCCGGATACCGGTCGCGGGCCCGATCGTGATGCGGGAAGCGCTCGTCGCGCTGTTCCTGCCCGCGGCGGTGACGGCGGCGGCGATCGCGATCGCGCTTCGCACGCGGCTCGCCGAGCGCCTCGCCGATCGCCCCAACGAGCGCTCGCTGCACGAGGCTCCGCGGCCGCGCATCGGGGGGCTGGCGGTCGTGCTGGGCGCGCTTCCGCTCGCGGCCTGGTGGGGCGACGAGGGGATCCGCACTGCGGTCGCGTGCGCCGCCGCGCTCTCGATCGTCTCCGCCGCCGACGACGTGCGCAGCCTTCCCGCCACCGTCCGGCTCCCCGCGCATTTCGTCGCGGCCGTCGTCGTCGTGGGCGCGGTCGCCGGCGGCGCGGGATGGAGCGCGTGGGTGGACGCGGGCGTGGTGCTCGCGATCGCCTGGATGACCAACCTCTTCAACTTCATGGACGGCGCCGATGGCCTCGCCGGCGGCATGGCGGCGATCGGGTTCGGGGCGCTCGCGTGGTCGGCGGGAAGCGCGGCGCCGACGCTCGCCCTCGCCTGCATGGCGCTCGCGTCGGCGAGCCTCGCCTTCCTCGCCTTCAACTTCCCGCCGGCGCGCGTCTTCCTGGGCGACGCGGGATCCATCCCGCTCGGCTTCCTCGCCGGGGCCTTCGGACTCGAAGGCGCGGTCGCGGGCGTGTGGCCGCCGTGGCTTCCGGTGCTCGTCTTCTCGCCGTTCATCGTCGACGCGACGCTCACGCTCGCCGGGCGCGCGGCGCGCGGCGAGCCCTTCTGGCGCGCGCACCGCTCCCACGCCTACCAGCGCCTCGTGCTCGCGGGATGGTCCCATCGGAGGCTCGCGCTCCACGGATACGCGCTGATGCTCGCGGCCGCGGCGAGCGCGCTCTGGGCGGCCTCGGGCGGCGTCATGCTGCGATGCGGTATAATCGCGGCCTGGACCGGAGCGTGGGTGCTGCTGGTCCTCGCGATCGAGCGCCACCTGCGGCACGTGGGCAGCGGCCTTGGGGCATCCCGCGGGCGATCGGTCGACTAGAACAACAAAAGGGTGGAAACGGCGCAAAGCGTTTCGCAAAAACCTTTCGGAGCCGCCATGAAATCGCTGCAATTCGACGCACGGGCCCTCGCCGCCGCGCTGCACGACGGCATCGCGCTGGTCGTGGCCTGCCTCGCGGCGACGCTGCTGCTCGACACGGGCGCGAGCGAGACCCGCGACTTCGTCGCCCTCTTCGCGGTCATGGTCCCGATCCAGATCGCGATCAACTTCCTCGTCGGCCTCTACCAGGGCATCTGGCGCTATACGAGCCTGCCCGACATCCAGCGCATCGTCGTCGCGGTGCTCGCGGGCACCGTCGGCGGGGCGATCGCGCTGCACGGGCTGGGGCTCGACACGACGTTCACCTATCGCGAGTACGTCCTCTACCCGGTCTTCCTCGCCGCCTTCATGTCGATGAGCCGCATGGCGTACCGCTCGTTCAAGGAATGGGCGCTCTACGGGCGCGGCGAGCAGGGCGCGCCGGTGATCGTGATGGGGGCGGGCGACGCGGCCGTGGGCCTCGTGAAGGATCTCTCCCGCAGCCACGAATGGCGCGTCGTGGGCTTCCTCGACGACGACGAGAAGAAGCGCGGCCGGATGCTGCACGGCGTGCGCGTGCTCGGCCCGCTCGACGACCTTCCGCGCTTCGCGCAGCGCCTCAAGGTTCGGCACGCGATCATCGCGATGCCCTCGGTGCCGTACCAGGTGCGCCGGCGCGTGGTCGAGATCTGCAAGCGCTCCAAGGTCGCGATCATGACCGTGCCCACGCTGAACGAGGTGCCGGGAGGGAAGGGCTCGCCGCCGCGCATCCGCAAGGTCGCGGTCGAGGACCTCATGAAGCGCGAGGCCGTGACGCTCGACGACGCGGGCCTGCACGACCTGCTCACCGGCCAGGTGGTGATGGTCACCGGCGCGGGGGGCTCGATCGGCGCCGAGCTCTGCCGCCAGATCGCCGGCTACCAGCCCGCGATGCTCGTCCTCTACGAGGTGAGCGAGTACGCGATGTACAAGGTCGACGAGCAGCTGCGCGAGGCCTTCCCCGAGATGGCGGTGGAGAGCGTCGTCGGGGACGTGAAGAACGTGCTGCGCGTGAGCCAGGTGATGCAGCAGTTCTCGCCGGCCCTCGTGTTCCACGCGGCCGCGTACAAGCACGTGCCCCTCATGGAGGAGGACAACGCCTGGGAGGCCGTGCAGAACAACGTCTGGGGCACGTACGTCGTCGCGCGCGCGGCGGTCGAGTGCGGCGTGAAGCGCTTCGTCTTCATCTCCACCGACAAGGCGGTGAACCCCACGAACGTGATGGGCGCCACCAAGCGCCTCGCCGAGATGGTCTGCCAGGCCCTCCAGGCGAAGAGCACGTCCACCCGCTTCGAGATGGTGCGCTTCGGCAACGTGCTCGGCAGCGCGGGGAGCGTCATCCCCAAGTTCCAGGAGCAGATCGACCGCGGCGGCCCCGTGACCGTGACGCACCCCGAGATGGTGCGCTACTTCATGTCGATCCCCGAGGCGGCGCAGCTCGTGCTCCAGGCCGGCTGCATGGGGCTCGGCGGCGAGGTCTTCGTGATGGACATGGGCGAGCCCGTGAAGATCGTGGACCTCGCGCGCGACATGATCCGCCTCTCGGAGCTCTCGGAAAGCGACATCCGCATCGTCTACACGGGCCTTCGCCCCGGCGAAAAGCTCTTCGAGGAGCTGCTCGCCGACGACGAGCACACGCGCCCCACGCCGCACCCGAAGCTGCGCATCGCGAAGGCCCGCGAGGTCGATCCGGGCTGGCTCGAGGGGCTGCTCGCGTGGCTGGGGCAGGACCGCATCCTCGGCGATTCCGAGGTGCGCCGCGAGCTCAAGCGCTGGGTGCCCGAGTACCACTCTCAGGTGCGGCCGCGCCTCACGGCCGTGCCCACTTCCCGCTCGGCGAGCGGCGACTAGCGCGTCCGCATCCGGCGGGTTCCGGCGGCGAGCGCACGCCGGCGATCCGGCGCGTTCCCGCGTGGCCGGCGAAGAAGAAAGCTGGCGCGCCCGACACGATTCGAACGTGCGACCCCTGCCTTCGGAGGGCAGTACTCTAATCCAGCTGAGCTACGGGCGCGTATCCATCGGATTTTAAACGGTTTGGGGTGCGCGAGTCCATGGGCGCGAGCGGGCCGTCGGGGCGATGGGGGCTATAATCCGCGCTTCGCCGCGCACTCCTTCCGCTGAATTCCTTCCGCCGTATTCGCCGAGAGAAACCCATGGCCGAGCCGCACCCGCACCATACCGATCCCATCGAGGAGAACATCGAGACGCATCCCCTCAAGCTCGCGATCGGAGTCGTGATCGGCGCGGCGGCCATGATCGTGGGCCTGATCCTCCTCGTGCAGTTCGCGATCGGCGCCTACGGCCTGCGCTCGCCCGAGAACGACCCGGCGATGAGCCCCGAGCGCATCGCCGAGCGCATCGCGCCGGTGGCCACGCTCGCGGTCGAGGCGAACGCGCCCGCGCCCGCCGCTTCCGCCATGCCCGCCGCGCCGGCGCCGCCCGTCGCCACGGTGGCGGTCGTTTCCCCGCCCGCGGCGTCCCCCTCCGCCGGCGCCGGCAAGGCGACGTTCGACAAGGTTTGCACCGCATGCCACAGCGCGGGCGTGCTCGGCGCGCCGAAGTTCGGCAACAAGGCCGACTGGGCGCCGCGCATCGCGAAGGGCAAGGCGGCGCTCTACCACAGCGCGCTGAACGGCAAGAACGCGATGCCCGCGAAGGGCGGCGACGCGGCGCTCTCGGAGGCCGACGTGAAGGCCGCCGTGGACTACATGGTGGCGGCCGCGAAGTAACCGAGAGGGGGACAAGCAGGAAGAGGGGACGGGTTCCTTTTTTCCGTGGCGACCTACGCGATCGGGGACCTCCAGGGCTGCTTCGAGCCGCTCGAGCGGCTGCTGAGGTCGATCGACTTCGACCCCGCGCGCGATCGCCTGTGGTTCGTCGGCGACCTGGTGAATCGCGGCCCCGATTCCCTGCGCTGCCTGCGCTTCGTGCGCGGCCTCGGCGAGGCGGCGGTGACCGTGCTCGGCAACCACGACCTGCACCTGCTGTGCGTGGCCGAAGGCATCGAGCGCGCCCGCAAGCGCGACACGCTGGACGAGGTGCTCGCCGCGCCCGACCGCTCCGAGCTGATCGGGTGGATCCGGCGGCTGCCGCTCATGCACGTCGAGGGCGCCTTCGCGCTCGTGCACGCGGGCCTGCTGCCCGAATGGACCGTCGGAAAGGCGCGCGCCCTCGCCGCGGAGGTGGAGGCCGAGCTTCGCGCTCCCCGCTACCGGGCGTTCCTCGAGCGCATGTACGGCGACGAGCCCGATCGCTGGGACGATCGTCTCGGGGGCGTCGAGAGGCTGCGCGTGATCGTGAACGCCATGACGCGGCTGCGCGTGTGCGAGGCGGGCGGCGCGATGGTGCTGCGCTTCAAGGGCGAGCCGGGCGAGGCGAGCGACGGCTGGATTCCCTGGTTCGACATGCCGGGGCGGCGCAGCCGCGACCACACGATCATCTGCGGGCACTGGTCCGCCCTCGGGGTATGCACGCGGCAGGACCTGCTCTCGCTCGACAGCGGCTGCGTGTGGGGCCGCGGCCTCACGGCGGTGCGGCTGGAGGACCGTGCGCTCTTCCAGGTGCACTGCCCTCCCGGCTCGGGGCAAGAAGACTAGCGACGCCCTCGTGGGCGGCGCGCGCCGCCGCGCGCCGGTCGAGGCCCGCGCGCGGCTCGACGGGATCGGCGAACGCGAGGTGCGCCACCACGCCGCGCTCGCGGATCACGAGGCCCAGCGACTGCATGAAAGACGTCTCCCCCACGTAGGCGACGGCGCGGCACGCCGACCCGTCGGCGGCCGCGTAGCGGATGGCGGCGGGATGGATCGTCGCCGCGTTCGCGATCGCCGGCTCGAAGAGCGAGCTGTGGAAGCGCAGCAGCCGGTCGCCCTCGGTGGTCGTGCCCTCGGGGAAAAGGCCCACGCAGTCGCCCTCGGCGAAGGCGTCGTGCACGTGGCCGTTGATGCGCGCGATGTCGCGGCGCCGCTCGCGACGGATGAAGAGCGTGCCCGCCCTCTCGGCGATCCAGCCGGCGACCGGCCAGTCCCGGATCTCGCTCTTGGCGATGAAGCGGGCCGGCCGCACGCCCATCACGACGAAGATGTCGAGCCACGAGACGTGGTTCGCCGCGATCATGGCCGCCTCGCCGTGGGCGCGCGGCGGCCGGCCGCTCACGCGCACGTGCACCCCCAGCATCGCGACGAGGCGCGCGGACCACCACCGCACGAGCCTGCGTCGCGTGTGCGGGCTGGCGCGGGGAAAGACGAACCGCAGAATGAACGCGGCGGTCGCCGCGTGCACGAGCACGCGGGTCCAGCGCAGGAGCCGCGTCGCGCGGCTGGCGCGCGACGCGGCCAGGGCTAATGGGTGACGCGCGTGGTGCCGTGCCCGGAGATCACGCGCACGCGGTCGCCCGGGCGGAAATGCTCGTCGGCGTCCTGGACGACGGCGATGTACTGGCCCGAATCGAGCAGCACGGTGATCTCGACGCCCTGCCGCTCGTTGGCCGAACGCTCCACGTTCGAGCCGATGATGCCGCCCAGCACCGCTCCGCCGATGGCGCCGGCCACCTGGCCGCTGCCGCCGCCCACCTGGCTGCCCGCGATGCCGCCCAGGGCCGCTCCGGTGGCCGCGCCGACGCCCGTTTCGCCCGGGTTGATGCGCACGGGACGTATCGAATCCACGACGCCGAAGCGCACCGACTGCTCGCTCTGCATCTGGTAGCCGTAGTAATCGCCTCCGCCCCGCGGATAGGCGCACGCCCCGAGCAGCAGCGTGCATACGGTGAGGGGAATCAAGACTCGCGATGAGCTCATGCCCGGTCTCCTTGCTGTCGGCCGCGTGGGGCCGTGCCTATAGTGTCTCTCCGAACGCCGCGCGGAAGCGGCCCTCGATCGTCTCGCGGCTCGGGCGATGGTTCTGGCCGCCCCGGTGCGCGATCTTGATGGATCCCATCACCGCAGCGAGCCGCGCGGCCTTGCGCCATTCCCAGCCGCGCGCCATCCCGTAGAGCAGCCCCGCGCGGAATGCGTCGCCGCATCCCGTCGGGTCCATCAGGCCCTCCGGCGGAACGGCGGGCACGAGCGCCTCGATGCTCCCGGTCAGCACGATGCAGCCTTCCGCGCCCCGGGTCACCACCACCGCCTGCGTCATGCGTGCGATCTCCGCCAGGGTCCTGCCGGTCTTCTGCTCGACAACGCGTGCCTCGTAATCGTTCACCGCGAGCGCCGTGGCCTGCGCGACGAGCTCGAGCAGCTCCGGGCCCGAGAACATCGGCAGCCCCTGCCCCGGGTCGAACACGTAGGGGATCCCACGGGCGGCGAAATCGCGCGCGTGCTCGATCATTCCCTGGCGGCCGTCGGGTGCGACGATGCCCAGGCTCGCGTCGGGCGCGTCCTCCACGCGGTTCAAATGCGCGAAAGACATCGCTCCTGGATGAAACGCAGTGATCTGGTTGTCGTTGACATCGGTCGTGATGAACGCTTGCGCCGTGAACTGGTCCGGGAGGCGTCGCACGTGGCGCGTGGAGATGCCGAGGCCGCGCAGGCGCTGCTCGTAGGGATCGAAGTCGTGGCCGGCCGTGGCCATGACATCCGGATCCTCGCCGAGCAGCTTGAGGTTGTACGCGATGTTGCCCGCGGTGCCGCCGTACTCGCGCCGCAAGTCGGGCACGAGAAAGGCCACGTTCAGGATGTGGATCTGGTCGGGAAGGATGTGGTTCCTGAACTCGTCCCGGAACACCATGATGGTGTCGTAGGCCAGGGAGCCGCATACGAGGATCGCCATGGGCCGCAAGTATAAGCGCTAGGAAGCGCTCACCCCGGCAGGACGTGCGGCGCCTCCGGGCCGACGAGCGGCATTGACGGCCAGAGTACCGATGGGCAATCTCGCGCGTGTTACATCGGTAATCCGGCCGGGAACAGGCTGGATCCCCCGGTCGGCGCACGCATCTGCATCAGGGCAAACCCATCGAAAGGTGGGGACGCAAAGTCTCCGGTCTAACGGGCTCGGGCCCCACGACAGCGGGACTGCCGGAAACCGCGCGGGCGGCCGTCCACAGGCCGTCGCGGCCGCGTCTCCGCTCCTTGCGTTCCACCCTTTCGGTCGGCGTCCGGAAGGCGGTGGATCATGGCGCAAACGGCATCGGACAACGTCTTTCCCCTCGGCGAGCATCCGCGCGCGAAGGCCCGCCTCACGCCGCGCGAGTCCGCGGACGTCCTCACCGGATGCCGCGAGCTCGCGCTCGATCGCATGGCGCGCGCGCTCTCGACCATGCTCGACCGCGTCGAGGACGAGCTCTTCGAGCTCGCGGAGAAAACGGGCGATCGGGAGGCCCAGAACACCTATCTCGACGCCCGCGTGCAGGCGCGCGACAAGCGTCCCGCCATCGAGGCGGCGTTCCGCAAGCACTTCGTGGAGTTCTTCAACCGCAAGGTGCAGGGCCCTTCGTCGCCCCCCGCCGCGCCGTCCGGTCCCCTGGAGCTCACGCTCCTCGGCGACGAGGACCTCGAGGAGAGCATCGCGGTGCGCGACATGTCGCGCAAGCTCGGCGCAGCTTGCGAGGGCGAGCTCTTCGCCCTGAGCCAGCGCATGGGCTTCCTGCTGGAGCGTGCCGAGCTCGACGACGAGGCCAATCCCCTGAGCCCGTTCACGGTGTGCGCGGCGCTGAAGGATGCGTGCGACCAGATCGGGGCGAGCTTCAAGGTGCGCCTCGCCCTGCTGCGGCAGCTCGAGCACCACACCGAGACGGCCCTGCTCGACGTCTACCACGACCTGAACGCGCACCTCGTCGAGCGGCGCATCCTGCCCGAGGTGCGCGCGATGGGCGTGCGCCGCTCGCCCTCCACGCCGCAGCGCCCGGCCGCGCCCGCGGCGCCCGCCGCCCCGGGCGCCCCCGCCGCGCAGCCGGGGGCCGCTCCCGCGCCGGGCGACATCTTCGGCACGCTCGCGCAGCTCCTCGGGACCGCCCTGCCCGTTGGCGCGGCGGGAGCCGGCGAGGCGGCCATGGCCGCGGCGCCCGCCTCGTTCCTGTCCGAGCTCACGCGCATGCATCGCGACGGCGGCCTCGTCGGGGCGCCGTCGCTCGACGCCGCCCCCGTGAACCTCGTGAAGGGCATCCGCGCGGCGCCGCAGAGCGCCTCGCTCGCCACGGTCGACGCGATGACGATCGACATCGTGGCGATGCTCTTCGACTACATCTTCGAGGACCGCCACATCCCGACGAGCGTGAAGGCCTGGCTCGGCCGGCTGCAGATCCCGACGCTCAAGGCGGCGCTTCTCGACAAGAATTTCTTCTCCTCGAAATCGCATCCCGCGCGCCGCCTCATCGACCGGCTGGCCGAGTGCGCCATCGGCCTCGACGAGGCGAACGCCGACGGCAGCGGCTGCATCGCGCTGGTGGAAGGCGTGGTCGGGGCCATCCTCGCGGACTTCGACACGGACCTCGCGGTCTTCGAGACGCAGCTCGCGCGAGTCGAATCGTTCATCGAGGAACGCAAGCGGGCGGAGGCAGACTTGGTGGAGCGTTCGGCCCGGCTCGTCGAGGAGCGGGAGCGCGCGGAGATCGCCCGCGCGCTCGCCGAGGCCGAGGTCGCGCGCCGCCTCGAGGCGAGCCCCTGGGCCCCGCCCGTGGTGCGCGCGATGCTCGAAGCGACGTGGGTTCGCGCGCTCGCCGCGGCGCGCTGCGCCGAGGGCGAAGGCTCGCCCGCCTGGCAGGGGCTCGTGAAGACGATGGAGGACCTCGTCTGGAGCGTCGAGCCCAAGATGCAGCCCGAGGACCGCAAGCGCCTCGTCGCGTCGCTGCCCGCGATGCTGAAGAGCCTCGCCGAGGGCTTCGAGTGGGGAGGGCTCGCGGAGGCGGAGCGTGCCGCGTTCCTCGGCGCGCTCGTCGATTGCCACGCGGCCGCGGTGAAGTCGGGACTGCGCGGGGGAGCCGCGGTTCCGCCCGCGGCCGCGGTCGCGGCGCCGCCCGCGCGCGATCCTGCGATCGAGCGCGAGCTGGTTCCCGCGGGCGACATCCGTGTGCAGGAGATCCGCCTTCGCGGCCACGCTCCGGGCCAGCCGGCGCGCAACGTCTTCACTCGCACCGGCATCTGGACCAACCTGCAGCGCGGGACCTGGGTCGAGTTCGCCGGCGCGGCGGGAGCCACGCGCGCGCGCCTCACGTGGATCAGCCCCAACAAGGGCGTCTACCTCTTCACGAACCCGCTGTCGTCGGGGGCGGCGGTGTCGATCTCGCCCGAGGCGCTGGCCGAGCAGATGCGGCTCGGCGAGGCGCGCATGCTCGACGATGCGCCGCTCACCGACCGCGCGGTGGACTCCATGCTCGCGAACCTGCGGGGGGCCGCGGGCGAAGCGCGTCAGGGATAGAAGAGCAGCAGCTCGTAGCCCGTGGGCTTGATGCGCGGCGTGGCGAGACGCAGCTGGATCGCCACCTGCGCGCCGGCGGCGAACACCTCCCCCTTCGGAAGCGCGCGCCCCATGTAGTCGGCGGGCCGCAGCACCCGGCGCGCGGCAACCTGGCCGGTGGCGTCCGTGAGGGTGAGCTCGAGGTAGGGATACTGCTGGGCGAAGGCGGCGAGGTTGCGGATGCGCGCGCCCAATGCGATCTCGCCCGGGCGCCCCGGCACCTCGAGCAGCTCCGACTCCTCCAGCTTGAGCAGCCGCTCGTCGTGCGGCCAGGCCACGGTGCATCCGATCTCGCCGCACGCCGATTCGAGCCACGGCCTGAGCGGCGGGTAGCGCTGCGCGAGGGTCGCGCGGAACGCGTACGCCAGCTGGCATCCCAGCACGAGCAGGAGCAACGCCACGCCGAACGACCAGGCACGCGACGCGCGCGGCGGCGGCTCCGCGGGCTCGAGCACTTCCTCGAAGGCGACGGGCGCGGCCGCATGGGCCGTGGCCGCGGGGCCGCGGGCCTCGTCCTCCGGGGCGGGCGGGGCTTCGAGTCCCTCGAGCTCCGGCAGCTCCCCCTCCGGCGCCGGCTCCGCGGCGGACGCCCGGGCGCGCGCCTCGGCGGCGTTGCGGGCGGCGAGGAGCCGAGAGCCCGTGTCGTCGTCGGGGACGCGCTCGAGCGCCTCGAAGCCGCTGAAGACCTTGCCGCAGCGGCCGCAGCGCACCTGGCCCTGCTTCAGGTTGAGCTGCTGCGGCGTCACGCGGAAGCGCGCGAGGCAGTGGGTGCAGGTGGTGATCAGCACGCCGCCGGGCTCCGCGGCCCCGCGAGCAGCGCCCATCCCGAGTCGGTGCCCTCGATCCGAAGGCTCGCCCAGGGCGCGTAGGCGGCGGCGACCTCCCGCGCCTGGGATTCGAGGATGCCGGAGAGCGCGATCGCTCCTCCGGGCTGCGTGTGCGAGGCGATGGTCGGCGCGAGCATGCGCAGGGGATTGGCGAGGATGTTGGCGACCGTGAGGCGCGCGCCGCCGGGGAACGCGTCCCGCGCGTCCACGACCTCGACGCGCACGCCGTTTCGCCGGGCATTGTAGCGCGCGGCCTCGAGCGCGAGCGGATCGATGTCGACGGCGCGCGCCTGGGCCGCGCCGAGCTTCATCGCCGCGATGGCGAGGATCCCCGACCCGCATCCGTAGTCGAGCACCGCGTCGCCGGGGCGCACGTGGCGCTCGAGCCACGCCAGGCACAGCCGCGTGGTCGGGTGGCTGCCGGTGCCGAACGCCGCGCCGGGGTCGAGGATCACGTTGACGGCGCCGGGCTCGGGCGGCTCGCGCCACGTCGGCACGATCCACAGCCGCTCGCCGGCGCGGATCGGCTCGAACTGCGCCTGCGTGCGCGCGACCCAGTCGGCGTCCTCGACGCGCTCGATCGAGGCCGCGCCGAGGGAGTCGACGCCGCAGGCGCAGAGCGCGGCGTCGACCGCGCGGCCGGCGTCGCGGTCTCCGGCGAAGAGCGCGCTCACGCGGCAGCGCGGCCACAGGTCCGCGTCCGCCCCGGGCTCGCCGAAGAGGGCGCGCTCGCGCCCGGTGCCGGCGTCGGCGTCCGAGATCTCGGTGGAGGCGGCGCCCGCGGCCTCGAGCGCGTCGGCGAGCGCCTGCGCGCGCGCTCCTTCGACGACGAGATCCACGCGCTGCCAGGCCATGGGACGGCTCAGGCCTCGGCCTGGATCGACTTCAGCGCCGCGATCTTCTCCTCGAGGTAGTGGATGCTCACGCCGCCGCGGATGAACGCGGCGTCGTTCATGAGCTCCTGGTGCAGCGGGATGTTGGTCTGGATGCCTTCGATCACCATCTCGGAGAGCGCCACGCGCATGCGCGCGATCGCCTGCTCGCGGCTGTCGCCGTACGCGATGAGCTTGCCGACCAGCGAGTCGTAGTGCGGCGGCACGTAGTAGTTGGCGTACACGTGCGAGTCGTAGCGGATGCCCGGCCCGCCGGCCACGTGGTACTGCGTGATGCGCCCCGGCGAGGGCACGAAGGTGTAGGGGTTCTCCGCGTTGATGCGGCACTCGATCGCGTGGCCCTTCTTCACGACGTCCTTCTGCCGCAGCTTGAGCTTCATCCCCGCGGCCACCCGGATCTGCTCCTGCACGATGTCCACCCCCGTGATGACCTCGGTCACCGGGTGCTCGACCTGCACGCGGGTGTTCATCTCGATGAAGTAGAACTCGTCGTTCTCGTAGAGGAACTCGAAGGTGCCGGCGCCGCGGTAGCCGAGCTTGCGGCAGGCCTCCGCGCACTTCTCGCCGATGCGCTCGATGAGCCGCGCCTTGACCCCGGGCGCCGGGGCCTCCTCGATGATCTTCTGGTGGCGGCGCTGCATCGAGCAGTCGCGCTCGCCGAGGTAGATCGCCTGCTTGTGCTCGTCGGCGAGGACCTGGATCTCGACGTGGCGCGGGTTCTCGAGGTACTTCTCGAGGTAGACGGTGGAGTTGTTGAACGCGTTCTGCGCCTCGGTGCGGGTCATGTTGACCGCGTTGATGAGCGCCGCCTCGGTGTGCACCACGCGCATCCCCCGGCCGCCGCCGCCGCCCGCCGCCTTGATGATCACGGGATAGCCCACGCTCGAGGCGAGGCGCCGGATCTCCTTGGGGTCCTCGGGCAAGGGCCCGTCGGACCCCGGCACGCACGGGATGCCCACCTTCTTCATCGCGGCCTTGGCGGAGATCTTGTCGCCCATGGTGCGGATGGACTCGGCACGCGGCCCGATGAAGACGAACCCCGAGTTCTCCACGCGCTCGGCGAAGTCCGCGTTCTCGGACAGGAACCCGTAGCCGGGGTGGATCGCCTGCGCGTCCGTCACCTCGGCCGCGCTGATGATCGCGGGGATGTTGAGGTAGCTGTCCCGGGAAGGCGCGGGCCCGATGCACACCGACTCGTCGGCGAGCATCACGTACTTCGCGTCGGCGTCCGCCTCGGAGTGGATCGCGACGGTCTTGATGCCCATCTCGCGGCACGCGCGCTGGATGCGCAGCGCGATCTCGCCGCGGTTCGCGATCAGGATCTTCTCAAACATCGCGGGCCGGCGCGCGGCGCGCGCTCCCTCTCCGGCGGGAGGGGGCGGCAGGGAAGGTCATCGGCTACTCGATGAGGAAAAGCGGCTGCCCGTATTCCACCGGTTGGCCGTTCTCCACGAGGATGGCCTTGATCGCTCCGGACACGTCGGACTCGATCTCGTTGAGCAGCTTCATCGCCTCGATGATGCACAGGGTCTGCCCCTTGCTCACCGACTGGCCAACCTCCACGAATGCGGGCGCCCCCGGCGACGGGGCCCGGTAGAACGTGCCCACCATCGGCGACTTGAGGGTATGCCCGGCGGGCGCCGCGGGCTCGGCGGGTTTCGGCACCTCGGCGGCGGGCGCGCCGGCGGGCGCCGCCACCGGCATGGGGAGCGCGGGTGCGGCCATGATCAGAGGCGGGGCGCCGGGACCCTCGCGGCTGATCCGGACTTTCTCCTCGCCTTCGGTGATCTCGATCTCGCCGATGCCCGATTCCTGGACGAGATCGATCAGCTTCTTGAGCTTCCTGAGGTCCATGGCGCGCTCCCGCTCAGGTCTTGGAGGGTTTGCGGAGCGCCCGGATCGCCGCCTCGAGCGCGAGCTCGTAGACGACCGGTCCCAGCCCGGCGATCACGCCGGCGGCCAGGTCCGAGAAGTACGAATGGTGGCGGAACGGCTCGCGGGCGTGGACGTTCGACAGGTGGACCTCGACGAAGGGAATTCCGACGGCGGCCAAGGCATCGCGCAGGGCCACGCTGGTATGGGTAAATCCCGCCGGATTGACGATGATGTACGCCGTTTCGTCGCTTTTCGCCGCATGAATTCGCTCGATCAGCGCGGCTTCGGCGTTGCTCTGGAACGACACGACCGTCACGCCGGCCTTCCGTCCCTGTTCGGCCAGGCGCTGATCGATTGCAGCTAGGGTGTCCTGCCCGTAATGCTGGGTCTCGCGACTCCCCAGCAGGTTCAGGTTCGGCCCATGGACGACGAGGATCTTGGGCATGGACCGGCGAGTTTGCCGCATATCCCGGGGAAATGTCCAGTTATGGGCGACGTTCCCTCCGGCGTGCGCCAACTCGGTGCCAGGGCCGAATGGACTCGGCATGGTTCGCGCTTGCGAGAGCGCCGCAAGCCGCTTGGGCTGCCAATTCGGCGAGGTTTTAAGGAATTAACCGGCGTTCAATGCACAAAGCGCTGGAGCGCCGCTTCCAAGGCATCCTCGGGATAGGCCCCGATCCTCTGCTCGAGGACCTGTCCCTGGGGGTCGAGCACGACCGTGAAGGGCAGCGACCCGTCCCGATCGCCGAGGCGGCGGGCGAGCTCGTCCACCTCGTCGCCACCGGTGAGCAGCGGGTAGCCGATGCCGAGCTCCCGGCCGAAGCTCGCGACCTTGGCTGGGTCGTCGTTCGCCACCCCGACGAACTGGACGCCCCGGGACGACCATCGGGACTGCAGGCGCGCGAAGCCCGGCATCTCCCGCCGGCACGGCGCGCACCACGTCGCCCAGAAATTGAGCACGAGGACGCGCCCCTCGAAGCGCGCGAGGGACAAGGGCTGACCGCCGGCGTCGCGGAAGGTCGCGGCGTACAGCGCGGCGGGGGCGAGGTCGGCGGAGCCGGGCTTCGGCAATGCGGGCTCGTTCGCGAGCCAGAGCGAGAGGCCGGCCAGGAACGCGAGGAGCGCGATGCCGGCGAAGAGCCAGCGCACTTTCATCGGCGGCTCGGGAATGTGACGCGGCTCATGGCTTCGGACGCGCGACGGGGGCAGGCTGCACCTCGTCCTCGATCCATTTCAGGTAGGCGGCGAGCCCCCGCTCGACCGGCCAGGCCACGATCTCGGGGAGCGCGTACGGATGGCGCTCGCGGATCGCGGCCTCGAGCGCCTCGTAGCGCTCGACGGTCGACTTGATCAGCACGGGGAATTCGGTGGCCTGCTCCATCCGCCCTTCCCAGCGGTAGAAGGAGGTGGCGGGGGCGAGAACGTTCACGCAGGCGGCCAGTCTGAGGTTCAGCAGGTTCCGGGCCAGATTGAAAGCCGAGTCGGAGTCAGGTAGGTTGGTAAGGACGAAGATGGCGGCCAAGGCGGGCGCTGTCCCGCCCGGCGGGCGGCGGTTCCACGAACGATGATGGTGCACGTGATGCGCGCTGTGCTGATCGGGATTCTACTGGGTTTCCCCCTCCTCGAAGGGGTGGTCCTGGTGCGCCTCAGCCAGACGTTGGGCTGGTGGTGGGTCCTCGCCTGGGTGTTGCTCTCCGCCTGCGCCGGCATGGCGCTCATCAAGGAAGCGCGGTTCACGCTGCTCGCCCGCCTCGCCGCGGGGCTGGCCGAGGGCGAGTTTTCCATCGCGGCCCTGAGCCAGAGCGGGCGCACCGTGCTCGCCGGGCTTCTCCTGATATTTCCGGGGGTCGTCTCCGACTTCATCGCGGTCACGCTGCTCCTGCTTCCCGCCCCGCGCGTGCCGGTGCGGCAGCCGGCGGCGCGCCGCGCCGTTCGCGGCATGACGATCGAAGGGCGTTTCCGCCGCGGTCGCTGAGGGCCGCGGCGCCCCGCAGGGGTCCCTGGGTTAGAATTCCGGTCGCGCCGCTGCGGCCCGATGGGCTCGCTCGCTCGCGCCCGAAGTCCCCCCAGGAAGCCCAATTGCCCGAATCCCCAACGCCCGGCCACGTCGTCCGGCTCGAGCCGAGCGGCCACACCTTCGGCGTGCAGGCGGGAGAGACGATCCTCGAGGCGGCGCTGCGCCAGGGAATCGGCCTGCCCTACGGCTGCCGCAACGGGGCCTGCGGGGCGTGCAAGGGGATCCTGCGCGCGGGGGAGCTCGAGTACGGCGAGTACCAGGAGCGGGCGCTCCATCCCCACGAGCGCGCCTCCGGCAAGGCGCTCACGTGCTGCACGCGGCCGCTCACGGACGTCGTCTTCGAGGTGCGCGAGGTCTCCGGCGCCCGGGACATCGCGATCCGCACGCTGCCCTGCCGCGTCGAGAAGGTGGAGAAGCCCGCCGAGGACGTCGCGATCCTCTGGCTCAAGCTGCCCGCGGGCGAGCGGCTGCAGTTCCTCGCGGGGCAGTACATCGACATCCTGCTCAAGGACGGCAAGCGGCGCAGCTTCTCCATGGCGAACGCGCCGCACGACGACGCGCTGCTCCAGCTGCACGTGCGCAAGTCCCCGGGCGGGGCCTTCTCCGGCTACGTGTTCGAGCAGATGAAGGAGCGGGCGATCCTGCGCTTCGAGGGCCCGCTGGGGACCTTCTACCTGCGCGAGGACTCGGACAAGCCCATCGTCTTCGTGGCGGGCGGAACGGGCTTCGCGCCGATCAAGGCGCTCGTCGAGCACTGTTTCCACGCCGGCATCGATCGCCCGATGGTCCTCTACTGGGGCGTGCGCTCCCTCAAGGATCTCTACATGCGCGAGCTGCCCGGCCGCTGGCAGCAGGAGCACGGGAACTTCACGTTCATCCCGGTGCTCTCCGAGCCGTCGCCCGGCGAGGGGTGGAGCGGGCGCACCGGCCTCGTGCACCAGGCCGTCCTCGACGACTTCGCGGACCTCTCGGGCTACCAGGTGTACGCGTGCGGCGCGCCTGCGATGACCGACCTCGCGCGCAAGACCTTCGTCGAGGGGCGGGGGCTCCCCGAGGACGAGTTCTACTGCGACGCCTTCACCCCGTCGGTGGATCCGCGGAAGTGAGGCGCTTCGCTTCGCGCTCGCGCAGGACGCGGCGCTGCACCTTGCCCGTCGTCGTCATGGGCAGCGCCTCGACGAACTCGATCTCGCGGGGCTGCTGGTAGGGCGCGAGGTGCCGTTTCACGTGCTCGCGGATCGACTCCTTGAGCGATTCCGACGGCGCGTGCCCGGGCGCGAGCGCCACGAACGCCTTCACGAGCGCCCCGCGCGTGGCGTCGGGCGTGGGGACCACCGCGGCGTTGGCGACGGCCGGATGCCTCACGAGGCAGTTCTCGATCTCCGAGGGCCCGATGCGGTAGCCCGCGCTCTTGAACACGTCGTCGGCGCGCCCCTGGTACCAGAGATAGCCGTCCTCGTCCTGCGCGGCCTCGTCGCCGGTGCGGCACCACTCGCCGCTGTACTTCGCGGCGGTCGCCTGCGGGCTGTCCCAGTAGCCGAGGAAGATGACCGGGTCGGGCGTCCCGTCGATCCACGTGCGCGCGACCGCCACGTCGCCCACGGAGCCGTGCGGCAGCTCCCGCCCGTCCTCGCCGATGACCGCGATGCGATGGCCGGGATAGGGCCGGCCCATGGAGCCGGGCCGCACGGGCCACTCGAGATGGGAGTTGCCGACGACGTAGTTCATCTCGGTCTGCCCGAAGATCTCGTTGGGCGTGACGCCGAGCTCCTCCCGCGCCCAGTGGAAGACCGTCGGCCCCATGGCCTCGCCGCCGCTCATGAGGGAGCGCAGGCGAAGGGCGAAGCGCGCGCGCGGCGCGGGGAACGACTTCATCATCATCTTGAGCGCCGTCGGCACGAGGAAGGCGTTGCGGATCCCGTAGTCGGCGAGCAGTCGCAACGCCCGCTCCGGGTCGAAGCGGCCGCGGAAGCCGAGGATCGCGTGGCCGTGGTAGAGCGTGGGCATCAGCGCGTCCCACAGGCCGCCAGTCCACGCCCAGTCCGATGGCGTCCAGAACATGTCGCCCTCGTGCGGAAAGCCGTCGTGGGAATGCTCGAAGCCGGGAAGGTTTCCGATGAGGACGCGATGGGCGAGGAGCGCCCCCTTCGGCGGGCCCGTCGTGCCGCTCGTGTAGATGATCGCGGCAGGATCGTCCGCGGTGGTCGGCACCGGCTCGAACCCGGAGGCGGAGCGCTCGAGCATCGCCTCCCATGGGATGGTCCCCGCGGCGCGCGCCCCCGCGACGCCGATCACGGGACCGAGCCGCGGGAGGCGCTCGCGCGCGGGCTCGAGGTTCGCGAGCGTCGCCGGATCCGCGATCGCCACCTTCGCGCCGCTGTTGGCGATCCGGTACTCGAGCGCGTCGGGGCCGAACTGGAACGAGAGCGGCACCGCCACCGCCCCCATCTGGAAGCACGCGAGGTAGGCGACGACCGTCTCGGGGCGCTGCGGCAGAAGGATCGCCACGCGGTCGCCGCGGGCGATGCCGAGCCCGACGAGCGCGTTGGAGAGGCGGTTCGAGGCTTCGAGGAGCGCGCGGAACGTCACCGTGCGCCGCTCGCCGGACTCGTCCTCCCAGTGGATCGCCACGCGCCCCTCGTCGCCGGCCCAGCGGCGGCAGGCGTAATGCGCGATGTTGAAGTCCGCGGGCACCCGCCAGCGGAACGATTCGTAACGGCTGCGGTAGCGGTCGGTCACCGCGCGCTTCCTAGCGGGCGAGCGCGGCCTCGATGTCGGCGAAGGTCTGCGCCACCTCGAAGGTCTGCACCTCCATGCCGAGCTGGCGCGCAACTTGGGAGGCCGAGAATAGGCCGCGGATGCGTCGCCCATCGTCCTCCGCCACGGTGAGGTGCTGGCGGCGCACCGCCTTGAGCGTCGCCACGACGTGGCCCACGCGCATCTGCGCGACGTCGACCAGCGGAATCGCATCGAGGCGTCCGGCCGGCGTCATGATGTCGCGCACCTGCACCTCCGCGCGCGAGACGCCCCGTTCCTGCATGAATCGCATCGGCTTGGAGCCCAGCAGGTCCGTGGCGGTGATGATGCCCACCACGCCGCCCCGCGGGTCGAGCACGAAGAGCAGGCGCACGCCGCGGCGGATCATGGACGCCCGGGCGACGTCGATCGGCTCCTCGGGCGCGGTCGTGGCGGCGGTGACCACGCACAGGTCCGTCATGACCGAGAAGGCGGGATCGTCGAGCGTGACCCGCCCGGGGGGATTGGGCTGCGCCACGCGCGCGTCGGGCGCGAGGGGCTTCGGGGTGAGGGGCGCGTACTCGCGCTTGGGCATCGGGCTTCTCCTTGGATCGCGTCAGCCGGCCAGCTCCGCGCTGCGCCGGAAATGCTGCACGGCCTCCTGCGGCTTGCCGAGCTGCTCCATCAGCGCGGCGAGCGTCATGTGGCCGTCGTGGGTGGGCTCGAGCGCGAGGCTCGCCTCGATGTAGCTCTGCGCCTTGCCCCAGAGCCCCTGGCGCATGCAGAGCTTGCCGAGGGCGAGGAGCAGCGCCGGGTCGCGCGCGTGCACGCGCAGCCATCTCTCCGCGCGCTCGATCTGCGGCAGCGCGTCGGGGCCCGCGGCTTCGCCGTAGAGCGCCACGAGCGCGGGGCTCCACTCGCGCTCGAGCGCCTGCTCGATGATCGCCTGCGCCGCGGCGGTGATTCCCAGCGCGAGGTGGTAGCGCGCCGCGGTGGCCGCCACGGACGGATCGAAGCGCGCTTCCGAGGGAAGCTGCTTCCAGTAGGCCTCGAGCGCGGCGCCGTCGAGCGCCTTGCGTCCGAGGTTGCCCAGGTGCGCGGCGCGCCGCGCCGCGGCCGCCTCCTCCGCGCCGATGCCCCCCAGCTTCACGAGCGCCGCGACGGTGTCGAGCACGTCGTCCCACCGGCCCATCGCCCGCTCGGCCTCGAGCCTGAGGCGCAGCAGGCGGAGGTTGCGCGAGTCGCGCGCCGACAGGTCCTTCAGCACGGCGAGCGCCTCCTCGTGGCGACCCTGCGAGACGAGCAGGTCGGCGAGCGTCGTGAGGCGCGCCTGGTCGACGGCCGGCGCGGCGCCCTTCGCCTGCTCGAGGAACTGCTCGCGCTCGCGGAACCTTCCCAGCTCGTGGGCGCTGCGCGCGGCGATGATCGCGGCCACGCCCTTGGTCTCCTCGCCGAGCAGCGCCTCGGCCGCGCTCCTCTCGGCGGAGGCGTAGCGGCCCTGGAAGAACGCGAGCAGCGCCTCGTTGAGCGCCTGTCGGCAGCGCGTGCGCTCGCGTTCCTCGCGGTAGGCGCGCACGCGGCCCGGGATGGCCACCAGCGTGGCCACCATCCGCGCGAGGACGTAGAACGCGAAGTACCCCGCGGCGACGAGGAAGACCAGCAGGTTCACCGACAGCTCGTAGCGCCACGGCGGCGCGACGATCACCACGTAGCCGGTCGAGCGCTCGGCGAAGAGCGCGATGCCGACGGCGAGCGCCGCGAGGACGAGGGACCAGAGGGCGAGCCGCACGGCTAGTGCTTCTCGCGCGCGGCGCGCGCGGCGCGCACGGCCGCGAGGCTCGCGTTGATGTCGGGCAGCGCGATCACCACGGGCGTGTCCGCCAGCTGCTTCACGGTCGCGAGCGCCGCGAGAGTGGCCCTCGCGCGCGGATCGAAGTAGCGCCCGATCCAGGCCTGGGTCTCGCGCATGTCCTCGCGGAAGGAGGGCTCGTCGCGCGCGAGGAGCGCCACCCTCGCCGAGAGCAGCCTCAGCTTGAGGTTCTCGCGCAGGAAATAGCCCTGGGCGGGCGTGAGCAGCGCCACGTCGGCGGGCTCGACCTCGCGGATGCGCACCAGGCCCTTCATCTCCGTCCAGAAGTCGCGCGCGGCGCGGACGACCGCGTTGTCGTCGGACGCGGTCCAGTGTACGGCCGGCCGCGGCGCCGCGACCGCTTCCGAGATCACCAGGGGCAGCGTGTCGGTCTGCCGGATGAGACCGTCGATCTTCACCGCGATGCCCACGGTGTCCACCTGCGGGACCGCCTTGAGGCGATCCATGTCCTGGGCGATCGCCCGGCGCAGCGGAGCGACGGAGAGCTTCTCGGCGCGCGCGAGGCGCTGGTCGGCGGCCTGGAGCGCGGCGAGCGCGCCCCGGACGTTGCCCGCGAGCTGGAGCTGCTGGTTGGCGAGCACGAGCATCTGCTCGACCTCCGACAGGACGCGGTCGTCGGCGCTGCGCGCGAGGTCGCGGTACATCTGCTCGAGCGCCACGCGCTGCTCCTGCGTGTCGGCGACGCGGCCCTCGAGCTCGGAGATGCGCGACTGCGCGTCGCGCAGCGCCGCCTGCATCTGGGCGCGCGCGGCGCTCGCCTGGGCCGTCTCGGCGGCGAGGTCCGCGAGCCGGCCGCCGGCGCTCGCCTCGATGGAGCGCACGTTCGTGCGGGCGTCGAGCGCGAGCCATGCTGCGGCGAAGGTCGCCGCGAGCGCCAGCGCGGCGAGCAGGCGCGCGAGCCGGTCCACGGATGCCCCGACGCCGGGCGAAGCGGAGAGCGGCGGCTCGGGCGCGCTCATGGCGTCACGCGCAGGCTGGACAGGGCCGCGACCAGTCCGGCGGAGCCGGGGCCGGCCACGAGCACGCGCGCGAAGCGGCGCGCATCGGGGTGGGAAGCGATCGCGGCATGGGGCACCACCAGGGTGACCTCCGAGGCGCGCGCGGCGCCTTCCTCGCCCACCATCGCGAGGAAGTTCTCCAGCGTCTCGGCGCTGAGCGCGCTCACCGCGTGCACCTCGCCGCGCGACCACGCCGCGAGCAGGGGCGCCGGATCCGCGCGGGGCCGCACCCGCCGGTAGCACTCGACGTAATCGACGCGGGCGCCTCGGGTCTCGAGGACCTCGCGCAGGTGCTCCCTCCCTCCCTCGCCGCGGAACACGATGACGTTTTCTCCCTTGACCGCGCGCAGCTCGGGCAGCGCGAGCAGGCCCTCGCTGTCGTGGCGCTCGGTCGGTGAGATCACCGCGGCGAACCCGGAGTTCCGAAGCGCCCGGGCGGTGGCCTCGCCCACGGCCGCCACGCGGGTGCCCGCGGGCCACGCTCCGCGGCTCCGCGCGAGCGCGAGCCCGTGCTCCACGGCGTTGGCGCTGATGAAGATGGCGAGCGCGCATCCGGGAAGCCGCGCGAGGGCCTCCCCGGTGCGCGGCGAAGGGGCGGTGCCGTCGATCTCGAGCGCGGGAAACACGAAGGGGCGCGCGCCCTCGCGCTCGAGCGCCGCCGCGAGCGCCTCGGCGGCGGCGCGCGGGCGCGTGATCACCACGCCCAGCCCCTCGAGGCGGCCCGCCCCGCTCACGCCGTGCGCCTCGCGAGGGCCGCGAGGATCTCGCGCCCGCCCGCCTCGAGCAGGCGGCCGCCGAGCGACCGGCCGATCGCCTCGGCCGCGTCCGCGCGGCCTTCCGCGCGGCTGCGCACGAGCCGCGTGCCGTCGGGCAGGCCGATGAAGCCCTCGAGCGAGATCGAGCCCGCGGAGGCGCGCGCGAGGCCGCCGAGGGGCACCTCGCAGCTGCCCTCGACGACGAGGCCGAACGCGCGCTCGGCGCGCGCCGCGCCGGCGGTCGCGGCGTCCTCGAACGGCGCGAGGAGCCGCGCCACGTCGGCCCGGTCGCGCCGGTATTCGACGGCGAGGATGCCCTGGCAGATCGCGGGCAGCGCGAGCGATTCCGGGAGGACCGCCCGGATGCGCGAAGCGAACCCCAGGCGGCGCAGGCCCGCGGCGGCGAGGATGATCGCGTCGTAGTCGCCGGCCTCGAGCTTCGCGAGCCGCGTGTTCACGTTGCCGCGCAGCGCGCGGAACCGCAGGCCCGGGAACGCGTGGCGCAGCTGGCTCTCGCGCCTCAGGCTCGAGGTGCCGACCACGGCGCCCGCCGGCAGGGCCTCGAGGGAGGCGTAGCGGCCCGACAGGAACGCGTCGCGCGGGTCCTCGCGCGCCCCGAAGGTCGCCAGCGCGAACTGCGGCGCGAGCACCATGGGCACGTCCTTGAGGGAGTGCACGGCGATGTCGGCGCGGCCTTCCTCGAGGGCGACCTCGAGCTCCTTCACGAAGAGCCCCTTGCCGCCCACCTGGGCGAGCGGCCGGTCGAGGACCCGGTCGCCCCGCGTGGTCATGCCGACGGTTTCGACGACGAGGTCCGGGTGGCGCTCGCGCAGCGCCTGCCCGACCATCTCGGTCTGGCGCAGGGCGAGCCGGCTCTCGCGCGTGGCGATGCGGATGCGTGAAGGGATTTCGGACATGGACCCTGAAGCCTACTACAGTCGCACGCGCCGGGACGCGGGCGCCGGGGGCGGCGCGGCGGGTCCGCCGCGATGCTGCGCTGCGGTAAGATCGAAGGCTCCCTTCCTGCCGCTCCCAGCGGAACCGAGCCGCCATGACCGCGCGCCTGCGCGAGATCCCGTACAACTACACCTCGTTCTCCGACCGCGAGATCGCGATCCGGCTGCTCGGCGCCGAGGGCTGGCGGCTGCTCGAGGACCTGCGCGGCCAGCGCCGCACGGGCCGCAGCGCGCGCATGCTCTACGAGGTGCTCGGCGACATCTGGGCGGTGCGGCGCAACCCGTACCTGCAGGACGACCTGCTCGACAGCCCGAAGCGCCTGCGGATGCTGGTGGAGGCGATGCGCCACCGGCTGCGCGAGGTCGCGGACCGGCGCATGACCGGGGAGCCCGACGCCGATCGCGACCGCAAGGTGGTGGAGCTGCTCGGCCGCGCCGGCGCGGCGGTTGACGCGTTCGACCGGGAGTTCGGCGAGACGCGCGAGCTGCGCCGCAGGACCGCGCGGCGGCTCGCGGCCGTCACGCGGCGCGACAACGTGTTCTTCGACGGCCTCGCGCGCGTCTCCCACGTGACGGACGCGACCGACTGGCGCGTCGAGTATCCGTTCGTGGTGGTCGCGCCCGACACCGAGGAGGAATGCGCCGCCGTGGTGCGCGCGCTCGTCGAGCTCGGGCTCACGATCGTCCCGCGGGGCGGCGGCACCGGCTACACGGGAGGCGCCGTACCGCTCGAGCGCCTCTCGGCGGTGATCAACACCGAGAAGCTCGAGGACCTGGGGCCGGTGGAGCGCCGCGTGCTGCCCGGCCTCGGGGAGCCGGTGCCGGTGATCCGCTGCGGCGCGGGCGTGGTCACGAAGCGGGTGATGGAGGCGGCCGAGGCCGAGGGGCTGGTGTTCGCGGTCGACCCGACCTCCGCCGATGCCTCGTGCATCGGCGGCAACGTCGCGATGAATGCCGGCGGCAAGAAGGCGGTGCTGTGGGGGACGGCGCTCGACAACCTCGCGAGCTGGCGGATGGTGACCCCGGAGGGCGACTGGCTCGAGGTCGAGCGGCTCGCGCACAACCGCGGGCGCATCCACGAGGTGCCGCTCGTGCGCTTCCGCGTGCGCCGCTTCGAGGCCGACGGGCGCACTCCCAGGGGCGAGCAGACGCTCGAGATCGAGGGGCGGCGGCTGCGCAAGGAGGGCCTCGGCAAGGACGTCACCGACAAGTTCCTGGGCGGGCTCCCGGGCGTGCAGAAGGAGGGCTGCGACGGGCTCATCACCTCCGCCACGTTCGTGCTGCACCGCATGCCTCCGCACGCGCGCACCGTCTGCCTCGAGTTCTTCGGCGACGTGAAGCGCGCCGTCCCGGCGATCGTCGAGGTGAAGCGCTACCTCGACTCCCATCCGGGGGCGACGCTCGCGGGCCTCGAGCACCTCGACGAGCGCTACGTGAAGGCCGTGGGCTACGCCACGAAGGCGAGGAGCCGCGGGCGCCCGCGCATGATCCTGCTCGCCGACATCGTGGGCGAGGACGAGGATGCCGTCGCCGCGGCCGCCTCGCAGGTGGTGCGCATCGCGAACGCGCGCGACGGCGAGGGATTCGTGGCGGCGAGCCCCGAGGCGCGCCGGCGCTTCTGGCTCGATCGCGCGCGCACCGCGGCGATCTCGCGCCACACCAACGCGTTCAAGATCAACGAGGACGTGGTGATCCCGCTCGAGCGCCTCGGGGACTACACCGACGGCATCGAGCGCATCAACATCGAGCTGTCGATCGCGAACAAGCTCGCGCTCCTCGCCGAGCTGGCGCGCTACTTCTCGGGCGAGCTCCCCGCGGCCGGCGACGAGGCGCGGCCCGGCCGCGCGGAGCTGTTCGGCGACCGCCCGGAGCGCGCCCTCGAGCTCATCGGGCGCACGAGGGCCCTCTGGGCGGGCTACCTCGCCCGGCTCGACGACCCGGCCTTCTTCGCCGAGCTGCAGTCGCGCCGCCTGCGCGTGTCGTGGAAGCGCGAGGTGCTCGAGCCCCTGCGCGAGATCTTCGAGGGCCGGGCGTTCGCGCCGGTGCTCGCCGGGGCGGAGGCGGTGCACGCCCGGGTGCTGCGCTCGCGCGTGTTCGTCGCGCTGCACATGCACGCCGGCGACGGCAACGTGCACACCAACATCCCGGTGAACTCCGACGACTACGAGATGCTGCGCACGGCCAACGAGGCGGTGGCGCGGATCATGCGCTTCGCGAAGTCGCTGGGCGGGGTGATCTCGGGCGAGCACGGCATCGGGATCACGAAGATCGAGTACCTGGAGGAGCCGGAGCTCGAGGCCTTCGCCGCGTACAAGGGGCGCGTCGATCCCGAGGGGCGCTTCAACCGCGGCAAGCTCGCGCGCGGCGCCGGTCTCGCGAACGCCTACACGCCGTCCTTCGCCCTCATCGGCCACGAGTCGCTGATCCTCGAGCAGAGCGACATCGGCGCGATCGCGGACTCGTTCAAGGACTGCCTGCGCTGCGGCAAGTGCAAGCCGGTGTGCGCGACGCACGTGCCGCGCGCGAACCTGCTCTACAGCCCGCGCAACAAGATCCTCGCCGCCTCGCTCCTCACCGAGGCCTTCCTCTACGAGGAGCAGACGCGCCGCGGCGTGAGCATCCGCCACTTCGAGGAGTACGGCGACGTCGCGGACCACTGCACGGTGTGCCACAAGTGCGCCGCGCCCTGCCCCGTGGACATCGACTTCGGCGACGTGTCGATCGCGATGCGCAACCTCCTCGCTCGCCTGAGAAAGCGCCGCTTCAATCCCGGCGCGTGGGCCGCGCTCGCCTTCCTCAACGCGACCGACCCCGCGCGCATCAAGCTCATCAAGACGGCGATGGTGGACGTGGGCTACCGCGTGCAGCGTCTCGCCAACGGGCTCTGGGGACGGCTGCCGGCGGTGCAGAACCAGGTGCGCAGGCCCCCCCAGACGCACGGGCGGCCGGCTATCGCCGCGCAGGTGATCCACTTCGTCAACAAGCCGATGCCCGCCGGCATGCCGAGCCGGACGGCGCGCGCGCTCCTCGACGTCGAGGACCCCGCCGTGGTGCCGATCGTGCGCGACCCGGCGAAGGCGGGCGAGGACTCGGACGCCGTGTTCTACTTCCCGGGCTGCGGGTCGGAGCGCCTCTTCAGCCAGGTGGGGCTCGCGACCCAGGCGCTGCTCTACCACGTGGGGAGCCTGTGCGTGCTGCCGCCCGGGTACCTGTGCTGCGGCTATCCGCAGACCTCCGCGGGGCGCGCCGACAAGGGCGAGCAGATCACGGTGCGCAATCGCGTCCTCTTCCATCGCGTCGCGAACACCCTCAACTACCTCGACATCCGCACGGTGGTGGTGTCGTGCGGGACGTGCATGGACCAGCTCCAGAAGTACGAGTTCGACCGCATCTTCCCGGGGTGCCGGCTGCTCGACATCCACGAGTACCTGATGGAGAAGGGCGTGAGGCTCGAGGGCGTCGAGGGCGTGCGCTTCATGTACCACGACCCGTGCCATACGCCGATGAAGACGCACCAGCCCCTGGCGGTGGTGAGCGAGCTCATGGGCCAGGCGGTGGCGCTCAACGAGCGCTGCTGCGGCGAGTCGGGCACCTTCGCGGCCGCGCGGCCCGATGTCGCGACCCAGGTGCGGTTCCGCAAGGAAGCCGAGATGCGCAAGGGCGCCGGGATCCTCCGCGCCGACGGATTCGCGGGCGAAGTGAAGGTGCTCACGTCGTGCCCCTCCTGCCTCCAGGGGCTGCAGCGCTTCGACCGCGATGCCGGGACCTCCGCGGACTACATCGTGGTCGAGATGGCGCGCCGCCTCCTCGGGCCGCGCTGGATGGAGGAGTTCGTGGAGCGCGCGCGCCACGGCGGCATCGAGCGCGTGCTGCTGTAGGCCGGAGGTTGCGCGCTCGCGTGCGCCTGTCCAGAATCGACTTCCCATGCGCGCAGACCTGACGCCGTCCCGTCGCTTCGCGGCGACGCTCGCGCTGCTGCTCGCCTGCGCGGGCTGCGCCTCGGGCCCGCGCATCGCGCCGGGCGGGATGCCGCCCGCGCCGGGGGCGGCCGGCTATCCCATGGATCCCGCCTCGCTCGCCTCCCTCGCGGACGAGGACGACGAGGCGGGCGAGCGCGGCACGCCGGTGTCCATCGAGGACAACCTGCGCATGGAGGCCGACGAGGCGGGCCCGCCCCGGGTGTGGCAGCTGCTGCGCGCGCAGGCGCAACGCGCCGCGCTCGTGCGCGCGGGGCCGTCTCCGCTCGCCAAGTCGGCGGGCCTGGAGCCCTCGCAATGGCAGGCGCTCGGCCCCTCGAACGTGGGCGGACGGGTCCGCACGCTCGCGTTCGACCCGCGCGATCCCTCGCGGCTCCTGGCCGGGACCGCTTCCGGCGGCCTGTGGACGTCGCCCGACGCGGGCGCCACGTGGAGCGCGAACAACGATTTCCTTCCCAACCTCTCCATCACGACGCTCGTCTTCGATCCCGCGAATCCGTCCACGGTCTACGCGGGCACGGGCGAGGCGAGCACGGGGCTCGTGGGCGCGGGGGTCTTCAAGTCCGCCGACGGGGGCAACACGTGGAGCTACCTCCCCGCCACCGACCCGGACGTCAACGCCGACTGGCTGTTCGTGAACCGCCTCGCGGTCGATCCCGGCGAGCCCTCCGTCCTCCTCGCGGGCGTGACCAACGCGAGCCTCGCGAGCGGCGCCATCTACCGCTCGAGCGACGGGGGCACGTCCTGGACGCGCGTCGCCGCCCTCAAGGCGCTCGACCTCGCGTTCGATCCGGCGAGCCCGTCGAACGCGGTGGCGGGCCTCGACGACGGGACGATCGCCTACTCGCGCGACGCGGGCCTCACCTGGGCGCGCACGGCGCCGCTCGTGCCCGTTCCTTCGGGGTACGGCAACACGGCCCGGGCGGAGATCGCCTTCGCGCGCTCGCAGCCGGGGCTCGTCTACGCTTCCGTGGACGACGACAAGGGGGAGGTCTGGCGCTCGACCGATTCCGGCGCCACCTGGCAGCTCACGAGCACCCCGGGGCACCTCGGCGACCAGGGCTACTACGACAACGCCATCTGGGTCGATCCGACCGACGGCTCCCACGTGCTCGCGGCCGGGCTGGACGTCTACGAGTCGCGCGACGGCGGCGCGTCGTTCTCGAAGGTGAGCGACTGGCGCAACGCCCCGGCCTCGCCGCACGCCGACCACCACGCCCTCGTCTCGCCCCCGGATTTCGGCGCCTCGGATACCGCCGTCTTCGACGGCAACGACGGCGGGGTCTACGAGGGTCCCAACGCCTACGCGCTCGGGAGCAGGGTCGGCGCCTCGGGCTGGCGCAACATGAACAACGGGCTCGCGGTCACCCAGTTCTACGCCGGCGCCGGGCGCGCCTCCGCCGGCGGCCGCATCTACGGCGGCTCGCAGGACAACGGCACGCTCATGCTGCAGGGCGGGGTGTGGTCGATCTACCACGGGGGCGACGGCGGATTCGTCGCCGTCGATCCCGCCTCGGACCTCACGACGTACGGCGAGTACGTGTACCTGTCGCTCTTCCGCTCGCTCGACGCCGGCGCGAGCGCCGCGTACATCTGCAACGGCATCACCGAGGCGCTGCCCGCCGATTCGAACGGCAACGCGTTCTGCGGGACCGGCGCCACGAAGAAGGCCAACTTCATCGCGCCGTTCGTGCTCGATCCGAACGACTCGAGCCGGATCGTCGCGGGCGCGAACTCGCTGTGGATCACCGACGATGCGCGCGGCGCGGCGACCTGGCGCGTGGCGAAGCCGCCCTCGCCGGCGATCGGCAACCCCGACAACTTCATCAACGCGGTCGCCGTGCAGCCGGGGAACTCGAACGTGATGTGGGTCGGGCACAACAACGGCTGGGTCTTCCGCACCGCCAACGCCCTCGACGCCTCGCCGAGCTGGACGCGCGTGGGCGCCGGCACCATCCCGCAGCGGCTCGTGCAGCGCATCGTCGTCGATCCGGCGAACCCGAACCGCGTGATCGTCGCGCTCACCGGATTCGTCCCGGGCGACCTGTGGCAGACCCTCGACGGGGGAAGCACGTGGAGCTCGATCGGCGGCAACCTCCCCGACGCGCCGGTGTTCGACGTGAAGATCAACCCGCAGGAGCCGTCGTGGCTCTATGCGGCCACCTCGGTCGGCCTCTTCACGAGCGAGGACGGCGGCGCCACGTGGTCCACGACCAACGAGGGGCCCGCGAACATCCGCGTGCGCGAGCTCTTCTGGATCGACGACCGCACGCTCGGGGCGGCCACCTTCGGCCGCGGGATGTACCGGGTGGCGGTGGCTCCGGGCGGGCCGGACGACTACCAGGACCTCTGGTGGGCGGGACCCTCCGAGAACGGCTGGGGCATGAGCATCACCCAGCACGGCGCGACGATCTTCGCCGCCCTGTTCGTCTACGACGCGACCGGGCAGCCGCTCTGGCTCGTGATGCCCGGAGGCACCTGGAACGCCGCGTTCACGCAGTACACGGGAGCGCTCTACATCCCGACCGGAAGCTGGTTCGGGGCCTACGACGCGAGCCGCTTCGCCGCCAACGCGCCCGTGGGAAGCGCCACCCTGACCTTCACCGGCCCCGGCTCCGCCACGCTCGCCTACACCATCAACGGCGTTTCGGGCGCCAAGTCGATCACGCGTCAGCCCTATGGGCCGGTCGATCCGACCCCGGTGGCGGCCTACGGCGACCTCTGGTGGGGAGGCGAGGCGCAGAACGGCTGGGGCGTCGCGATCAACCAGCAGTACCGGACGCTCTTCGCGGTCTGGTATACCTACGACGTCAACGGAAAGACGGTGTGGTACGTGATTCCCTCGGGGGCCTGGACCTCCGCCAACGCCTACACGGGCGTCGCCTACCGCGTCACGGGCGCACCCTGGATAGGTGCGGCCTATGATGCGTCGGCCCTGAACGCCCAGGCGGCGGGCAGCGTCACGTTTTCCTTCGCGGACCTGAACCACGCGGTCATGACGTACACCCTCGATGGCGTGACCCAGTCCAAGCCGATCACGAGGCAGCCGTTTTGAGCGGGGCCTGCGAGTTCTGCCACGGAGCCGGCGGCCCCGTCCTCTGGCAGAATGCGCTGTGCCGGGTCGTGCTCGCCGAGGAGCCGCGCTACCCCGGCTTCTGCCGCGTCATCCTCGCCCGCCACGCGGTGGAGATGACGGAACTTGCGCAGGCGGAACGCGAAGCGCTCATGCGGGTGGTATTCGAGGTGGAGGCGGCGGTGCGCGAGACGATGCACCCGGACAAGATGAACCTGGCGAGCCTCGGCAACATGGTTCCCCATGTCCACTGGCACGTGATCCCGCGGTTTCGCGACGACGACCATTTCCCGGGTCCCATCTGGGCCGCCGCGCGGCGCGAGTCCGTCGTACCGCCCGGGCGCGTCGCGCGCGCCGAAGGCCTCGGGCGTGCCGTTCGCGCGCGGCTGGAGCGGCTGGAGCCGTGAGCGCTCCCCCCGCGGCCCCGGGCGAGGCGGCGCCGTCTTTCGCGGAGGCGCGCGGCTGCAAGGAGTGGCTGAACGCCCTGCCGCTCACCAACATCCCGCAGGCGCAGGCGCTCGTGCTCGAGGCGCTGCGCGCGCTGAACGGGTCCGCGTTCCCGCCGCTCGAGCGCCTGAAGTGCATGGAGCTGATACGCGACAAGGTCGCGTTCCTCCAGGGAGAGCAGCGCTCGCGCTATTTCGGCAAGACGCTGCCGCTGTCGCCCAACGACACCGCGGCGTGGACGACCGGCGCGGCGCTGCTCGCGGAAATGGAGGCGGGCTACCGCAAGTGCCTCGAGGAGGCGCGGGCCACCCCCGATCTCGCCGCGCACTGCGCCCTCGTCGCCCAGCGCGTCCTGCGCTACGTGGGCGCGCTGATGCTCTTCCACGCGATCGTCTACCGGCGCTTCGACCCCGCGCTGTGGACGCGCCTGCATGGGCAGTACGCCGAGGCCGAGCTGGAGGGCTACCACGCCGAGCGCGTGAAGGACTCCCTCGAGGGCGACGAGGACGGCGCCTCGAGCGTAGACGACGCCTACGCGCAGGTGGTGCTCATCCAGGCGGCATACCTTTCCGAGATGACGGCGGCCCAGATCGACTTCGCCGAGGCGCTCCTCAAGATGTGGCTGCGCAAGATCCGCATCGTCGCCCCCGGCGCGGCGCCGATGGCGGAGACGCTGCCGCTGGTCGTCGACCTGGCCGGGTCGATCGGCGCGCGCCCGATGCGCCGCTCCGAGCTCGGCGCCTCCCATCGCGTCTTCGACGTCGAGGAGGTCTCGAAGAGCCTGCGCCGGCGCATCCACGCCCTCCAGTCCGACGAGGATCCCGCGAAGCTGGGGCTCCCGCCGCAGGCGGCGGGCCTCGACCTCGCCGGGCAGCTCAGGCGCCTGCACAAGCTCTGGTGCGAAGGAGCGGCGCCACGGCCGCCCGCGAAGGCTTCCGAGGTGAAGACCGCGGGGCTCGTGTTCACGCCCGCGGAGATCCACTTCTTCGTGACCGGCGGCAAGGTGTTCGAGCAGCCGGGCAAGAGCCGCGACCTCACCCCGCAGGAGAAGCAGGACATCGAGGTCTTCGGCCGGATCACCGAGCGCACCCAGAGCCGCATGATGGGCGACCACAACTTCTCGGTCGAGGCGTGGAGCGTCATCGACGAGATGCCGGGAATATGGCGGCTGCAGCGCCCGGCGACCGCTTCGAAGGGCGTGGCGATCGGCCGCCTCGCGGGGGTGCGGCTCGCCGACGGCCAGCCGTTCTATCTCGGCGTGATCCGGGCGCTCGTCCAGGAAACCGACGGCCGCCTCATCGCCACGGTGGGCCTGTTCCCGGGACAGCCGGAGGCGATCGCGGTGCGCTCGGGCGACGCGCGCCACCGCAGCGGTCCCCAGTGGACGCAGGGCTTCCGGCTGCCGGCGCTCGAGCGGCTGAAGATCCCGGCCACCCTCGTGGTCCCGGGCTCCCTGGCGGCGCGCGGCCGCGGCATCGAGGTGTGGGAGGGCGCCCCGAAGGAATCGACGGTCTACGAGGTCCTCGAGCACGGCGCGGATTTCGACCGCGTCACCGTGTTCTAGCGTTCCTTCCAGCCTCAGGCGCCCAGCGCGTCCATCAGCGCGCGCGAGGCGTCGTGCCCCGTCTGCTGCGCGATCTCCACGATGCAGGTGGGGCTCGTCACGTTCACCTCCGTGAGCCAGTCGCCGATCACGTCCAGGCCCGCGAAGACGATGCCCGCCCGGGCGAGCTCCGCGCCGACCGCCTCCCCGATCTCGCGATCGCGCCCGGTGAGGGGCCGCGCCACGCCCGTGCCTCCCGCCGCGAGGTTGCCGCGCGTCTCGCCCGCCCGCGGGATGCGCGCGAGGCAGTGGGAGAAGGGCTTGCCGTCCACCACCAGAACGCGCTTGTCGCCCTGCGCGATCTCCGGGACGAAGCGCTGGGCCATCACCGTGCGCCGCCCGGAGTCGGTGATGGTCTCGACGATCACGTTGCGGTTGACGTCGCGCGCGGTCACGCGGAAGACCATCGTCCCGCCCATCCCGTCGAGCCTCTTCACCACGGCGTCGCCCTGCTCCTCGATGAACGCCTGCACGCGCTCCATGTCGCTCGCCACGAGCGTGGGCGGCGCGAGGGCGGGAAAGCGCAGGATCGCGAGCTTCTCGTTCCAGTCCCGCAGCGCCCGGGGGTCGTTCGCGACCCGCGCGCCCTCGGCCTGCGCCCGCTCGAGGAGCAGCGTCGCGTAGTAGTACTCCTGGTCGAACGGCGGGTCCTTGCGCATCATCACGCGGTCGAACTGCGCGAGCGGCGCGTCGGCCTCCCCGAGGACGCGGCACCACGGGTGGTCCTCCGCGTGGATCGCGAGCCGGGAGACCCGCGCCCTCACCGAGTCGCCGGCGAGGTACATCGCGTCCGCCCGGAGGGCGTGCACCTCGTGGCCGCGGCGCGCGGCCTCGCGCATCATCGCGACCGAGGAATCCTTGTACGCCTTGAGGTGCTCCAGCGGGTCGACGACGAAGGCGAACCTCATGCGTTGGCGGCCCGGGCTTCGGGGGCGGCCGACGCCGCGACGAGCTCCTCCACCTCGATCGCGGCCGCGAGCGCGGCGAGCCGCGCCACGACGCCGTAGGTGTAGAAGCGGTTCGGCGGGTCGCCGGGCTTGCCGCCGCAGTCGGGCGAGTGGCAGTCGGTTTCGAAGGCGAGGGGCACGTACTGCGCGCCGGGGGAGTTCAGGTTCTCGTCGATGCCGCGGCCGGTGTGCACGCGGTAGAAGCCGCCGACCACGAACGGGTCGATCATGTAGACGACGGGCTCGGCGACCGCGCCGTCCACGCTCTCGAAGGTGTAGACGCCCTCCTGGATGATCACCTCGTTCACCGGCTGGCCTTCCTTGATCACGGCCATCTTGTTGCGCGTCTTGCGGCTGAGGTTGCGCACGTCTTCGGGGCTCTTCACCGTCATGATGCCCATGCCGTAGGTGCCGGCGTCGGCCTTCACGATGGCGAACGGCGCCTCGGTGATTCCGTACTGGGCGTACTTGCGGCGCGTCTCCGCGAGCACGTAGTCCACGTTCGCGGCGAGGCAGTCCTCCCCCTCCTTCTCGGCGAAGTTCACCTTGCCGCACCGGCTGAAGGCCGGGTCGACCACCCACGGGTCGATGCCCACGAGCTTCGCGAGCTCCCCGGCCACGCGGTGATAGACGCCGAAGTGGTGCGACTTGCGCCGCGTGGACCAGCCGGCCTCCACCGGGGGCACCACGGTCTGCTCGATGCCGCGCAGGACCGCCGGGATGCCGCCCGAAAGGTCGTTGTTGAGCAGGACCGCGCACGGGTCGAAGCCCTCGACGCCGACGCGGTTGCCGTGGCGCTGGATGGGCTCGAGCCGCAGCGTCTCGCCGGCGGAGGTCTGCACGTCCATCGGCTCGCCGAGCTCCGGGATGAGGCTTCCGATGCGCACCGTGAGGCCCGCGGCCTCGCAGATGCGCTTGAGCACCGCGACGTTCTGCAGGTAGTGCAGGTTGCGCGTGTGGTTCTCGGGCACGATCAGGAGGCCGCGCGCATCGGGACAGATGCGCTGCACCGCCGACATCGCCGCGTGCACGCACAGCGGCAGGAACTCGGGGTTCAGGTTGTTGAAGCCGCCGGGGAAGAGGTTCGTGTCCACGGGCGCGAGCTTGAAGCCGCTGTTGCGCAGGTCCACCGAGGAATAGAACGGGGCGGCGTGCTCCTGCCACTGGCCGCGGAACCAGCGCTCGATGTCCGGCCGCTGCGCGAGCACGACGCGCTCGAGCTCGGCGAGCGGGCCGGTGAGGGAGGTCGTCAGGTGGGGAACCATGGTGGCCGATCGCGTGGGAGTGGGGGTGGCTGTGCCGGTCGCGATGCACCGGGCGGGAGGGTCAGTTTACACGCTCGCGAATGCTAAGATGCAAGGCTTCCCACCGGCCCGCGAGACCCGTTCCATGCCCCCGCTCAATGCGATCGGCCCGACCGCGTTGCTCCTCGTCGGCTCCAACCTCTTCATGACGTTCGCGTGGTACGGGCACCTCAAGACCCTGGGCGCGCGGCCGTGGTACGTGGCGGTGGTCGTGAGCTGGGGCCTCGCCTTCTTCGAGTACCTGCTGCAGGTCCCCGCCAACCGCCTGGGCTACCGCGCCGGCATCACGCTGCCCGAGCTGAAGATCCTCCAGGAAGTGATCACGCTCACGGTGTTCGTGCCGTTCGCCATGCTCTACATGGGGCAGGCGGTCCGCTGGAACTACGCCTGGGCGGCGCTCTGCATGGTCGGCGCGGTGTACTTCATCTTCAAGGGCTGAGGGCCCGGGGTCGCGCCGATGCACCTGCACATCCTCGGAATCTGCGGCACGTTCATGGGCGGTCTCGCGAAGATCGCGCGCGAGCACGGGCATCGCGTGACGGGCTGCGACGCCCAGGTCTATCCGCCGATGAGCGACCAGCTGCGCGCGCTCGGCATCGAGCTCCACGAGGGCTACGACGCCGCGCAGCTCGACCGGTACCCCGCCGATCTCCTCGTCGTCGGCAACGCCATGACGCGCGGCCGCCCCGTGGTCGAGGCGATGCTCGACCGCGGCCTTGCCTACGTCTCGGGCCCGCAATGGCTCGCGGAGAACGTGCTGCGCGACCGCTGGGTCCTCGCGGTGGCCGGAACCCACGGCAAGAGCACGACCTCGGCGATGCTCGCCTGGATCCTGGAGGACGCGGGCCTCGCCCCGGGCTTCCTGGTGGGCGGCATCCCGCGCAACTTCGGGGTGTCGGCGCGCTCGGGCGCCGCGCCCTTCTTCGTGATCGAGGCCGACGAGTACGACACGGCGTTCTTCGACAAGCGCTCCAAGTTCGTCTGGTACCGGCCGCGCACCGCGGTGCTCGGCAACCTCGAGTACGACCATGCGGACATCTTCCCGGACCTCGCGGCGATCGAGACCCAGTTCCACCACCTCGTGCGCATCGTGCCCTCGCAGGGGTTGCTCGTCGTGAACGGCGGGGACGCGGCCCTGGAGCGCGTGCTCGCGCGCGGCGCGTGGACGCCGGTCGAGCGCTTCGGCCCGGGGCAGGTGTGGAGCGTGGGCGCGATCCATCCCGACGATTCGTTCGACGTGCTCCTCGGCGGCGAGCGGCAGGCAACGGTGCGCTGGGGGCTCATGGGCGAGCACAACCGCGCCAACGCGCTCGCGGCGCTCGCCGCGGCGCGCCACGCCGGCGTGCCGCCCCGCGCCGGCATCGAGGCGCTCGGGCGCTTCGAGGGCGTGAGGCGGCGCATGGAGCTGCGCGGCTCGGCGGCCGGGATCTGCGTCTACGACGACTTCGCGCACCATCCGACCGCCTTCGACACGACGATCGCGGGACTGCGCACGCGCGTGGGCGGAGCGCGCATCGTGGCGGTGTTCGAGCCGCGCTCGAACACGATGAAGCTCGGCACCATGCAGGACCGGCTCGCGAAGAGCCTCGCCGGGGCCGATCTCGTGTTCTGCTACGCGAAGGACCTCGGCTGGGACCCCGAGCAGGCGCTCGCCGCCCTGGGCACGCGCGCCGCGGTCCATCGCGACCTCGACGCGCTCGTGGAGGCGCTCGCGCGGTCGCTGCGGCCCGGCGACCACGTCCTCGTGATGTCCAACGGCGCCTTCGGGGGCGTGCACGAGCGGCTGCTCGACCGGCTCGCGCGCGAGGGCGCGGCCGCGGCGGCCCCCTGATCCATGGCGAGCTACGCGTTCCGCATCCTCAACGTGTTCGCGCGCGAAGGGCGGCTCACGGGCAACCCGCTGTGCGTTTTCGAGGACGGCCGCGGGCTCGGCGAGGAGGCGATGCAGGCCCTCGCGCGGCAGTTCAACCTCTCCGAGACCACGTTCGTCCTGCCCTCCGCGACCGCCACGGCGCGGGTGCGCATCTTCACGCCCGCCTACGAGATGCCCTTCGCGGGACATCCCACGCTCGGCACGGCGCACGTCGTGCGCGACCTGAAGGGGGGCGAGAAGATCACGCTCGAGATGAAGGCCGGCGTGATTCCCGTGAGCGCGGACGGCGACGTGTGGACGCTCGGCGCCAACGCCCCGCGCTGGCGCGAGGTGCGGGAGTCGCGCGCGGAGCTCGCGCAGATCCTCGGGCTCGAGGCGGGGGACCTCGCCGAGCGCCCCCTCTGGGTGAACGCGGGCAAGGAGCAGCTCATGGTGCCCGTAGCAGCCGAGTCCGCGGTGGCGAGGGCGCGGCCGCGGCCCGACGCGTTCTCGCGCCTGCGGAGCGAGGACGGCCAGAGCATGGCGTACGTCTTCCACGACGGGGGAGACGCGGCCGGAACCGTGCAGTCGCGGTTCTTCTTCCCGAGCGGCGCGGCCATCCTCGAGGATCCCGCGACCGGCTCGGCGTGCGCGAACCTCGGCGGCTGGTTCGCGGCGCTGCGGCCGGGGACCGACCTCGAGCGCGTCGTGTCCCAGGGCGAAGCGGTGCGGCGCCCCTCGACGCTGAGGCTCGCCGTGCGCGGGGGAGCGATCTTCGTGGGCGGGCGCGTGGTCGAGCTCGGCCGCGGCACGCTCGAGCCGTAGCCGCGCGCGCCGCCATGGACGACGCCCGTCCCGGCCGCAGGGCCATCGTCTACCTGCACGGGTTCCTGAGCTCGCCGCGCTCGCGCAAGGCCACGATGCTCGGCGACTACGTGCGCAACCTCGCTTCCGACGTGGCCTACGTCGTGCCCGAACTGCATCACCGCCCGCGGGCGGCGATCGCGCAGGTCGGTCAGGCGTGCGAGCCCTACGCACCCCGGGACCTCACGCTCGTCGGCAGCTCCCTGGGCGGCTACTACGCGACGGTGATGGCCGAGCGCCTCGGCTGCCGCGCGGCGTTGCTCAACCCCGCCGTGCATCCGCACCGCCATTTCGCGCGCTACCTGGGGCCCCAGCGCAACCTCTACACGGGAGAAGCGTTCGACCTCACCGTCGAGCACATCGGCGAGCTCATGGCGATGGATCCGCCCGCGATCACGCGGCCCGGCCGCTACTGGCTCTTCGTGGAGACCGGCGACGAGGTGCTCGATTACCGGGAAGCCGTCGCCTTCTACGCGGGCGCATGCCAGACGGTCGTGCAGGGCGGCGACCATGCGCTCGCGTCCTTCCCGGAGCACGTCCCGGACATCGTCGCGTGGGCCCGGGAGCCGGCGGGCGCGGAGGGTGCCGTCCCGTGACGCAGGTGCTCTTCGAGGAAGACGGCGCGTTCCGCGTGGGAACCATCCTCGGGGAGGCGGGCGCCTCGTTCCAGGTGGAGGCCGCCCACGGCAAGCGCTCGAAAGTGAAGGCCGCGAGCATCCTGCTGCGCTTCGACGGACAGGCGCTCGCGGCGTTCATGCCGGAGGCCCAGAAGCTCGCCGAGCCCATCGACCCGCGCTTCCTCTGGGAGGTCTGCGGACCCGGGGAGTTCTCCTTCGACACCCTCGCGGCCGAGTACTACGGCCGCACGCCCACGCCACAGGAGGCGGCCGCGGTCGCGCTCGCGCTGCACGGGCACCCGGTCTATTTCTACAAGCGGGGCAAGGGCCGCTACCAGGCCGCGCCCGAGGAGAACCTCAAGGCGGCGCTCGCCGGCCTGGAGAAGAAGCGCCGTCAGCAGGAGTGCGTCGACCAGTGGGCGGGCGAGCTTCTCGCGGGGCGCCTGCCGGAGGCGATCGGCGCGCGCATCGACGTCCTGCTCTTCAAGCCCGACAAGATGAGCCTCGAGTGGCGCGCCCTCGACCAGGCGGCCCACGCGAAGGGGACGACGCCGCAGCGCGCCCTCGCCGCGGCCGGAGCCCTCGGCGGGCCCGAGGATTACTTCCTGCGCCGGTTCGCGTTCGAGTTCTTCCCCCAGGGCACGGGCTTTCCCTCGACCCCGCCGCTCGTCGCGCCCGCGGGGCTGCCCGCGGGCGCCCGCGCGGCCTTCTCGATCGATGATGCGCAGACCACGGAGATCGACGACGCCTTCTCGGTCGAGCCTCTGGGGGCGGGGCGCGTGCGCATCGGCGTGCACATCGCGGCCCCGACGCTCTTCTTCGGGCGCGACCACCCGCTCGAGACGATCGCGCGCGAGCGCCTCTCGACCGTGTACTTCCCCGGGGGCAAGATCACCATGCTCCCGCAGGACGCAATCGAGGGCGCGACGCTCGCGGCGGGCCGCACCGTCGCGGCCGCCTCGCTCTACCTCACGGTGGACGCCGCGAGCCTCGAGGTGCTGGAGAGCGAGTCCCGGCTCGATTCGGTCTCGATGGCGGCGAACCTGCCGCTCGCCGAGCTCGACGCGAGGATGGGCGAAGAGAACGTGGCCGCGGGCCGCATCGAGGGACCCTGGGGCGAGGAGCTCCTGCTGCTGTGGCGCTTCGCGCGCGCGCTGCGCGAGCGGCGGGGCGGCGCGGAGGAGCGCGGCGAGCGCCTCGACTACACGTTCCGCGTCGACGGCGGCCGAGTGGCGATCGAGCCGCGGCGGCGCGGCGCGCCCGTGGACCTCCTCGTGGCCGAGCTCATGATCCACGCCAACGCCACCTGGGGCCGGCTCCTCCACGACCGCGGGATCCCCGCGATCTACCGCAACCAGCGGGCCATGAAGACCCGCATGGAGGTCGAGGCGGGCGCCCACGAAGGGCTCGGGGTGTCGCATTACGCCTGGACGAGCTCGCCGCTGCGCCGCTACTCCGACCTCGCGAACCAGCGCCAGCTCGCCGCGGCGCTCGCGGGCCGCGAGCCGGCCTACGGGCGCGCCGAGCTCGAGGAAACGGCCCGCGCCTTCGAGGCCGCCTACGACGCCTACGGCGAGCACCAGCGCCTGCTCGAGCGTTACTGGTGCCTGCGCTACCTGCAGCAGGAGGCGATCGCGTCGGCCCCGGCCACCGTGATCCGCGAGGAGCTCGTGCGCATCGAGGGCCTGCCGCTCGTCTGCCGGGCGACCGGGCTGCCCCCGCTCCCCCCGGGGGAGCGGGTGCGGGTGGCCTTCGGCGAGGCCGACCTCTGGGAGGCGAACGTGGCGTGCCGCTATGCCGGCAAATGACCTACAATTAACGCTCATGTCGCGACGAACCGCCCGCACCTCGTAGCGCTGCCGATGCAGCTACGGCAGCCCCCGCCCGACGCGCTCGTTTCCTTCTCCGATTTCCTGCTCGAGCGCTTCGGCCTCGTGGCTTCGATGCAGGTGGCGATCGTCGCCTCCATCGCGCTGCACGCCTTCGTCATCGTGGGGCTCGGCTTCAGGCTTCCGGGCTTCCCGAAATGGGACGCGCCGCACAACGTGATGGACGTGGTGCTCGTGAACGCGAAGAGCGCCACGCGGCCGCAGAAGGCCGACGCCCTCGCCCAGGCGAACCTCGAGGGCGGCGGCAACACCGACAGGAAGCTGCGCGCCTCGAGCCCCCTTCCCGCCGTGGAGCCCCACGAGCCGAGCCGCGAGCTGCACGAGGCCGAGGGCCGCGTGCGGCAGCTCCAGGCCGAGGCGCAGGTGCTCATGACGCGCATCAAGTCGGACTCGGCGGTGGCGAGGCCCGAGCCGCGCAGCACCGAGGCCACGGCGAGCTCCGACACGGCCGCGCGCGACCTCATGGAGAAGAGCCTGGAGATCGAGCGGCTCGAGGCGCAGATCCGCCGCGAGCAGATCGCCTACCAGGAGCGGCCGCGGCGCACCTTCGTCGGGGCGCGGGCCACCGAGTACCGCTTCGCGCGCTACGTGGACGCGTGGCGGCGCAAGGTCGAGCGCATCGGCAACCTCAACTATCCCTCCGAGGCGAAGGCGAGGCGCATCTACGGGTCGCTCCAGGTGACGGTGGCGATCAAGGCCGACGGCGAGGTGGAGTCGATCGAGATCAACCGCCCCTCGGGGCACAAGGTGCTCGACCAGGCGGCGATCCGCATCGTGCGGCTCGCCGCGCCTTTCGAGCGGTTCCCGGCCAGCATCCGCGCGGATACCGACATCCTGCACATCACGCGCACCTGGACCTTCACGCACGGCGACCAGGTGCTCTCGGAATGACGGGGGGCGGGCCCTTCCCGGGAGCCGCCGGAACCTCGCCGTGGCATTTGAGCCAAACCCCGGCAGGGATTAAAATGCCCGACCGGCGGCCAATGCAAACGATCAACCTGACCAGCCACTTCCTCATCGCCATGCCGGCGATGGCGGATCCGAATTTTTCCCGGACCCTCACCTTCATCTGCGAGCACAACGAGCGCGGCGCGCTCGGCATCGTGGTGAACCGGCCCATCGACGTGACCCTCGAGGCGCTCTTCCGCCAGGTGGAGATCCCGCTCGAGAACGCGATGCTCGCCGCGCAGCCGGTGTTCTTCGGCGGGCCCGTGCAGTTCGACCACGGTTTCGTGCTGCACCGGCCGCTCGGGACCTGGAAGTCCACGCTCCCGGTGGGCGAGATCGGGCTCACCACCTCGCGCGACATCCTCGAGGCGATGGCCGCGGGCAGCGGGCCGCGCGACCAGCTCGTGGCCCTCGGCTACGCGGGCTGGGCGCCGGGCCAGCTCGAGGACGAGATCCGGCGCAACGGCTGGCTCACGGTGCGCGCGAGCACGGACCTCATCTTCCGCACCCCGCCCGAGGCGCGCTACGACGCGGCGATGGGCGTGCTCGGCGTGAACGCGGCGAACCTTTCCGAGGACGCGGGACACGCATGAGGGCGGCAGCCGGCGAGCCCAGCACCGCGCGCCCGGCGCCCGTCCTTCGCGGCACGCTCCTCGGCTTCGACTTCGGCGAGCGGCGCATCGGTGTCGCGGTGGGCGAGACGCAGACCCGCATCGCGAGCCCGCTCGCCGCGATCGACGCGGCCGCCAACCACGCGCGGTTCGCGGCGATCGGGCGCCTCGTGGACGAGTGGAAGCCCGTGGCCCTCGTCGTGGGGCGGCCGCGCCACGCCGATGGGAGCGAGCACGCGGTGGCGCGCCTCGCGGAGAGGTTCGCGCGGCGACTCGCGGCTCGCCACCGGCTTCCGGTCGCCTTCGTCGACGAGACGCTCACCTCGGCGGAGGCGGAGGCGCGAATGCGCGGCGCGCGCACGCGGGCGGGCCGCGCCGGCGACGTGGACGCGCTCGCGGCCGCGCTCATCCTGCAGAGCTACCTGGACGATCCCGGCGCCCATGAGCGCATCGCTGCCTGATCCCGAGATCCTCGTGGGCGAGCTCGCGGCGCAGATGCGCGGGCGCCTCGCCCCCGACGCCGCGCTGGTCGGGATCTACACCGGCGGCGTGTGGGTGGCCGAGCGCCTGCATCGCATCCTGCGGCCCGCGGCCCCGCTCGGCACGCTGGCGGTCACGCTGCATCGCGACGACTTCGGGCGCATCGGGCTGCACCGGGAAGCGCGGCGCAGCCAGATCCCGTTTCCGGTCGACGGCCGCGAGGTGGTGCTGGTGGACGACGTCCTGTACACGGGGCGCACCATCCGCGCGGCCCTGAACGAGCTCTTCGACTTCGGCCGG
>DASPRQ010000042.1:0-8213 GCA_035624355.1 Usitatibacter sp. | reverse complement strand
CGCTCGGGGTCTCCGTGACCGGCGCCTGCTTCGGCTCGGTGCTCGCGCACGCGGCCACGAGCACGACGAGGCCGAGGTAGGCAGCGACGTTCTTCATGCGAGTTCTCCTTTGCGTTGTGGCGTTGGGATCAGGACGGTGCGGGATCTGCGTTCCGCTTTAGTTCGTGGGCATCGGTCCCCACGCGGGGTCCTGGACGTCGCCGGCCGAGGAGGTGAGCCGCTGGCGCACGCGTCCGTCGCCGGACACCGCCGCGAGCTGCCCCTGCCCGCCGACCTGGGCCTCGTAGAGGATCATCTTACCGTTCGGCGCAAAAGTGGGCGAATCGTCCAGGGCCCCGTCGGTCAGGGTCTGGACCTGGCCCGTCGCGAGCTCGAGGGTGGCGATCCGGTAGCGCCCGCCGTCGCGCTGCACGAAGGCGAGGAAGCGGCCGTCGGGGCTGTAGCGCGGCCCCACGTTGTAGTCGCCGTCGAAGGTGAGGCGCTGCGCCGCCCCGCCCGCGGCGGGCATGCGGTAGAGCTGCGGCGAGCCGCCCCGGTCCGAGGTGAAGGCGATCCACTGCCCGTCGGGCGAGTAGGCGGGCTGGGTGTCGATGTCGCTCGAGTTCGTGAGCCGCTGGGGCGCGCCGCCCGTGGCCGGGATGCGGTAGATCTGCGTGAGCCCGTCCTTGGACAGCGCCACGGCGAGATAGCGCCCGTCGGGCGACCAGGCCGGGGCGCTGTTGTTGCCGCGGTAGTCCGCCACGATGCGCGTCGTGCCCTCGGCGAGGTTCTGCACGACCACGATCGGCTTCTTCTGGTCGAACGACACGTAGGCGAGGCGGCTGCCGTCGGGCGACCAGGCCGGCGACATGATGGGCTCGTTGGAGGCGAGGACGGTCTGCGCGTTGAAGCCGTCCGCGTCGGCCACCTGGAGCTCGTAGCGCTTCCCGTGCTTCACCACGTACGTGATCTTGGTCGAGAAGACGCCCTTGTCGCCGGTGAGCTTCTCGTAGATCACGTCGGCGATGCGGTGCGCGGTGGCGCGCAGCTGCGGGGCCGCGACCACGTACGAGTAGCTCGCGAGCTGCGACTGCTTCTGCACGTCGAAGAGCCGGAACCGCACCTCGAGGCGCCCCTCGCCCGAGGGCTCGATCTTGCCGATCACGAGCGCCTCGGCATTGCGGGAGGCCCAGTCGCCGAAGTTGATCTCGGAGGGCTCCACGGGCAGCGGGTTCACGCCGTCGTAGCCCACGAGGCGAAAGAGCCCGGTGCGCGCGAGGTCCGCGCCGACCACGGCGCTCACGGACTGGGGCTGGCCGCTCTCGCCGGCCATCGGCAGCACGGCGATCGGGATCTGGCGCGCGCCGCTCGTCGTGATGTCGATGGTGAGCTGGGCATGGGCGGCCCAGGCGAAGGCGAGCGCCGCGGCGGCGAGGATCCACCGGGCGAGGAGGACGGTTCGGGGATGGCGGCTAGCGTTCATGCCGGAAATTAAGCGTAAGGTCGCGGAATTGCGGGAAAAGTTCCGAATTGGGCGCCGGGACGGGCAAGGGCTCCGCGCTGCGGATGGCGCGTTCGATCGCGGCGGCGTAGATCGGGCTCGTGCTCGACGTCACGGAGATGTCCAGCACGTCGCCCCCGGGGAGGATGCGGATGTGCACGGTCAGCTCCGTCCCGGTGGCCACGGTGTCGGGCACGTTGGCCCGGCCGAGGATTTTAGCCTTGATTCGGTCCACGTACTTCTGCATCTCGATCTGGCGCGCGGTGGCCGCCGCCGCGGCCGCCTGCTCCGCCTGCTGGCGGGCGAGCTCCTCCTGCTTGCGCCGCTGCTCCTCCTCGCGCTTCTTGCGCGCCTCCTCCTGCTGCTGCTTCTTGCGCGCCGCCTCCTCCTGCTGCTGCTGGAGCTTGCGGGCGGCCTCCTCCTGCTCGCGCTTCACCCGCGCCTGCTCCTCCCGCTCCTTCTCGAGGCGCTCGAGCTCCTGGCGGCGCTTCTCGCGCTCGGCCTTCTCCGCGATCTCGGCGGCGTCGGGCTGCGGCGGAGGCGGCTTCACCTCTTCCTTGGGGGGTTGCGGCTGGGGCTGCGGCTGGGGCGCGGGCTGCGGCGGGGGCGGCACCTGCTTCGTGGTGGGCAGCTTGTCCCAGAGCTCCGCCATCACCGGAGCCGTGGGCCGGCTCTGCCAGGTCACGCCGAAAATGATGAGGGCGAGGAACGCGAGGTGGACGGCGACCGCAAGGACCACGGCCCGGACCCGGCCGGGCTGGGAGCGCTTGCGCAGCGCCTCGGGCGGCGGATCCTTCTTCTTCACCGGGCCGGGGCCGGACGCGCGAGCAGCCCGACGTGCTTCACCTGTCCGCGCCGGAGCAGGTCGAGGACCTGGAGGACGTCCTCGTAGGCCACCTTGCGGTCGCCCGCGATCACCACCGCCTGGCCCGGGTGGTCGCGCTGGCCCTTGCGCACGAGAGCGAGGAGCTGGGCGCGGCTCACCCGCAGCTCGTCGGGGGAATGCGTGCGGTCCACGAGCGCGAGCTCGCCGTTGGAGCGCACCCGCACCTCCATGGGCGCGACCGCCGGGTCGAGCTTCTCGCCCACCTGCGGCAGGTCGATCTGCCCCGGGTTGATGAGGGGGGCGGCGACCATGAAGATGATGAGCAGGACGAGCATCACGTCGATGTACGGCACGACGTTCATCTCGGACATCGCGCGGCGGCCCCGCCCCCGGTTCGCATTCATCGCGGCCGCTGCACCGCCGTGGTCGTCATGTCGCGGTCCGCGGTCTGCGCCTGGCGCTGGAGGATGTTCTGCAGCTCCTCCATGAAGCTCTCGTAGCGGATCGCCAGGCGGTCGACGTCGTGGCTGAAGCGGTTGTAGGCGATGACCGCCGGGATCGCGGCGAACAGCCCCATCGCCGTGGCCACCAGCGCCTCCGCGATGCCCGGCGCCACCTGGGCGAGCGTCGCCTGCGCCACGTTGGACAGGCCGCGGAAGGCGTTCATGATGCCCCACACCGTGCCGAAGAGGCCGATGTAGGGGCTCACCGAGCCGACGGTGGCGAGGAAGGACAGGTGCATCTCCAGAGCGTCCATCTCGCGCTGGTACGTGGCCTTCATCGCGCGCCGGGTGCTGTCGAGCAGCGCCGAGATGTCCGATCCCGCCCGGCCCTTGAGCTTCAGGAACTCCTTGAAGCCCGCCTCGAACACGCGCTCCATGCCCGTGGCGACGTAGCGCCCCGCGGAGGCGCGCTGGTACAGCCCCACGAGGTCCGAGCCGCTCCAGAACTCGCGCTCGAAGCTGTCGGCCTGGGCGCGCGCGCGCCGGATCCCGAAGAGCTTCATGAAGATGTACGTCCACGAGAGCATGGAGGCGCACAGCAGGAGCGCCATGACGAACTTCACGACGACGCTCGCGTTCACGATCATCGAGAGGACGTTGAGGTCGCTGCTGACGATCATCGGGCCTCCGGTCTCATGTGGCCGCCTCCATCTTGCGCCGCAGGGGCTCGGGGAGCTCCGCGGGCCTCATGCCCTCGGCCGCCACGCACGCCACGGTCACCTTGGCGCGCGCGAGCACCTCGTCGTCGCGGCGGATCTCCTGCGCGAACACGCACCTCGCCTTGCCGAGGGACTCGAGCTGCACGCCCACGGCGAGCGTGTCGTCCAGGCGCGCGGGCTTCAGGAACTCGACGCTGAGCGCCGTGACCACGAGCGAGACGCGGTGGGCGCGAGCGAGCCCCTGGTGGTCGAAGCCCAGGTGGCGCAGCCACTCGGTGCGCGCGCGCTCGAGGAACTTGAGGTACTCGCCGTGGTAGACGATGCCGCCGGCATCCGTGCTCTCGTAGTACACGCGCACCGGGAACGAGTAGGCGAAGAGCTCCGGCTGGTGCGCGGGACGGGCGGCGATGCGGCTCACGGGGCGGCGTCGCCGGCGGCGGTGGAATCGAAGAGGCCGGGCTCGCGCGGGCCCCCGGGCTGCGCGAGCCCGAAATGGCGGTACGCGGCCGCGGTGGCCACGCGCCCGCGCGGCGTGCGCTGCAGGTAGCCCTGCTGGATCAGGAACGGCTCGAGGACGTCCTCGATCGTGTCGCGCTCCTCGCCGATCGCCGCGGCGAGGTTTTCCACGCCCACGGGGCCGCCGCCGAACTTCTCGATCACCGCGGCGAGCAGCCTCCGGTCCATGAGGTCGAGCCCGATCGCGTCCACGTCGAGCATGCGAAGCGCCGTGTCGGCCACCTCGGAGGTGACGCGCCCCGCAGCCTTCACCTCGGCGAAGTCGCGCACGCGCCGCAGCAGGCGGTTCGCGATGCGGGGCGTGCCGCGCGAGCGCCGCGCGATCTCGAGCGCCCCCTCGGCCTCGACCGCCACGCCGAGCAGGCTCGCCGAGCGGTGCACGATGCGCGTGAGCTCCTCGGGCGAGTAGAACTCGAGGCGCGCCACGATGCCGAAGCGGTCGCGCAGCGGGTTCGTGAGCATGCCGGCGCGCGTGGTCGCTCCCACGAGCGTGAAGGGCGGGAGGTCGAGCTTCACGCTGCGCGCGGCCGGCCCCTCGCCGATCATGATGTCGATCTGGTAGTCCTCGAGCGCGGGATAGAGGATCTCCTCGACGATGGGCGAGAGCCGGTGGATCTCGTCGATGAAGAGCACGTCGTTCGGCTCGAGGTTGGTGAGGATGGCGGCAAGGTCGCCCGGGCGCTCGAGCACCGGGCCCGAGGTCTGCCGGAGGTTGACTCCCATCTCCCGCGCGATGATGTGCGCCAGCGTGGTCTTGCCCAGGCCCGGCGGGCCGAAGAGCAGCGCGTGGTCCAGGGCCTCGCGGCGGTTGCGCGCGGCGCGGATGAAGATATCGAGCTGCTCGCGGATCTTCGCCTGCCCCACGTAGTCGGCGAGGTGGCGCGGGCGCAGCGCCCGTTCCTCGCCCTCCTCCTGCGGCGAGGTGCTTCCTCTCGAGAGCAGGCGGTCGGCTTCGATCACGGGCGTCCGGTCACGGCTTGGCGAGATGCTTCAGGGCCTGGCGGATGGCATCGGCGAGCGCCAGCTCCGCGGGCAGCTCCTTCACCGCCGCCTGCGCCTCGCGGTCATTATAGCCAAGGGCGAGCAGCGCGCTCACCACGTCGCCGCGCGCCGGGGCGGCCTCCGCGCGCGCCGCGCCCGCCGCCATGGGCAGCTTGTCGCGCAGCTCGAGCACGAGGCGATCGGCGGTCTTTCGCCCCACGCCGGGGATCCGGATGAGGCGCGCGGCGTCCTGCCCGGCCACCGCCACCGCGAGATCCTCCACCGACAGACCCGAGAGCACCGCGAGCGCGACCTTCGGGCCCACGCCGCTCACCTTGAGGAGCTGGCGGAAGGCCGCGCGCTCGGCGGCGGTGAGGAAGCCGAAGAGCAGGTGCGCGTCCTCGCGCACCACGAGGTGGGTGAGCAGCTCCACGTTCTCGCCCGTGCGCGGCAGATGGTAGAACGTGCTCATGGGCACGTCGATCTCGTAGCCCACGCCGTGCGCGACCACCAGCACCTGCGGCGGATTCTTCTCGGTGAGCACGCCGTGGATGCGGCCGATCATGGGCGGGCCCCGGCGCGGCGGCTCGAGCGACTCACGCGAGCCTTCCCGCGCGCACGCGCCGGCCGCGCGTGGGAATGGCGCCCAGCCCCATTCCCCCATGAGCGTGGCAGATGGCGCAGGCGAGCGCATCGGCCGCGTCCGTGCCCGGCGCCCCGGGAAGCCCGAGCAGCCGCTTCACCATCTCCTGGACCTGCTCCTTGCGCGCGTGGCCCTGCCCGACGACCGCCTGCTTCACCTGCAGGGCCGTGTACTCCGCCACGGGCAGGCGGGCGAGCACCGCGGCGCAGATCGCCGCGCCCCGCGCCTGCCCCAGGAGCAACGTCGAGTTCGGGTTCACGTTGACGAAGACCTTTTCCACCGCGCATTCCCGGGGATGATAGCTCTCGATCACCTGCGCGAGGCCGTCGAGGATGGTGGACAGGCGCTCGGCCAGCGGACGCGCCTCGTCGGAGCGCACGCGCCCGCTCGCGACGTAGCGAAGGTGGCTGCCGTCCTTCTCGATCACGCCGTAGCCCGTCACGCCCAGGCCCGGGTCGATTCCGAGGATGCGCACGGCGCTCACGGCTCGAAGGCCCTCCCCGTCGGGGGAAGGAACGGCGCTTCGGGGATGGCCGCCACGGCACCTAGGCGACAACCGCCGTCGTGTACACCTCCTGGACGTCGTCGAGCGACTCGAGCGCGTCCAGGAGCTTCTGCATGCGGCCGGACTCCTCCTCCGACATCGCGGTCTCGGCGCCGGGCTTCATCGTGACCTCGGCGAGCTCCGCGCGCAGACCCGCCTTCTCGAGCGCGTCCTTCACGGACCCGAAGTCGCTCGGCGCCGTGATCACCTCGAGCGAGCCGTCGTCGTTGGCGACCACGTCCTCGGCCCCGGCATCGAGCGCGGCCTCCATGAGCCGGTTCTCGTCGGTGCCGGGCGCGTAGACGAGCTGCCCGCAGTGCGTGAAGAGGAACGCGACCGATCCCTCCGAGCCCATGTTGCCGCCGTACTTCGAGAACGCGTGCCGGACTTCCGCCACCGTGCGCGTGCGGTTGTCGGTGAGGGTGTCGACCATCACCGCCGCGCCCGCGGGCCCGTAGCCCTCGTAGCGGATCTGCTCGTAGCTGGCGCCGTCCAGGCCCCCCGTGCCGCGCTTGATGGCGCGCTCGATGTTGTCCTTGGGCATGTTCTGCGCGGTCGCCTTGTCGACGGCCAGCCGCAGGCGCGGATTCATCGCGGGATCGCCGCCGCCCATGCGCGCGGCCACCGTGATTTCCTTGATGAGCCGCGTGAAGATCTTGCCGCGCTTGGCGTCCTGGCGCCCCTTGCGGTGCTGGATGTTCGCCCACTTGCTGTGGCCTGCCATATGGGTCTCGGTCCGCGACCGCTCGCTGCACGAGCGGGAAAACGTAATGGTAACATTCGCCTCCCGCCCTTCTCCAGAACGAAAACCGGGCGGCGAGCGCCACTCAGAGGGGAGCCGATGCCGAAGACCGGGGAGCGCAAGGCGCAGATCCTGCAGACGCTCGCCGCCATGCTCGAGGATCCGAAGGGCGAGCGCATCACGACGGCGCTGCTCGCCGCGCGGCTCGACGTCTCCGAGGCGGCCCTCTACCGGCACTTCGCGAGCAAGGCCCAGATGTTCGAGGGGCTGATCGAGTTCATCGAGCAGACCGTGTTCACGCTGGTGAACAAGATCCAGGCCGACGAGAAGGACGCGCTCAAGCAGATCGAGGCGACGGTCGCCACGCTCCTCGGGTTCGCGCAGAAGAACCCGGGCATGACGCGCGTGCTGATCGGGGATGCGCTGGTGAACGAGGACGAGCGGCTGCAGAGCCGCGTGAACCAGCTCCTCGACCGGCTCGAGGCGAGCCTGAGGCAGAGCGCGCGGCTCGCCGTGGGCGCGGGCGCGCTGCCGGGCGACTGGGACGTCAACGCCTACGCGAACGCCATCATCGCCTTCGTGATCGGCCGCTGGCACCAGTACGCCAAGAGCGGCTTCAAGCGCCCGCCCATGGAGGGGTGGCCGCAGCAGTGGCGGGTGTTCGCGGCCTGACCGGCGAGGCTCCGGCCGCGCCCCTCCCGGAGCTGCGGACCGGGCGGCTCGACGTGCGCCTCGCGCGTCCCGGCATGGAAGCGGCCATCGCGCGCTTCCTCGTCGAGAACTTCCCGGGACACCTCGACCGCTGGTCCCCGCCGGTGGAGCCCGCCTTCTTCACCGAGGCCTTCTGGGCCCAGCGGCTCGCGATCGCCGTCGAGGAATTCCGCGCCGGGCGCGCCGCGCGCTTCGTGCTGCAGCCGCGCGGAAGCGCCGACGGCCCGGTGATCGGCACCTGCAACTACACGAACATCGTCCGCGGCCCGTTCCAGGCCTGCCAGCTGGGCTACCAGATCGCCCGCTCGCACGAGGGCCGCGGCCTCATGAGCGAGGCGCTGCGCGCCGCCAACGCCTTCGCCTTCGCCGGGCTGCGCGTGCACCGGATCATGGCGAGCTACCGCCCCGAGAACGTCCGCAGCGCGCGTGTGCTCGAGCGCCTGGGCTTCGTGCGCGAGGGGCTCGCCCGCGACTACCTCTTCATCGACGGGGCCTGGCGCGACCACGTGCTCACGGCCCTCACCCACCCGGACTTCGACCCGGCCTGGGTGGAGCCGGCCGGGCGCGGCTAGGCGCCTCAGTCGTCGCCCGTCGCCGCCGCCGTCACG
>DASPRQ010000031.1:0-66649 GCA_035624355.1 Usitatibacter sp. | reverse complement strand
ACATCACCGACTACGGCGCGTTCGTGGACCTGGGCGGCATCGACGGGCTCCTGCACATCACCGACCTCGCGTGGCGCCGCGTGAAGCACCCGACCGAGGTGCTGAGCGTGGGCGACGAGGTGACCGCCAAGGTTCTGAAGTTCGATGCGGAGAAGAACCGCGTCTCGCTGGGCCTCAAGCAGCTCGGCGAGGATCCGTGGGTCGGCATCGCGCGGCGCTACCCGCAGGGCACGCGCCTCTTCGGCAAGGTCACGAACCTCACCGACTATGGCGCGTTCGTCGAAGTCGAGTCCGGCATCGAGGGTCTGGTGCACGTGTCCGAGATGGACTGGACCAACAAGAACGTGCATCCGTCCAAGGTGGTGCAGGTGGGCGACGAGGTCGAGGTGATGATCCTCGAGATCGACGAGGACCGCCGCCGCATCTCGCTCGGCATGAAGCAGTGCATGCCGAATCCGTGGGAAGAGTTCGCGATGAACCACAAGAAGGGCGACCGCGTGAAGGGCGTGATCAAGTCGATCACGGACTTCGGCGTGTTCATCGGCCTGCCGGGCAACATCGACGGCCTCGTGCACCTTTCGGACCTCTCCTGGCATTCCTCCGGCGAGGAGGCGGTGAAGGCGCTCAAGAAGGGCGACGAGGTGGAGACGGTGGTGCTGTCCATCGACGTCGAGCGCGAGCGCATCTCGCTCGGGATCAAGCAGCTCGAGGGCGACCCGTTCGGCAACTACGTGGCCTCGCACGACAAGGGCAACGTCGTGAAGGGGACGGTCAAGTCGATCGAGCCCAAGGGCGCCGTGGTCGAGCTCGACAAGGACGTGGAGGGGTACCTGCGCGCCTCCGAGATCGCCCGCGACCGCGTCGAGGACGTGAGGACGCACCTGCGCGAGGGCCAGGCGATCGAGGCGGTCATCATCAACATCGACCGCAAGAGCCGCTCGATCCAGCTGTCCATCAAGCAGAAGGACGCGGCCGAGGAAGCCGCCGCCCTGCAGAAGCACGCCGCCGAATCGAGCGCGAGCGCGGGAACGACCAACCTGGGGGCGCTGCTCAAGGCCAAGCTCGGCGGCAAGGACAAGGAGTAGGGCGATCAATACCGGGGGGGAGAATCGCGCCATGACGAAGTCACAGCTCATCGAGCTGCTGAGCGCGCGCCACAGCCAGCTGGCCCCGAAGGACGCCGAGCTCGCGGTGAAGACGATGCTGGACGCCATGGCGCAGACGCTCGCCTCCGGCAACCGCATCGAGATCCGCGGGTTCGGGAGCTTCGGCCTCAACTACCGGCCCCCGCGAACCGGTCGCAATCCGAAGACCGGCGAGCGGGTCCAGGTCCCGCGCAAGTACGTGCCGCACTTCAAGGCCGGCAAGGAGCTGCGCGAGCGGGTCGATTACCACGAGGGATGATGCGCCCTCGCGGACGGCGTACGGCGAGCGGGCCCCTCGGGGCCCGCTTCTTTTGCGCGGCCCGACCCGGGGCGGGGCCCTCGGCGCGGGGGGTAGAATAACGGCCGGCCCGCGCCCCTTCCGCCATGCAAGCACTCATCTGGATCGTCCGCCTCCTCGTCGTGCTCTTCCTCGTGTGGTTCGCGGTGAAGAACGCGCAGCCCGTCTCGATCCACGGCCTGCTCGACCAGGCGTGGGAGGCCCCGCTCGTGTTCGTGCTGCTCATCGCCTTCGTGGTGGGGATGGTGATCGGGCTGCTCGCGTGGGTCCCGACCGTGGTGCGGCAGCGCCGCGAGATCGGGCGGCTGCGCAGGACGGCCGCGCAGCTCGCGGCGATGCCCGCGCCGCCCGCGCCGGGCGGGCCGCCGGCCGCCGAGCCGGGCGTGGGGACCCATGGAATTTGAGTTCTGGTGGCTGCTCGCCCTGCCGGTGTTCTTCGGCATGGGCTGGGTGGCGGCCCGCGTGGACCTGAAGTCCCTGCTGTCGGAATCGCGGGCGCTGCCGTCGTCGTACTTCCGCGGCCTCAACTTCCTCCTGAACGAGCAGCCCGACAAGGCGATCGAGTCGTTCCTCCAGGTGGCCAAGGAGAACCCCCAGACCGTGGAGCTGCAGTTCGCCCTCGGCAGCCTCTTCCGGCGCCGCGGCGAGGTGGACCGCGCGATCCGCATGCACCAGGACCTGGTGAACCGCGAGGACCTCCCGCCCGGGCAGCGCCGCGAGGCTTCCTTCGAGCTCGCCGAGGACTACTTCAAGGCGGGGCTGCTCGAGCATGCCGAACAGGTGCTCGCGCCGATGGGCGAGGCCGATCCGTCGCCCGAGGTGCACCGGCACCTCCTCGACATCTACATCCAGGAGAAGGACTGGGAGAAGGCGATCGGCGCGGCCAAGAACCTCGAGGTGAGCGCCAAGCGCAACTACCAGCGCGAGATCGCCAACTACTACTGCGAGCTCGCGATCACGGCCCACGTGCACGGCCGCCAGCCGGAAGCCGAGGGGCGCCTGCGCGACGCCCTCGAGGCGAACCGCAAGTGCGTGCGCGCGAACCTGCTGCGCGGCGAATGGCTCGCGCGCGAGGGGCGCCACGAAGAGGCGATCGCCGCGTGGAAGGCGATCGAGCACCAGGACCCGGCGTACTTCGGCCTTGCCGCCGAGGGCATGCTCGAGAGCTACAAGGCGCTCGGCCAGCTCGGCGAGGGCCTGAGCCTGCTGCGCGGGCTCCAGCACCGCTACCCGGGCCTCGACCTGCTGAACGTCGTCTATCAGGCCACCGCCGAGCACGAGGGCGACGAGGCCGCCTGGCGGCTGGTGCGCGACGAGGTCCGGCGCAATCCCACGCTCGTGGGGCTCGACCGCCTGATCGACGCCGAGCTCGTGCGCGCGCCGCCCGAGCGGCGCCAGGACCTGCAGCTCATGAAGAACCTGGTGCACTCGCACGCCCAGGCGCTCGCCGTCTACCTGTGCTCGAACTGCGGCTTCAAGGCGCGCCAGTTCTTCTGGCAGTGCCCGGCGTGCGGCGGATGGGAGACGTTCCCGCCCCGGCGCACGGCGGAGCTCGACAGCCCCGGGCGCCACCTCGCGAGGATGCAGATTGGACAATAAGCGCCTCATCGTCCCGCTCGACCTTCCCGACGCGGCCTCGGCGCTCGCGCTCGCCGCGCGCCTCGATCCGAAGCTCTGCCGGGTGAAGATCGGCAAGGAGCTCTTCGTGGCCGAGGGGCCCGCGGTCGTGGCCCGCGTGCAGGAGCGCGGCTTCGAGGTGTTCCTCGACCTCAAGTTCCACGACATCCCGGCGACGGTGGCGGGCGCGTGCCGCTCCGCCGCGCGACTCGGCGTTTGGATGATGAACGTGCACGCGAGCGGCGGCGAGGCGATGATGCGCGCCGCCCGCGAGTCGATCGCCGGGCTCGCGCGGCCTCCGCTGCTCGTGGGGGTCACGATCCTCACGAGCCTCGGGGACGTGGACCTCGGCCGCATCGGCTTCTCGGGCACCGTGCTCGAGAACGTCGAGCGCCTCGCCCGCCTCGCGCGCGCCTGCGGGCTCGACGGCGTGGTCTGCTCGGCCGAGGAGGCGCCGGCGCTGCGCCGCGCCGCAGGGCCGGATTTCAAGCTCGTCACGCCGGGCATCCGGCTCGCGGCGGGCGAGCGCCACGACCAGTCGCGCGTGGTGACCCCCGTCGAGGCGGTGCGCCTCGGCGCCCACTACCTCGTGGTCGGGCGCGCCGTCACGCAATCGAAGGATCCCGCGGCGACCCTCGAGTCGATCCGCGCGTCGCTCGAGGAGGCGAGGACCGCATGAAAGTGAGCATCATCGGGACCGGCTACGTGGGGCTCGTGACGGGGGCCTGCCTCGCGGACGTGGGCAACCACGTGCTGTGCCTGGACGTGGACGAGCGCAAGATCGGCATGCTGCGCCGCGGCGAGGTCCCGATCTTCGAGCCCGGGCTCGCGGAGCTGGTGCGCGCGAATGCCGCGGCCGGGCGCCTCGCGTTCACCACCGACGCGCGCGAGGGGGCGCTGCACGCGCGGGTGCAGATGATCGCGGTGGGCACCCCGCCCGGCGAGGACGGCTCGGCGGACCTGAAGTACGTTCTCGCCGCCGCGCGCTCGATCGCCGAGCACATGGACGGGCCGCGGGTGATCGTGGACAAGTCCACGGTGCCCGTGGGCACGGCCGACCGGGTGCGCGAGGCGGTGGCGCAGGCGCTCGCCCGGCGCGGCGCGAGCCATCCCTTCGCGATGGTCTCCAACCCCGAGTTCCTCAAGGAGGGCGCGGCGATCGAGGACTTCATGCGCCACGACCGCATCGTGATCGGCGCCGACGACCCGGAGGCGATCGCCGCCATGCGCGAGCTCTACGCGCCGTTCCAGCGCAACCACGAGCGCCTGCAGGTGATGGACATCCGCTCCGCCGAGCTCACCAAGTACGCGGCCAACGCGATGCTCGCCACGCGCATCTCGTTCATGAACGAGCTCGCCCTCCTCGCCGAGCGGCTCGGTGCCGACGTGGAGCACGTGCGCGTGGGCATCGGCTCGGACCCGCGCATCGGCTACCAGTTCCTGTACCCCGGCGCGGGCTACGGCGGGTCGTGCTTCCCGAAGGACGTGAGCGCGCTGCTGCGCACCGCGGAGGAATCCGGCGTCGAGCTCAAGGTGGTGCGCGCGGTGCACGAGGCGAACGAGCGCCAGAAGGGCGTGCTCGCCGAGAAGATCGTGCGCCGCTTCGGCGACGGGCTCGCCGGGCGGCGCTTCGCGGTCTGGGGCCTCGCCTTCAAGCCGAACACCGACGACATGCGCGAGGCGCCCAGCCGCGTCGTGGTCGACGCCCTCATGCGCCGCGGGGCCTCGGTCGTGGCCTACGACCCGGTGGCGATGGAGGAGGCGCGCCGGATCTACGAGGGCGTGCACGCCGTCTCCTTCGCGCCCTCGGCGATCGAGGCGGCGCGGGGCGCCGACGCGCTCGTGATCATGACGGAGTGGAAGGCGTTCCGCAGCCCCGATTTCGCCGAGCTCAAGGCGGCGCTGCGCGAGCCGGTCATCTTCGACGGGCGCAACCTCTACGAGCCGGACGCGGTGCGGGCCCAGGGATTCGAGTACCACGCCATCGGCCGCTTTCCCGAGCCGGCGCTGCGAAGCGCCGCCCACTAGGCCCATGAGCGACGCGACGCTCCCCGACTTCTCCCGCGCGCGCATCCTGGTCGCGGGCGACGTGATGCTCGACCGCTACTGGTTCGGCGACGTGAGCCGCATCTCGCCCGAGGCGCCCGTGCCCGTGGTGCACGTGAAGCGCACCGAGGAGCGCCCGGGCGGCGCGGCGAACGTGGCGCGCAACGTGACGGCCCTGGGGGCGCAGGCGACGCTGCTCGCCGTCACGGGCGCGGACGAGGCGGCGGCCTCCCTCGAGGTCCTGCTCGCGGCCGAGCACGTGAAGAGCTCGCTGCACCGCGACCCGCAGCTCTCGACCACGGTGAAGCTGCGCGTGATCGGGCACCAGCAGCAGCTGCTGCGCATCGACTTCGAGCGCGCGCCGAGCCACGAGGCGCTCGCCGCGAAGCTCGACGAGTACGAGCGCCTGGTCGATGCGGCCGACGCGGTCGTTCTCTCCGACTACGGCAAGGGCGGGCTCGAGCGCGTGCAGGAGATGATCGTCGCCGCGCGCCGCCACGGAAAGCCCGTGCTCGTCGACCCCAAGGGGTGGGACTACGCGCGCTACCGCGGGGCGACGCTGCTCACGCCCAACCGCGCCGAGTTCCGCGAGGTCGCGGGACGCTGGAGCGACGAGGCCGACCTCGCGCGCCGCGCCCAGAAGCTGCGCGCCGAGCTCGAGCTCGACGCGCTGATCGTCACCCGCAGCGAGGAGGGGATGTCGCTCTTCACCGCGGCCGAGAGCCGCCACGAGCCCACGCGCGCGCGCGAGGTGTTCGACGTGAGCGGCGCGGGCGACACCGTGATCGGGGTGCTCGCGCTCATGGTGGCCGCCGGTGCGGGGCTCGCCGCGGCGATGCGCGTGGCCAACCACGCCGCGGGGATCGTCGTGGGCAAGCTCGGCACGGCGGTCGTCCACCGCGACGAGCTCGCCGCGAGCCTTGCCGGCCACGCCTGAAGGGAAACGGGAAACCATGGCACTCGTCGTCACCGGCGCCGCCGGCTTCATCGGATCCAACCTCGTGAAGGCGCTCAACGCCCGCGGCGAGGCGGACATCATCGCGGTCGACAACCTCGAGCGCGCGGCCAAGGTGGCGAACCTCGCCGACTGCGAGATCGCCGACTACCTCGACAAGCGCGATTTCCTCGAGCGCGTGGCGGGCGGGCGGTTCGACGCCCGGGTCGCGGCGGTGCTGCACCAGGGCGCCTGCTCCGACACCCTGGAGACCGACGGCCGCTACATGATGGACAACAACTACCGCTACTCCCTCGCGCTGCTCGACTGGTGCCAGGCCCGCGGCGTGCCGTTCATCTACGCCTCCTCGGCCTCGGTATACGGCGCGGGGCGCGTGTTCCGCGAGGCGCGCGAGCACGAGCGGCCGCTCAACGTCTACGGCTACTCGAAGTTCCTCTTCGACCAGGTCGTGCGACGCCGCCTCGGCGGCGCGCAAAGCCAGGTCGCCGGCTTCCGCTACTTCAACGTCTACGGGCCGCGGGAGGCGCACAAGGCACGCATGGCGTCGGTGGCGTTCCATTTCTTCGACCAGTACCGTGCGGAGGGACGCGTGAGGCTCTTCGAAGGCAGCGACGGCTACGGCCCGGGCGAGCAGGTGCGCGATTTCGTGTCGGTGGAGGACGCGGTCAAGGTGAACCTGCACTTCCTCGACAACCCGGGGCTCCGGGGCATCTTCAACGTGGGGACGGGGCGCGGCGAGACCTTCAACGCGGTGGCGCGCTCGACGATCAACGCGCTGCGCGCGGCCCGCGGCGAGGATCCGCTGAGCCTCGCCGAGCTGCGCGCGGCCGGGGCGATCGAGTACATCCCGTTCCCGCCGCAGCTCGTGGGCCGCTACCAGAGCTACACTCAGGCCGACATGACGGCGCTGCGGACCGCGGGCTACGGGACGCCCTTCCTCGCCGTCGAGGAGGGGGTTGGGCGCTACGTCGCGGCGCGGCTCGCCGCGGAGGGCGGGCGATGAGGCGGGCGCCATTGCTCGGGATCGCTGCGCTCCTCGCGCTCGCCGGGTGCGCGGCCGCGCCGGCGGTGGAAGGGCCGCGCGAGGTGCCGCTCGCCAATGCCGGTTTCGAGCAGGCGCCGGTCTCCCCGGACTGCCCGCCGGGCTGGTTCTGCGCCGCGCGCGCGACGCCCTACTCGTTCCGTTTCTTCCTCGACGGATCGAGCCCCGCCGAAGGCGTGCGCAGCCTCTGCATCGAGCCGGTCGGCCACGAGCCCTGGGCCTATGCGACCCAGTCGATCCCCGATCGCGGGCTGGGCGGCCACCGCGTGCGTTTCTCGATGTCGGTGCGTGTGGACGGGGTCACCGGGCGCGGCGGCGGAATCGTCGCGCGCGCCCACGACGGCCACGGCCGGACGATCGCCTACGCGGAGCGGCTCGTGACGGGCACCGCGGGCTGGAAGAGCCTCTCCCTCGAGCTCGACGTCCCGCCCGGCGCGAACGATGTGGAGGTGGGGGGGCTGCTCGACGGACGCGGGCGGGTCTGCGTCGACGAGGCGCGCCTCGCCGTCGTGCGATGACGTACCCGACGCTCGAGCAGTTCGTCGGTGGCACGCCGCTCGTGCGCCTGCAGCGCATCCCCGGCGCCACGTCCAACGTCCTGCTCGCCAAGCTCGAGGGCAACAATCCCGCCGGCTCGGTGAAGGACCGGCCCGCCCTGTCGATGGTCCTCGGCGCCGAGCGCCGCGGAGAGATCCGCCCCGGCGACACGCTGATCGAGGCCACGAGCGGCAACACCGGGATCGCGCTCGCGATGGTGGCGGCGATGCGCGGCTACCGCATGGTGCTGGTGATGCCGGAGCACCTTTCGGTCGAGCGGCGCCAGACCATGACCGCCTTCGGCGCGCGCTTCGTCCTCACGGCCGAGAAGGGCGGCATGGAGCTCGCGCGCGATACCGCCGAACGCATGCGGGAAGCGGGCGAGGGCGTGATCCTCGACCAGTTCGCCAACCCCGACAACCCGCTCGCGCACTACACGGGCACGGGCCCCGAGATCTGGCGCGACACCGCCGGGAAGGTCACCCATTTCGTGGCGACCATGGGCACCACCGGCACGATCATGGGCTGCTCGCGCTTCCTCAAGGAGAAGAACCCCGCGATCCAGGTGATCGGCGTGCAGCCCGCGCCGGGCTCGCAGGTGCCGGGCATCCGCAAGTGGCCCGAGGCGTACCTGCCGAAGATCTTCGAGCGCTCGCGCGTCGACCGCGTGATCGAGGTGACGCAGGCCGAGAGCGAGGAGATGGCCCGCCGCCTCGCCCGCGAGGAGGGCATCTTCGCGGGCGTGTCCTCGGGCGGCGGCCTCGCGGCGGCGATGCGCCTGTCGGCCGAGGTCCGCGACGCGGTGATCGTGCACATCGTGTGCGACCGCGGCGACCGCTACCTCACCACCGGCGTCTTCCCCGCCTGAGGCGATGGCGCCCATCCTCGTCTTCGACATCGAGACGGTCCCGGACGTGGCGGGTCTGCGCACGGTGTGGGGCCTCGCCCCGGAGGTGAGCGACGAGGCGGTGGTGGAGCTCGCGGCGCAGCGGCGGCGCCAGACGACGGGCAGCGACTTCCTGCCCGCGCACCTGCAGCGCGTGGTCGCGATCTCGTGCGCGCTGCGCAGCCGCGACGAGCTGCGCATCTGGTCGCTCGGCTCGCCCGGCGACGGCGAGCGCGAGATCGTGCAGCGCTTCTTCGACGGCATCGAGAAGTACACGCCGCAGCTCGTCTCGTGGAACGGGAGCGGATTCGACCTGCCGGTGCTGCACTACCGGGCGCTGTTCCACGGCGTGGCGGGCGCCCGCTACTGGGACCTCGGCGAGGGCGACCGCGAGTTCCGGTACAACAACTACCTCGGCCGCTTCCACACGCGCCACATCGACCTCATGGACGTGCTCGCCGGCTACACGAGCCGCGCCTGGGCGCCGCTCAACGAGATCGCGCAGCTGTGCGCGCTGCCGGGCAAGCTCGGCATGGACGGCTCCCAGGTGCACGGCGCGTGGCGGCGCGGCGAGATCGAGGCGATCCGCAACTACTGCGAGACCGACGTCGCCAACACCTACGCGCTCTTCCAGCGCTTCCAGCTGATCCGGGGGCACCTCACGGCCGAGGCGCACGCTCGCGAGGTGGAGATGCTGCGCGGCTGGATCGCGGGCCAGGCCTCGCCCCACTGGCGGGAGTTCCTCGCCGCGTGGAAGTGAGCGCGCGAAAGGCGACCGGGACCGGCTATCTCCTGAACGGCGTGCGCTCGGCGAGCTCGTCCACGTAGGCCGCGATTCCCGCCCCCTCGCGCCCGAGGTACTCGTCCACGGCGCGGTTGAAGGCGGGATGGGCGAGCCAGTGGAACGAGCGGGTGGCCTCGGGAAGGAACCCCCGCGCGTGCTTGTGCTCGCCCTGGGCCCCGCCCTCGAAAAGGGGGATGCCGCGCTCGATGCAGAACTCCATCCCCTGGTAGTAGCACGCCTCGAAGTGCAGGCCCGGCACGTGCTCGACGCTGCCCCAGTAGCGCCCGTACAGGGCGCCGGCGCCGAAGAGGTCCAGCGCCGCGGCCACGGGGCGCCCTTCGCGCTCGGCGAGGACGAGCAGGAGCCGGTCGGGCATGCGCTCGGCGATCATGCCGAAGAAGCTCCGGTCGAGGTAGGGGCTGGAGCGATGCTCGCGGTAGGTGCGGCGGTAGCAGCGGTAGAAGAAGTCCCAGTCGGCCGCGCTCGCCTCGCCTCCGGCCAGGCGGCGCAGGCGCACGCTCGAGGCGGCCACCTTGCGCCGCTCCTGGCGGATCTTCTTTCTCTTGTCGTGCGAGAGCTCCGCGAGGAACGCCTCGAACGAGGGGTAGCCGGGATTGCGCCAGTGGAACTGGACCGCCCGGCGCTCGAGCAGCCCCAGGGAGCGCAGCGCGCGCGCGTCCTCCTCGCGGGGGAAGAGCACGTGCAGCGAGGACACCCCGGAGCGGCGCGCGAGGTCGAGCATCGCGCGCGCGAGCCGCTCGCGCGTGCCTTCGTCGTCGGCGATCAGGCGCGCGCCGGTGGCGGGCGTGAACGGGACCGCGCACACGAGCTTCGGGTAGTACGCGAGCCCGTGGCGCTCGTAGGCCTCGGCCCACGCCCAGTCGAAGACGTACTCCCCGAAGGAATGGGACTTGGTGTAGAGGGGCGCCGCGCCGACGAGGCGCTCGCCGTCCCAGAGCGTGGGGTAGCACGGCGCCCAGCCGCTCGCGCCCGAGGCGCAGCCCGTCCGGTGCAGGCTGTCGAGGAACGCGAACGCGAGCGTCGGGTTGCCGCCGGCGAGCGCGTCCCACCGGAGCGGGTCCACGCCGTCCAGCGTCTCGAGGATTCGGAGGGAATGCGCCACGTCGATATAATTGGGCCTCGTCCGATTCTAGCCGCTCGCCGGCCCCTCCCGACCCCGCATGAAGATCGCCGTCGCCCAGATCAACACGACCGTGGGCGACTTCGCGGGCAACGCGGACCGCATCCGGCGCTCCATCGAGGCGGCGCGCGCGGCTGGGGCAGCGCTGGTGGTGACGCCCGAGCTCGCGCTCTCGGGCTATCCCCCCGAGGACCTGCTGCTGCGCGACGACTTCTGCGACCAGTGCCAGGCCGAGCTCATGAAGCTCGCCCCCTATTGCCTGGACCTCGCCGTGGTCGTGGGCTACCCGCACCGCGAGGGCCGCACCCGCTACAACGCCGCCGCCGTGCTCCGCGGCGGGCGCATCGAGTCCGTGTACTTCAAGCAGCGCCTGCCCAACTACCGGGTGTTCGACGAGAAGCGCTACTTCGACGTGGGCAACCGGCCCTGCGTCTTCGAGGTGCAGGGGCGCCGCATCGGCCTCACGATCTGCGAGGATCTCTGGTTCCCCGAGCCCGGCGCCCAGGCGAAGGCGGCCGGGGCGGAGCTGCTCCTGTCGATCAACGCCTCCCCGTTCCACCGCGCGAAGCTCGCCGAGCGCTACGAGATCATGGGCGCGCGCGTGCGCGAGACGAAGCTGCCGCTGCTCTACGTGCACTGGACCGGCGGCCAGGACGAGCTGGTGTTCGACGGGGCCTCCTTCGCGCTCGACGCCGAGGGGATGCTCTCCTACCAGGCCGAGACCTTCCGCGAGTCGGTCGACATCGTCGACTACGAGGGAACGGCGGTGCGCGGCCCGATCGCGCCGCCCCTCACGGAGGAGGAGACGATCTACCGCGCGCTCATGACGGGCGTGCGCGACTACGTGGAGAAGAACCGCTTCCCGGGGGTGCTGCTGGGCCTCTCGGGCGGGATCGACTCGGCGCTGGTGCTCGCCGTGTGCGTGGACGCGCTGGGGGCCGAGCGCGTGCACGCGGTGATGATGCCCTCGGACTACACCGCCTCCATGAGCGTGGAGGACGCGCGCGAGATGGCGCGCATCCACGGCGTGAAGTACACCGAGGTCGCGATCCGCCCGATGTTCAACGCCTTCCGCGCGGCGCTCGCGCCGTCGTTCGACGGGCGCCCCGAGGACACGACCGAGGAGAACCTCCAGGCGCGCATCCGCGGCACGCTCCTCATGGCCTTCTCGAACAAGTTCGGCTCCATCGTCGTCACGACCGGCAACAAGAGCGAGATGGCCACGGGCTACGCCACGCTCTACGGCGACATGGCCGGCGGCTTCGCCGTGATCAAGGACATCGTGAAGACGCTGGTCTATCGCCTGTCCAACTGGCGCAACTCCAAGGGCCGCGTGATCCCGCAGCGCGTGATCGACCGCCCGCCCAGCGCGGAGCTCAGGCCCGGGCAGACCGACCAGGACACGCTGCCTCCCTACGAGGTGCTCGACGCGGTCGTCGAGCGCTACATGGAGCGCGACATGTCGCCCGAGCAGATCGCGGGCCTGGGATACGACATGGAGGCGGTGCGCCAGGTCGTGCGCCTCATCCAGAGGAACGAGTACAAGCGCCGCCAGGCCCCGCCCGGCATCCGCATCACGCCGCGCGCGTTTGGCAAGGACTGGCGCTATCCGATAACATCCGGGTTCCGTCCGTACGCCTAGCGCCCCAGCGCCATGAAGAAGATCGAAGCGGTGGTAAAGCCCTTCAAGCTCGACGAGGTGCGCGAGGCGCTCTCGGAGATCGGGGTGACCGGCCTCACGGTGACCGAGGTGAAGGGCTTCGGGCGGCAGAAGGGCCACACCGAGCTCTACCGGGGCGCGGAGTACGTCGTGGATTTCCTGCCCAAGGTGAAGGTCGAGGTGGTGATCCCCGACGCGCTGCTCGACAAGGCGATGGAAGCGATCGTGGCTGCCGCGCGCACGGGCAAGATCGGCGACGGGAAGATCTTCGTGTTCGACGTGGGCCAGGTGCTGCGCATCCGCACCGGGGAAACCGGCGAGGACGCGGTCTAGGCCGCGCAGGACCTTTGCTGTATCCTAGCGCCACCGCGCCAGGGGGGGAGAACTAACAAATGCTTCTCGCCGCTTTCTACGTCTTCGCGATCGCCGCGATCATCCTTCACTACACCGGGCACCTCAAGCGGTGGAACTGCGAGTGGGTGTTGATCGTGCTCGCGATCGCGGTGTTCCCGGCCGTGCTGTTCCTCTGATCGTTCAGCCGAGGCGGGCGCGCGGATCCTGGCGGTAGAAAAGCCGCAGCTGCTCGTAGACGGCGGGGTAGGCCGGGGCGAGCAGCTCGGGCGTCTCGAAGAAGGCCTCCGAGGCCACGGCGAAGAACTCGCCGGCGCTCTCCGCCGCGTAGGGGTCGATGGGCAGCGCGTCGAGCGCGGCCTGGGCGCGGCGCCGCGGCAGCCGCTCGGCCGCCTCCACCCGCGCCACGAAATTCCGGTACGCCGCGCTGAAGGCCTCCTTCCAGGCCGTCGCGCTCATGCCCGCGTGCAGCGGCGGGAAGCCGTTCGGATCGCCGCTGCGCATGTCGAGCTTGTGGGCGAACTCGTGGATCACCACGTTGTAGCCCGCGACCCGCGAGGATTCGTCCGCGGCCAGCGCCACGTCCTCGTACGAGAGGATCACCGGGCCGCCGAGCCACGCCTCGCCGGCCATCGGGTCGGCGGTGAGGTGCACGACGCCGGCCTCGTCCTCCACCTCGCGCTCCGGAACGAACTGGGTGGGGTAGACGATGATCTCCGACCAGCCCTCGTACCACTCGATGCCCAGCTCGAGCACGAGGATGCACGCCTGCGCGGCGACGCCGACGCGCATCGCCTCGTCGAGCTGGAAGCCGCCGGCGCCCGAGAAGTGCTTGATGGCGAGGAAACGCTCGCACAGCGCGCGCAGCCGCTCCGAATCGTCCGGGGCGAGGCCGCGCATGAAGAGCCACGGCGCGGTCGAGCGCGCCCAGAGCGCCGCATCGATGGGAACGGTGGCGGCACGGCGGCCGCGGCGCAGCCACGAGAACATCAGGGGGGCGCGGCTCCCAGCCGTTCCACGGCGCCGGAGCCGGAGACCGACTTGCGGATCGCCGGATCGCCGAAGTAGCGCACCGAGCCCGACCCGGAGATCGCCGCCTCGAGCGACTCGTGCACCCACGCGGCCACGTCGGCGGAGCCCGCGATGCGCACCGTCGCGCGCCGCGCCTCGAGGCGTGCCAGGTTGACTTCCCCGGCCCCGGCGACGCTCAGGGCGACCACGCGGGCGCGGCCCGCCGCGCTCAGGTGACAGTGGCCGCCCAGGTGCGCGTCGAGCTCGTCCACGGCGGTGGCCGGAAGGAGCGCGCTCGCCGAGCCCGCGAGCCTCAGGGCGAGCCGCCCGGCCTCGAGGTGCGCGGCGTGCAGGGCGGCGGAACCCGTCACGGCGACCGATTCGATCGAGCGCGCGCGCACCGTGACGCGGATCGGGGTCCTCGTTCGCACCGCCGCACCGCGCGCGAAGCGGACGAGCAGCGTGCCGTGGTCCACGACCGTCTCGATGCGCGGAAGGACGTTGTCGTCGGCGGTGACGCTCACGCCCTCGTCGGGACCCTGGACGAGCTCGATCTCGCCCGGCACGGACACGGCGAGCCGCGTGAAGCCGGAGGCGGGGCGATCCTCGGCTGCGGCGTGGCCCGAGCCCACGATCGCCGGCGCGGCGAAGGAGCCGAAGGCGGCGCAGGCGAGGAGCGCGGCGAATGCCGCGCGGCGAGGGCGGCGGATCATGTCTCTCTGCGGGAAGACCGGCATCGCGTCACGCGGGTTCGCCGATGCCCAGGTCGCGCCGGATCTCGAGCGCGACGGCGAGCGCCCGCTCGGGGGTCGCCTCGCAGACGGTCACGTGCCCCATCTTGCGCCCGGGGCGCGCCTCGCGCTTGCCGTACAGGTGCAGGTGCGCGCCCGCGTGGCGCAGCACCGCCTCCCACGGCGGCTCGCCCCCGCGCCAGATGTCGCCCAGCAGGTTCACCATCACCGCGGGGCTGTGCTGCGAGGGGTCCCCCAGCGGCAGGCCGCAGAGGACGCGCACCTGCTGCTCGAACTGCGAGGTGCGGCACGCGTCGATGGTGTAGTGGCCGCTGTTGTGGGGGCGGGGAGCGATCTCGTTCACCAGCAGCCGGCCCCCGACCACGAACATCTCCACCGCGAGCACCCCCACGTAGCCCAGCTCCGCGGCGAGGCGCGTGGCGATCGATGCCGCCTCGCGCGCGAGCGGCGCGGCCACGGGCGCGGGGGCCACCGTCATGTCGAGGATGCCGCGCGCGTGGCGGTTGTCGGCCACGGGGAAGACCGCGACGTCTCCGTCGTCGGCGCGGGCGAGGACCACGGAGATCTCGCGCTCGAGGGCGAGGAGCTCCTCGAGCACGCACGGCACGCCCTTCCATTGCCCGAGGGTGCGCTCGAGGTCGGCGGCCCGCTCGATGCGCGCCTGGCCCTTGCCGTCGTAGCCGAGGCGGGCGGTCTTGAGCAGCGCCGGGAGCCTCACGCGCGCGAGCGCGGCCCCGACGTCTGCGGGCGAATCGATCGCCGCCCACGCGCCCACCGGGAAGCCGTGGCCGGCGAGGAACCCCTTCTCGCGCCGCCGGTCCTGCGCCACGGCGACCGGAGTGCCTCCGGGGCGCACCACGAGGCTCGACTCGAGCCGCTCCAGGGCGGCGGCCGGCGCGTTCTCGAACTCGGTGGTCACGGCCGAGCACGTGGCGGCGAGCTCGGCGAGCGCCGCGGGATCGTCGTAGGGCGCGGCGAGGTGGCCGGTGGCGAACTCGGCGGCGGGCGCGTGCACGTCGGGGTCGAGGACGGTCACGCGGTAGCCCAGCGTGCGGGCGGCGACCGTGAACATGCGCCCCAGCTGGCCGCCGCCGAGGAGGCCGAGCGTGGCCCCGGGAAGGATCACAGCACGTCGGGCAGCTGCATCGCGGCGACCTGATCGCGCAGGGTCTCGCGGTAGGCGGCGAGCTTGCGCGCGAGCTCGGCGTCGGCCACGGCGAGCAGGCTCACCGCGAACAGCCCCGCGTTGGCCGCCCCCGATTCCCCGATCGCGAACGTCGCCACGGGGATGCCCTTGGGCATCTGCACGATGGAGTAGAGGGAATCCTGGCCGGCGAGGTGCCGCGTGGGCACCGGCACGCCGAGCACCGGCAGCGTGGTCTTCGAGGCGATCATGCCCGGGAGGTGGGCCGAGCCGCCGGCCCCCGCGATGATGCAGGCGAGCCCGCGACCGCGCGCGCCCTCGGCGTACTCGAACATCGCGTCGGGCGTGCGGTGCGCGGAGACGACGCGCGTCTCGTACGGCACGCCGAAATCCCTGAGGATGCGCGCGGCATGCTGCATCACCTCCCAGTCGCTCTGGGAGCCCATCACCACGCCCACCAGCGGCTTCTCTTCCATGGTCGCTCCCTCGTCCGCGCCCGGGGCCCGTCAGCCCGCCAGCGCGCGGGCGTCCTCGAGCTGCCCGCGGTACGCGTCGAAAATGTGCCGCAGCGCGGTCTTCATGTCCACCCGGGGCGCCCAGCCCAGGTCCTTCATCGTGTTGTCGATCGCCGGCACGCGGCTCTGCACGTCCTGGTAGCCCCGGCCGTAGTAGTCGTCCGAGCTCACCTCGATCAGCTTCACGCGCGAGCTGCTCTCGCGGTACTCGGGATAGGCGTGCGCGAGCTCGAGCATCATCTGCGCGAGCTCGCGCACCGAGTAGTCGTTGTCCGGGTTGCCGATGTTGTAGATGCGCCCGCTCGCCACGCGATCGCGGTTCTCGATGATCTTCATGAGCGCGGAGATCCCGTCGTCGATGTAGGTGAAGGTCCGGCGCTGCGCCCCGCCGTCCACGAGCTTGATCGGCTCGCCGCGCACGATGTGCCCGAGGAACTGCGTGATCACGCGCGAGCTGCCCTCCTTGGGGGTGTGGATCGAGTCGAGCCCCGCCCCGATCCAGTTGAACGGCCGGAAGAGCGTGAAGTCGAGCTGCCCCATGGAGCCGTAGGCCCAGATCACGCGGTCCATGAGCTGCTTCGAGCACGAGTAGATCCAGCGCTGCTTGTCGATGGGGCCGAGCACGAGCTCCGAGGCGTAGGGGTCGAAGCGCGCGTCGCGGCACATCCCGTAGACCTCCGAGGTGGACGGGAAGAGGATGCGCTTGCCGTACTTCACGCAGCTCCTCACGATGGGCAGGTTCGCCTCGAAGTCGAGCTCGAAGACGCGCAGCGGCTCGCGCACGTACGTGGCCGGGGTCGCGATCGCCACCAGCGGCAGCACCACGTCGCACTTGCGGATGTGGTACTCGATCCACTCCTTGTTGATGGTGATGTCGCCCTCGAAGAAGTGGAAGCGCGGGTGTCCGAGGAGGTCGGCGACGCGGTCGGCGCCCATGTCCATGCCGAACACCTCCCAGCCCGTGTCGGCGAGCACGCGCTGCGACAGGTGGTGCCCGATGAAGCCGTTGACGCCGAGGATGCAGAGTTTCTTCATGGAGTGCCTCCGGGCCGGGCGCCCTCGCGCCCGAATCGCCCAATGAACGTGGATGCGGTGAGGGGCGCGCCGTCGAGCTCCGCCTCGAGGAGGGCGAGCGTCCCGCCGTCGGCGCAGCGCGCGACGAGCCTTCCCGCCTCGTCGACGGCGACCGTCGGCGCGCCGGCGGCTCCGCGCCCCGCGAGCACGCGCGTGCGCAGCACGCGCAGCGTCCCGCCGCCGAGCGCGGTGAAGGCGCCTGGGTAGGGCGGGGCGACCGCGCGCACGAGGTCGTGGATCTCGCGCGCGCCCTTCGACCAGTCGATGCGCCCGTCCTCGGGGCGGCGGGCCCCGAAGTAGCTGCCCTGCGAGAGGTCCTGCGCGACCGGGCGCGCGGTGCCGTCGAGGAGGGCGGGGAGCGAGCGGTCGAGCACCAGCTCGGCGGCGACCGTCACCTTGCGGAACACGTCGATCGCGCGATCGTCGGGCAGGATGGGCACCGCCATGCGGTCGACGATGCGCCCGGCGTCGGGCTTCGCCGTCATCTCGTGAAGCGTCGCGCCCGTCTCCCGCTCGCCGCGCAGCACCGCCCAGTTCACCGGCACGCGCCCGCGGTATTTCGGGAGCAGGGAGCCGTGCATGTTGTAGGCGCCGCGGCGCGCCGTCGCGAGGACCGGCTCCGGAAGCATGTAGCGGTAGTAGAACGAGAAGACGAAATCGGGGGCGAGGGCCGCGAGGCGGGCGGCGAGGCCCGGCAGGGCGGGGGCCTGCGGTGTGGCGACTTCCAGCCCCTGCTCGCGCGCCAGGCGCTCGACGCTCGCGAACCAGATCGTCTCGCCGGGGTCGTCGGCGTGGGTCACCACGAGCGGCACCTCGACGCCGTGCGCGAGCAGCACCGCGAGGCAGCGCGCGCCCACGTCGTGGTAGGCGAAGACGACGGCGCGCGCGGCCATGTCAGTCGGTCTTCTCCAGCAGCGCCTGGATCACGTAGCGCGGCCGCTCGCGTACCTGCTGGTAGATGCGGCCCACGTACTCGCCGATCAGCCCGAGCCCGAAGAGCACCATGCCCGTGAGGAAGAACTGGAGGATGTCGCGATCCCAGATCACCCACAGCGAGTGGTCGGTGCCGAGGATGATGCGCTTGGCGATCACCACGACGTACACCCCGAGGGAGGCGATCGAGACGAAGATGCCGAAGAGCGAGAAGAGCTGCAGCGGCATCACCGAGAAGCCGGTCACCAGGTCGAAGTTGAGCCGGATGAGCTTGTAGAGCGAGTACTTCGAGGCGCCCGCGTGCCGCTCCTCGTGCTCCACCTCCACCTCGGCCGGGTTGTGCGCGAAGGAGTAGGCGAGCGCCGGGATATAGGTGCTCACCTCGCGCGAGGCGCGGATCGCGTCGACGATGGGCCGGTCGTAGGCGCGCAGCATGCAGCCCTGGTCCGTCATGCGGATGTGCGTGATGCGCTCGCGCAGGCGGTTCATCGCCTTCGAGGCCCACCGGCGCCACGCCGCGTCCTGGCGCCGCCGCCGGATCGAGCCCACGTAGTCGTGGCCCTCGTCCATCCTGGCGAGGAGCTTCGCGATCTCCTCGGGCGGGTTCTGGAGGTCGGCGTCGAGCGTGACGACGCGGCCGCCGCGCACGTACTCGAAGCCCGCCATGATCGCCATGTGCTGGCCGAAGTTGCCGTTGAAGAGGAGCACCCGCGTCACCTCGGGGCGCTTCTGGAACTGCTCGCGCAGGAGCGCGGCCGACCGGTCGCGGCTGCCGTCGTCGACGAAGAGCACCTCGTAGGGCAGGCCGAGCGCGTCGAGCGCGGGATACAGCCGGGCGAAGAGGGCGGGCAGCACCGCCTCCTCGTTGTACACGGGGATCACGACCGAGACCCGCGGCGCCGCCATCCTTCAGGCCGCCTTGCGCCGCAGCACGCGCCCCAGCGCCGCCGATACGCGCTCGACGTCCGAGTCGCGCATCTCCGGGAAGAGCGGCAGCGTGACCGTCTCGCGGGCGATGCGCTCGGAGACCGGGAACATGCCCTCGCGGAAGCCCTTCCCGCGGAAGAGCGTCGTGAGGTGGATCGCCTCGTAGGAGACGCCGATGCCGATGCCTTCCTGCGCCATCGCGTCGATGAAGGCCTTGCGCGTGCGCCCCATCGCTTCGAGCGGCAGCAGCACCGTGAACATGTTCCAGCTGTGGCCGGGGTTGTCCCTCGGCGGCAGGCGCTCGGGCCCGAGCAGGTCGTCGCCCTCGAGGCACTCGAAATAGCGGTGCGCGAGGCGCTCGCGGGCGCGGCACCACTCGTCGAGCCGCGCGAGCTGCTCGAGGCCGAGGCGGGCGGAGACGTCGGAGAAGTTGTACTTCGCCCCGGCGCGCTCGACGTCGCGGGTGCCGTCCGCGAGGCGCCGGATGCCGTGGAAGCGCAGCTCCTCGACGACCGCGGCCTCGCGCTCGTCGGAGAGCACGAGCGCCCCTCCCTCGACCGTGGTCATGTTCTTGTTCGGATGGAAGCTGAACGAGACGAGGTCGCCCGTCGATCCCACCTCGCGCCCCGCGGCCTTCGACCCGATCGCGAGCGCGGCGTCCTCCAGGATGCGCACGCCGTGCCGGCGCGCGAAGGCCGCGAGGGCTTCGGGATCGAGGGGGGAGTTGTAGTGCGTGGGCATGAACAGGCGCGTGCGCGGCGTCACCGCGGCGTGGGCCTGCGCCATGTCGGCGTTGCGCGAGGCGAGCTCCACGTCCACGAACACCGCCGTGGCGCCGGCGCGCTCGACGAGGTTCCCGGTCACGAAGAAGCTCTGCGCGGGCATGATCACCTCGTCGCCGGGCCCGATCCCGAGGAGCTCGAGCGCGATCTCCATCGCGGCCGTGGCCGAGGTGACGCAGCGCACGGGCCGCCCGCCGAAGCGCCCCGAAAGCGCCTTCTCGAAGGCCGCGGCGCGCGGGCCCGTGACGAGCCAGCGGCTGCGCAGGGTGTCGGCGACGGCGGCGACCATCGCCTCGTCGATCGTGGGCCGCGCGAAGGGCAGGAAGGGCTGCACTAGGAGCGCGCCACCAGGAACACGCCCACGACGATGAACGCGATGCCCACGAGCTTTTGGGCGCCCAGCGACTCGCCGAAGAGCCACCACGCCGCCACGGCGTTCACGATGTAGCCGATCGAGAGCATCGGGTAGGCCACGCTCACCGGCACCCGGGACAGCGCGAGGATCCAGACCACCACGCTCACCACGTAGCAAGCGAGCCCCCCGGCGATGTAGGGGCTCAGCGCGAGGCGCGTGCCGATCGGCACCACGTTCGCGAGCGAGAACGCGAACTCGCCCACGCGGGCGGTCCCGGCCTTGAGGAGCAGCTGCGCGGACGCGTTGAGGAGCACGCCGGCCAGCACGAGCGAGAAGGTGAGAGGGGTCACGGCTTGCGGACGAGAACGCGGCGCGGGTCTTCGTGCAGCACCTGCATGGGCAGGCCCTGCCGCCGGAATCTTTCGTAAGTGCCGGGCTGCATTATAGCCAGCGCATCGCCCGGCCGCAGCCATTCCGCCGGGAACTTCCCGAGGTCCTCGATGGCGAGCTCCGGCTCGGCGCGCAGGCCCGTCTCGAACTCGTCGTGGTAGTTCACCAGCGTGAGCGTGCGCCCGATGTAGAAGGGCACGGTCTGGTCGTAGTGGCCCACGCTGTAGAGCCGGGTCGTGGGGGCGAGCCACGGCTTCATCGCCTCGGCGACCCCCTTGCCCGACTGCCGCGGCGTGAGCTCGTCGTAGCCGCCCTGGATGCACGCGATGACCAGCAGGGCGCCGAAGGCGACCGCGGCGAGCCCGTGCCAGCGGCGCCCCGCGCGAAGGAGGGCCCATCCCGCGACGCCGCCGGCCAGGTGCGCTCCCGCCGCCGCGAGCGTCCAGGGCTGCGCGGCGCGGTACAGGGCGAGGGTCCAGGGATCCTTCGCCTCGCGGTCGATGCCGAGCGCGAGCGCGGCGAGCGGGATCGCGAGCGAGGCGCCGAGCCCCGCCCAGAGCGCGAGGCGCCGCGGCGGCGCCTCGGCGAGGTAGTGCCCGAGGACGTACGCGAGCGGCGGGAAGACCGGCAGCACGTACGCCGGCAGCTTCGAGCCCGAGGCGCTGAAGAACGCCACGATGAACGCCGACCAGAGGATCGCCACGCGCAGGGGCTGGAAGGGCTTCCCGGTTTCGGAGCGCCACGCGTGCGCGACGGCCGCCGGCAACGCGAGGGCCCAGGGCAGGAAACCGGCGGCCACGATGGGCAGGAAGAACCACCACGGCTCCACGCGCCGGTGCTCGTGCGTGAGGAAGCGCTCGAAATGCTCGTGGATGAAGAAGAAGCGCGCGAACTCGGGGTTGGCGCGCGAGACGGCGACGAACCAGGGCGCGGCGATGGCGAGGCAGAGCGGCAGCCCCCACGACCAGCGCAGCCTGCGCATCGCGGAGAGGTCGCGCTGGAGCACGCTGCGGAAGAACACCGCCGCGCCCGCGAAGACGATGCCGATCAGCCCCTTGGACAGGACCGCGAGCGCGGTCGCGACCCAGGCGAGCGCGATCCAGCCGCGCGCCGCGCCGCCGCGCCCGGCCTCCTGCTCGGCGAGCAGGAACGCCCACAGGGTCACCGTCGTCCAGAGCGTCACCCCCATGTCGAGCGTGACGATGGTGGCGAGCGCCATGAAATAGGGGCTCGCGAGGAGGGCGGCCAGCGTGGCCGCGCCGACCTCGTTCGTGCCAAGGCGGCGCGCCGCATACGCCGCGGCGAGCAGGGTCGCGAGCCCGCACAGGGCCACGTACAGGCGTGCGGTGGTCTCGCTCTGCCCGAAGGCCTCGAAGACGGCCGCCGTGGCCCAGTATTGCAGCGGCGGCTTCTCGAAGTACTTGATGCCGTCCAGCCGCGGAGTGACCCAGTCGCCCGAGGCCACCATCTCCCGCGAGATCTCGGAGTAGCGCCCCTCGTCGGGATTGGCGAGCGGCCGGCCCATGCCGGCGATCGCGATCGCGATCGCCGCGGCGGCGACGAGCAGGAAGGCGAGGCGCGCCGCGCGCAGGCTCACGCGTCGAGCAGCGCCACGACCGCGCCGCCGCCGCCGTGCACGGCGCGCGGCTCCACGAAAGCGAGCACCTCGGAGCGGCGCGCGAGCAGGCGGCGGATCCGGCGCTTGAGCACCGGCTCGCGTCCGCGCGATCCGAGCCCCTTGCCGTGCACGATGCGCACGCAGCGCACGCCGCGCCTCAGGCAGTCGGCTAGGAACCGCGCGGTCGCCCGCGCCGCCTCCTCGGCGGTGAGGCCGTGCAGGTCCACCTGGTCCTGGATCGTCCAGTGCGCGCGGCGCAGCTTCCTCAGGATGTCGCGCGGCAGCCCCGGCCTCAGGTACGCGGAGTCGTCCTCGAGCTCCACCTCGTCGCCGTCGGTCCCGAGGCGGGCGAGCTCCTCGATCACGGCGCGCTCGTCGCGCAGGCGCTGCGCGGGCACGGGCGCGGGCCGCCGGCGCCACGGCTCGACGCGGTTCGCGGGCGGTGCCGGGGCCACGTCGCGCATCTCGGCGCGGAAGATCGCGACGTCCTCGGGCGCCGCGGAAGGCTCGCCGGGGAGCTCGCGCGCGGGCCTCTTCACCCGAGCGATTCCAGGTACTTGTCCGCGTCGAGCGCCGCCATGCAGCCGGTGGCCGCGCTCGTCACCGCCTGGCGGTACACGTGGTCCTGCACGTCGCCCGCGGCGAAGACCCCGGGGACGCTCGTGGCGGTCGCGTTGCCGTCGAGCCCGCTCCTCGTGACGATGTAGCCGTTCCTCATCTCGAGCTGGCCGGCGAAGATGTCGGTGTTGGGCTTATGGCCGATCGCGATGAAGCAGCCGGTGAGGGCGAGCTCCTTCGTCTTCCCGTCCTGGGTGGACTTCAGGCGCACGCCCGTGACCCCGGACTTGTCGCCGAGCACCTCGTCGAGCGTGTGGTCCCACTCGATCGAGACCTTGCCCTCGCGCTCGCGCTCGAAGAGCTTGTCCTGGAGGATCTTCTCCGCGCGGAACCTGTCGCGCCGGTGCACGACCGTCACGTGGCGCGCGATGTTCGCGAGGTAGAGCGCCTCCTCCACCGCGGTGTTGCCGCCGCCCACCACGCACACGTCCTGGCCCTTGTAGAAGAACCCGTCGCACGTGGCGCACCCGGATACGCCCTTGCCCATGTAGGCCTGCTCCGAGGCGAGCCCCAGGTACATCGCGGAGGCGCCCGTGGCGATGATGAGCGCGTCGCAGGTGTAGGTGCCGGCGTCGCCGACGAGCGTGATGGGGCGCTCGGCGAGCTTCGCGGTGTGCACCTGGTCGAAGACGACCTGCGTCTCGAAGCGCTCGGCGTGCTTGAGGAAGCGGTCCATCAGCTCGGGCCCCTGCACGCCCGCGGCGTCGGCGGGCCAGTTGTCCACGTCGGTGGTCGTCATGAGCTGCCCGCCCTGGGCGAGCCCGGTGACGAGGGTGGGCTTGAGGTTCGCGCGCGCGGCGTACACCGCGGCCGTGTAGCCGGCGGGCCCGGAGCCGAGGATGAGCAGGCGGGAGTGTTGGGTCGTCATTCGCGGGGAAACTGCCGCAAGGAGGAGGACAGAACGCGATTATCGCATCCCGTGGGAGGCGCGTATGTGCCTGAAATTAAGGGGTTAAATGAGGTTGGTCCGCTAACCGTTTGACAAATAAGGGCATTTTGGGTATTTAGGGAGCCATGCAAGCGACCCCCCGGCGCGTCGCCACGGGCGAGCGCACCCAGACGCTGAAGGCGGTGCCGTTCTTCACGCAGCTCTCGGAAAGCGAGCTCGACGTGGTGCGCGGCCTGTCGACGGAGAAGACCTACCCGAAGAACGCCGTCGTGCTCACCGAGGGCGAGATGGGCGACTCGCTCTTCATGATCCAGTCGGGCAAGGTGAAGGTCTTCATCGGCGACGAGGACGGCCGCGAGATCATCCTGAAGATCCTGGGGCCGGGCGACTTCTTCGGCGAGATGTCGATGATCGACAAGCAGCCGCGCTCGGCCTCGGTGACGACGATCGAGCCGTCGCACTTCCTCATGCTCACGCACGCGGCCTTCGAGCGCTGCGTGGAGCAGGCCCCGCGCATCGCCAACATGGTGATGCGGGTGCTCGCGCAGCGCGTGCGCGAGGCCGACCGCAAGATCGGCACGCTCGCGCTCATGGACGTGTACGGGCGCGTGGCGAGCACGCTGCTCGAGCTCTCGGTGTACAACAACGGCAAGCTCATGGTCGGCGAGAAGCTCTCGCAGCAGGACCTCGCCAACATGGTGGGCGCCTCGCGCGAGATGGTGAACCGCATCCTCAAGGACCTCTCGGAGCGCGGCTTCATCTCGATCGAGTCGAAGTCGATCACGATAATAAACAGGGAGCTGCCGCCATCGCTGTGACGCAAGTCCGCGCGTCGCCGCGCTTCGCTTCCGCGCCTGCTTCGCCCGCCTCGCCCCACGTCGCACGCGCCCTGCGCGAAGCCGGGTGGATCGTCGTGCTCGTCCTGGGGGCGTGGCTCGCCCTCGTGCTCGCGACCTACCATCCGACCGACCCGGGACCGCAGTTCGACGGCCCCGCGGTCGCCGTGCTCAACAAGGGCGGGGTGGCCGGGGCGTGGGTCGCCGGCGCGCTGTACTTCACGTTCGGGTTTTCGGCCTGGTGGTGGGTGGTGTTCGGCGCGCTCGCCATCCTGCGCCTCTACCGCCGCGTGGAGGCCTGGGAGCTCGTGAGCCGTCGCTCGGCCGCGATCACGCTCGTCGGCTTCGCGATCGCCATGGCCGCGAGCTGCGCGCTCGAGGCGCTGCGCCTGCGCGGCCTCGTGCCCGAGGGGTTCGAGCCCGGGGGTGCGCTCGGCACGGTGCTCGCCCCGTTCGCCTCCCGCGCGTTCGGCTACGCGGGCGGCACGCTGCTGCTGCTCGGGCTCCTCGCCGCCGGCGTGAGCCTGTTCACGGGCCTCTCGTGGCTGCGGCTCGCGGAGCTCACCGGCGCGGGCCTCGAATGGGCCTTCGGCGTCGCGAGGAGCCGCGTGGAGGCGCGCCGCGACCGCGAGCAGGGCCGGCTCAAGGCCCAGGAGCGCGAGGAGAAGGTCGAGGAGGCCCGCCGCGCCTTCGAGGACCACGAGCCGATCCGCATCGAGATGCCGGCGGTGGAGATCCCGCGCAGCGAGCGCGTGGTGCGCGAGAAGCAGGTGCCGCTCTTCGCCGACCTTCCCGACTCGCCGCTGCCGCCGCTCGCGCTCCTCGACCCGGCCGACTCGCACGTGGAGCGCCCCAACGCCGAGACGCTCGAGTACACCTCGCGCCTCATCGAGCGCAAGCTCCTCGACTTCAACGTGCAGGTGAAGGTGGTGGCCGCCTATCCGGGGCCGGTCATCACGCGCTACGAGATCGAGCCGGCCGTGGGCGTGAAGGGCGCGCAGGTGGTGAACCTCGCCCGCGACCTCGCGCGCGCGCTCTCGGTCACCGCGATCCGCGTGGTGGAGACCATTCCCGGCACCTCGTGCATGGGCCTGGAGATCCCGAATCCCAAGCGCGAGATCGTGCGCCTTTCGGAGATCGTGGGCTCCCAGGCGTACGCGGACATGCATTCGCGCCTCGCGCTCGCGCTCGGAAAGGACATCACGGGCAAGCCCGTGGTGGCCGACCTCGCGAAGATGCCGCACCTGCTCGTCGCGGGCACGACCGGCTCGGGCAAGTCGGTCGCGATCAACGCGATGATCCTCTCGCTCATCTACAAGTCCACGCCCGCCGAGGTGCGCCTCATCCTCGTGGATCCGAAGATGCTCGAGCTCTCGGCCTACGAGGGCGTGCCGCAGCTCCTCGCGCCGGTCGTGACGGACATGCGCCAGGCGGCCGCCGCGCTGCACTGGTGCGTGGCGGAGATGGACCGGCGCTACCGCCTCATGTCGACGCTCGGGGTGCGCAACGTCGCGGGCTACAACCAGAAGGTGCGCGAGGCGATCGAGAAGAAGCAGCCCATCAAGCATCCCTTCGATCCCGAGGCGCCCGGGGATCTCGAGCCGCTGCCGCTCATCGTCGTGGTGATCGACGAGCTCGCCGACCTCATGATGGTGGCGGGCAAGAAGGTCGAGGAGCTGATCGCGCGCCTCGCCCAGAAGTCGCGCGCCTCGGGCATCCACCTCATCCTCGCGACCCAGCGGCCGTCGGTGGACGTGATCACCGGGCTCATCAAGGCGAACGTGCCCACGCGCATCGCCTTCCAGGTCTCCTCCAAGGTGGACTCGCGCACGATCCTCGACCAGCAGGGCGCCGAAAGCCTGCTCGGCCAGGGCGACATGCTCTACCTGCCGCCGGGCGCCGGGCACCCGGTGCGCGTGCACGGCGCCTACGTGGCCGACGCCGAGGTCCATCGCGTGGTCGAGTCGCTGCGCAAGCTCGGCGAGGCGCAGTACATCGAGGGCATCCTCGACGACCCGGAGGGCGCCGAGGCGGCGGGAACCAGCGGCGAGGGCGCTGTCTCAGGGGAAGCGGATCCCCTCTACGACCAGGCCGTGCAGATCGTGCTCCAGAACAAGCGCGCGTCCATCTCGCTCGTGCAGCGCCACCTGCGCATCGGCTACAACCGCGCCGCGCGGCTCATCGAGGACATGGAGCGCGCGGGCCTGGTTTCGGCCATGGCCTCCAACGGCAACCGCGAGATTCTCGCTCCTTCGCGGGACAAGTAGGCGGTCGAGGCGATGCGGCCGGGCGCTTTCCTCCTTGCCGCCGTCCTGGGGGCGCCCGCCGCCCCCGCGGCGGTCGCCAACGGCCTCGACGACTTCCTCGCTTTCAATGCGGCCACGAAGACCGCGACCGCGGATTTCGACCAGACCGCCTACGACCGCGCCGGCAGGTCCGTCGACCGCTCCTCCGGGACGTTCGCGTTCGCGCGCCCGGACCGGTTCCGCTGGGCGTACGAGAAGCCGCACCGCCAGCTCCTCGTGGCCGACGGCACGCGCCTGTGGATCTACGACCCCGACCTGGCGCAAGTGACCGTCAGGCGCATCGACCGGGCGATCTCCTCGACGCCCGCGGCGCTGCTCGCGGGCAAGGACGACATCACGCAGCTCTTCACGTTGCGCGACGCCGGCACGAAGGACGGGCTCGATTGGGTCGAGGCGCTGCCGAAGGCGAAGGACACGGGCTTCGACCGCGTGCGCCTCGGCATGAACGGCAAGGCCCTCGCCGCGATGGAGCTCTACGACCAGCTGGGCGGCCACACCGTGCTGCGCTTCACGCACCTGCGGGCGAACGCACTCCTTGCCCGCGACGAGTTCTCCTTCACGCCGCCGAAGGGCGCGGACGTCATCGAGGACACGGGCAAGGCCCGTTAGGGCGGGCCGCGGCTCTTCTCCATCCACGCAGCGAGGGCATCGAGCACGCCGGCGAGCATCTCCGCGTCCCTGGTTTGCCCCGCCAGCGCCCCGGGCCCTCGGCCTGCCGTCCGCGCCCGGACGTGGAACGAATGGTCCGCGTCCGCGAACACGGCGAGCCGCGCGCGCGACCCGAGCCCCGCCACGAGCGGCTCCAGCAATTCGAGGCTCGCGAGCTCGTCGCGGCTTCCCTGCAGGAAGAGCATCGGGACGTCGACGGCGGCGAGGTGGGCGCCGCGTTCCGCCGACGGGCGCCCCGCGGCGTGCAAGGGGAAGCCGAAGAACGCGAGCCCGTGCACGCCGGGTAGCGGCGACTCGGCCTGCGCCTGCGAGCTCATGCGGCCGCCGAACGACTTGCCGCCCGCGAAGAGCGCGAGGCCGGGCAGGGCGCGCGCGGCTTCGGCGACCGCGGCTCGCACGGCGGCTTGCGCGACCGAGGGTGGGTCGACGCGCCGCGATCCCCGCTCCATCGCCGGAAACTGGAAGCGCAGCGTCGCGATGCCGCGTTCGGCGAGTCCTGTGGCGGCCGCGGCCATGAACGGATGGGTCATCCCGGCGCCCGCGCCGTGCGCGAAGACGTAGGCGGCGCGCGCCTCGGACGGCACGACGAGCAGCCCGGAGACGCGACCCTCGGCGAGCGGGATCGGGACGGACCGCGGTGCCGGCGCCGTCATCGCGGCTCGTGCTTCATCAGCGCCTGCGCGTACGCGGGCGCCGTCGGCTCGTGCATGAAGTAGACGAAGACCTCGTTCCAGGGGCTCGCGGCGAGGCGCTCGGCCCACTTCCTGAGGTCGTCGTCGGAGTAGCTCTCGAGGCGCAGCCGCACGTAGCCCCAGGGCGCCGTCTCCACGAGCGGCGGCGGCGCGCCGTCCTCGCGCTCCGAGAGGCAGAGCGCCGCGCCGGCCCCGCGCAGCGCCGCGTAGACGTCGTCGTCGAACCAGGTGGCGTTGCGGAACTCGAAGGCGGCGCGGTGGTCCGCGGGCAGCATCGCGAGGAAGCCTTCGAGGCGCGGCAGGTCCTTCTTGAGCTGCGGCGGCAGCTGGAAGAGCACGGGGCCGCGCTTGGCGCCGAGGGAGGCGAGGTTGCCGTACAGGTACGCGACCGAGTCGGCCGCCGTTTCCTTCAGGCGCGCGATGTGCGTGATGCGCCGCGAGGCCTTGATCGCGAAGCGGAAGTCGTCGGGCGTGCGCTGCACCCAGCTCTCGAGCACGGACGGCTGGGGCATGCGGTAGAACGTGTTGTTGATCTCGACGGTCGGCAGGCGCGCGGAGTAGTACGCGAGCATCTCCTCGGGCTTCGCCTTCTCCGGATAGAAGGGCCCCTTCCATTCCTTGAAGGAATAGCCGCTGGCGCCGGCGAGGATCTTCCCCGCACCGCCTTTGGTCCTAGAATCGCGCATGGCGAAGAACCTCCTCGGCGAATACGCCGCGAAGCGGGCCTTCGCGGCCACCCCGGAGCCGGCCCCGAGCGCCGCCGCTTCCCCGGGCGGCCCGCTGCTTTTCGTGGTCCAGCAGCATTCGGCGCGCCGCCTGCACTACGACTTCCGCCTGGAATGCGACGGCGTGCTCAAGTCGTGGGCGGTGCCCAAGGGCCCGTCGCTCGATCCTAGCGAAAAGCGCCTCGCGGTGCAGACCGAGGACCATCCCTACGACTACGCGTCGTTCGAGGGCGTGATCCCCGAGGGCCAGTACGGCGCCGGCGAGGTGATCGTCTGGGACTGCGGCGTGTATTCGCCCGACGAGGGCGGCGCGTGCTTCGAGGACCGCGCCGAGGCCGAGCGCCGCGTTCGCGAGGGCCTCGCGAAGGGCAAGCTCTCGATCCTCCTGCGCGGCGAGAAGCTGAAGGGCTCCTTCGCCCTGGTGAGGACGCGGGGGTCGCCTGGCGGGGCTTCGGACTCCAGGCAGTGGCTCCTCATCAAGCACAAGGACCGCTTCGCGACTGCCCGGGGGTCCCCGCGAAGCGGGGCTTTGAATGACATCACCGCGCTTAGTGCATCCGTGCTCTCCGGCATCGAGGTCGGGGACCTGAAGGTGGTGCCCGCGCATCGCATCCCGGCCGCGCGCCTCGCGCCCTGCGGGAAGACGGCGCCCATGCCGGCGAAGCTGGAGCCCATGCTCGCGGAAACGGCCGAGGCGCCTTTCCGGCGCGCGGGATGGATGTGGGAGCCGAAGCTCGACGGCTACCGCGTGCTCGCTTTCGTCGAGGGCGATCGCGTGAAGCTGCGGTCGCGCCGCGGCCTCGACCTCGCGGGCGACTTCCCGCAGCTCGCGGCCGAGCTCGCGACGCAGTCGGCCGAGGGCATGATCCTCGACGGCGAGATCGTCGCCTTCGACGAGGGGGGCAAGCCCTCGTTCGGCGCGCTCCAGGCCCGCGCGCAGCTCAAGACGGAGCGCGAGCGCGCCCGCGCCGATCGCGACGTGCCGGTCGTGCTCTTCTGCTTCGACCTGCTGCATTTCGCGGGCATCGACCTGCGCGACGCGCCGTACCGCGACCGGCGCCGCTACCTCGCGCAGTGCCTGCTGCCTTCGCCGCACGTGCAGCTCGTGCATGCGGAGGAAGACGGCGTGCGGCTCCGGGAGGCCGCGCTCGCCACGGGCTTCGAGGGCGTGATGGGCAAGCGCGAGGATAGCCGCTACGAGGCGGGCCGGCGCTCCGGCGCGTGGGTCAAGGTGAAGCCGGTGCGAAGCGGCGATTTCGTGGTCGGCGGCTTCACCCGCGGAAAGGGATCGCGCGCCGCGCTCGGGGCGCTGCTCGTGGGGTACTGGGACCGGGGGAAGCTGCGCTACGCCTCGCACGTGGGCTCGGGCTTCGACGCTCGCGCGCTCGCCGCGATGAAGGCGCGGCTCGAGCCGCTCGCCGTGGAGTCGTGCCCGTTCGCCGAGATGCCGGAGCTCAACGGCCCCGCGACGTGGGTCGCGCCGCGCGTGGCCGTCGAGGTCGCCTACCAGGGATGGACCGCCGACGATCGCCTGCGCGCGCCCGTGTTCCTGCGGCTGCGCGACGACCTCGATGCCGCGAAGGTGCGGCGCGCGGCCGCGCCCGCGGCCATCGCGGCCACGCCCACGCCGCGCGATCCGGTCGAGGAGGTCGTCGCGCAGCTCGACCGCGCCAGGGGCGACGCGTCGCTCGCCGTCGAGGGGCATCGCGTGCGCGTGACGCACCTCGACCGCGTGTACTGGCCGGAGGACCGGCAGCTGCGCCAGCCCGCGGTCACCAAGCGCGACCTGCTGCGCTACTACGCCCAGGTATCGCCGTACATGCTGCCGCATCTCGCGGACCGGCCGCTCACCATGATCCGCATGCCCGACGGCATCGGCGGGGAGCGGTTCTTCCAGAAGCACTGGACGCAGGCGCGCCCCGATTTCGTCGAGGCGATCACGGTGTTCTCGGAGCACAAGGACGAGGAGCACGAGTACCTGCTCTGCAACAACCTTCCGACGCTGCTCTGGCTCGGCCAGTCCGGCACGCTCGAGCTGCACGTGTGGCACTCGCGCGCGCGGGCCGGCCCGGACACGAAGGCGCAGGCCGGCGACTTCTCAAGCTCGCTCGCCGCGCTCGAGGCCTCGGTGCTCAATTTTCCCGACTACGTGCTCTTCGACATCGACCCCTACATCTATTCCGGGAAGGAAGCCCCGGGCGAGGAGCCCGAGCTCAACACCGCGGCCTTCGAGAAGGGCAAGGAGGTGGCGTTCCACCTGCGCGACCTGCTTCGCGAGATGCGGCTCGAGGCCATCGTGAAGACCTCGGGCAAGACGGGACTGCACGTGTTCGTCCCGATCCGCCGCACGCTCGACTTCGACGCCGCGCGCCACGTCTCCGAGCTCGTGGGCCGGCACCTGATGCGCCTGCGCCCGAAGGACATCACGCTCGACTGGAGCGTGCCCAAGCGCACCGGGAAGATCTTCATGGACTACAACATGAACGTGCGGGGCAAGACGCTCAACGTCGCGTACTCGCCGCGCGGGGTGCCGGGCGCGCCCGTGTCGATGCCGCTCGCGTGGGACGAGCTCGCTGCAGCCCACCCGCTCGACTTCCGGATCTCCAACGCGATCGAGCGCCTCGCGCGCACCGGCGACCGCTGGGCCGACGCGCTCGAGCGCAAGCAGGACCTCGAGGGCGCCCTGAAGCGATAGGGGACGCTCCCGCCGGGGGCCGGCTGGACGCCGGGCCCGACTTCGGGGACAATCGCAAGTTCCCTCGCGAACCCGTTGAATCTCAAGCGGTATCGGCAGGACAGGAGGAAGCCATGGCGGCCCGCTCCATCGCATCGCTCACGATCTCGTTCGGCCTGGTGTCGATCCCGGTCAAGCTCTACTCGGCGACCGAGGCATCCAAGGCCATCTCCTTCAACCTCCTGCACAAGACCTGCGGCTCGCGCCTGAAGCAGCAATACGTGTGCGTGAAGGAGGAGGTCGTCGTCCCGCGCGAGGAGATGGTCAAGGGCTACGAGTTCGCCAAGGACCAGTACGTGCTCTTCACGCCCGAGGAGCTGAAGGCCCTCGAGGAGACCGGCACCCACATGGCCGAGATCACCGAGTTCGTGCCGATCGAGTCCGTCGATCCCGTGTACTACGACAAGGCCTATTACCTCGCGCCGGACAAGGGCGGGTCGAAGCCCTATGCGCTGCTCGCGAAGGCGCTGCGCGAGTCGAATCGCTGCGCCGTCGGGCGCTGGGCGGCGCGCGGAAAGCAGTACATCGTGATGATCCGCCCCGTTCTGGGGTCCCCATCGAATGGGGACAGGATCGAACAGGAAGGCCTCGTGATGCAGCAGCTCCTGTACGCCGGCGAAGTGCGCTCCATCAAGGAGATCGAGATTCCCCAGACCGAGGTGAAGGACGCGGAGCTCAAGCTCGCCCGGCAGCTCATCGAGGCGCAGGCCTCCGAGGCCTTCGACCCGGCCGCCTACAAGGACGAGGTGCACGACCGCGTCGAGGCCGCGATCCAGAAGAAGGTCGAGGGCCAGGAGATCTCGATGGCGGAGGCGCCCGAGGGCGGCGCGCAGGTGATCGACCTCATGGAGGCGCTGCGCGCGAGCCTCGAGCGCAAGCCGTCGAAGCCCGCGCGCGCCGCGGCCGCGACGGCGGCCCCCGAGCCCGCCGCCGAAGGACGCAAGCCGCCCAGGCGAGCGCAGGCGCCGGCCGAGGAGCCCGCGCCCGCGGCCCGCAAGGCCGCGAAAGGCAAGGGCTAGTCCCGCCGCACCTCGGTCGCCCCCCGGATGGATTCCTACGGCGTCCGCGACGTCGAGAGGCTGCTCGGCGTTTCGCGCGCCACGGTGCGCGCCCTCGTCGCGGCGGGCTTCGTGACGCCGCAGCGCGACCCGCGCAACCGCTGGCGCTTCTCCTTCCGGGACCTCATCGTGCTGCGCACGGCGAAGGCGCTCGCCGACGCGCGCGTGCCCCCGCGGCGCATCACGAGGTCGCTGCGGGCGCTGCGCCGCCACCTCCCGGAGTCGATGCCGCTCTCGGGGCTCGCGATCGGCGCCGAGGCCGACCGCGTCGTGGTGCGCGAGGGCGGCGCCCGGTGGCAGGCCGACTCCGGCCAGTATCTGCTCGAGTTCGGGGGCGATCCGGCCACGGGGTCGCTCACCGTGGTGGAGCGCACGCCCGGGCCCCATGGAGCCTCCACGTCCGCGCAACGCCCGTCCTCGGCGCCGACCCCCGAGGCGGGCGAGGCGGAGGCGGCGATGCGGTCCCTGCGCGAGACCCTCGTCGCCGATCCCGCGCGGCTCGACGCCCGGATCAACCTCGGCCTGCTGCTGCACGAGGCCCGGCGCTTCGAGGAGGCGATGCGCGTGTATGCCGAGGCGCTGCGCGATTGCGGGCCGGATCCCCTGCTGCTCTTCAACCTGGGCGTGCTCCTCGAGGACCGGGGCCGCGCGGGCGAGGCCGCGCAGGCGTACCGCGCGGCGATCGCGTCCGACCCGGCCATGGCCGACGCGCACTACAACCTGGCGCTCCTCTCGCGCCGCCTCGGCCGGTCGAGGGACGCGATCCGCCACATGTCGCAGTACCGCCGCCTCACGCGCCCCCGAGCGGGATAGGGGAAAATGCGGCCGTGAGCCAGCCCCGCGACCTCTTCACCGCCACCGGCGAGGTGCACGTGCCGCTCGCCGAGCGCCTGCGGCCGCAGTCCGTCGACGAGGTCGTCGGGCAGCGGCACCTGCTGGGCGAGGGGCGCCCGATCCAGGTCGCGCTGCGCTCGGGCCGGCCCCATTCGATGATCCTCTGGGGACCGCCCGGCGTGGGCAAGACCACGCTGGCTCGGCTGATGGCCAAGGCATTCAACGCCGAATTCATCGCCATCTCCGCGGTGCTCGCGGGCGTGAAGGAGATCCGCGACGCCGTGGAGCGCGCGCGGCTCGCCCGCGACCAGTACGGGCGCGCGACCATCGTGTTCGTCGACGAGGTGCACCGCTTCAACAAGGCGCAGCAGGACGCGTTCCTGCCGCACGTCGAATCGGGCCTGTTCACCTTCATCGGCGCGACCACCGAGAACCCGTCCTTCGAGGTGATCGGGGCGCTGCTCTCCCGCGCCCAGGTGTACGTCCTCGAGAGCCTCGGCCCCGAGGACCTCGAGCGCGTGATCGTGCGCGGCTTCGAGGAGGAGAAGGTGGACGCCACGGCGGAGGCGCGCCGCCGCATCGCCGAATTCGCCGACGGCGACGCGCGCCGGGCGCTCAACATCGTCGAGCAGGTCGCGCAGGCCGCACAGGTGGAAGGGCGGCCCGGCGCGGACGTGGAGTTCGTGAACGCGGTCGCGCAGCGCGCGGGCCGGCGCTTCGACAAGGGGGGCGAGAACTTCTACGACCAGATCTCCGCGCTGCACAAGAGCGTGCGGGGGAGCGACCCGGATGCCACGCTCTACTGGCTCGTGCGCATGCTCGACGGCGGCGTCGACCCGCGCTACCTAGCCCGGCGCATGATCCGCATGGCGAGCGAGGACGTCGGGCTCGCGGACCCGCGCGCGCTGGAAGTGGCGCTCAATGCCGCGGACGTGTACGAGCGCCTGGGCTCGCCGGAAGGGGAGCTGGCGCTCGCCGAGTGCGCGGTCTACCTCGCGGTCGCCGCGAAGTCCAACGCGGTCTACACGGCGTTCGGCGCGGCGCGCGCGTTCGTGGCCGAGGACGGCACGCGGCCCGTGCCGATGCACATCCGCAACGCGCCGACGAGGCTCATGAAGAGCCTCGGCTACGGCAGGGACTACCGCTACGCCCACGACGAGGACGAGGCCTACGCCGCGGGCGAGAGCTACCTGCCCGAAGGCATGGAGCGGCCCGGCTGGTACCGGCCCAGCGACCGCGGCCTCGAAGCGAAGATCCGCGAGAAGCTCGCGCACCTGCGCGCGCTCGACGAGGAGGCGCGCAAGCGGAAAGGCTAGAATGGCGGTCCTTTCCAGCTTCGTGCTTCCATGCTCGACATCCAGCTCCTGAGGAAGGACCTGCCCGCCGTCGTCGCGAGCCTCAAGCGCCGGGGCTTCGACCTCGACGTGGCCGCCTTCCAGTCGCTCGAGGATGAGCGCCGCAAGCTCCAGCTGCGCACCGAGGAGCTGCAGGGGCGGCGCAACACGCTCTCGAAGCAGGTGGGTGTCCTCAAGGGCAAGGGCGAGGACGCCTCGGCGGTGCTCGCCGAAGTCGCGGGCCTGGGCGACGAGGTGAAGGCCAACGAGGCGGCGCTCGCCGCGCTCCAGGAGCGCCTCGGCGCGTTCCTGCGCGTGATCCCGAACCTCCCGCGGCCGGAGGTTCCCGAGGGCCGCTCGAGCGAGGACAACGTCGAGGTGCGCCGCTGGGGCACCCCGCGCGCGTTCGATTTCCCCGCGAAGGACCACGTGGACGTCGGCGCGGGGCTCGGCGGCCTCGACCTCGAGACCGCGGCCAAGCTCTCGGGCGCGCGCTTCGTCGTGCTGCGGGGCGCCGTCGCTCGCCTGCACCGGGCGCTCGCGCAGTTCATGCTCCACGTGCAGACCGAGGAGCACGGCTACACCGAGGTGTACGTGCCCTACATGGTGACGGCCGAATGCGCCGACGGCGTCTCCAGCCTCGCCAAGTTCAAGGACGACCTCTTCAAGCTCGAGGGGCGCGACCTCTACCTCATTCCCACCGCGGAATATCCGGTCACCAACTTCGTGCGCGACGAGATCGTGGAGGGCTCCCGGCTTCCGCTGCGCTTCGCGTGCCACAGCCCGTGCTTTCGCTCGGAAGCGGGGAGCTACGGCAAGGACACGCGCGGCATGATCCGCCAGCACCAGTTCGACAAGGTGGAGATCGTGCAGATGGTGCGCCCCGAGCAGTCGGCCGAGGCGCACGAGCAGCTCACCGCGCACGCCGAGGCGATCCTGCGCAAGCTCGGGCTCCCGTACCGGGTGATGCTGCTGTGCACGGGCGACACGGGCTTCTCGAGCGCGAAGACCTACGACCTCGAGGTGTGGCTGCCGGGGCAGGGCGCCTACCGCGAGATCTCGTCGTGCTCCAACTTCGAGGCCTTCCAGGCGCGGCGCATGCAGGCCCGCTGGCGCAACGAGAAGGGCAAGGTCGAGCCGCTGCATACCCTGAACGGCTCGGGGCTCGCGGTCGGCCGCACGCTCGTCGCGGTGCTCGAGAACTGCCAGAACGCCGACGGATCGGTCACGGTCCCCCCCGCCCTCGTGCCGTTCATGGGCGGAGTCGCGCGTCTCGAGAAGCGCTAGCCGATGGCCGTCCCGCCCACGTCGGAGGCCCGGTGACGCGCTTCGTCCTCGTCCGCCACGGCGAGACGCGATGGAACCTCGAGGGGCGCATCCAGGGCCACGGCGACAGCGACCTCACCGAGGCGGGCGTCGAGCAGGCGCGCCGGATCGGAGCGCGCCTCGTGGGCGAGCCGTTCGACCAGCTGGTGGCGAGCGACCTCGGACGGGCGCTCGCCACCGCCCTGCGCATCGCCGAGCGCACGGGCCACGGGGTCCGCCTCGACGCGCGGCTGCGCGAGCGCTGCTTCGGCGTGGGCGAGGGCCTCTCCTACGAGGAGGTCGACCGGCTCTACCCGGACGCCTTCACCCGCGCGCGCGACACCGATCCCGACTACGCGGTTCCCGGCGGCGAGAGCCGCCGCGCGTTCCACGCGCGCGTCGTGGAAGCGTTCGAATCGCTCGCCCGCGAGAACCCCGGTGCGCGCATCCTCGTGGTGAGTCACGGGGGCGTCCTCGCCGCGCTCTACCGGCACGTCCACGGGATCCCCGTGGAGGCGGCGCACCGCGTTCCGATCGACAACGCCTCCTACAACGCCGTCTCGTTCGTCGACGAGCGCTGGAGCGTGGAAGCGTGGGGCGACACCGCTCACCTGCCCGAGGCGCCCGGGTTCGAGGAGGCCTGAAGGGGCGTCTCCGGCATGGCCCTGGCGACCGGGCTCTCGCGCGGCGCCATGCGCTCGAGGATCGCGTAGTAGTTGCGCACGCTGTCGACGAACCGCTGCGCCTCGAAGCCGCGCGCGTACCCGTGCTGCAGCGTCTGGAAGGTGGCCGGGTCGGCGAGCTTCGGCAGGACCTGGCGCACGTCCTGCCACTTGTCCGGGCTGAGGCCGCTCCTCTGCGCGAGGATGCGCGCGTCCTCGAGGTGGCCCGCCCCCTGGTTGTAGGCGCCCAGTGCGAGGAAGGTGCGGTCCGGCTCCGGGATGCGCAGCGGCATCGAGTCCCTGAGCCGCGCCAGGTAGCGCGCGCCCCCGAGGATGCTCTCGCGGGCATCGAGCCGGTCCTTGAGCTGGAGCTGGTCGGCGGTGTCGTCGGTGAGCATCATGAGCCCGCGCACGCCCGTGGGCGAGGTGGCCAGCGGATCCCAGTGCGACTCCTGGTAGCCGACCGCGGCGATGAGGCGCCAGTCGATCCCGCTCACCCGCTCGGCCTCCTCGAAGTACGGCTTGAGCTTCGGCAGGTCCGAGGAGATCTTCTCGATCAGCGCCGCGGAATCGACGGCGCTCAGCTCGGCGGCGTGGCCGTAGTAGCGGTCCACGAGGCGCTTGAGGGTCCCGTCCCGGCGCAGCCGCTCGAAAAAGGGCTGCGCGGCCGCGAGGATGCGCCGCTTGTCCACGGGGGAGACGAGCCACGCGTAGTCGAGCGGCCTGCCCACGGTGAACGCCACGTCGATCTGCGGGAAGAAGCGCCGCGCGAGGGTGAAGCGGTTCGACTCGACCAGCGCGTAGTCGAGGTGTCCGTCGGCCACCTCCTGGAGCAGGTCCGCGGTCGAGGCGCCGGGCGGCAGGCGCACGATCGGCACCGGGAAGCGGAACGACGCGGAGAGCAGGTAGTCGCCGACCGACTCGTCGATCACGCCGATGCGCTTGCCGGCGATTTGCTCGAGGTTCCTCGGCCGGGGGTCGGAAGCGCGCCCGACGATCTCGTGCTGCGTCGTGAAGTACGACGGGCCCCACGCGAGCCCGCCCGGAAAGTCGAAGTGGCGCGGCAGCTCGGCCGCGGCGAGGTGGGCCTGCCTCTCGCGCAGCAGCCGGTCGACGTCGGCGGGATTGTCGATCACGATGAAGCGCGCCTTCACGCCGAGGTCCTTCGCGAACATCGTCGCGAGGTCGTACTCGAATCCCGAGGGGTGACCCTGCGCGTCCTCGAAATAGGTCGAGGGGCCGTTCACCGTGAGGACCACGAGCTCCCCGGACTGCGCGACGGGCGCGATCGGGGGAGGCGCCTCCTCGCAGCCGACGGCCAGGCAGGCGAGTGCCGCGAGCAGGAGGCGCACCGTCATGCGCACCAGTTTAATGGACGCGTGCGCGATCCGAAATCGGCGATAATGGCGGCCCTCCGCAATTCCACGACCGTTGGACCCGCGCATGCCCAGAGTGTTCGCCGTCGTCCCCGCCGCGGGCCAGGGCACGCGCCTGGGCGAGCCGCTGCCGAAGCAGTACATCGCGCTCGCCGGGCGCCCGATGCTGTTCCACTGCCTCGAGGCGCTCGCCAAGGTCGCGCGCATCGAGCGCGTCTTCGCGGTGCTCGCGCCGGGCGACCGCCACTGGGCGGCGTGCGACTGGAGCGTGCTCGCCGGCCGCGTGGAGCCGCTGTTCGCCGGCGGCGAGCACCGCGCCCGCACCGTGCTCAACGCGCTCGGCGCGCTCGAGGGCCGCATCGCGCCCGGCGACTGGGTCCTCGTGCACGACGCGGCCCGTCCCTGCATCGCGCCGGCGCTCGTCGAGCGCTTCCTCGACGAGCTGGACGGGGAGCGCGTGGGGGGGCTCCTTGCCCTGCCGCTCGCCGACACGCTGAAGAGCGCGGGCGGGGGGCGGCGCGTCACGGCCACGGTCCCGCGCGAGAACCTGTGGCGCGCGCAGACGCCGCAGATGTTCCGCTACGCGCTGCTGCGCCGCGGCCTCGAGGGGCGGCCGGACGCGACCGACGAGTCGCAGGCGGTCGAGGCCCTGGGCGAGGCTCCGCTCCTCGTGGAGGGCGAGAGCGCGAACCTCAAGGTGACCTTCGCCGAGGACCTCGCGCTCGCGGAGATGATCCTCGGCCGCCGGAGGAGCGCGTGACGATGCGCGTCGGCCAGGGCTTCGACGTGCATCGCCTCGTCGCCGGGCGCCGGCTCGTGATCGGCGGCGTCGAGATCGCGCACGACAAGGGGCTCGCGGGCCACAGCGACGCCGACGTGCTGCTGCACGCGATCTGCGACGCGCTGCTCGGGGCGGCCGCGCTCGGCGACATCGGCCGGCACTTCCCCGACACGGACCCGCGCTACCGGGGCATCGACAGCCGCGAGCTCCTGCGCCACGTGGCGAAGCTGCTGGCCGATCGGGGGCTCCGCGCGGCCCACATCGACGCCACCATCATCGCCGAGGCGCCGCGCATGGCGCCGCACATCCCGCGCATGGTCGAGCACATCGCGGCCGACACGGGCGTGGAGCCGGGACGCGTGAACGTGAAGGCGACCACCACCGAGGGCCTGGGCTTCCCGGGCCGCGGCGAGGGGATCGCCGCGCAGGCGGTATGCCTGGTGGAATGAGGCGCTAGCGGCGGAACTGCGCGAGCACCGACGAGGTCCACGTGAGGCGCTCGATGAGCGTCCTCAGGAACTCGCGGTTGAAGCGCAGCTGGCAGCCTTCCGAGAGCGACTCGAGGTGCGCGGCCTGGATCTTGAGCAGCTGCACTTCCGAGACCGAGATGATGGAGGCCGAGCGCCGGGCGCGGTCGCCCGAGAGGTAGGCCATCTCCCCGAAGCAGTCGCCCTCCTTGAGGACGTTGAGGAGCTTGCCGTCCTTCACCACCTTCACCTGCCCGAAGACGATGATGAAGAAGGCCTGGCCGATCTCGCCTTCCAGCAGCAGGTTCTCGTCGCGCGCGTGGGGCTCCCACACCGCCCCGCGCAGCACCTCCCAGAGCTCGGCGTCGCGGAACTCGCGGAAGAAGGGCAGCGACCGCAGCTTGTTGAACTTCTCCGTGGAGCTGATCTCGTGGGAGTAGCGCTCGAGCTGCGGGAAGGTGTTGGCGAGCTCGCTCGCCATCTCGAACCACGAGGCATAGCGCAGCTTCGGGTCCTTGTGCATCGCCTTCTTCACGATCTCCACGAGCTTCTCGGGCAGGTCCGGCCGCAGGCTCTCCACCGGCACGGGATCCTCGTTCAGGATCTTGTGGATCATCGCGACCGAGTTCTCGGCGCGGAAGGGGAGCTTCCCCGTGAGCAGCTCGTACATCACGACGCCGAGCGAGTAGATGTCCGACTGCACGCTCGGGCCCTCCTCGTTGATCTGCTCGGGCGACATGTACGCGGGCGAGCCGAGGAAGCCGTCGATCTGCGTGTGGGTGGCGTGCGAGATCTTGGCGGTGCCGAAGTCGCTGATCTTGATGTCGTCGCGCTCCGACAGGAGGATGTTGGCGGGCTTGATGTCGCGGTGGATCACGCCGTTCTGGAACGCGTAGTCGAGGGCGCGGCACATCTTGAAGATCACGAGCACCGCCTGGCGCACCGGCAGCAGGTTGGTCTCGGTGCAGAACTTCTTGAGCGAGCCGCCCGGCACGTACTCCATCACGATGTAGCGCAGGTCGCCCTCGACGACCGCGTCGTACACGCCGACGATGTTCGGGTGGTTGAGCTTGCCGGCGAGCGAGGCCTCGTTGAGGAACAGCTTCTCGAAGCGCTTCGCCTCCTCCTCGCCCATGTCCTTGTCGCTGCGCGCGACCTTGACCGCGACCTTGCGGTCGTTGAACGGGTCCTCGCCCAGGTACACGACGGCGGAGGCTCCCTGGCCCAGCTCGGACAGGACGGTGTACTTGCCGATCTTGTGGGGACGTTCGGGCACGGGGGGTGCGGTGCGCGCGGCGTGCGCTGGAGCGCGAAGTTTAACCGATTGGCCCCGCCGCCGCCCCGCGGCGGCGGGACGGGCGCGGGACGCGCTCCTTCAGCCGTGGGCGGCGAGGAGCGACCGGGCCACGGCGAGGAAGCCCGCGGCGGAAGTATCGGCGATCGCGACGGGCGCGGCCGCGGCCGCGCCCCGGTAGTTGCGCTCGAGCGAGCGGCGGTAGGCGGGGTCGTAGTGGCTCTCGAGCAGGTCGCCCACGAGCGCGGCCCACTCGCCGCGCTCGAGGCGAGCGATCCAGGCCTCGATCCGCTCCCTCCCGTGCAGCGCCGTGAGGCAGCGCAGCTTCTCGGCGAGCTCCTGCGGCCGCCGGACGAAGTGCGCGTAGTCCTCGAGGAGGAGCGCGACCCGCGTGGGCTCGGCGGCCTCGAGCCGGAAGCAGCGCGCGGCGCGCATGCGCTCGATGAGGCGCTCGGGAACGCGCAGGTCGCCCACCTTGCGGCTCTCGGACTCGACCCAGACGGCCCGGCCCCGCTCGTAGGCGGAGAGCGCCGTCCAGATCGCCGTCTCGAAGGACTTCTGCGTGGGCTGCGGCGCGCCGGGAAGCTCCCCGAGGACGCTGCCCCGGTGCGCGGCGAGCGCCTCGAGGTCGAGCACCTGCGCCCCTGCGCCTCCGAGCGCCTCCAGCAGCCGGCTCTTGCCGCTGCCGGTGGCCCCGCACACGACGTGGAAGCGCAGCCGCTCGGGCATCGCCTCGAGGTCGGCCACGACCTGGCGACGGAACGCCTTGTAGCCGCCGTCGAGGCGCCTCGCGTCCCATCCCACCTGGCGCAGCACGTGCGCGAGCGAGGCGGAGCGGGCGCCTCCGCGCCAGCAATAGACGAGCGCTCGCCAGCCCCGCGGCCGGTCGGCGAAGCGCTCCTCGATCGCGCGGGCGATGTTGCGCGCGACGAGCGGGGCGCCGGCGCGCTTCGCCTCGAAGGCCGAGCGCTGCTTGTAGAGGGTGCCCACGAGCTCGCGCTCGCGGTCGTCGAGCACCGGCGCGTTGATCGCCCCGGGCAGGTGGTCCTCGGCGAACTCCGCGGGGCTCCGCGCGTCGATCACGTCGTCGAAGGCGCGCAGGTCCGCGAGCGCGAGCGGCGTGGCGACCAGCGCCTCGGGCCGGTCGCGGTGGAAGGGCAGCTCCGTCACGGCCTCCCCTTCCCGAGCAGCGGCCCGAGGGTCGCCCACACGTTGTCGAGCACGCGCGGCTGCGCGGCGGCGGTGGGATGCAGCTGGTCGGCCTGGAAGTTCGCCGGATCGTCGGCGAGGCCCGCGAGCAGGAACGGCACGAGGGGCAAGCGCTGCTCGCGCGCGAGCGCCGGATACAGGTCCCGGAACTCGGCGGCGTAATCGATGCCATAATTCGGCGGAATCATGAGCCCCACGAGCACGGGCTGGGCGTGCGCCCTGCGCACCTCGCGGATCATGCGCTCGAGGTTGGCGCGGATGGAGGCGATGGGCTGGCCGCGCAGCGCGTCGTTGGCGCCGAGCTCGATGAGCACGATGGCGGGCTTGTGGCGCTCGAGGTCCTGAGCGAGGCGGCGCAGGCCGCCGGCCGTCGTCTCGCCGGAGACGCTCGCGTTGACGACCTGCCACGGCCGCCCCGACTCGGCGAGGCGCCGGGCGAGCAGGCTCACCCACCCCTGGTCGGAGGCGAGTCCGTAGGCCGCCGAAAGGCTGTCGCCGAAGACCATGATCGTGCGCGCGGCGAGCGCGGGCACGGCGAGGACGAGAAGGGCCGCCGCGAAGAGCGCGCGGCGTACCGCGGGGAGGGGAAATCGCACTTGGACGCGACGCAGCGGGCGGAGAAGGACATTGTGACGGCAGAGGGCGTGACCAAACAAGTCGCGACCCCGGACCACGTCCTCACCATCGTGAAGGCCGCGAGCTTCAAGGTGCGCGCGGGCGAGGCGGTGGCGATCCTCGGCGCCTCCGGCTCGGGCAAGTCCACGCTGCTGGGGCTCCTCGCGGGCCTCGACGTTCCCACGGAAGGGCGCGTGCGCATCGACGGCGAGGACCTCTTCGCGCTCTCGGAGGACGGGAGGGCGCGGCTGCGCGGCCGCATGGTGGGCTTCGTCTTCCAGTCCTTCCAGCTCCTGCCCGCGCTCACCGCGCTCGAGAACGTGATGCTGCCCCTCGAGCTCGCGGGCGGCCCCGACGCGCAGGCGCGCGCCCGCGCCGTGCTGCGGCGCGTCGGGCTCGAGGAGCGCCTCGGGCACTACCCGCGCCAGCTCTCGGGAGGCGAGCAGCAGCGCGTGGCCCTCGCGCGCGCCTTCGTGACCGAGCCGCGGCTGCTCTTCGCCGACGAGCCCACGGGCAACCTCGACTCCGCGACCGGCCAGCAGGTGATCGACCTGCTCTTCGAGATGAACCGCGAGCGCGGCACGACCCTCGTGCTCGTCACCCACGACCCGGACCTCGCCGCGCGCTGCGACCGGCGCCTGCACATCGCGGCCGGCGAGATCACCCGCGAGGACTGAGATCCGCGTCCGCCGATGAACGCCGACGAACGCCGCCGACCCGACGAAGCGCGCGACGCAGGCCCGCGGGCTGCGAGGCGCCTGCCGATGGCGGCAAGGATGCTCCGGCGCAACGCCTCGGCCGGGGAGCTGCGCGTGCTGCTCGCCGCGCTCCTCATCGCCGTGGCGAGCGTGACCACCGTGGGCTTCTTCGCCGACCGCGTCGAGCGCGCGCTCGACCGCCAGGCGAACGAGCTGCTGGGCGGCGACCTTGTGGTGATCGCCGACCACCCCGTGCCGGCCGCGTTCGCACAGGCCGCGCGCCGCGAAGGCCTCGCGATCGCCGCCACGCAGACCTTTCCCAGCATGGTGTCGGCCGCCGGCGGCGTGAGCCTCGCCGACATCAAGGCGGTCTCGGACAACTTCCCGTTGCGCGGGCACATCCGCATCGCCCTCGCGCCGGGCGGGCCCGACCACGCGGCCGCGCGCGCCCCCGCACCGGGGACGGTATGGATCGCACCGGCGCTCGCGGGGCGCCTGGGGCTCGCCGTGGGCGACGTGCTCAAGGTCGGGCGCGCCGAGCTCGCGGTCGCGGCCGTCATCTCGCGCGAGCCCGACAGCGTGATCGGGTACTTCGGAATCGCACCGCGCGTGCTGATGAACGAGGCCGATCTCGCCGCCACGGGGCTCGTGCAGGTGGGCAGCCGCATCGGCTACCGCATGCTCGTCGCCGGCACCGCGCAGCAGGTGGCGCGCTTCCGCGCGTGGGCCGCGGCCCGCCTCGGGCGGGGGGAGCGCGTCGAGGGCGTGCGCGACTCGCGCGCGGAGGTGCGCGCCGCGCTCGACCGCGCGCAGCGCTTCCTCGGGCTCGCCTCGCTGCTGTCGGTGGTGCTCGCCTCCGTGGCCGTGGCGCTCGCGGCGCGCCGCTTCACCGAGCGCCAGGTGGACGCCGCGGCGATGATGCGCTGCCTGGGCGCGAGCCAGGACGACATCTTCGCTCTGCACGCGTGGCAGTTCGCCCTGCTCGGCGCGGCCGGCTGCGCCTTGGGAGGCCTCGCGGGCTTCGCCGCCCAGGCGGCGCTCGCGCACTGGCTCGCGGGGCTGTTCACCGTCGCGCTGCCGCTGCCCTCGGCGGTGCCGGCGCTGAGGGGTGCGGCGATCGGCTTCGTGCTGCTCCTCGCCTTCACGCTCCCGCCGCTCGCGAGGCTGCGCGGGGTCTCGACGCTGCGCGTGCTGCGGCGCGAGCTCGCCGCGGCGGAGCCCGCGAGCGCGGCCGCGCTCGCGCTGGGGCTCGCCACGCTCTGCGCGCTCGTCGTGTGGCAGGCGGGCGACCTCAGGCTCGGCGCCATCGCGCTCGGCGGCTTCGCGGGAGCGCTCGCGGTCGCGGGGCTCGCCGGCTACGGGCTGATCCGCCTGGCCGCGCGCGCGCGCGGCGCGGCCCACGGCCCGTGGCGCTACGGGCTCGCGAACCTGCGCCGCCGGACCGGGGCGAGCCTCCTGCAGATCATCGCGCTCGGCCTCGGCCTCATGGCGATGCTCATGCTCACGCTCGTGCGCACCGATCTCCTCGAGCGCTGGAAGGCCTCGCTCCCGCCCGACATGCCGAACCGCTTCGCGATCGGGATCCAGACCGACCAGCTCCCCGCGGTGCGGGCCTATTTCGGCGGCATCGGGCTCGCCACGCCCGACCTGTATCCGATGGTGCGCGGCAGGCTCGTCTCGATCGGGCCGCGCGCGGTGTCGCCCGCCGAGTATTCCGACGAGCGCGCGAAGCGCCTGGTCGAGCGCGAGTTCAACCTCACGTACGCCGAGAGCCTGCGCCCCGACAACCGCGTCGTCGCGGGCCGCTTCTGGGCCCCGGGCTCGACCGCCCCGCAGCTCTCGGTCGAGGAAGGCATCGCGAAGACGCTCGGCATCGCCCTGGGCGACACGCTCGTCTTCGACGTCGGCGGCACGCGCTTCGCCGCGCCCGTCACGAGCCTGCGCAAGGTCGCGTGGGACTCCTTCAAGCCGAACTTCTTCGTGATCGCGAGCCCGCCGCTGCTCGCCGGATTCCCCGCGAGCTGGATCACGAGCTTCCACCTCGCGCCGGGCCACGAGGACGCCGTGACGGACCTCGTGCGCCGCTTCCCCAACGTGAGCGTGATCGACCTCACCGAGGTGATGCAGCAGTTCCAGCGCATCACCGACCAGGTCGCGCGCGCGGTGGAGTTCGTCTTCCTCTTCGCGATCGCCGCGGGGCTGGTGGTCCTCTTCGCGGCGATCACCTCGACGCAGGACGAGCGGTTGTTCGAGGCGGCGATCCTGCGCACCGTGGGGGCGAGCCGCGCGCAGCTCGCCGCACTGCAGCTCGCCGAGTTCCTGGCGATCGGGCTGCTCGCCGGCGTCGTGGCCTCGGTGGGGGCCGTGGCGCTCGCCGCCGTGCTCTCCGACCGCGTGCTCGACGTGCCGTACGAGTTCGGGTGGACGCTGCCGATCGCGGGCCTCGCCGCGGGCGGCCTGGGCGTGGCGCTCGCCGGCCTCCTCGGCACGCGCCGCGCGGTGCGCGCGCCGCCCATGCAGACGCTGCGCGAGGCGGGATGAGCCTGTCGCCCTACCTGATGCTCACGCTCGCGGCGTTCTTCTGGTCCCTCAACTGGGTGATCGGGCGGGCGATCGCGGGGCACGTGACGCCCTTCGCGCTCACGTTCATCCGCTGGCTGATCGCGCTCGCCGTGATGATGCCCTTCGCGTGGCCCGCGATCCGCGAGCACCGCGAGACGATCCGCCGCCACTGGCGCCGCATCGCCTGGCTCGCCGCGTGGGGCACCGGGCCGTACAACGTGTTCGCCTACTACGGGCTGCAGTACACGACGGCCACCAACGGCGTGATCCTCAACAGCGCCGTGCCGGTCCTCATCATCGTCTTCGGCTGGGCCGTGTACCGCGACACGATCACGCGCGTGCAGGCCGCGGGGGTGGCGGTCTCGCTCGCCGGGGTGCTCGCGATCCTCACGCGCGGCGATCCCTCGGTGCTCGCGCGCCTGTCGCTCAACGAGGGCGACCTCGTGGTGCTTGGGGGCATGGCGTGCTGGTCGGCGTACACGGTCTTCCTGCGGCTCAAGCCGCCGGGGCTGCCGGGGCTCGCCTTCCTCGCCTGCTGCGCGTGCGTGGGGCTCGCGCTCCTCGCGCCGTGCGTCGCGGCCGAGATGGCGTTCATGCACGGGCGCGTCGAGGTCACGCCCGCGACCGTCGCGGCCATGGCCTACCTCGGCGTCTTCCCGTCGTTCGTGGGCTACGTCTTCTGGAACCGCGGCGTGGCGGAGGTGGGCCCGGGGGTCGCCGGCATCTTCATGCACCTCATGCCGCTCTTCGGGGCGCTGCTCGCGGCCGCCTTCCTCGGCGAGCGCATCCGCCTCTTCCACATCGTGGGCATTGCGCTCATCCTTGCGGGCATCGCGCTCACGGCGCGCGGAAGGCGCACCCTGGCGCGGCCCGGAAGGAGCTAGCGATGGAGCTGATCCTGTGGAGACACGCGGAAGCCGAGGACGCGGCGGCCGGCGGCGACCTCGCGCGCGCGCTCACGAAGCGCGGCCGCAAGCAGGCCGGGAGCGTGGGCCGCTGGCTCGCGCGGCGGCTCGACGACGACTGGGTCGTGCTCGCGAGCCCCGCCCGCCGCGCGGCGCAGACCGCGAAGGGCCTCGGGCGCGATTTCGAGGAGCGCGAGGCGCTCGGCCCGGCGGCCGGCGCGGAGGAGATCCTGCGCGAGGCGGGCTGGCCCGGGGGCAAGCGCTCCGTGCTGATCGTCGGGCACCAGCCCACGCTGGGCGAGGCCGCGGCGCGCCTGCTCGGGCTGCGCGGGGGGCTCGAGATCCGCAAGGGCGCGGCGTGGTGGTTCGCCGCGAAGCGCGGCGAGGTGTTCCTCAAGGCGGTGATGGATCCGGAGCTCGCCGGCGGGCGCGGCTAGGGGGCGGTCGCGCCCGATGAAGCCGCCGATCGTCTTCGTCGTCCGCTCTCTCGCCACCGACTGGCCCGACATCGCCGCCCTCGACGAGCCCGGGCTCGACCGCGAGCACGAGCGCTTCCGGCGCGGCATCGAGAACTGGATCGTGCAGACCTACGTGCGCCTGCGCGCCCCGCTCGAGCGCCTCGGCTTCGCCGTGCGCATCGCCGATCGCTTCGAGCGCGGCGCCATCTGCGTGGCGCACCGCGACGACCTCAACCGCTACTCCGATCCCCTGCACGATTGCTTCGTGATCGGGGTGCGCGCCGACCGGCCGCGGGTGGCGGTGGCCCACATCGAGGTGGTCCAGAGCCCGCTGCAGCTCGGTTCGCCGCGCGCGCGCCTCCTCCCGCACTGGCCGCAGCCCGGCCTCCTGCCCCGCGAGGCCTCGCGCGGCACGCGCGTCGAGCGCGCGGTCTACTACGGGCGCGAGAACGCGGTGCCGCCCTGGTACCGCGAGTCCGCGTTCCGCGCCGCGCTCGCCGCCCTGGGCGTGTCGCTCGAGATCCGCGACCGCGGCTGGAACGACTACCGCAACGTGGACGTGCTCTTCGCCCACCGCGACGAGACGCCCGCCATGCTCGCCAACAAGCCCGCCTCCAAGCTCGTGAACGCGTGGCTCGCGCTCGTGCCCGCCGTGGTCGCGCCGGAGCCCGCCTTCGAGGCGCTGCGCAGGAGCGACCTCGACTTCATCGCGACGCGCGATGCGGCTTCCACCGTCGCGGCCGTCGCGAGCCTCGCGCGCTCGCCCGGGCTCTACCGCGCGATGGTGGAGAACGGACGAGCTCGCGGCGAGGAGTTCCGCGTGGAGGCGATCCGCGCCCGCTGGATGGACCTTCTCGTGAACGAGGCGCTCCCGGCCTGGGAGCACTGGCGCTCCGGGGGCGGGCCGCGGCTCGCGCGCTACGCGCGCTTCGTCCTCGACCTCACCGCGCAGAAGCTCGAGGCGAAGCGCTTTCGCGCGCGCGAGCGGCGCGAGAAGCGCGGCCTCGCGCCCGCCTAGGGCTCACGCGGGGCCGCGAGCCCCAGCAGCATTCCCGTCACCGCCCAGAACACGAGCGAGTTCGGCCGGTGGAAGAAGTCGTCCGTGAGGTTCTTCGTGAGAAAGGCGGCGAGCATCGCCACGCCGGCGATCCCCACCGCCGCGCCGCCCGGGCGCCCCGCGGCGCGCAAGAAGGCGGCGACGAGCGCCGCGAAGAGCGCCACGAACACCGCGAGCCCGGGGAAGCCGAGCTGCAGGGCGACGTCGAGGAAGACGTTGTGCGCGTGGCGGAAGCGGTTCGGCGAGCCCCCGCGCGCGAGGCCCCGCTCGATCGCATCGCCGGCGATCTCGCGGCCGAAGCCGTGGCCGGTCCAGGGGCGCTCGGCGATGGGCGCGATCGCCGATTTCCAGATGAGGGGCCGCTCGTCGAGGGACAGCGACTGCATCGCCCCCGCGGCCTGCGGGTAATAGCGCCAGGCCTTGTATTCCCAGCTCGCCGCGACGAGCAGCGCCGCCACGGCGACCACGAGCAGGAATACGGGCCCGGCGCCGGCGGAGCGCGCCTCGGGCGGCGCCACGCGGCGGAACACCGCGAAGCCGGCGAGCGTGCCCACGGCGAGCGCGAGCCACAGCATGCGGTTCTCGCTGGCGAGGCCGCCCGCCACGAGGCCGGCGGCGAGCGCGACGATCGCGGCGCGGCCCGCGCCCAGGCCCTCGGGTCGCGGCCAGGCCACGACGGCGAGGAGCGGCGCGGCGATCACCACCTCGGTCGAGAAATAGCCCAGCGCCGCCCGATACTTGAACGCCTCCGGCAGCCCGGGGAAGAGCGCGCCCGCCCATTCGAGCAGGCCCAGCGCCAGGGCGCCTGCAACGAGCGCCCCGACGGCGAGGTGCGTGTCGCGCGGCACGCGGGCGAGGGCGTGGAAGGCGACGAAGGCGCCGAGGCCGTAGGCGAGCTCGCGGCGCAGCTCCACGATCGAGTAGGCGAGGTCGTCGCTCCAGGCGACGGAGGCGACGCACAGCGCGATCCACGCGATCCCCGCGACGAGGACCGCGCGCGGCAGGCGGCCGGCCCGCGGGCGCTCGCCGGCGCGCAGCGCCCGCCAGGCGGTGGCGCCGAGGGCCACGAGCAGCGCGAAGGTGCGCCATCCGGCCGACGAGGGAAACGGGGCGAGGAAGAGGAAGGCGGCCGCCGCGACGGCGTGGATGCGTCGCGCGCGATGGAGTGAGCTCTCGGTGGATTCGATCGGAGTCCTGCCGCGCCTCGCCGGACCGCCGGCGGCTTGCCGCGATTCTAAGGCAGAATGGGCATCCGACGACCCGTGAGGAGCGTTCCATGAAGCTCGACCCCGAGCAGCTCGCGCGCTTCGACCGCGAGGGCTACCTCTTCTTCCCGGGCCTGTTCTCGGCCGATGAGCTGCGGCCGCTCGTGGAGGAGGTGCCGCGCCTCTACGCCCAGCGGCGCGTCGAGAACGTCCGCGAGAAGGGGGGCGACGCGGTGCGCACGAACTTCGCCGCGCACCTGTACAGCGAGCCCTTCGCGAGGCTCGCCCGCCACCCGCGCATGGTCGAGCCCGCGATGCAGATCTTCGGCGAGGAGGTCTACATGCACCAGTTCAAGATCAACGGCAAGATGGCCTTCGACGGGGACGTGTGGCAGTGGCACCAGGACTACGGGACGTGGAAGGCGGACGACCTCATGCCGGAGGCGCGCGCGATGAACGTCGCGATCTTCCTCGACGAGGTGAACGAGTTCAACGGCCCGCTCATGTTCATCCCGGGCAGCCACAGGCTCGGGGCGCTGGAGGCCTCCCACGACACGTCGACCACGAGCTATCCGCTGTGGACCATCGACCACGAGACGATCGCGAAGCTCGTGGCGCGCGGCGGCATCGTGGCGCCCAAGGGGCCGGCGGGCTCGATGATCCTGTTCCACTCGTGCCTCGTGCACGCCTCGACCTCGAACCTCTCGCCGTGGAACCGGGTGAGCGTGTACCTCAGCCTGTGCGCGGTCTCCAACCACATCCGCCGCTTCAAGCGCCCGGAGCACATCGCGCATCGCGACTTCGCGCCGATCCGCTGCCTTCCGGACGACTGCCTCGTGCGCGACTACCCCGTCGACCTGCCCTGGAAGGACCGCGCGCCCGAGGCGGCCTGAACCCGCGCGCTCAGGTCTCCACGACGTCGAGCGACATCCCGACCGACTCCCACTGGGCGCGCTCGGCCTCGAGGGCGACGGCGACGAGGGTGTGGTCGGCGAGCCAGCGGGCGTCGGCCTCGAGCCGGAAGCCGTGCGCCTTGCGCTCGACGCGCACGCGGGGCGCCTTGAGCGTGCGGCGGCTGCGGTGCAGGATCACCGCGAGGCGCAGGCAGAAGGCCAGCGCCGCGAGCCGCGGGTCGTCGTCGAAGGCCGCGCGCATCTTCGAGAGCTTTCCGCGCTGCGCGAGCACCAGGTTCGACAGCCACCCCTGCTCCTGGCGAGAGAAGCCCGGCATGTCGGCGTTGGCGAGGATGTAGGCCGAGTGCTTGTGGTAGCCGCCCTGGGCGATCGAGATGCCGATCTCGTGCAGCTTCGCCGCCCAGTCGAGGTACTGCGCGAGCGCGGCGAGCTCGCCGTCCTCGTCGAGGCTCTCGAGCAGCCCGTGGGCGGCGGCGCCGATGCGCTGCGCCTGCTGGGCGTCGACGTGGTAGCGGTGCGCGAACTGCTCGACGGTCACCTCGCGGATGTCGCGATGGTGCACGCGCCCGAGCAGGTCCCACAGCACGCCGTCGCGAAGCGCGCCCTCGGCGACGGTCATCTGCGCGAGGCCGAGCTCGTCGAAGATCCCCGACATGATCGCCACTCCGCCCGCGATGACCGGCACCCGGTCCTCGCGCAGGCCCGCGAGCGAGAGCTTGCGCAGCTCCCCCGCCGCGAGCAGCTGCTCGCGCAGCCACTCCAGGCCCGCGGCCGTGATCCCGCGCTCGGACTGGCCGTTCCTCACGAGCACGTCGGCGATGGAGCGCGCGGTGCCCGAGGAGCCCACCGCTTCCTTCCACCCGGCCTTCTCGAAGCGCGCCACGATCGACTGGACCTGCGCGCGCGCGGCGACCTGCGCCTGGCGCAGCGCCTTCTTCTCGATGCGCCCCTCCGGGAAGTAGCGCGCCGTGAAGCTCACGCAGCCCATGTAGAGGCTCTCCATCGCCTTGGGCCGGAGCTTGTTGCCGATGATGCACTCGGTCGATCCGCCGCCGATGTCCACCACGAGGCGGTTGTGGTGCGTCATCGGCAGCGAGTGCACCACGCCCAGGTAGATGAGCCGCGCCTCCTCCCGCCCCGGGATCACCTCGATGGGAAACCCGAGGGTCGCCTGCGCGCGCTGCAGGAATTCCCCGGCGTTGCGGGCCACGCGCAGCGTGTTGGTGCCCACGGCGCGCACCGCCTGGCGCGGCATCCCGGCGAGGCGCTCCGAGAAGCGCCTGAGGGCCGCGATCGCGCGCTCCTGGGCGAGGCTGTCGAGGTGCTTGTCGGAGGTGAGGCCGCTTCCGAGGCGCACCGTCTCGCGCATGGAATCGAGCGGGTAGAGCTGGTCGTCGACGACCCGCGCGATGGCGAGGTGGAAGCTGTTGCTGCCGAGGTCGACCGCGCCGAGGGTGTTATATTCCATGGGTGAAGCGAGGCGCCGCGCAAGACCACGGCGTCGCAGTATGGCACACTCTCGCGCCATGCCGAAAAAGCCCAAGCCGAAGGACGGCGATCGCGCCACGCGCCACGCGCGCGAGCACTTCCTCAACCGCGAGCTCCAGGCCCTGGAGTTCAACCGCCGGGTGCTCGCCCAGGCCGAAGACCGCACCATTCCGGCGCTCGAGCGCCTGCACTTCCTGTGCATCGTCTCGTCGAACCTGGACGAGTTCTTCGAGATCCGGCTCTCCGGCGTGAAGGAGCAGATCAAGATGGGCTCGGGGGCCTCCGGTCCCGACGGGCTCACGCCGCTCGAGGTCTTCCGGCAAGTGGCCGCGCGCGCCCAGGTCATCGTCGAGAGGCAGTACCGCCTCTTCAACGAGGAGATCATCCCGGCGCTCGCGCGGGAGGGCATCCGCTTCCTGCGCCGCTCCCAGTGGAACCCCGCGCAGCAGGAGTGGATCCGGGACTACTTCTTCCGCGAGATGATGCCGGTGCTCACGCCCATCGGGCTCGATCCCGCGCATCCCTTCCCGCGCGTGTTCAACAAGAGCCTCAACTTCGCCGTGGAGCTCGAGGGTCGCGACGCCTTCGGGCGCGACACCCGGGCGGCGATCGTGCAGGCCCCCCGCGTGCTCCCCCGGGTGATCCACCTTCCGAAGGACGTGGCCGAGGGGCGCGACGACTTCATCTTCCTCACCTCGGTGCTGCACGCGCACGTGGCCGAGCTCTTCGCGGGGATGAACGTGCTCGGCTGCTACCAGTTCCGCGTGACGCGCAACTCCGACCTCTTCGTCGAGGAGGAGGAGGTGAAGGACCTCCGCCAGGCGCTCCAGGGGGAGCTGCCGCAGCGCCACTTCGGCGACGCGGTGCGCCTCGAGGTGGCCGACAACATGTCGGAGTCGATGACCCGCTTCCTGCTTTCCCAGTTCGGGCTCGAGGGCGACGACCTGTACGTGGTGCAGGGGCCGGTGAACCTCGTGCGCCTCATGAACGTGCCCGAGAAGGTGAACCGCCCCGACCTCCAGTACCCGCCGTTCACCCAGGGGCTGCCCAAGGCGTTCACGAAGGGCGTGGACCTCTTCGCGACGCTGCGCAAGGGCGACATCCTGCTGCACCGCCCCTTCCAGGCGTTCACGCCGGTGATCGAGCTGATCCGCCAGGCGGCCCACGACCCGATGGTGGTGGCGATCAAGCAGACCGTCTACCGGACCGGGACCGACTCGGTGATCATGCAGACGCTCATCGAGGCGGCGCGCAACGGCAAGGAGGTGACCGTCGTCGTCGAGCTCATGGCCCGCTTCGACGAGGAGGCGAACATCAACTGGGCGGCGCGCCTCGAGGAGGTCGGCGCCCACGTGGTCTACGGCGTCGTCGGCCACAAGACCCACGCGAAGATGGCCATGGTCGTGCGGCGCGAGGAGGGGCGGCTCGTGCGCTACTGCCACCTCGGCACCGGCAACTACCATGCGCGCACGGCGCGCTTCTACACGGACTTCGACCTGCTCACGGCCCGCGAGGCGATCGGCGCGGACGTGAACGAGGTGTTCCAGCAGCTCACGGGGCTCGGCAAGGCGACGAAGCTCAAGCACATCTGGAGCTCGCCCTTCACGCTGCACGCGCGCATCCTCGAGGCGATCGAGGCCGAGACGCGCTTCGCGCGGGCGGGCAAGCCCGCGCGCATCGTGGCCAAGATGAACGCGCTGCTCGAGCCGCAGGTGATCGAGGCGCTCTACAAGGCCTCCCAGGCCGGCGTGAAAGTCGACCTCATCGTGCGCGGCGTGTGCGCCCTGCGCCCGGGGGTGCCGAAGCTCTCGGAGAACATCCGCGTGCGCTCGATCATCGGGCGCTTCCTCGAGCACACGCGCATCTTCCTCTTCCGGGGCGGCGGGGAGTCGCGGGTATACCTTTCGAGCGCCGACTGGATGGACCGCAACTTCTTCCGCCGCATCGAGCTGTGCTTCCCGGTGCTCGACCCGAAGCTGCGCCGGCGCGTGATCCGCGAGGGGCTGCGGCCCTACCTCGAGGACAACGTCCAGGCCTGGGACATGCAGCCCGACGGATCCTTCCGGCGGACGAGGCGCGGCCGGGCGAAGGCGCGCTGCGCCCAGGCGGAGCTGCTCAGGGCGCTCGCGAAGCCGCCGGAGACGCGCGAGCGGGCGAAGGGCGCGAAGAAGAAGGGCGCTACGAAGAAGGGCGCGAAGAAAGGGAAGGTGGCGAGGAAGGGATAGGGCGGGCGCCTCAGTCCCAGAACTTCCACCAGGACGAGGAGCGGTTGTGCCCCTGGGTGACGAGGGGATCGTCGGGATAGTTCTTCGCGAGCACGCTGCGCGTGTCGTCGCGCAGAGCCTTCAGCCCCATGCGGTCGTAGGCCTCGATCATGATCTCGAGCGCGTCGCGGCGCGCGGCCGAATGCGGGAAGTGGACGATGCAGTCCTGGGCGCGGTTGGCGGCGGCGAGGTAGGCGCCGCGCGCCATGTAGTAGCGCGCGACCTTCACCTCGTGGCGGGCCAGGGCCTCGACGAGGTAGGCCATGCGCTCGCGCGAATCCGCCGCGTAGCGGCTGTCCGGGAAGCGGGTGACCAGCTCCTTGAACACCTCGAACGACTCGCGCGCGGACTTCACGTCGCGGTCGGCGAGGTCCTGCTTCACGAGGCGCGAGGCGAACCCGAGGTCCTCGCGGAAGTTGGCGAGCCCGCGGATGTAGAGCGCGTAGTCCACGTTGGGATGGTTCGGGTGCAGCTTCACGAACTTCTCGGAGGCCGACACGGCCTGGGCGATGTCGTCCTGCTTGTAGTACGCGTAGGCGACGTCGAGCTGCGCCTGCTGGGCGTAGCGGCCGTAGGGATACTTCGACTCGAGCTCCTCGTAGAGCTTGGAGGCCTGCTCCCAGTTGTGCTCGTCGAGCTGCTCCCGGGCGGCGTTGTAGTACTGCTCGGCCGTCCAGGTCTTGCGCTGCTCTTCCTTGCTCGAGAACCAGCTGCAGCCCGCGAGCGCCGCGGCGAGGATCAGCGCGGCCGATGCCGTTACACTTCGGTTCATGGGGAATCCGGATCCGGGAACGGGGAATTATAGCGCGCCGCCGCGTCCCGGCGCCGCGGTGCGCGTGACGATTCCCCTCGAGATGGCGGGGCTGCGGCTCGACCAGGCGCTCGCGCGCCTGCTGCCCCGCGAGTCGCGCAGCCGCCTCGCGAGGCTGATCGAGGAAGGCCACGTGACGGTCGACGGCCGCCGCCTGCCCCCGCGGGGGAAGGTTCGGAGCGGGGAGGCGGTCGAGGTGGTGCTCGCGCCGCGCCCGGCCGACGAGGCGTCGCACCCGGAGCCCATCGAGCTGCCGGTGATCCACGAGGACGAGGACCTGCTCGTCGTGGACAAGCCTGCCGGGCTGGTCGTGCATCCGGGCAGCGGCCACCGCTCCGGGACGATGCTCAACGCCCTGTTGCACCACGCGCCCGGCACCGCGGCCCTGCCCCGCGCGGGCATCGTCCACCGCCTGGACAAGGACACGAGCGGGCTGCTCGTGGTGGCGAAGAACGAGGCGGCGCAGGCGCACCTCGCGCGCGAGCTTCGCGCGCGCACGGTCAAGCGCACCTACCTCGCGCTCGTGCGCGGCCGCCTCGCCGGGCCCGGGACCGTGGACGCTCCCGTCGGGCGCCACCCCGTGCACCGCACGCGCATGGCGGTGGTCGCGGCCGGACGGCCGGCGGTGACGCACTACCGCGTGCGGGAAGCCTTCGCGCGCCACACCCTCCTCGAGTGCGACCTGGAGACGGGCCGCACCCACCAGATCCGCGTGCACCTCGCCTCCATCGGCCACCCCCTCGAGGGCGACCCGGTTTACGGGGGGCGCGGCGCGCGGCTCATTCCCCGCCAGGCGTTGCACGCGTGGAAGCTCGCGTTCCGGCACCCCCGCGACGGGCGGGCCGTGCGCTTCACCGCCCCCATCCCGGCGGACCTGCGCGAGCTGCTGGCGAGGCTGCGCGCCCCATGAGCTGGCAGTCGTCGATGCGCGAGCGCCTCGCCCGCCACGGGGCGCACTGGGTCGTGCCCGAATGGCCCGCTTCCCCGCGCGTCCGGGCGTTCGTGACCACGCGCTCGGGCGGGGTGAGCGCCGGCGAGTACGGGTCGCTCAACCTCGGCAGCCGCGGCGGCGACGCGCCGGGCAACGTCGAGCGCAACCGCCTCATCGTGCGCGAGATGCTGCCCGAGGCGCCGCGCTGGCTCGACCAGGTGCACGGCAGCAGCGTCGCCGTGCTCGACGAGCTCGACCCACGCGAGGTTCCCCGCGCCGACGCCGCGGTCGCCCGCAGCGCCGAGCGCGTTTGCGCGGTCCTCGTCGCCGACTGCATGCCCGTGCTGCTGGCCGACGAGCAGGGCACGCGCGTGGCGGTAGCCCACGCAGGCTGGCGGGGGATGTCGGCCGGGGTGATCGAGAACGCGGTGCTCGCGATGGACGCGGATCCGGCCACGCTCCTCGCGTGGATGGGGCCGGCGATCGGCCCCGAGGCCTTCGAGGTCGGCCCGGAGGTGCGCGAGGCCTTCGTCGCCGGCGACCCCGGGGCGGGCGTCGCGTTCCGGCCCCGCGGCGCCGGAAAGTACCTGGCCGACCTCTACGCGCTCGCGCGGCGACGCCTCGCGCGCGCGGGCGTGGCGCGCGTGCACGGCGGCGGCTTCTGCACCCATCGCGAGAACCAGCGCTTCTTCTCCTACCGGCGCGAGAAGCGCAGCGGGCGCATGGGCGCCTTCATCTGGATCGAGCCGTGATCCTCGCCTGGATCCTCGCCGCCTCGCTCGTCGGCACGCTGCTGTCGCTCGCGATCGCCGCCCTCGTCGCCTTCCGCGTGCAGGAGCGCTGGATCCCGACGCTGGTGAGCTTCGCGGTGGGCGCCATGCTCGGGGCCGCGTTCCTCGACATCCTGCCGCACCTCTTCGAGGAGACGAAGGATCCCGGCCGCACCGCGGCCTGGATCCTCGGGGGGCTCCTCGCCTTCTTCGTGCTCGAGAAGCTGCTGCTCTGGCGCCACCATCACCACCACGGCGAGGAGGGCGAGGCGGCGGTGGGGCCGGTGCACGGCCACGGCGGCGGGCGCAGCGTGGGCTGGATGATCATCTTCGGGGACGGCTTCCACAACGTGACCGACGGCGTGATCATCGCGAGCGCCTTCCTCACCGACGTGAAGATCGGGGTGGTCACCTCGCTCGCCATCATCGCCCACGAGATTCCCCAGGAGATCGGGGATTTCCTGGTGCTGCTGCACTCGGGGTTCGGGCGTGCCAAGGCGCTCGCGCTGAACGTGCTCTCGGGGCTCGCGGCGACGGTGGGCGCCGTGGCCGCGTACTTCGCGCTCTCGGCGGTGAACACGTGGATCCCGGAGGTCCTCGCGGTGGCCGCGGCGAGCATGATCTACATCGCGGTGGCGGACCTCATCCCGGGGCTGCACCGCCGCACCGCCCTCGGCGAGTCGCTCGCGCAGGTGCTGTTCATCGCGCTCGGCATCGCCTGCATCTGGGGCGTCCACGCGGCGCTCCTGCCCGGGGCATAATGGAATCGTCCATCGAGCCACCGCCATGCCGAAGAACGGTCCGCCGCCCAACGCCGAGGAGCTCGCCGAGCGCCTGCGCGCCTCGAACGACCGGCTCGCCGCCGCCGCGGGGGGCGAGGGCGCCACGCCGCAGGTGATGGCCGGCTTCGCCGAGGCCTACCGCGCATGGCTCGAGTCGCTCTCCGAGAAGCCGGAGACGATGCTCGACCTGCAGAACCGCTACATGCAGGAGCAGTTCCGGGTGTGGCTGCACGCGCTCCATCCGCCGCCCGCCGGGGCGCCGCCGATCGCGGACAAGCGCTTCTCGGCGCCCGAATGGAACGACCTGCCCGTGTTCCGGTACTTCCGAGACTCCTACCTGCTCACCTCGAGGATGATGATGGAGGCCGTGGAGGTCTCGGGCCTCGACGGCCACGCCAAGCAGCGCATGCGCTTCTTCATGCGCCAGTACCTCGACGCGGCCGCGCCCTCGAACTACCTGCTCACCAACCCCGAGGCCATCAAGGCGGCGATGGAGAGCCGCGGCGAGACGCTCCAGGAGGGCCTGAAGAACCTGCTGGGCGACCTCGGCAAGGGGCGCATCTCCATGACCGACGAGGGGGCCTTCGAGGTCGGGCGCAACATCGCGGTCTCCAAGGGCGCGGTCGTGTGGGAGAACGCGCTGGTGCAGCTCGTCCAGTACGCCCCGCTCACCGCGAAGGTGCACGAGCGGCCGCTGCTCATGGTGCCGCCGTGCATCAACAAGTTCTACATCATGGACCTGCAGCCCGAGAACTCGCTCGTGCGCTACGCCGTCGAGCAGGGCCACACGGTCTTCATGGTGTCGTGGCGCAACGTCAAGGCGGGACAGGACCACCTCACCTGGGACGACTACCTGCGCGACGGGGTCCTCGCGCCCCTCGAGGAGGTGCGGCGCATCACGAAGCAGGAGCGGATCAACGCGCTGGGCTTCTGCATCGGCGGGACGCTCCTCGCCGCCGCGCTAGCCGTGCTGGAGGCCCAAGGCGAGCACCCGGTCGCGAGCCTCACGCTCCTCACGACGCTGCTCGAATTCACCGACGTGGGCGAGATCCGCGTCTACATCGACGAGAAGTTCGTGGCGAAGCGCGAGAAGCAGCTGCGCAAGGGCGGTCTCGTCCCGGGCGGCGAGCTCGCGAGCGCCTTCTCGAGCCTGCGCGCCAACGACCTCGTCTGGCCGTACGTGGTGAACAACTACCTCAAGGGGCGTCAGCCCCCGGCCTTCGACCTGCTGTTCTGGAACTCCGACGCGACGAACCTGCCGGGGCCGATGTACGCCTACTACCTGCGCAACACCTACCAGGACAACAAGCTCGCGAAGCCCGACGCCCTCACGATGTGCGGGCAGAAGGTGAGCCTCAAGCGCCTCACGCTGCCGAGCTTCGTCTTCTCCGCGCGCGAGGACCACATCGTGCCGTGGCGGGGCGGCTATCGCAGCGCGCTCACGCTCGGCAGCCGGGCGAAGTTCGTGCTCGGGGCGAGCGGCCACATCGCGGGGACGATCAACCCGGCCTCGAAGAACAAGCGCAGCTACTGGGTGAGCCCCGGGCTGGAGGCGGACGCGGACCAGTGGTTCGCGAAGGCGCAGGAACTGCCCGGAAGCTGGTGGCCGGAATGGACGCGCTGGATCGAGCCCCACGCCGGCAAGCTCGTGCCGGCGCGCAGGCGCCTGGGAGATGCGGGCCACGAGCCGATCGAGCCCGCGCCGGGGCGCTACGTGAAGGAGCGGGCGTGATCGGCTTTCGCGACTTCATCCCGATCGCGATCCGGCGCCCGGGGCGCGAGGACGCAGGCGGGAACGAGCGGCGGGATCGAGGGCGAGACACCGAGGAGGAGACGTCATGACGCAAAGGATCGCCCTGGTGACGGGCGGGATGGGGGGCCTCGGCGAGGCGATCTGCATGAAGCTCGCGCGCATGGGCATCAAGGTGGTGGTCACCTATTCCCCGGGCAACGTGAAGCACGAGGCGTGGCTCAAGGAGATGGCCGAGCGCGACTACCACTTCTCCGCCTTCCCCTGCGACGTCGCGGACTTCGATTCGTGCGCGGCGATGGTGGACCACGTGACCAAGGAGGTCGGGCCCATCGACATCCTCATCAACAACGCCGGCATCACGCGCGACATGACCTTCAAGAAGATGACCAAGGTCGACTGGGACGCGGTGATCCGGACCAACCTCGACAGCGTCTTCAACGTGACCAAGCCCATCGTGGACGGGATGGTCGAGCGCGGCTGGGGGCGCGTCATCAACGTCTCGAGCGTGAACGGGCAGAAGGGCGCCTTCGGCCAGACCAACTACTCGGCGGCGAAGGCGGGCATGCACGGCTTCACCAAGGCGCTCGCGCTCGAAGTGGCGCGCAAGGGCGTCACGGTGAACACGATCTCGCCCGGCTACATCGGGACCCAGATGGTGCTCGCGATCCCCAGGGACGTGCTGGACACCAAGATCATCCCGCAGATCCCGCTCGGGCGCCTGGGCAGGCCCGAGGAGGTGGCGGGCCTGTGCGCCTACCTCGCCTCCGACGAGGCCGCGTTCGTGACCGGCGCCAACATCGCGATCAACGGCGGGCAGCACATGTACTGAGCGCCGGGGCCGGGGCTCGCGAGGGTCGAGTCCCCCGGGAATCCGGAAGGGTCGGCACCGATCCTGCGGGATTTGGAGTCTCCGGACCGGGGAATATCCGATGGCCGGCGGCCCGCCTGCGCATGAAGATGGTCCCACTCCCGGCGTGCGCCGGACGAGGCGGGGGCCATGCGAATCGCGGGCGATTGCGTTGTGGCACGCGCTTTCCGGTGCGCACCGGTGCTCGCCATCGCCGCCTTCGTCGCCGCGGCTCCCGCTGCCCGGGCTTCCAGCTCCCTGGGCACCTCCGGCGCCCAGGCGAGCATCGACTTCAAGATCGTGATCCCGGTGGTCCTGCGGGTGAAGGCCGCGGCCGAGCCGCGCGAGGTGTCGATCACCGACGCGGACGTGGCCCGCGGCTATGTCGACGTCGAACGCGGCGCGTCCCTCGTCGTCACCTCCAACAGTCGCGCGGGCTTCTACGTGTCCATCGCGTTCGATTCGAGGCTGCTCGCCCGCGTGGTGGCCCGCCTCCACGGCCAGGCCGTCGAGGCCGATGCCCCGGGAAGCTCCCTGCACGTCGACGCGGCGAGGCTCGTCGAGACGCCCGTGAACGTGGGCTACCGGATGTATCTCGCCCCCGGGGCGCGGCCCGGCACGTACCGCTGGCCCATCGGGCTCGCGTTCGCGCCCGGTCCCTGAGCGCTACGCGTACATGTGCAGGCCGCCGTTCACCGACAGGTTGGTGCCGGTGATGTAGGCGGCCTTCTCGGAGACGAGGAAGGCCACGGCGTCGGCCACTTCCTCGGGCATGGCGAGCCGACCCGCGGGGATCTCGGAGACGATCTTCTGGCGCACGTCCTCGCGGATCGCCATCACCATGTCGGTCTGCACGTAGCCCGGTGAGATGGCATTCACCGTGACGCCCTTCTTCACCACCTCCTGGGCGAGCGACTTGGTGAACCCGAGGATGCCCGCCTTGGCGGCGGCGTAGTTGGTCTGGCCGAACTGGCCGCGCACCGCGTTCACCGAGGAGATGTTCACGATGCGCCCCCAGCCGTGCTCGACCATCCCATCGATCACGTGGCGCGTCACGTTGAAGACGCTGTCGAGGTTGGTCGCGAGGACCGCGCGCCACTGGTCGGGGGTCATCTTGCGGAAGGTCGAGTCGCGGGTGATGCCGGCGCAGTTCACCAGGATCTCGACGGGGCCGTGCTCGTCCGCGATCTCCCGCACCATGCGCCCCATGGCCTCGAAGTCGGTCACGTCGCCGTAGGCCAGCGCCGTGCGCGCGCCGTTCAGTCCCGCCGCCGCCATCGCCTCGCGCCAGCGCGTCTCGCTGCCGGGGATCGCGTAGTTCGCGACCACGAAATGCCCGTCGGCCGCGAGGCGCTTGCAGACGGCGGTGCCGATGCCGCCCACGCCACCCGTCACGAGTGCCACACGTCGATCCATCGTTGCGCGCCCGAAGAAAAAAACCCCGGGTTGGGCCCGGGGTTTAACCTTTATCCGTAATTGCGATAAAGGAGGAGGAGACTTGAATCCGGTTCGGCCCGGCGGGTCACTTCCTCGCCTTGCCCTCGGCTGCGCCGCGCACGCCGGCGTCGGCGAAGCTGCTCACGTGCTTGGCGGCCTTGGTGAAGCTGTCGAAGGCGGCGGTGGTGGCGGCGAGCGACGACTTGATCGCCGCGGCGGCCACGTCCCCGCCCGCGGGGGCCGTCTTGGCGGCCTGGTCCACGGTCTCGGAGACCGCCTGCTGGAAGGAGCTCATGCGCTCCTCGGCGAGCTTCGAGAGCTCGCTTTGCGCTTCGGAGGCGACCTCGTAGAGGCTGCGCGAGTAGCCCATCAGGCTCTCGAGCGTCTTCTCGGCGATGCGCGAGCGAAGCGCCATCAGCTCCTGGACGTCTTTCGCGCCGGCGAGCGCCTTGGCGTCGACGCCGGCCTGGCTGATCGCGCCCTTGGCGAATTCGAGCTGCACCGCCAACGCGCGCTCTGCGCTGTCCATCGAGATCCGCGCGAAGCGCGTGGCGGCATCCACGGTGGCGCTGGACATGTCGGAAAGCGGGCTGGCGGCGGGCATCGATGTTCTCCTGCGATTCGGCGCGGCGCTTGGGATTTGGTGCGCCGCAACAATTCCATTCTAGGAAGGCGAATTCTGCGTGTCAAGGGATTTTTGGTGCATTGCACCACAGCCCGGAGCCCGCGCCGCAATAAAGTGCTAAACTGCAATGAAATGAAGCACTTGAGGCGGGCGCCGCAAAGGCATGCAGGTCCCCGCACGAAGCCGGATTGATGTAGCGCAGCATCGCGCGAGGGAGTGGCCCATGGCAGCGCCGCGGATCATCAAGAAGTATCCGAACCGGAGGCTCTACGACACCGAGACCTCCGCCTACATCACGCTCGCCGAGGTGAAGGACCTGGTGCTGCAGTACAAGGAGTTCCGGGTGCAGGACGCGAAGACCGGAGAGGACCTCACGCGCGCGATCCTCCTGCAGATCATCCTCGAGGAGGAGTCGGGCGGCGTGCCGATGTTCTCCACCGAGATGCTCGCGAACATCATCCGCTACTACGGCCACGCGATGCAGGGGCTGATGGGCTCGTACCTCGAGCGCTCGATCTTCGCCTTCCACGAGGCGCAGAAGCGCTTCCAGGAGCAGGCGCAATCGATCTACGGCGAGCTGCCCAAGATGCCCGCCGACGCGTGGGCGCAGTTCATCTCCCAGCAGCAGAAGATCCCCAACGTGATGGGCGGCTACCTCGAGAAGGGGGCCAAGGCCGTGATCGACATGCAGGAGGAGCTGCGCAACCAGGCGCTCAAGCTCTTCTCCGGCTTCCCCTACGCGCCCCCCGAGGAAGCGAAGCCGCACCCGAAGCCCGCTCCGAAGAAGGGGCGCAAGGCGAAGTGAGCGGCCCAAACCGGGGGCGGACCCCGATTCCCGCCGGGAAATCCGGGCCCGTCCCCAGGGTCGGCTTCGTCTCCCTCGGCTGCCCCAAGGCGCTGGTCGATTCCGAGGCGATCCTCACGCAGCTGCGCGCCGAAGGCTACGAGATCGCCCCGACCTACGAGGGCTCGGACCTCGTGGTCGTGAACACCTGCGGCTTCATCGACGAGGCCGTGCGCGAGTCGCTGGAGGCGATCGGCGAGGCGCTCGCGGAGAACGGCAGGGTGATCGTCACCGGCTGCCTGGGCGCGAAGGGCGGCATCGTGCGGGAGGCGCACCCGGCGGTGCTCGCGGTGACCGGCCCCCACGCGCGGGACGAGGTGATGGCGCACGTCCACGCCCACCTGCCGAAGCCCCACGACCCGTTCACCGACCTCGTTCCCCCGCAGGGCATCCGCCTCACGCCGGGCCATTACGCCTACCTCAAGATCTCCGAGGGCTGCAACCATCGCTGCACCTTCTGCATCATCCCCTCGATGCGCGGCGACCTCGCGAGCCGCCCCGTGGGCGAGGTCATGGCGGAAGCCGAGCGCCTGGTGGCCGCGGGCGTGAAGGAGCTGCTGGTGATCTCGCAGGACACCAGCGCCTACGGCGTGGACGTGAAGTACCGCACGGGCTTCTGGGGCGGCCGGCCGCTGAAGACGCGCATGACGGAGCTTTGCGAGGCGCTGGGCTCGCTCGGCGCATGGGTGCGCCTGCACTACGTGTATCCGTACCCGCACGTCGACGAGGTGATCCCGCTCATGGCCGAGGGGCGGATCCTTCCCTACCTCGACGTGCCCTTCCAGCACGCGAGCCCGCGGATCCTGCGCCTCATGAAGCGTCCCGCCTCGACGGAGAGGAACCTCGAGCGCATCGCTGCGTGGCGCGCCGGCTGCCCGGAGATCACGCTGCGCTCGACGTTCATCGTCGGCTTCCCCGGCGAGACGGAAGCGGAGTTCGAGGAGCTCCTCGCCTTCCTGCGCGAGGCCGAGCTCGACCGCGTGGGCTGCTTCGCCTACTCGCCCGTCGAGGGCGCGCGCGCGAACGAGCTGCCGGGCGCCGTGCCCGAGGCGGTGAAGGAGGAGCGCCGCGCCCGCTTCATGCAGGCGCAGGCTGCGGTGAGTCGAGCCCGGCTCGCGCGCAAGGTGGGTGCCGAGATCGAGGTGCTCGTGGACGAGGTATCCGGCGACGAGGCCGTCGCCCGCAGCGCCGCCGACGCGCCCGGGATCGACGGCGTGGTCCGCGTGGCGGGGGCGCGGGACGCGCGTCCCGGCGACTTCCTGCGCGTGCGCGTGACCGGCTCCGGCGAGCACGACCTCGCCGCGCGCTTCGTGCGCCCCGCGCCCGCGGCGGCTACTCCTGGACGGGCTGCCCCGCCAGGTACTGCCGCCAGAACTCGCGCAGCTGGGCGCCGAGCTTGAGGGGATCGAAGGGCTTGGGGATCACGCCCAGCACGCCCAGGTCCCGGTAGCGTCCCATGTCGCTCGCCTTCAGCCGCGCGGTGAAGAAGACCGCGGGCGCCTCGAGGCCCTTCACGCGCAGCGCCTTCAGCGTGCCCACGCCGTCGAGCACGGGCATGCTGAGGTCGAGCAGCAGCAGGTCCGGCGCGAAGTCCGGGGCCGTGGCGAGGGCCTCCTCGCCCGAGGCGCAGACCTGCACCTTGAAGCCGCCGATCTTGCCCAGGGCGAGGCCGACGATGGAGCGGATGTCGCGCTGGTCGTCCACCAGCAGGATGCGGGAGAGGGCGCGGCGGGTCATTTCGTGGCGGCTTCGGAGGTCCCGGGGAGATCGAACCAGAATACCGTTCCGCCGCCTTGTGCGGCGTCAAACCCGATGTGGCCGCCGAGCCGCTCGATGATCTCCCGGCTGATGGCGAGCCCCAGGCCGCTGCCTTCCGCGGGCCGGTCCTCCCCCATGTGCGCCTGGGCGAAGCGCTGGAAGATGCGCTCGCGGAAGTGCTCGGGGACTCCGGGGCCGCGGTCGCGAACCGAGGTCCGCACCCAGCTCTCGGCGAGCTGCTTCGCGCTCACCGTCACGACGCTCCCCCGGGGCGAGAACTTCGCGGCGTTGAAGAGCAGGTTCGACAGCACCTGGATCAGGCGGTCCTCGTCGCCGCGCACCCGCAGCTCCGGCGGGGGCTCGAGCTCGAAGGCGACCCCGTAGGATTCGACGAAGCCGTGGCTCGAGTCGATCGCCTGGCGCAGCACCGTGGGCCAGTCGAGGAGGGCGATGCGGAACGCGCCGTGGCCCGAGGTGACCTTCTCGAGGTCGAGCAGGTCGTCCACCAGGCGCACGAGGCGCTCGCAGTTCTGCATCGCGATGGAGACCAGCCCGCGGGCCTCGGCGGCGAGCTCGCCCGCGACGCCCCCCTGCAGCAGCCCGAGCGAGCCGCGCATCGAGGTGAGGGGCGTGCGCAGCTCGTGGCTCGCGACGGCGACGAAGCCGTCCTTCATGCGGTCGAGGTCCTTGAGCCGCGTGATGTCGAAGCGCACGGTGATCGCCGCCGTGACGCGCCCCTGGTCGTCGTGCAGCGGCGTGTAGACCACCTCGAGGTCGACGGTGCGCCCGCCCGGATCGGTGAGCTGCTGCTCGAAGCGCACGGTGCGCCCGTCGAGCGCCGCGCGGACGTGGGGCTGGATCACGCCGTAGGCGGCATCCCCCGCGACCTCGCGCATGCGCTTGCCGTTGATCGCCTCGGCGGCGAGCCCCGTGAGCTCGCGGTAGGCGCGGTTGTGGAAGAGGATCCGCTCGTCGGTGCCGAACACCGCGATCGCCGCCGGCATCGTGTCGATGAGCTGGCGCAGCTGCTGCTCGCGCTCCTTCAGGCGCTCCTCGGCGGCCACCCGCGCCGTGACGTCGGCGTTGGTGCCCGCGAAGCGCACGGCGCGGCCTCGGGCGTCGCGCGCCGTGACCTTGCCGCGGCTGTGGCACCAGAAGTAGGTGCCGTCGAGCCGGCGGACGCGGTGCACGGTGTCGTAGCGGGATGCGCGTCCGCTCAGCGTTTCGGCCGCCGCCTCGCGCACGCGCTGCACGTCGTCGGGATGCAGCAGAGAGAACAGCTCCATCGCGCTCACCCGTGTCTCGACCGCCTCGCCGCCCAGCATGACGGGCCAGGTCGGGCTCAGGCGTACTCCCTGGCTCGCGACGTCCCAGTCGAACACGGCGAGCTGCGATCCGTCGAGGGCCTCGTTCAGCCGGTCGCGGGTCTCCCGCGCATCGCGCAGCGCCCGCTGCTCCGAGCGCCGGATGCGCGCGAGCGTCCACAGCAACGGCGCGACGATGGCGACGGGCGCGCCGGCGACGAGGAATTCCAGGAGCAGGTCGTTCACGCGGGACGTCCGCCGGCTCTGCCCGGCGGGCGCGGCTCGGTGGGTCCTATCGGCGGGTGAGGTGGTGGTCGACGACCTTCACGGCGTCGCCCATGTGGAAGCCCGTGGGCTCCTTGTAATCGAAGTAGCGGGTCTTGCCGTTCTCCATCTTCACGACCACCTGGTAGATGGTCACCGTGTTGCGGTTCTTCTCGACCTTGTTGCCGACGTAGGCGCCGCCCAGGGCCCCGGCGATCGTCGCCGCGGTGTTGCCCCGGCCGCTCCCGATCTGGTGGCCGAGCACGCCGCCCGCGACGCCCCCGATCACCGCGCCGGCGCCCGAGGACTCGCCTTCCTTCTCGATCTTCTTCAGGTCGATCACGGTGCCGCACTCGTCGCAGGCCGCCGCAACCGGGTTCGCGAAGGCCGCGCCGAGGGCGAGCAGCACGCCCGGGATCGCGATCCTCATGCTGGGTTTCATCGGGCCATCCTCCCTTGATTTGCGATGTGCGAAGATCGTAGCACGCCTCACGATTCCTCCGGCTTGAGCTGCGGGAAGAGGATCACGTCGCGGATCGACGGGCTGTCGGTGAAGAGCATCACGAGGCGGTCGATGCCGATGCCCTCGCCGGCCGTGGGCGGAA
>DASPRQ010000029.1:0-10772 GCA_035624355.1 Usitatibacter sp. | reverse complement strand
AGTTCAATCCTCAACAAAACTCAACTCGAATCACTTGGATCCAAGCGAGCACTGCCTGATACCTCGCCCCAGGCACAAATACCCCGGGGCCAGACACCCGCAGCACCCACCTCTATCGGCTGTAACTTGTTAAAGAGCGATCGGCCCTGCCCCGTCCCCCCGCAACCGGCAAGAGCCGAGCGGGGCCGCCAAAGCGATTGAGCCGAGCCCGCCATTATACGCGATCCGCGATTCGCGGGTCAACGGCGACGCGCGGGCGATTCAGGCCGCGGGCCTCAGGGCCACCTTCGCGAACTTGCGCTTGCCGACCTGGAGGATGTAGGTGGCGCCCGGGGCGAGCCTGAGCGATCGGTCGCTCACCTTCTCCCCGTTCACCCGCACCCCGCCCTGCTCGATCATCCGGTGGGCGTCGGAGGCCGACGGGCACACGCCCGCGGACTTCAAGACCTGCGCAATGGGCGCTCCGCCGGCGGGCACCTCGATCACCTGCTCGACGAGGTCCCCGGGCGCCTCCCCGTGGCGGAAGCGCGCCTCGAAATCCTCGAGCGCGGCGCGAGCGGCCGCGGCATCGTGGAAGCGCGTCACGATCTCCCGGCCGAAGCGCACCTTCACGTCGCGCGGGTTGACGCCGCCGTCGACCTCGGCCTTCCACTTCGCCACCGTCGCGCTGGACTCGAACGACAGCAGCTCGATGTAGCGCCACATGAGGGAGTCGGGCACCGACATGAGCTTGCCGAACATTTCCCCGGGCGGATCGTCCACGCCCACGTAGTTGCCGAGCGACTTGGACATCTTGTCGCCGCCGTGGATGCCCTCGAGCAGAGGCATCGTGACGATCACCTGCGGCTCCTGGCGGAAATGCTTCTGCAGCTCCCGCCCCACGAGAAGGTTGAACTTCTGGTCGGTGCCGCCGAGCTCCACGTCGGCCTTCATCGCCACCGAGTCGTAGCCCTGCATGAGCGGATAGAGGAACTCGTGGATCGAGATCGGCCGCTGCTCGCGGAAGCGCTTGGCGAAGTCGTCGCGCTCGAGCATGCGCGCCACGGTCCAGGTGCCGGCGAGCTGCACGATGCCCGCGGCCCCCAGCTGCGAGCTCCACGTGGAATTGAAGAGGATCTCGGTCTTCTCCGGCCTGAGGATCTTGAAGACCTGCGTCTTGTAGGTTTCGGCGTTCTCGGCGATCTGCTCGGGCGTGAGCGGCGGACGCGTCGCGTTGCGCCCGCTGGGGTCCCCGATCATGCCGGTGAAGTCGCCGATCAGGAACATGACGTGGTGCCCGAGATCCTGGAACTGGCGCATCTTGTTCAGCACGACCGTGTGGCCGAGGTGCAGGTCCGGCGCCGTCGGGTCGAAGCCGGCCTTCACGCGCAGGGGCTTGCCGCGGGCGAGCTTGCGCTGCAGGTCCTCCTCGAGGATGAGCTCGTCCACCCCCCGTCGGATGAGGTCGAGGTCCGTCGAATGACTCATTGATTTGATTCCATTTTCGCCTTCGCCCGCGGCCGTTTCTGCTATCCTGTCACGGCCGCCTCGACATCGCCGAGATGAACGTACAAAAAGGCCACAGTTTAGCGCAGCGCCCCGCCCGGTTCCGCCTCGTGCGCCCGCTCCTCTTCGGCGTGATGCTGCTCCTGCTGCCGGCGCTCACGGTGCTCACGGCCTTCGGCGTGGCGCCGGGGACGGCCACCGACGACCTCGCGCGAACGACCGTGCAGGAAGCGGTCGCGCTCGACGACTGGAAGCCCGCCGCCCCCGAAGCGCAGCGCTACGTCGCCGAGGAGCGCGTGCAGAGCGGCGACACGGTCGCGGCGATCCTCGAGCGGCTCGGCGTGCACGATCCCCGCGCGGTCGATTTCCTGCGCACCGATGCCGTGGGCGCGAAGATCTACCGGCAGCTCGTTCCCGGGCGCACGGTCCAGTCGGAGACGGCCCCGGACGGCACGCTGGTCGCCTTGCGCTACCTGTCCGGCCCCGCCTCGATGCTGGAGGTGGTGCGCACGGACGGCGGCTTCGCCTCCCGCGAGCGCGCGATCACCGAAGCGCCGCGCCTCGTCTACAAGACGGCGGCCATCGACTCGTCGCTGTTCGCGGCGACCGATGCGGCGGGAATCCCCGACGCGGTCGCGATGCAGCTCGTGCGGATCTTCTCGACCGACATCGATTTCCACGTCGACCTGCGCAGGGGCGACCGCTTCTCGCTCGTCTACGAGATGCTCTACGGCTCGGGCGAGCTCGTGGGCCCCGGGCGCGTGCTCGCCGCCGAGCTCGTGAACGCCGGGCACGTGTACCAGGCCGTGCTCTTCCGGGACGACGAGGGCAACGACGCCTACTATTCGCTCGACGGCGCCAACCGCGCCAAGGCGTTCCTGCGCTCGCCCGTCGAGTTCACGCGAGTGAGTTCGCGCTTCGGCCGGCGCTTCCACCCGATCTTCAAGAACTGGCGCAACCACACGGGCGTGGATTTCGCCGCCCCCGAGGGCACACGCATCCTCGCGAGCGCCGACGGGCGCGTCGACTTCGCGGGGTGGCGCGGAGGATACGGCAACGCGATCGAGATCCGGCACGGAGGAAGCATCACCACCCTCTATGGCCATCTCTCGCGGATCGCCGCGGGCATCCACGCCGGGACCCGCGTGACGCAGGGGCAGGCGATCGGCTACGTCGGCCACACCGGCTGGGCCACGGGCCCGCACCTGCACTACGAGTTCCGGATCGCGGGCGTGTACGAGGATCCCCTGCGCGTGGCGCTCCCCAAGGCGGAGCCGGTGCCCGCGCGCCTTCGCGCCCAGTTCGCGCGCGTGGCCGCCGAGGCCCGGACGACCATGGAGCTCGTGAGCGCCTCGACGCCGGCGCGCTTCGAGTAGCGTGTCTTCCCTCTTCGTCGGATTGATGTCGGGGACGAGCCTCGACGGGGCCGACGCCGCGCTCGTTGACTTCTCGTCCGGCACGCCGCGCACCCTCGCATTCGCGAGCGTGCCCTTCGGGCGCGCCTTGCGCGAGCGCATCCTCGCACTTTGCGAGCCCGGCTCCGACGGGCTGGAGCTCTCGGGCGCCGTCTCGCTCGAGCTCGCGGAGCTCTACGCCCGGGCCGTGGAAGGAGCGCTCGCCGCCGGCGGCGTGGAGCGGGACGCGGTCGCGGCGATCGGATGCCACGGCCAGACCGTCCGCCACCGGCCGGACCTGGGCTTCACCATCCAGGTCAACGATCCGGCGCGCCTCGTGGAGCTCACGGGCATCGACGTGGTCGCGGACTTCCGCCGCCGCGACATGGCTGCCGGAGGCCAGGGTGCCCCGCTCGTTCCCGCGTTCCACGAGGCGGTCTTCCGGCATCCCACACGGTCGCGCTGCGTCGTCAACATCGGCGGCATCAGCAACGTCACGTGGCTGCCCGCGGCCGCGCCCGCGCGGGGCTTCGACTGCGGCCCGGGCAACGTGCTGCTCGACGGCTGGGCGCGGCGGCATCTCGGCGCCGACTACGACGACGGAGGACGCTGGGCGGCGCAGGGTCGCGCCGACGAGGGCCTGCTCGCGCGCCTCCTCGCCGAGCCCTTCCTCGAGCGCTCGCCCCCGAAGAGCACGGGACGCGAGCTCTTCCGGATGGAGTGGCTCGAGGAGCGCCTGCCGGAGCGCTACCGGCCGGAGGACGTACAGGCCACCCTCACGGACTTCACCGCCCGTGCGATCGTCTCCGCCATCGAGCGTTTCTGCACGGCGGCGAGCGAGGTGTACCTCGCCGGCGGCGGGGCGCGCAACGCCGCGCTCGTCGGGCGCATCGAGAGCCTCGCCGGCGGCCGCGCGGTGGCTGCGACGGACGCCCTGGGCGTGCCCGCGGCCCACGTCGAGTCGATGGCCTTCGCGTGGCTCGCCATGAAGTGCGTGCGCCGGGAGCCGGTGGACCTCAGTGCGGTCACCGGGGCGCGCGGTGCCCGGGTGCTCGGGGCGATCTACCCCGCCTGAAGACGAAACAGGGGAGCCGAAGCTCCCCTGTGCCGGACGCCGGGGGGACGGGCCGTCAGACGCTGAACGACGAGCCGCAGCCGCAGGTGGAGGTGGCGTTCGGGTTCTTGATCACGAACTGCGCGCCCTCGAGGCCCTCGGTGTAGTCGATCTCGGCGCCCACGAGGTACTGGTAGCTCATCGGGTCGATGAGCAGGCTCACGCCGTTCTTCTGCATCACGGTGTCGTCGTCGTTGGCCACCTCGTCGAAGGTGAAGCCGTACTGCAGGCCCGAGCAGCCGCCGCCGGTGACGAACACGCGCAGCTTGAGCTCCGAGTTGCCCTCTTCCTCGATCAGGGCCTTCACCTTGTTGGCCGCGCTCTCGGTGAAGATGAGCGGATCGGGCATCGTCGTGGCCATGTCATTCATGATGGTTCTCCAAAGGAGTATCTGTTCAATCTGAAATGGTGGCGGATTTCAATTCCACAACCTTCTCGCTCTTCTGCGGGCTTTCGTACACCAGCTGGCCCATGACGATCGCGCCGACGTGGATCTCGATCGACTTGTACGAGACATTGCCTGTGACCCGGGCCTTGGGCAGCAGTTCGACGTACTCGGAGCCGCGGACGGGGCCCGCGACGGTGCCGTTGATGACCACGTGGGCGACGTCGATCTCGCCCTCCACCTTGGCGAGCTCCGAGATCACCAGCGTCCCGGGCTTGGTCCCGGTGGCCTTCACGTTGCCCTTGACGTGACCGTCGATGCGCAGCCCGCCGGTGAAGGTGATGTTGCCCTCGATCGTCGACCCGGCCCCGATGAGGCTGTCGATCGGGCTCGGCTTGTTCGCTTTACCGAACATGGGCTCCCGCCTCCTGCGGAATGTTGACCGTCCTGGACAGTTTAACCTGTCCCCCTGGAAGCGCAAGGACGCGCACCTCGACGCTCTTCAGGTCCCCCCCCTCCGGCACCGCGAAGCGGCCCTCGACCTTCTGGTAGAAGCGGAAATCGAGCGTGCCCGCCGTGGACCCCGGGCCGGCGGCCGCCGGGTCGGGGAAGATCAGGGATCGCTGGACGGGGCCCATCGCCACGTGGGCCACGAGCTGCAGGTGCCCCTTGAAGTCCTGCTTGCGCTGGCCTCCCTGGGTGAGCAGCATGTGATAGGCGAACTCGTTCGTGGTCCCGTCGCGCTGGATCTTGAGGTCCGAGACGGAAATGCCCTCGGGCGTGGCCCCCGACGACATGAGCTTCCGCAGGAAGCCCAGGTCGTCCTTCAGCCCCGCGTTCTCGTCCTGGAGCTGGGCGACGGTGCGGGCGAGCTCGCCCTGCGCGGCCTTCTCCACCTGAAGCTGCCGGTCGCGCTCGACGAGGGCGCTGCGCGCCTCGTCGAGGTTTCGCTTCAGGGCGGCGTTCTCCTCCGCGACCCGGGCGGCATTGCGCTGCACGTCCTCCACGCTCTGGCCCCCGAGGCCGTAGGCCCTCTCCAGCAGCACCCAGGCGATGCCGCCGGCCGCCGCCATCATCAGGACGTTCAGCAGCCACCGCCAGTACCATGCGAGCTGCGAGCGGATCGCCATGCGCGACGATCCGATACCGAAGTTGCTGCGCAGCCGCCGGGCGATTCCGCGCATCACGGCACCACGGCGATGTGCTCGAGGCCCTGCGCCTCGGGGAAGCCGAACATGAGGTTCATGTTCTGCACCGCCTGGCCCGCCGCCCCCTTCACGAGGTTGTCCTCGACGGCGAGCACCACGAGCGTGTCGCCCCCGAACGGCCGGTGCAGCGCGATGCGGCACTGGTTCGTGCCCCGCACCCAGCGCGTTTCCGGCTGCGAGCCCGGCGGCAGCACGTCGACGAAAGGCTCCTTCGCGTAACGCCGCTCGTAGAGGGCCTGGAAATCCGTCTCGCCCGTGACGCGCGCGTAGATCGTGGCGAGGATCCCGCGCACCATCGGCACGAGGTGCGGCACGAAGGTGAGCTCGAGCGCGCGGCCCGAGGCGCCCTCGAGCGCGGCGAGGCTTTCCAGGATCTCGGGGTGGTGGCGGTGCCCGCCGACCGCGTAGGCCTTGAAATTGTCGCTCGCCTCGGAGAAGAGGAGGTCGAGATCGGCCTTGCGCCCCGCGCCGCTCACGCCGGACTTGGCGTCGGCGATGAGGTGGCGATGGTCGACGAAATCCGTCTCCACGAGCGGCAGGAGCGCGAGCTGCACGGCGGTCGCGTAGCAGCCCGGGTTCGCGACGAGGCGCGCTTCGCGGATGCGGGCGCGGTTGATCTCGGGCAGCCCGTAGACGGCCTGCGGGAGCAGCTGGGGCGCGGCATGGGGAACCTTGTACCACTTCTCCCAGACCGCGCGGTCCTTGAGGCGGAAGTCGGCCGAGAAGTCGACGATGCGCGCGCCCGCGTCGAGCAGCGCGCCGGCCTGGCCCATCGCCACCCCGTTCGGCGTGGCGAAGAACACGCAGTCGCACTTCGCGAGCGGCGCGCTCGCCGGATCCGTGAACGCGAGGTCGAAGCGGCCCCGCAGCGACGGGAAATGGTCGGCCACCTTCACGCCCGCCTCGACGCGCGAAGTGATCGCGGCCACCTCGACCTGCGGATGGAAGGCGAGAAGGCGCAGCAGCTCCACCCCCGTGTAGCCCGTCCCGCCGACGACTCCGACCTTGATCATCCCTGGCATCCTTCCTGCAGCCCGCGCGGCCGTGCACAGAGCGACGAAGCCGCTGCGAGGCGGCTTCGTTCGTGCACGATCATGCGAGCAGCGCCCCGCGCCTCAGCGTTTCGAGAACTGCTTGCGGCGTCGCGCCTTGTGCAGGCCCACCTTCTTGCGCTCGACCTCGCGCGCGTCGCGCGTGACGAGCCCCGCCTTCGAGAGGGCGGGCTTCAGGGTGGGATCGTATTCGATGAGCGCCCGCGTGATGCCGTGGCGCACCGCGCCGGCCTGCCCGGACTCCCCGCCGCCGAAGACGTTCACCTTGATGTCGAACGTCTCGAGGTGGTTCGTGAGCTCGAGGGGCTGGCGCACGATCATGCGGCCCGTCTCGCGCGAGAAGAACACGTCGAGGGGCTTGTCGTTGACGGTGATCTGGCCCTTGCCGGGCTTGATGAACACCCGCGCGACCGCGTTCTTGCGGCGGCCCGTCCCGTAGTTGTACTTGCCGATCATGCTCGCTCCTTAGATCTCGAGGGACTTCGGCTGCTGGGAGGCGTGGGGATGCGATGGGCCCGCGTAGATCTTGAGCTTCTTGATCATCGCGTAGCCGAGCCGGCCCTTGGGCAGCATGCCCTTCACCGCGAGGCGCAGCACGCGGTCCGGGTGGCGCGCCTGGAGCTTCGCGAAGTTCGTCTCGTAGATGCCGCCCGGATACGTGGAGTGGCGGAAATACTTCTTGTCGCTCGCCTTCGCGCCGGTCACGCGCAGCTTCTCCACGTTGACGACCACGATGTAGTCGCCGGTATCGACGTGGGGAGTGAACTCGGGCTTGTGCTTGCCGCGCAGGCGCCGCGAGACTTCCGCCGCGAGCCGCCCCAGGACCTTGTCCGTGGCGTCCACGACGAACCAGTCGCGCCGCACCGTTTCCGGCTTGGCCGAGAAGGTTTTCATGAGCTTCCTTTCGATCCGCGACCCTGGGTGCCGTCGATGGCGATCCACCGGCGATACTTTGGCCGCCTTGTTTTGGGTGAAGAATTCGAAATTATCGGCAAATCAGCGCTTTGTGTCAAATCCGCGCTCGGCTAGAATCGCGGTTCCGTCCCCGAGATTCCGCCTGCCTTGGACGCAACGCCCGCCAGCCGCTTCGAGCAATACGCCCGCGTCGCCGCCGCCGCGCTCCTCGCGCTGGGCTGCTTCCTGATCCTGCGGCCGTTTCTCGGCGCGGTCCTCTTCGCGGGCGTGCTGTGCCTGTCGACCTGGCCGCTCTTCGCCCGGCTGCGCGACCGCATGGGAGGACGCGCCGGGCGCGCGGCCCTCGTCCTCGTGCTGGCGATGCTCGTCGCCCTGGCGCTCCCCGTGGCGCTCGCGGCCCAGAGCCTCATCGTCCACTCGGCCGACATCGTGGAGGGCGTGCGCGGGTTCCTAAGCCGGCGCGAGACGCTCGCGCTCCCCGATTTCGTCCGCAACCTGCCGCTCGTCGGCCCCTGGCTCGACGATTACTGGCAGGTGCTCATGCAGAGCCAGGAGGAGCTGATGGCGCTCGCGCGGCACTTCGCCGAGCCCGCCAAGGCCCTGGTCGGCACGCTCGGAAGCGCCGTCGGCGAGGGGCTGGTGCAGGTCCTCCTCGCGATCTTCGTCGCGTTCTTCTTCTATCGCGACGGCGAGTTCGTCCGCCGGCTGCTGCTCGAGGGCATGGAGCGCCTCGCGGGGCCCGAGCACGGCAAGGCGCTCGCCCTCACGGCGCAGAACGCGGTCCGCGGCGTGGTCTACGGCCTGCTCGGCACCGCGCTCGCCCAGGCTGCGGTGGCGGTCGTGGGCTTCCTCATCGCCGGCGTGCCCGCGGCCTTCGCGCTGGGCGCCCTCACCTTCGTGCTCTCGCTGGTGCCGATGGGCCCGGTCCTCGCGTGGGGCGGCGCGGCGGTGTGGCTCTACGCGCAGGGCTCCACGGGGTGGGCGATCTTCATGGTGGTCTACGGGATCGCCGTCATCAGCTCCGTCGACAACTTCGTGAAGCCCATCCTCATGAGCCGCGCCGGGGGGCTTTCGATGCTGCTCGTGGTGCTGGGTGTCTTCGGCGGCGCTATCGCCTTCGGCTTCATCGGGCTCTTCGTGGGACCGGCGCTGCTCGCCGTCGGCTGGAACCTCACCAAGGCGTGGCTCGCCGAGCGGCCCGACTTGCCGGCGCCATGACCGCGGGGAAGGGGGTCGCCCAATGAAGGCACGCGTGCGTCTGCTGGACGGAATGACGTTCGTCGCGGAGAGCGGCAGCGGGCATGCGATCGTCATGGACGCCGCCCCCGACGTGGGCGGGAGCGACCTCGGCGCGCGTCCCATGGAGCTCCTGCTGATGGGCGCCGGCGGATGCACGGCGATCGACGTCGTGCACATCCTGCGCAAGGCGCGCCAGGCGGTGACGGGCTGCGTCGTGGAGCTCGACGGCGAGCGCGCCCCCCACGATCCCAAGGTGTTCACGCGCATCCGCATGCACTACGTCGTCACGGGAAAGTCGCTCGCGCCGGCGCAGGTCGAGCGCGCGATCAAGCTCTCCAAGGACAAGTACTGCTCCGCGACGATCATGCTCGCGAAGACTGCCGAGATCGAGCTCGACTTCGAGATCCGCGAAGGCTAGGCGGTCAGACCCAATAGGTGGTGCGCGTCATGACGCGCGCGGCCGCGCGCATCGCCGCCTTCACGGGCGCGGGAAGCTCCGCCGCCCCGAGGGCGCGCCCCATGGCGCCGTGGCGCGCCTCGTCGTCGCGCATCTGCGCCACGATCGCGCGGCTCGCGCGATCGTCGGCCGGCAACCGGTCGAGGTGCCCCTCGAGGTGCCGCTCCACCTGGTCCTCGGTCTCGGCGAGGAACCCGAGGCTCCACCGATCCCCGGCGAGGCCCGAGGCGAGGCCCCAGGCGAACGATCCCGCGTACCACAGCGGGTCGAGCAGGCTCGCGCGCGAGTCGAGCTGGCGCAGCCGGTCGCGGCACCAGGCGAGGTGGTCGCGCTCCTCGGAGGCCGCCGTGCGCAGCGCCGAGCGCACGGAGGGACTGCGGGCGACGAGCGCCTGGCCGCTGTAGAGGGCCTGCGCGCAGACTTCCCCCGTGTGGTTCACGCGCATGAGGCGCGCGGCGCGATCACGGTCCGCGGCACCGGCCGGGCCTTCCTGCCCGGCCCCCGGCGAGGGGCGGCCTGCGGTCGCCGCGCCGGAAAGCGCGCGCAGCGCCTCGTCCGCTGCGACGAGCATCGAGTCGATCACGCCCGCGAGGGAGGAACGGTAGGTCGGGGCCATGGAGCGCAGAGGTAGCCGGAAATGAAAAGGGCGCGGCCGAAGCCGCGCCCTTCATTGTGCCAGCGAATCGCCGAGGCGATCAGAACACGTGCTGCAGGCCGATGTCGAACGCATCCACATCGTTGCCGGCCTTGACCGGGTACGTGGCGGTGGTACCGAAGCTGCAGGTGCCCGCGTTCTTGTTGTCCGTCTTCATGTACTGCGCGATGAAGAACGTGCGCTTGGTGAAGACGTACTTGTACGCGAGCGTGTTGCTGTTGCACTCGGGCTGGACCGCGCCCGACGTGTTCGCGCCGCCGTCCTTGCTGTCCTGGTACTGGTAGATGAACTGGTTGTTGCCCACCGTCCAGATGATGTTCGCCAGCAACTCCTTGCGGTCCTTCGGATCCGGCGCGACGGTCGCGGACACCCGCCTGATCTGCTCGTACTCGGCGCCGATCTTGATCGGCCCGAAGCTGAAGGTGCCGCCGAGGCTGTTGCCGGATTCCTTCTTGTAGCTCGGGCTCGGGTCCTTGTGCTCCTCGTACGCGTACATCAGGTACAGCGGGCCCTTGGTGTAGGTGACGTTCGCGCCCTGGTCGTACGGGTTCGTCGTCGCGGTCTTCAGAAAGTTCGTCTGCCACATCAGCTTGAACGCGAAGCCCGCCCAATCCGGCGACCAGTACTCGATCTGGTTCTGGTCGCGGCGGTCGAAGTTGCCCTGGTCGTGACCGAGGCCGCTGATGGCCGCCATGGTCAGGTCGCCGAACGCGTCGATCGGATAGGTCGAAACCTTGTACGGCGTGTCCCAGCGACCGGCCAGCACGCTGCCCCAACCGCCCTGCACGCCGACGCCGCTGTTCCGGCCCGCGAAGCCGGTGCCGCATCCCAGCGCGCCACAGGTCGGCGCCTGCGTGGCATTGAAGCC
>DASPRQ010000028.1:0-17907 GCA_035624355.1 Usitatibacter sp. | reverse complement strand
AGTTCAATCCTCAACAAAACTCAACTCGAATCACTTGGATCCAAGCGAGCACTGCCTGATACCTCGCCCCAGGCACAAATACCCCGGGGCCAGACACCCGCAGCACCCACCTCTATCGGCTGTAACTTGTTAAAGAGCGATGGCAGTCCCTTGCCGTGCAGATGGGAAGGGATGGTTGCGGGGGTAGGATTTGAACCTACGACCTTCGGGTTATGAGCCCGACGAGCTGCCAGACTGCTCCACCCCGCGCCAGGTCGGCGGAAAGCGCGTCGCCGAGAGGGGAAATTATCACAGACGGGGCCATTTGCGTCAACCGCACCGGCTCCCCGGAGGCCGCTTCCCGGGCGTGCGGCACGGCAAATCAGGGACTTGCGCGAGGACCGGGACAGCGGCGCCCGGGAGGCAGCCGCGGCCCCGCTCGGGCGCCTAGGCGGGCCGCCGCTCCAGCACCGCCTGGGCGAGCGTGCCGCTATCCACGTGCTCGAGCTCGCCCCCCACGGGCAGGCCCCGGGCGATGCGGCTCACCTTGAGGCCCTTGCCGGCGAGCATCTCGCCGACGTAGTGCGCGGTCGCCTCGCCCTCGACCGTGAAATTGGTCGCGAGGATCACCTCCTTCACCACGCCGTCGGCCGCGCGCGCCGCGAGCCGGTCGAGGTGGATCTCGCGCGGCCCGATCCCGTCGAGCGGCGACAGGTGCCCCATCAGCACGAAGTAGAGCCCCGCGTAGCTCTGCGTCTGCTCCATCATGAGGAGGTCGCCGGGCGACTCGACCACGCACAGGAGCGAGGCGTCGCGCCGCGGCGAAGTGCACAGCGAGCACAGCTCCGACTCGCTGAACGTGTTGCAGCGCGCGCAGTGGCGGATGCGCGCGAGCGATTCCGAAAGCGCCCGCGCGAGCCGCTCGGCGCCCTTCGGGTCGCGCTGCAGCAGGTGATAGGCCATGCGCTGCGCCGATTTCGGCCCCACGCCCGGAAGGCAGCGCAGCGCCTGGATCAGCTCCTCGAGCGCGGCGGGCTTCTCCATCGCCTTCAGAGTCCGAGGCCCAGCCCCGGCGGCAGGTTGAGCCCCGCGGTGAATCCGGCCATCTTCGCCTGCGTCGTGGCGTCGGCTTTCGCGACCGCGTCGTTCACCGCGGCCGTCACGAGGTCCTCCAGCATGTCCTTGTCCTCGCCGAGGAGCGTAGGATCGATCGTCACGCGCTTCACCGCGTGGCGGCAGGTCATGACCACCTTCACGAGGCCCGCGCCCGACTGCCCTTCGACCTCGATCGTCGCGAGCTCCTCCTGCACGCGCCGCATGTTCTCCTGCATCTGCTGCGCCTGCTTCATCAGCGCCCCGAGACCGCCCTTGTTCATCATGGCCATCACCTCTCTTCGCTCGATGGGTTCCCCGCGGCGCCTTCCCCGGCGGGACGGATGGACGACGGGACGACCTCGGCGCCGAGGTCGCGCACGAGGTCGCGCACGAACGGATCGTCCTCGATCGCCTCGGCGGCATCGGCCTGGCGCGCCGCCATCTCGCGCGACTTGGCGGCCGCCACGCTCGTGCCCGCGGTGTCGCCCACACGCACGGCGAGGCGGAAGCCGGCGCCGAAATGGGGGGCGAGCGCGGCCTTGAGCTTCTCCTGGTAGGCGCGCTCGGCGTACATGCGGTGCGACTCGGGCACCACCAGCTCCAGGCGCCCGTTCTCGTAGGAGGCGAGCTCGCCGTGACGCGCGACCATTCCGGCCATCCCGGTGAGGCCGAGGCGCTCCACGAAGGCGGGCCAGTCGCCGTCGAAAGGCTCGGCGCGCACGGCCACGGGCGCCGGGGCTTCCTCCTGCGGAGGGGCGACCGGGGACTGCGCCCCGGCGGCGCCTTGCACCTGCGCCGCGGCCTGGGGCGAGCGGGCTTTCGCCGCGGGCGCCTTCGCGGCGGCGCCCTCGAGGGCCGGCCGCGCACCCGGCGAAGGTTGCGCGAAGGAGAGCATGCGCAGCAGCGCCATGCTGAAGCCCGCGAACTCGTCCGGGGCGAGCGGCAGGTCGCGGCGGCCGAGCACCGCGATCTGGTACATCACCTGCACCTGGCCGGCATCGAGCCGGCGCGCGAGGGCCGCCACGCGCGGCGCGTCGGGATCGTCCGCGGAGGGATCGACGCCGGCCTGCGCGAGCGCCACCCGGTGCAGGATCGCCGCGATCTCCTCCAGAGCCGAATCGAGCGAGATGCTGCGCGAGGCGATGCGCTCGGCCTCCCGCACCGTGCCCGCGCCGTCGCCGTCGGCCACGCGCTCGAGCAGCGGCCAGAGGAGGTCGCCGCCGAGCGTGCCCAGCATCTCGGCTACATTGGCCGCCGTGACGCTACCCGCGCCGTGGGCGATCGCCTGGTCGAGGAGGCTCAGGCCGTCGCGCAGGCTTCCGGCCGCGGCGCGCCCGAGCTGCAGCAGCGCCGGCTCCTCGAAGGCGATCTTCTCCGCCTCGAGGACCCGCTCGAGGTGCGCGGCGACGAGCGCGGGCGGAAGCGGCTTCAGGTTGAACTGCAGGCAGCGCGAGAGCACCGTCACGGGCAGGCGCTGGGGGTCGGTGGTGGCGAGGATGAACTTCACGTGCTCGGGCGGCTCCTCGAGCGTCTTGAGCATCGAGTTGAAGGCGTGCCGCGAGAGCATGTGCACTTCGTCGATGATGTAGATCTTGAAGCGCCCCGACGCCGGCATGTACTGGGCGGTGTCGAGGAGCTCGCGCATCTCGTCCACCTTCGTGTTCGTGGCGGCGTCGACCTCCAGCAGGTCCACGAAGCGCCCCGAGTCGATCTCGGTGCATGCGCGGCACTTCCCGCAGGGGTGCGCGCTCACGCCGTTGGTCTCGCAGTTCATCGCCTTCGCGAGGATGCGAGCGAGGGTGGTCTTGCCCACGCCGCGCGTGCCGGTGAAGAGGTAGGCGTGGTGCAGGCGCTTCGAATCGAGGGCGTTCGCGAGCGCCGTGACGACGTGCGGCTGGCCGACGATCTCCTCGAAGACCCGGGGCCGCCACTTGCGGGCCAGCACTTGATACGTCATCGATGATCGGCAGCTTCGAGGAGGCGCAGAGCCCGAGGGAATTCTTCGAATCCGGCCCTCGAGCCATGAATGTTCATGGCGAGCCTGACCCCCGGCACTTGAAGGAATCGACTATGGCTGCTTCGTTCCCGACCTGACCAGGTTCGCCGCCCCTCAATGCGGGGAGGCCCGCCGGAAACGATTATGACACGCCGCGACCTTCCTCGACCGCGCACGTGCGCAATCCCGCGAACACGTCGTCCCGGTCCGGCACGTAGAAGTTGCGGAAGCGGTTGTGGACCAGGCGCGAGCGGGTCGCGAAGCTTCCGCCGCGCAGCACGAAGTGGGTATGGAACCAGGGCTCGGAGTAGTCGCGATAGGGATCGGGACGGAAGCCGGGATACGGCTCGAAGGGGCTCGCGGTCCATTCCCAGACGCCGCCGAGCATGAGCCGCAGCCCCGAGCGCGAGGGCGCCGGATCGGGCGCGATGGCGGGCGCCGCGTGGCGGAAGTCGAGCATCGCTCCGTCGCCGAGCGGGGCCTCGCCCCACGGGAACCGGTCGCCGGCGCCGCCGTTGCGCGCCGCGAACTCCCACTCGGCCTCCGTCGGCAGGCGCCGTCCCGCCCAGCGGCACCATGCGCGCGCCTCGTGCAGCGAGACGTGGACCATCGGCGCGGAAGGATCGATCGCTTCGGTCCGGTCGAAGCGCCGGGCGGCCCAGGTCGCTCCCTCGCGCCGCCAGCCGCGGGGCGCCTCGCGCCCCGAACGCTCGCGCCACGCCCAGCCCTCCGCGCTCCAGAGGTCGCGCCGCGCGTAGCCGCCGTCCTCCGCGAACGCCGCGAAATCGCCCTGGCGCACGGGCAGCGACGAGATCGAGAACGACTCGACGCGCACCGGGTGCGACCACTTCTCGTTGTCGAAGGTGAACCGCTTCTCGCCGCGCGCCGTCCCGAGCGCGACCTCGCCGCCGGCGAAGCACACGTCGAAGGCGGCTTCCTCGCGCCCGCGCGGCGGCTCGTAGGCCCCCAGCGGCGGCGCGGCGAGGCCTAACGTCTGCAGCGTCATGAGCAGCGCCTCGCCGTGCATGTCCTCGTGCAGCAGCGCGAGCTTGAAGAAATAGCGCCCCTCCTCCGGCGTGCGCTCGAGCGCATCGAGCGTGGCTTGCAGCGTGTCCGCCATGTAGGCGCGCAGCACGCGCTCCGGCGGATACGGCAGGTGCCAGCGCGAATCGTGGGGCACGGTGCTCGAATTGAAGAGCGCGTCGGCATCCGCGAGGAGCGAGGGGCCGAGGCCGCCGTCGGTGCGCTGCCGCAGGCACCAGTGCTCCTGGAACCAGGCGATGTGCGCGAGCTCCCAGAGCGCGGGATTCACGATCGCGATGCACGGAAACTCGAGGCGCGCGAGGTCCAGGTGCGCGTAGGCGCCGAGCGTGCGCTCGCGTGCGTCGGCGAGCGCCTCGGCGAGGCGCTCGCCTTCGTATAATTCGCCGATGGGCCGGCTCGCCAAACCTGTGGTCTGCATCGTGACGCCGGGGACGAGAAGCGCGAACAACGGCAACTGGCGCACCGCGATCCGGTGGGCCGGGATGCTGCGCGATCGCTTCCGGCCCATTGTACAGACGGCCTGGGACGGGGAAGAGGCCGACGCGCTGATCGCCCTGCACGCCTGCCGAAGCGCCGACTCCATCGCGCGCTTCCACCGCGAGTCCGGCGGGCGCCGCATGGCCGTGGTGCTCACCGGCACGGACCTCTATCGCGACCTGCCCGGAAGCGCGGAATGCGCGGCTTCCCTCGACCGGGCCGACCGCCTCGTCGCGCTCCAGGAAGATGCGCCGCGCCTGCTTCAGCCCGTGTGGCGGCGCAAGTGCGAGGTGATCTTCCAGTCGGCGCCCTTGCTCGCGGCCCGGCGCAAGCCCGCCGGGCGCTTGGACTGCGTCGCCGTGGGCCACCTGCGCGCGGAGAAGGACCCGCGCACGCTCTTCGAGGCGATCCGCCGCCTGCCGCCGGGGCTTCCGATCCGCGTGCGGCACGTGGGTGCGGCGCTCGACGCGGGGCTGGCGGAGGAAGCGCGCGCGCTGGAGCGCGCCGAGCCGCGCTACCGCTATTCGGGCCCGCTGTCCCACGGGCTCGCCCGCGCGGCGATGGCCCGCGCGCACGTGCTCGTGCATCCCTCGGTGGTCGAGGGGGGCGCGAACGTGATCGTGGAAGCGATCGCCGCCGGAACGCCGGTGATCGCGAGCCGCATCTCGGGCAACGTCGGCATGCTCGGCCGGGACTATCCGGGCCTCTTCGAGCCGCGGGACGCCGCCGGGCTCGCCGCGATGCTCGCGCGCGCGCTCGACGATCCCGCGTGGCTCGCGGAGCTGCGCCGCGCGTGCGCACGCCGCAGGACTCTCTTCCGCCCCGCGGCGGAGGCGGCCGCCGTGCGCCACCTCGCCGCGCGGCTCACGGCGCGGCGTTAGAATGATCCCCTTCGAATCGAGGAGCGCGCGACCCATGGACATGCAGGTGCGCCTCACCCAGTTCAGCCACGGCGGCGGGTGCGGCTGCAAGATCGCTCCCGGCGTGCTCGAGCAGATCCTCGCCAAGAGCACCCCGGCGCTCCTGCCGAAGGACCTGCTCGTGGGCATCGAGACGAGCGACGACGCGGCGGTCTACCAGCTCAACGAGCGCCAGGCGATCGTGGCCACGACCGACTTCTTCATGCCGATCGTGGACGATCCCTTCGACTTCGGCGCGATCGCCGCCACCAACGCCATCTCCGACGTGTACGCGATGGGCGGCCAGCCGCTCTTCGCCCTCGCCCTCGTGGGCATGCCCGTGAACCAGCTCCCGCTCGACGTGATCCGCAGGATCCTCGAAGGCGGCGAGTCGGTGTGCGCGCGGGCGGGCATTCCCATCGCGGGCGGCCACACCATCGATTCGGTCGAGCCCATCTACGGCCTGGTCGCCATCGGGCTCGTCGATCCGCGCCACGTGAAGCGCAACTCCGGCGCGCGCCCGGGCGACAAGCTCATCCTCGGCAAGCCGCTCGGCGTCGGCGTCTACAGCGCCGCGCTCAAGAAGGGCCGCCTCGACGCGCAGGGCTACCGGGCGATGATCGAGTGCACGACCGCGCTCAACACCCCGGGGACGCGGCTCGCCGAGATGGCGGACGTGCACGCGCTCACTGATGTGACGGGCTTCGGCCTGCTGGGACACCTTCGCGAGCTCGCGAAGGCATCCGGCACCGCGGCCCACGTGGACTGGAGCGCGGTGCCGCTGCTTCCCGGGACGCTAGAGCTCGCCCGCGCGGGCCTCGTGACCGGAGCCTCGGCGCGCAACTGGTCGAGCTACGGCGCGAGCGTGAAGCTGGGAACCGGCATCGGGGAAACCGAGCGCGCGCTGCTCACGGACCCGCAGACGAGCGGCGGGCTGCTGGTCGCCTGCGCGCCCGCGGCGTGCGACGCGGTGCTCGGCGTCTTCCGCGACGAGGGCTTCGGCAGCGCCGCCGTCATCGGGCAAATGCGGGAAGGACCCGCGGCCATCACGGTCGATTGACCTTGCGGCGGCGCAGGTCCGCCAAGGGGGGCTCATGAGGAAGCCGGCCACTCGCAACGTTCCCGCGCCGCATCGCGCGCAGGCGCAGGCCTACCCCCGCGTGCGCGACGCCACGCTCGCGCTCGCCGCGCCGCTCTCGCCGGAGGATTGCGCGATCCAGTCCATGCCGGACGCGAGCCCGGTGAAATGGCACCTCGCGCACACCACGTGGTTCTTCGAGACCTTCGTGCTCGCCCCGCGCGGCTTCGCTCCCTACGATCCCTCCTTTCGCGTGCTGTTCAACTCGTACTACCAGGCGGTGGGCGACCGGCACCCGCGTGCCCAGCGCGGCCTGCTGTCGCGCCCCTCCCTCGGCGAGGTGCTCGCCTACCGGCGCCACGTCGACCAGCTGATGTCCGGCCTCCTCGAGGAGCGCGCCTTCGACGCACGCGAGCGCGGCCTCGTGGAGCTGGGCCTCAACCACGAGCAGCAGCACCAGGAGCTCATCCTCACCGACGTGAAGGACCTCCTGTCGCGCAACCCCGGCCGTCCCGCCTATCGCAAGCCCTGGCCGCTCACGCCGATCCGCCCCGGCGCGACGCGCTGGATCGCCGTGGCGGGCGGGGCGCACGAGATCGGGCACCAGGGCGACGGCTTCGCCTTCGACAACGAATCGCCGCGCCACCGCGTGTGGCTGCGCGATTTCGAGATCGCCTCCCATCCCGTGACGCACGGAGATTTCCTCCGCTTCGTCGAGGATGGGGGATACCGTAGGCCGGAGCTGTGGCTCTCCGCCGGGTGGGACACGGTCGTCGCGCGCGGCTGGGAGGCGCCGGCCTATTGGGAGCGGCGCGACGGCGAGTGGCGGACCTTCACGCTGCACGGGCTCGTCGCGATCGAGCCGCACACGCCGGTCTGCCACGTGAGCTTCTACGAGGCCGACGCGTACGCGCGCTGGGCCGGCGCGCGGCTGCCGTCGGAGGCGGAGTGGGAGGTCGCCGCAGCCGCGATGCCCATCGAGGGAAACTTCCTGGAAAGCGGCGCGCTGCACCCCCTCGCCGCGCGCGAGATGCCGGCGGAGGGCACGCTCGCCCAGGCGTTCGGCGACGTATGGGAGTGGACGCGCAGCGACTACGGGCCCTATCCCGGCTATCGGCCCGCACCGGGTGCCGTCGGCGAATACAACGGCAAGTTCATGGCGAACCAGTACGTCCTGCGCGGCGGATCGTGCGCTACGCCCGCTTCCCACGTCCGCGCGACGTACCGCAACTTCTTTCCCGCCGACGCGCGCTGGCAGTTCTCGGGCGTGCGCGTCGCCCGCGACGCGTGACCGGGGCGGGCCGCTGACGGCGCCCTACGAGGCGTAGAAGACGAAGTAGGCGTCGCGCGGCGCGGCCCAACGGCGCACGGAGCCGAATCCCGCCTCGGCGAGCATCGCCTCGAACTGCGCGGCGCCGTACTTGTACGAGTTCTCGGTGTGGATGCGCTCGCCCTTCGCGAAGCGGCGCACGAGGCCGCCGCCCAGGCTCACCGCCTGCGCGCGCGACGATTCCAGGTGCATCTCGATGCGCCCCTCGTCCTCGTTGTAGAAGCCGAGGTGCCCGAAAGCGCGCACGTCGAAGTCGAAGCCGAAGCGCCGGTTGAGGTGCGCGAGGATGTTGCGGTTGAAGGCGGCCGTCACGCCGAGCGCGTCGTCGTAGGCCGCGTCGAGAGTGGCCCGGTCCTTCTTCGCGTCCACGCCGATCAGCAATCCGCTGCCCGGGCGCGACCGGCACTCGCGGGCGATCCCCGCCAGGAACGCCACGGCCTCGGCCGGGGTGAAGTTGCCGATGCTCGATCCGGGATAGAGGAACGCCGCCGCGGCGCCGTCGAGGATGCCTTCGAGCGGCAGGCCGCGGGCGAAGTCCGCCACGAGGCCCACCATTTCGACAGCGGGGAAATCGGGCGCCATGCGCACGAGCGCCCGCTCGATCTCGGCCCCCGCGATGTCGACCGCGACGTAGCGCACCGGATCGAGGAACGGCATCCACGATCGCGCCTTGCAGCAGTCGCCCGCGCCCAGGTCCACGAGCTGGCGCCCGAGGCCGATCGCCGCGGCGATCTCTCCCCGATGCTCGCGGACGAGCGCGGTCTCGGTGCGCGTCGGGTAGTACTCCGGCAGCCGGCAGATGGCGCCGTAGAGCGCGCAGCCCAGCTCGTCGTAGAAGTAGCGCGGGGCGATGCTCGCCGGGGCCTCGAGCAGGCGTTCGACCACCGCCGAGCGCTCGTCGGCGCCCTCGGGCCGCGAGCGGTCCACGATGCGCGGCGCGATCGGCTTATCGTCGGGCACGGGATGCCTCCGCGAGCAGCTCCTCGACCTGGTGCAGCGACTCCCCCGAGCTCCAGTCGCGCTCGCCGAAGCTCCAGTAGCGCACGCGCCCGTCCGCATCGACGAGGTAGGTCATCGGCAGGCCCCTCGCCTTCCACGCGTCGGCGGCGGCCTGGTCGGGATCGAGCAGCACGTCGAACGTGAAGCCCTTCTTGCGCACGAAGCCCTCCACTTTCGGGCGCGACTCGCCGTAGTTCACCGCGAGCACCTCGAACGGCTCGCCCCCGAGGCGCTCGTGCAGCCGCTGCAGCGCGGGCATCTCCGCGATGCAGGGCCCGCACCACGTCGCCCAGAAGTTCACCAGCACCACGTGGCCCCGGAGCGAGCGCAGGTCCACCTCCCGCCCCGCGAGGTCCTTGAGCACGAGGGGCGGGGTCGCGCGCTCCGCCCAGGCGCGCATCGGGGGATCGGCCGCGACCGCGAGCACGGCCGCGCTCGCCGCCGCCGCGGCGATCCACCGCCAGGCGGTCCTCATCCCCGAAGAGCTCTCGAGCGCGCGCTCAGGCGACCTCTGTCGAGGCGATCCGGTATGTGAAATGGTCCGGATCGAGGCTGTCGCGGCGCCCTTCCGCGGTCTCGCCCTGCGGGTACATGAGGAACGTGACCGGCCCGTGCGCCGAGCCGGGCAGCGCCACCTCGTTCGCGTAGTTGTACGGCAGCCAGTTCATCTCCCAGGATCCGAACAGCCGCTTGCGCGCGGCGACCACCATCGGGTCGTCGATCTTCTTGCCGCCCTGCTCCTCGAGGATCACCTTGCGCACGTCCGCCGGATCCACGGGGACCCAGCCGTGGGCCTTGGAGTAGAACTCGGCGCGGCAGTGCTGGGCCTTGGTGATGTCGCCGCTCTTGCCGAGGCTCTTGTAGCCGAGGCGCGAATCGGCGACCCGGATGCCGTAGAGGTCGCGCGCGGGGATGCCCTGGGAGCGCGCGAGCGTCGTGAAGAGCGCGTTCAGGTCCGCGCACTTGCCTCCCCACGACTTGTTCTCGACCATGAAGCCGATGTCGCCCGCGCCGCACCCTTTCGTGTCCGGGTTGCGGTACGTGTTCTCGACGATCCATTCGTAGATCGCGTGGGCTTTCTCGATGTCGTCGCCCGCTCCCTTCACGATCTCGGAGGAGAGCGCGTAGACGGCGCCGCCCGTGGGCATGTGCGTGGTCGAGGCGGTGTAGCGCGCGAGCACGGCGGGGGTTTCCGGGATCGGGTTGCCCGCCTTCGCGAGGTCCACCCGGGCATCGCGCGTGGCGAACCGGCTCTTCAGCTCGAGCACGGGCTTCACGCCCGAGGGCCACTCGCCGCAGACCATGCCCGCGGCGTAGTTGGGATCGACCGCGAAGCGCGCGCTGCCGCCCTGGGCCTCGAACGAGTTGCCCAGGGGCCTCACGAAGGGACGGTCCTCGAGAAGGGGCACTGGAAGCCAGACGCGGGTGATGCCGGAGGAATCGGGGATCTCGACCCGGGTAGTCACTTCGAACGTCCGCCACGGTGCGGACGTGTCTTCCGCGGCGACCGCACGAGTCGCCGGAAGCGCGAGGCTCGCGGACGCGAGGCCGGACAGGCGAATAAAAGTACGACGGTCCATAGGGTTTCTCCGGGGGAATGACGGGAGCCATCCGATCATAAGCAAAGGATGGCCCTTGCGCCAGAACAACCGGGCGCGGCCGGGCATTCCGATAGAATTGTTTTTTTACTTCGCCCTTTCTCCGGCCCTCTCCCTTCTCCGCATGTCCGTCGCGGAACCGTTCCTTCGCCTCGATTTCGGCCTGGCGTTCGAGGACCTCTACGATCCCGCGGGGCTCGCCCGCGTCGACCGGGAGTTCGCGCAATGGCTGCGCGCCGAGGACGCCCCGCTGCACGCGCGCTGGGAAGCGGCCCGCGCGCAGCCCGGGGCCCTCGCCTACAAGGAGGAAGCGGAGCTCCTCATCGCGGTCGCGCCGCACCTCGACCGCTTCGTCGCGCGCCTCTTCGGGATCGAGGAAGCGTGGATGGAGCTCGTCGAAGGCCACCATCGCCTCGCCCCCCTCTTCCGCGTGAAGCGCAAGTTCGTGCAGCGCCGCGCGATGCTCAAGATCAAGGCCGATGCCGCGCAGGCGCTCGACGGGCCCGCTCTCGAAGCGGACGTCGCCGCGCGCCTGGGCGGGTCCTTCGACGAGCTCGTCTTCGCCGAGCGCGTCCTCGGGTGGCTCGCCGACGAGAAGGCCCACGGCCCCGACCTCGAGGCGGCCGAGCGCTTCTGCGCCTGGGCGGCGCACACCGACGAGGGACGGCGCCGCTTCCGGGGCGGCGTGCTCTTCAAGCCCCCGCAGCGCGTCGATCCGATGCACCTCGTGCCCGTGGACACCGACACGAGCCGGGGCTACACCGTGCACACGCTGCACCATGTCCGGCGCCGCGAGGGCTTCGCGCTCACCGACCCCGGCACGGGGCTCCCCGGCGCGCTCGACGAGGCGAACTACTGCATCTGGTGCCACGAGCAGGGCAAGGACTCGTGCTCCAAGGGGCTCTTCGACAAGCCCGGCGAGGATGGGCGCGCCGCCTTCAAGAAGAGCCCGTTCGGGGTGTCGCTGCACGGCTGCCCCCTCGAGCAGCGCATCTCCGAGTTCCACAAGCTCAAGACCCAGGGCTGGGCGATCGGCGCGCTCGCGATGATCGTGATCGACAACCCCACGGTCTGCGCCACCGGGCACCGCATCTGCAACGACTGCATGAAGTCGTGCATCTACCAGCGCCAGGATCCGGTGAACATCCCGCAAGCCGAGACGCGTACGCTCAAGGACGTGCTCGAGCTGCCCTGGGGCTTCGAGGTCTATTCGCTGCTCACCCGGTGGAACCCGCTCAACCTGCGCCGGCCGCTCGCCGCCGCGCCCACGGGCAAGCGCGTGCTCGTGGTCGGCATGGGGCCGGCGGCCTTCACGCTCGCGCACTACCTGCTCAACGACGGGCACACGGTGGTCGGCATCGACGGGCTGAAGATCGAGCCGCTCGACGCGTCGATCTCGGGCGTGCGGCCCGACGGCACGCGCGTGGCCTTCCGCCCGGTCCACCGCGTCGCGGAGCTGCGCGAGCCGCTGGAAAGCCGCCTCATGGCCGGTTTCGGGGGCGTGGCCGAGTACGGCATTACCGTGCGCTGGGACAAGAACTTCCTCAAGATGGCCCGCCTCCTCGTGGAGCGCCGGTCGCAGTTCGCGCTGTTCGGCGGCGTGCGCTTCGGCGGGACGCTCACCGCCGAGACGGCCTTCGCGATGGGCTTCGACCACATCGCGCTCGCCACGGGCGCCGGCAAGCCCACGGTGATCGACATGCCGAACGGCCTCGTGCGCGGCGTGCGCGCGGCTTCCGACTTCCTCATGGCGCTGCAGCTCACCGGGGCGGCGCGCGCCGACTCGATCGCGAACCTGCAGGTGCGCCTGCCCATCGTGGTGGTGGGCGGGGGCCTCACCGCGATCGACACCGCGACCGAGGCGCTGGCCTACTACCCCGTGCAGGTGGAGAAGTTCCTCGCCCGCTACGAGAAGCTCGTCGCCGAGCGCAGCGCCGGCGCCGTGAGGAACGAGTGGAACGACGAGGAGACGGAGATCGCCGAGGAGTTCCTCACGCACGCCCTCGCGATCCGCGCCGAGCGCGAGGCCGCCGCCGCCGAGGGCCGGCCGCCGCGTATCCTCGAGCTGCTGCGCTCCTGGGGCGGCTCGACCATCGCGTACCGCAAGCGCCTCATCGACAGCCCCTCGTACACGCTCAACCACGAGGAGGTGGAGAAGGCGCTCGAGGAAGGCATCCGCTTCGCCGAGAGCCTCACGCCGCTACGCGTCGAAGTGGACCGCTTCGGCCATGCGCGCTCCCTCGTCCTGCGCGCGCAGGCGGCGGACGAGTCGGGTGAGCCCGTCGCGCGCGAGGTCGAGCTCGCGGCGCGCACCGTGCTCATCGCCGCGGGCACGCAGCCCAACACCGTCCTCGCGCGCGAGGATCCCGCCCATTTCGCGCTCGACGGGCGCTACTTCCAGGCGCTCGACGAGGAAGGGCGGCCCGCCGCGCCCGAGAAGACCCCGAAGCCCGCCGAGCCGCGGGTGCTGATGGCGCGCGAGCCCGACGGGCGCTTCATGAGCTTCTTCGGCGACCTGCATCCGTCGTACCACGGCAACGTGGTGGGCGCGATGGCCTCGTCGAAGCAGGGTTTCCCGGTGGTGAGCCGCGTGCTCGAGCGCCGCGAGGCCCGGCCGCCGCAGCAGACGCAGCGGTTCCTCTCGATGCTGAACGTGGAGCTGCGCGCCGTGGTCCACCACGTCGAGCGCCTCACGCCGAAGATCGTCGAGGTGGTGGTGCGCGCCCCGCTCGCCGCGCGGCGCTTCCACCCGGGCCAGTTCTACCGGCTGCAGAACTTCGAGTCGCTCGCCGCTCGTCCCGGCGGCACGCGGCTCGCGATGGAGGGCCTCGCGCTCACGGGCGCGTGGGTCGACCGCGAGAAAGGGCTCGTCTCCACGATCGTGCTCGAGATGGGCGGCTCGAGCGACCTGTGCGCGCTGCTGCGGCCCGGGGAGCCCGTGATCCTCATGGGTCCCACGGGAACGCCCACCGAGACGCCCGGGGGCGAGACCGTCGTGCTCGTGGGCGGCGGCCTCGGCAACGCCGTGCTCTTCTCCATCGGCGCGGCGCTGCGCGCGGCGGGCTCGCGGGTGCTCTACTTCGCCGGCTACAAGAAGATGCAGGACCGCTACAAGGTGGCCGAGATCGAGGCGGCCGCCGACGAGGTCGTCTGGTGCTGCGACGAGGCCCCCGGTTTCGCGCCCACGCGCCCCGGGGACAAGGCGTGCGTCGCCAACATCGTCGAGGCGATGGCGGCGCACGCGAGCGGAAGCCTGGGCGAGCCGCGGGTGCGCATGCAGGAGGCGAACCGCCTCGTCGCGATCGGCTCCGACGGCATGATGGCCGCGGTGGCGCAGGCGCGGCACGGGCTGCTCGCGCCGTACCTGCCGAAGGCGCACGTGGCGATCGGGTCGATCAACTCCCCGATGCAGTGCATGATGAAGGAGATCTGCGCGCAGTGCCTGCAGCCCCACGTCGACCGGGCCACGGGCAAGGTGAGCTACGTCTTTTCCTGCTTCAACCAGGACCAGGCGCTCGACGCGGTGGATTTCCCGGGGCTGCGCGCGCGCCTCGGGCAGAACTCGCTGCAGGAGAAGCTCACGGCCCAGTGGATCGACCGGGCGCTGCGCATCGAAGGCGCGCGGCCGGGTCGGGGCTAGTCCTGGTAGATCCCCAGGAGCGACAACCCCACGGCGAGGGCGGCCTTGCGCCCCCTGAGCTCCATCTTGAGCGTGTCGACCTCCTTGACGAGCTCCGGAGGGGCGTCGACGATCTGCCGGAGGTTCTCTTCGCTGTCGCGAAGGGTCTCGTGGATCCTCTCGATCCGGTGCAGGTGGGTCTGGACCTCGCGCTCGAGCGTCTTGCGCTCTTCGTCTTCCATGGGGGGTATGGAGTCGTGCCCGTTCGTGGGGCGTCGTCGGGATTATCGGTCCCCCGCCGCCCCGCCGTCTGTGCGCTGGCGCACACATTTCAGGCCCCGGGGTGGAGGGGCGCGTTTCGGGCGTAACCCGGCGGTCGCGCCCCCCGGCACGGAAAATCCCACGGGGTTTTTTGATCCAGGTCCAACGGGCGGGCCGGTCTTCGGGCATGATGGATGCGTCCCCAACCGGAGAAGGAAGGCGTCGAATGGCAAAACCGAACTACGCGTTCGCGAAACGGCAGCGTGAGCTCGCCAAGAAGCAGAAGAAGGAAGCCAAGCGGCTCCAGCGCGCCGCCGCGAAGGAGCACGAGGAGCCGCCGCCGTCCCCCGCGCCCGCGGAGGAAGCGGGCAAGTAGATTCCCCAGGAGGTTCCATGATCCAGCACCGCGCCGCGAGGGCCGCCGCTGCGGGACTCGCCCTCACCTTCGCCCTTTTCCTGGGCGCCTGCGCCACGCAGGGCCCGAGCCGGAGCGACGCCCTCTTCGCCCAGGTGAAGAACGGCATGTCGCAGGAGCAGGTCCAGCAGCTCCTCGGCCCCCCGGACGAGAAGATGCCCTTCCGCGCGACCCGCACCGAGGGCTGGGCCTATTTCTACTACGACACCTGGGGCTTCTACTCCGAGTACTCGGTGACCTTCAACGACCAGGGCAAGGTGATCAGCACCTTCTCGAAGCGCGTCGGGTACGGCGGCGGTAGCGGGAAGACCTGAGGCGTCGCGCTCCGCCCGTTCCACGGGCCGGGGCGCCGGCCGGGTGACCTCCCCCCGGGGCCGTTGCTACACTCGGCACGATGCGAAACAAGTGGATCTGGGCGTCGGCCGCGATCGTCGCGGCCGGCTTGGCCGCCTGGTGGTGGGTTCGCGACGGCCCCGTGCCGGTGGCGGTCGTGACGCCCGTGCGGGGGCCGGCGGTGGAGGCGATCTACGCGACCGGGAGCGTCGAGCCCACGGTCAGCATGCCGATCGCTCCGCGCGTCGCGGGCCGGCTCGTCGAGCTCAACACCGACGAGGGACGCCCGGTGCGCAAGGGCGAGGTCCTCGCGAGGATCGACGACTCCGACCTCGTGCACACCGTCACGGAGCTCGCGGCCCGCGCCAAGTTCGCGCGCGCGCAGTACGACCGAACCAAGAGCCTGGTCGCGCGCGGCTTCGTCTCCGAGGTGGACCTCGACCGCGCCCGCTCCGACCTCGACGCGGCGGAGGCCTCCCTGCAGCGCGCCCAGGCGCAGCGCGATTTCGCGGCGCTCGTCTCGCCCGCCGACGGGATCATCATCAAGCGCGACGGCGAGATCGGCCAGTTCATCCCCGTGGGGCAGCCGGTGTTCTACCTGTCCTGCTGCGCGCCGCTGCGCGTCTCCGCGGAAGTCGACGAGGAGGACATCCCGCGCGTGCACGTCGGGCAGAAGGTGGTGCTGCGCGCCGACGCCCTCCCGGGGCGGGTCTTCGACGGCGAGGTGAGCGAGGTCACGCCGAAAGGCGATCCCGTGGCCCGCACCTACCGCGTGCGCATCCGGCTCGCCGACCCCGCCGCGTTCCGGATCGGCATGACCGTGGACGCGAACCTCGTCGTTTCCCGGCGCGACGAGGCGCTGCTCGTGCCCTCCTCCGCCGTGAAGGACAACTCGGTATGGACCGTGGCCGGGGGGAAGCTCCATCGCCAACCGGTGAAGACCGGGGTGACCGGCTCGGGGCACACCGAGATCGTGAGCGGCCTCACGTCCCGCGCCGAGGTGGTGGCCGAACCGGGCGACGGCCTGCGCGAGGGGCGCGGCGCCCGGGTGCGCGCGGCGAAGTAGCCCGGGAGCCCGCGTGAGCATCCAGCTCGAGGTGGCCGTCGCCCACCTGGTGAACCGCAAGCGCTCCACGCTCGTGTCGCTGAGCGGGGTGGTGCTGGGGGTCGCCTTCTTCCTCGCGGTCTCCTCGCTCATGCGCGGCTCGGAGAAGGACTTCATCAGGCGGCTCATCGACAACAGCCCGCACATCACCGTGTACGACGAGTACCGCTCGCCCCGCCCGCAGCCGGCGGCGCTCCGCTGGAAGAGCGGCGCCGTGGAGATCAGCAACGTGAAGCCCCAGGCCGAGACGCGCGGCATCCGCGGCTACCGCCAGAGCCTGGAATTCGTGGAGTCGCTGCCGGGCGTGCGCGCCGCCCCGGTGCTCGCGGGCTCGGCCGTGCTCGCCTTCGCCGGCCAGGAGGAAGGCGTCTCGCTCTCGGGCGTGGTCCCGGCCAAGATGAAGACGGTCTCCACGATCGAGGAGAAGATGGTCGAGGGCACCCTCGACGACCTCACGGCCAACCCCAACGGGATCATCATCGGCAAGGGCCTCGCCGACAAGTTCCTGCTGCGCATCGGAAGCGCCGTGAGCGTGGTCGCGACCGGCGGCGAGCGCACCATGAAGGTGGTGGGCATCTTCCGCACGGGCAACGCGAGCTACGACCAGGACCAGACGTTCGTGCTCCTCACGCGCGCGCAGGCGATGCTCGACCGGCCCAATCGCGCGAACCGCTTCGTGATCCAGCTCGCCGATCCCTACGGCGCGCGCGATATCGCCAAGCGCATCGAGGACACCATCGGCTACAAGTCCGTCTCGTGGTCCGAGGCCTCCGAGGATATCCTCTCCGTCCTCGTGATCCGCAACATCATCATGTACAGCGTGGTATCGGCCATCCTGGTGGTCGCCTCGTTCGGGATCTACAACACGCTGTCCACGATCGTGATGGAGAAGACCCGCGACATCGCCATCCTCAAGTCCATGGGCTTCCACGCCCGCGACATCCGCACCATCTTCGTCGCCGAAGGCCTCATCATCGGGGCGATCGGCAGCGGCGCGGGCCTCGTGCTGGGGGCGGGATTGATGAAGGTGCTGGGACTCGTCGCGATCAAGCCGCCGGGCGTGACCGAGATCGTCTACCTGCCCATCTGGTGGGGGCCCGAGCAGTTCGCGCTGGCGACCGGCTTCGCGCTCGTCTCGTGCGTCGCAGCCGCCTACCTCCCGGCCCAGCGCGGCAGCCGCGTGCACCCGGTCGAAATCCTGCGGGGAATGGGATGACCGCGGTCCTGCAGGCCGAGAACGTGGTCCGCAGGCTCGCAGGCGAGGTGCCGGTGACGCTCATCGACGGCGTCTCGCTCACCGTCGAGCGCGGCCAGTTCGTCTGCATCATGGGGCCTTCGGGCTCGGGGAAGTCGTCCCTGCTCTACCTGCTGGGGCTGCTCGACGTGCCGAGCTCGGGCCGCGTCTGGCTCGATGGCGAGGACACCTCGCGCTACGGCGAGGAGGAGCTCGCGAGCCGCCGCCTGGAGAAGCTCGGCTTCGTGTTCCAGTTCCACTTCCTGCTCGCCGAGTTCACCGTGCTCGACAACGTGGTGCTGCCGATGCGTCGCCTGGCCCGCCTCGCCGAGGATGCACAGCGCGCGCGCGGCCGCGAGCTGCTCGAGCGGTTCGGCGTCGGCGACCAGGCCAGCAAGCGGCCGAGCCAGCTGTCCGGCGGCCAGCGACAGCGGGTCGCGATCGC
>DASPRQ010000020.1:0-2061 GCA_035624355.1 Usitatibacter sp. | reverse complement strand
CGGCGATGCGGCCGCGCCCGGGACGCACGATGCCGGCGATCGCGTTCACGATGGTGCTCTTGCCCGATCCCGAGCGCCCGAAGAGCGCGACGATCGGCGCGCCGCTCGAGAACTTCGCCTCGAGGCGGAAGGCGCCGCGGCGCACGGCGACGTCGACCTCAAGCATCGTGGGCGGCGGGGCCCGCGCGGCGCCGGCGCACGAGCGTCTCGGATAGCGCGAGCGCCGCGAGCGACAGCGCCACCGAGAGCACGGAAAGGCGCAGCGCCTGCAGGTCCTCGCCCGGCGACTGCGTGTAGGTGTAGATCGCGAGCGGCAGCGTGCGGGTCTCGCCGGGAATGTTGGAGACGAACGTGATGGTCGCGCCGAATTCGCCGAGCGCGCGCGCGAAGCCGAGGAGCGCCCCGGTGACGAGCCCCGGCCAGGCGAGCGGGAGCGTCACGGTGAAGAACACGCGCGCGCGGCCCGCGCCGAGCGTGCGCGCGGCGAGCTCGAGGCGCGCGTCGACCGCGTCGATGGCGAGCCGGATCGCGCGAACCATGAGCGGGAAGCCCATGACCGCCGCGGCGAGCGCAGCGCCCGTCCAGCGGAAGGCGAAGACGATGCCGAGCGGGGCGAGCAGGCCCCCGAGCGGACCGTGGCGGCCGAGGAGCACGAGCAGCGCGAATCCCACGACGACCGGCGGAAGCACGAGCGGGAGGTGGACGAGCGCGTCGAACAGGACCTTGCCGGGGAAGCGCTTGCGCGCGAGCACGAAAGCGGTCGCCACCGCGACCGGGAGGCTCCAGGCCATGCCCCAGAAGGCGACCTTGAGGCTGAGGAGGACGATCTCGAGCTCTTCGCGGGTCGGCATCGGCTCAGGGGATCACGTGGAAGCCGTGGCGCTCCCAGATGGCGCGCGCCTCGGGCGAGGAGAGCGCCTTCGCAAGGCCGTTCGCGGCGGCGCCGGCGCCCTTCAGCTCCACCATGGGGTAGACGATGGGCGGGTGGCTGCCTTCGGGAAACGCGGCCACCACGCGCACGCCCTTGTCGGCCATCGCGTCGGTGCGGTAGACGATGCCGAGCGGCGCCTCGCCGCGGGAGACGAGGACGAGAGCCGCGCGCACGTTCTCCGCGGGCGCGAGGTACGGCTCGACGCCCTTCCAGGCGCCCAGCGACTCGAGCGCGGCCTTCGCGTACTTGCCTGCGGGCACCGCGGCCGGGTCGGCGAGCGCGAGCCGCCCGCCGCCGAGCGCCGCGGCGAGGTCGAATCCCGGCGCGATCTTCACCGACGCCGTCGAGCCCGCGGGGGCGACGAGGACGAGGTCGTTGCCGAGGAGGTTGCGGCGCGTCCCCGGCACCACGAGGCCGCGCTTCTCCACGTAGTCGACCCAGTCGAGGTCCGCGCCGATGAAGAGCGCGGCGGGCGCCCCCGCCTCGATCTGGCGGGCGAGCGCGTTGCTGCCCCCGTAGGAGACGACGACCTTGTTGCCCGAGCCCCGCTCGTAGGGCTTCACGGCGGCGTCGAGCGCTCCCTCGAGGCTCGCGGCGGCGAACACGGTCACCGTCTCGGCGCGGGCGGGGGGGGCGAGCGAGGCGAAGGCGAGCAGGGCGAGGGCGAGCAGGGAGACGGCGCGAGGCATGGCGGCCCCTCGGGGCGGGAAGCCCGTAATATACCGCCGGATATAACGGGCCGCTAGCGCAGCAGCCCGGCGAAGCGCTCGAGCTCGGGATCGAGGGCCCGGTCCACCCGGCGGCGCATCGCGTCGAAGCGCTCGAGCACCTTCCGGCCGAAGGCGGTCACGCGGGCCCCGCCCCCGCCCGAGCCGCCGGCCGCGGAAGCGACCACGGGCTCGCGGAAGCAGCGGTTCATGGTGTCGACGAGGAGCCAGGCGCGCCGGTAGGACATGCCCATGCGCCGCGCGGAGGCGGAGATGGAGCCGGTCCGCGCGATGTGGCGCAGCAGCTCGGCCTTGCCCGGCCCGATGGCGATCTCGGTGCCGAACATCACGCGCAGCTTGGTGGCGCCGCGCGCGTGGCGCCTCACCTGGCCGCGTCGGCGATCAGCTTCTGGAGCTCGCCCG
>DASPRQ010000017.1:0-8833 GCA_035624355.1 Usitatibacter sp. | reverse complement strand
AGAGGATCTGGATCCTCTAACCTGTCCCCTCTGGCCCGTTTCGCACCCTTTCCAAGCTTCCCGTGAATCTGAGCAACCCTCGCCTTTACGTCCCCGTTTTGCGCCCTCTGCCTCAACGCATGATCAATCAGCACCAGCGCCAGAAACGCCTCCGCAATCGGTGTCGCGCGGATCCCCACACACGGGTCATGCCGCCCATGCGTCTCGATCGTCGCCGCATTCCCCTCGATGTCGATCGTCCGCCTCGGCAATCGAATTGACGACGTCGGCTTCACCGCAATGGACACAACGATGTCCTGCCCCGTAGAGATCCCGCCCAGGATCCCACCCGCGTTGTTGGAGAGGAACCCGTCGGGCGTCATCTCGTCGGAGTGCTCGGTGCCGAGCTGCTCGACGCTGCGGAATCCCGCGCCGATCTCGACGCCTTTCACCGCGTTGATGCCCATCATCACCTTCGCGATGTCGGCGTCCAGGCGGTCGTAGAGCGGCTCGCCCCAGCCGGAAGGCACGCCGGAAGCGATGACGGTCAGCCGAGCGCCGACCGATTCGCCGGACTTGCGGAGCTTGTCCATGTACGCCTCGAGCTCGGGCACGCGCGAGCGGTCGGCGACAAAGAAGGGATTGCCCTCGGCGCCCACGTCCTCCCACGACTTGAACTCCACGCGATTCGGCCCGAGCTGCGAGAGGTAGCCGCGCACGACGACGCCGTAGCGCTGGTACAACCACTTCTTCGCGACCGCCCCTGCCGCGACCGCCGGCGCCGTCAATCGCGCCGAGGAGCGTCCGCCGCCGCGCGGATCGCGGATGCCGTACTTGCGCAGGTACGTGTAGTCCGCGTGCCCGGGCCGAAACGAGCGCGCGATCTTCTCGTAGTCCTTCGAGCGCTGGTCCTCGTTGCGGATGAGGAGCGCGATCGGCGTGCCCGTGGTCTTGCCCTCGTACACGCCGGAGAGGATCTCCACCTTGTCCTCCTCGCGCCGCTGCGTCACGTGCCGCGAGGTGCCGGGCTTGCGCCGGTCGAGGTCGGGCTGGATGTCTTCTGCGCTCAGCTCCATGCCGGGCGGGCACCCGTCGATCACGCACCCGATCGCGGGCCCGTGCGACTCGCCGAAGGTCGTGACGGTGAAGAGCGTGCCGAGGGTGGAGCCGGACATGGTGGTGCGAGTTTACTGCATCCCACCTTTTGATTGCACATCAAGGGGTTGGAAAACTTGAGATCACAAATTGTGATCTCAAGTTGGAGCCGAAGGCTCACGTGATGAGCTTGGCGCAGCCGAGAATTCGCACATGGCCAGAACCGCACATACTCCACGCCCCATCGAGGAGCGAATCGTCTTCGTTCGCGGCGAAAAGGTGCTCGTCGATAGAGACCTGGCCGAGCTTTATGGAGTCGAAACCAGGGACCTCAATCAAGCAGTGAAGCGGAATCTCGATCGCTTCCCCGAAGACTTCATGTTCCAGCTGAACCCGGAAGAGACCGACAACTTGAGGTTCCAGATTGGCACCTCAAGCTCGGCAGGCGAGGCCCGCTCTCGCCACGGCGGCCGCCGCTATCTGCCCTACGTCTTCACCGAGCAGGGCGTCGCCATGCTGTCCGGCGTTCTGAACAGCAAGCGTGCTGTCATGGTGAACATCGAGATCATGCGGGCTTTCGTACGATTGCGGCGTCTTCTCTCCGCCAACGCCGAGCTCGCGAGAAAGCTCGACGCGCTGGAGCGAAAGTACGATGCCCAATTCAAGGCGGTCTTCGACGCGATTCGTGAGCTGATGGCGCCGCCGGACAAGCCGAAGCGGTCGATCGGCTTCATACCGTAGCTGCGAGCGGAGCGCCAAATGTCGGCCGGATTTACACAGTCCGCGGCCGGCGGGTGATCCTGGACGCGGATCTAGCGGAGCTCTACGGAGTGGGTACGAAGCGCTTGAACGAACAGGTTCGGCGCAATCACGAGCGTTTCCCCGCGGACTTCGCCTTTGTGCTCACAGCCCAGGAATGGACGGCCCTAAGGTCACAAATCGCGTCCTCCGGAAAGCGCAGCGGCCAGCACAGCAAGTTCCCTTCCGTATGCGTTCACGGAGCACGGGGCGCTCATGGCAGCCGGCGTGCTGAATTCTACCCGTGCGATCGAAGTCTCGATTTATGTCGTCCGGACATTTGTGGCGATGCGGGAAGCTCTCGCTGACACGCACGAGTTGGCGCGCCGTCTGGATGAGCTTGAAAGAAGCTTGGACGAGCGACTCGCGAAGCACGATCAATCCATTGCGGAGATTCTGGCAGCGATCAGGGCGCTCATGAATCCGCCAAGCCCCCCGCAGCGGCCGATCGGTTTCGTGCGCACCTCCAAGTGACTGAAAGTACTCGGACAAATCCTCTAAGGTCGCAAATTGCGACCAGTAGTCACGCTTGTCGTTAATAACGCATCACGTTATCATTGCACGTCCGCTTCCCTGACGAATCGCAAGTGCCCAAGCAATCGAAATCGTCGACTACCACTGAGCGAAGGGTCGCGCCGGTCTCTCCCGGCGAGATGCTCGCCGAGGAGTTCCTCAAGCCGATGGGCATCACGAACTACCGGCTCGCGAAGGAAATCGGCGTCCCTCCCCAACGCATCGGCGAGATCGTCGCCGGGCGGCGCTCCGTCACGGCGGACACGGACCTTCGGCTGTGCCGGTTCTTCGGACTCTCGGAAGGCTGGTGGCTCCGGCTCCAGGCGGACCACGACACGCGCAAGGCGAAGCTGGAGCTCGCCGAGGAGCTGGCGAAGATCAAACCGTTCAACGCCCGACGGAAGGGCTGAGAGAATCCGCATCGCTCTCCATTAGGTTCGCTCGAGGCCCGCGCGACGGCCTCAGCAACCCGCCGGCATCTGCTGAATGACCAATGTCCTCCGGGCCCATTTGCACTCGCCTGATCCACTGGATTCCTTAATCGATCCACTGGATCGTTTAGTTGATCCCCTGGATGAGGCGAGTGCAAATGCCCAATTTAGGCACCCACACACGATCCTGCCGCCGCGGCGACGAGCGCCGCGACGCCATCACGCGACAATCGGCTCCAGCGCCTTCCCGATCCTCTCGCCCTGCGCGGCGGTGATCAGCCCGCCCAGGATCTTCCCGAAGCGCTCGTCCTGCACGCCGCTCACGATGTACTGGAAGCGATACGCCTTCAGGAACGCCTCGGCCACCTTCGCACGCGGCTCGGCTGCGAGCGGCCGGCCCAGGATCGCGAGGAAGTACTCGGCATCGGCCTTCGCCTGCATCTGCACGATCCCGTCCACGGCGCCCGCGAGACCGATGAGATCGTCCACCGCGCGATCCCGCGCTTTCGCGTCGAGCTTCGCATCCTCGCGGATCCACTCCAGCTCGTCGAGAATGGCGTGCTGCGATTCCTCGCGCCAGTGGTACATGAAGACGTCCTTCCAGAGCTCGGAGAGGTTCGCGTCCGGCTCGATGCTCGTGCGGTAATGCACCTGCGTGAAGAGCTCGATCAAGCAGGTGAGCCCGAGCACCGCCCAGGTGGACGCGGCGAGCACCGCGTGGGCGACGTCGTTGGGCTGCGGGAGGAACGCGTAGCCGGCGGGCATGCCCTCGCCCGTCATGGTTTCCATGCGCCGGAAGAGCTCCTGGTGCTTGAGCTCCTCGTCGGTGAAACGCACGAGGGCCTCGAGGGCGACCTGGTCGCCCATCCAGTGGTCGCGGCTCACCTCGAGGATCTTCGCGCCGATGAAGCGCTCGACCAGCCCGAACATGTTGGCGTAGGTGCGGCCCTGCACCTGGCTGAAGGTGCGCTTCTCGGCCTCGGTGAGGAACGACAGCCGCGCGACCATCGAGAGGCCGTCGGGCAGGAACTTGCGCTTGAAGTCGAGGTTGCGGCCGCGGATCACGTCGCGGTCGATGTCCCAGCGGATGCGCTTCGAGTTCTCGATGCACTTGGCGTAGCGCAGGGTGTTGGGCGGGAGGGTCATGTCCATGGAGGTCTCCTGGGAGAGGATGTGGTGAACGTTGTGGTTCCGCATGGGAACGCAGCGAATCATGGCCGGGCGACCTTCGTGCGCCTTGCCGTGAGCGCCGTGCTTTTTGCGCCAACCGCCGCCGGCCGCGAATCGCTTGACCGCCGCGCCGCGCCGCTTGCGCGGGACACCGGACGGCTCGAAACCTCGGGTAACATGGCCCCAGACGCCCGCGCGGAGCTGCCCCATGGACGCACTCTCGGAGATGCTGAAGGCGGTTCGCCTCACGAGCGGCATCTTCCTCGAGGTGGAGTTCACCGCTCCGTGGTGCATCGACTCCGCGCCGGACGAGCAAGACAACGCCCACCTCCTGCCGGATGCCGAGCAGGTGTGCATCTACCACCTGGTGACCGAAGGCCGCTGCCGCGCGAAGCTGCCGGGACCGGGACCCACGATCGAGCTCGAGGCGGGCGACCTCATCATGTTTCCGCACGGAGACGGTCACCTGCTCGGCAGCGACCTGCAGCTCGCGCCGCGCGTGGCTGCGCACCTCGTCGAGCGCTCGCCGGGCGGCGGCCTCGCGCGCATTCGCCATGGTGGCGGCGGCGCGCGCACGCGATCCCCACGTGGGCCGTGCCCTCGCGCTCCTGCACGCCGATCCCGCGCGCAATTGGGCGGTGGGGACGCTCGCGCAGGAGACGGGGCTATCGCGCTCCGCGCTCGCCGACCGCTTCGTCGCGCTGATCGGCGAGCCCCCGATGCAGTACCTCACGGGATGGCGCATGGCGTTGGCCGCCCAGGCGCTCTCGACCGGCAACGACGCGGTGGCGCGCATCGCCGAGCGCGTCGGCTACGAATCCGAGGCGGCGTTCAACCGCGCGTTCAAGCGGGAGTTCGGAACGCCGCCGGCGGCGTGGCGGCGCGCGGCTCGGGTGACTGCGCGGATGGAAGTCGCTCGCCCGGTGGAGGCGCCGGGGGCGTAAGCGACATCACGGCGCCTCCTGCCCCCGCTTCGGCGGCACCGGCACGAAGTATCCGATCGCCACCATCAGCAGCCCCACGGCGATGAACGAGACGATGCGCTCGACGCCGCTCACGTGGGAGAGGTCGAGCAGGAAGAGCTTCACGACCACGACGGCGAGGAGCGACGCGCCCGCGATCCACGGCCGCCGCCGCACGAGGCGGGCGGCCACGAGCATCAGCGCCACGGCGATCGCGGTCCAGAACACCGAGAGCGAGGCCTGCACGATCACCGAGCGCATCATCGGATCGAAGCGGTACGGAATGTCCGCCCAGTGGTGGATGCTCCTCAGCAGGATCCCGTTGAGCCACAGGAAGCCGAGCGCGGCGGCTAGCGTCACGACCCAGCCCGCTTCGAGCCCCGCCGGAAATCCCGGGGCCCGCCGCGCATGCCCGCGCCACGCCGCCACCACCGCCGCGAGCACGAGGAGGTGCGCGAGGTCCAGGGCGTTCGCGATCGGGTAGTACGGCCACGGGTCGCTGCTCCCGTCGCTCGTCCAGTTGGCGTAGAGCACCCAGAACGCCATGTACGCGAACATCGGCACCAGCGCCCCCGTTCGATAGGCGATCGGGTTCGCCGCCACGGGCCAGCGGGTGTCCATCGCGCGCAGGGCGATGACGAGGGACACCAGCGCCGGCGCGGCGATCGTCCCGGCCACGACCCACGCGGTCCCCGCCCACCCGTACTGGTACGAGATCCATTGCAGCTCGAACGCGCCCAGGGCGGCCACGAGGAGCGCGCTGCCCCCGTGGAGCACCTTCGCATATCCCGTCCCCGCTTCGGGCGCATGGCGGCGCAGCACCCACGCCTGCACGGCGAGCGCGGCGATCCACGCGATGTAGCCGTCGTTCTCGAACGGATGCGTCTGGCGGGACGTCCCGAAGACGAGGCAGAGGGCGAGCGCAGGCAGCAGCGCCAACGCTGGCCACGCCCCACGCCGCCAGCGCAGTGCCATCGAGAGGACCGAGGCCGCGAGCGCCGTGCCCGCGAGCATGCCGATCGCCGCCGTTAGCCGCAGGTCGCGCGCGACGAAGGCGTCGATCTCGCGCAACGCCGCGAAGAGCCACCACGCGATGCCCCACCCGAGCGCGAGCCCCGCGAGCTGCCTTTCGCCCGCGCCGAGGCGATCGCGCGCGTCGTCGATGAGGCGCGCGGTCCAGATGCCCGCGCCCGCGAGCAGCACGCCGCCCACGAACGCCGCGTCCACCAGCGGGACCTGGGCCGTCGCGCGCGGCAGCACGGCGAGGTACGCGAGCGCCGCGGCCGCCTGGAGCAGCAGGCCCAGCGCGCGCACGAGCCCCCTTCCCTGCCGGAGGCCGAACGCCACGATCACCGCGCCCTCCACCGACCATGCGGCCGCGGTCCAGCGCGCGTCGAAGGCGAGGGGGACGGCGAGCGTCGCGAACCCGATGCCGAGCCCCGCGAACGCCGCCGAGAGCGAGATTCCCGCGCCGCGCATGCGCCGCACCGCCGCGGCGAGCACGAGGTAGAACGCCGCGAGCGCCGCGCTCGAGATCGCGGCCCCGTTCTCCATGTTCCGCACCAGGCCCGCCTGCAGCCCGAAGGCCGCGATGGGCACGCCGAAGACGAGCGTCGCGTCGAGGCCGCGGCTCCCTCCCGACGCCTCGCGCCGCGCGAAAAGCACCGCCACCGCCACGTACATCGCGAAGAACGCGACGAGGAAGGGCTCCGTGCTCGCGAAGTACTCGGGCCGGTAATAGCTCCATCCCCACCAGAAGCCGATGAAGAACGTGAACAGGAACCCCATCACGTTGAGCCCGCGCCATGCCTTGAAGAGCGCGATGGCGACGATGCCCGCGTTGAGCAGCAGGTAGTACGTGAAGAGCGTGACGTGGCTGTCGCCGCCGGGCGAGGCGAGGATGGGCGCGAGGAAACCGCCGCCCGCGCCGAACGCCGCGAGGAGCGCCGAATCCTGCCGCACGGCGATGACCGCCGAGAGGACCGCGAGCGCCGCGAGGATCGCGAGCACCGCGCTCGCCGGCAGCAGGTGATAGATGCGCAGCGCCGCGAACGAGGTGAGATAGAGCACCGCGATGCCCGCGCCCTGCAGCCCCAGCGCGAACCCGGGGCGCCGCTCGCGAAGGCGCCATCCGCCCGCGAGGAGGAGCACGCCCACGGCCGCCACGCCCCCGACGCGCGCCGCCACGGGTACGAGGTCCCGGTCCGCGGCGTACTTGAGCAGGAACGCGAGGCCGAAGAAGAGCACGAGCAGTCCCACGCGCGCGATGGCGTTGCCGCCGGTGATCCACGCGACGAGCGGATTGGGGGTCGGCGGCTTCGCGACCGGGATCTCGCGCACCGCTTCGGCGGGAGCGGCGGCGGCCGCCGGGGCCGGCGTTGCCGCCGGGGACGGAGCCGAAATGGGCTCGGGCTCCACCTCCGTCGCCGCGGCGGGCGTCGGAGCCGGCGTCGCCGCGGGGGACAGGCCCGAAATGTCACCCGTCCCCTTTTCGAGGCGGGCGAGGCGAGCGTCCAGCGAGGCGACGGTGCGCTCGAGGCGTGCGAGGCGATCGCCCGCGGGCTCCACGATTCGCGGCGGCGGTGAGGTGCGCTGCGCGCGGCGGGAATCGACGACGAGGCCGACGAGCCAGCCCAGGAAGCCGAGGACCAGCGCGCCGGGGATGCCCCCGATCCACCAGCCGATCACGAGACCGATCAGGAGCCCGATCCACATCGCCGCGTCTCCTCCGTCACTTCCAGTCGCCGCGCATCGCGGCCACGCGGGCCTGCAGGCGCTCGCGCGTCGCATCGGCGGGCGCGACCGGCGGCCCCGCCTCCAGCGCGATCGGAGCCAGCACGCCACGCTGGAAGGGGTTCCTCAGCGCGCGCCCGCCGTAGCGGCTGAAGAAGCTCCCCCACAGGCCCTTCAGCGCGAGCGGCACCACGGGCACGGGCGTGCGCTCGACGATCTTCTCGATCCCGCTCCGGAAGGGATAAAGCTCGCCCGTGTCGGTGATGCGCCCCTCGGGGAAGATCGCGACGAGCTCGCCCGCAGCGAGCGTCTCGGCGACCTTGTCGTACGCGTCGTCGAGAAGCTTCGGGTTCACCTTCGCCGGGGCGATGGGAATCGCCTTGCCGGTGCGGAACACGAACGAGAGCACGGGGATCGAGAAGATCCTGTGGTCCATCACGAAGCGGATCGGCCGCGGGCTCGCCGCGAGGATCACGAGGGGATCGACGAAGCTCACGTGGTTGCACACCAGCACCGCGGGGTCCGTCTCGGGGATGTTCTCGAGCCCCTTCTTCTCCAGCCGGTACACCGAGTGGATGAGGAGCCAGCACAGGAACCGCATCAGGAACTCGGGGACGAGGAGATACACGTATGCCGCGACCGCCGCGTTCATGAGCGCGACGACGAGGAAGAGCTGCGGGATCGTGAGGCCCGCCGAGAGGAGCGCGATCGCCATGAGCGAGGCGACCACCATGAAGAGGGCGTTGAGGATGTTGTTCGCGGCGATGATGCGCGCGCGGTGGCTCGGCTCCGTGCGGCTCTGGATCAGCGCGTAGAGCGGCACCGAGTAGAACCCGCCGAAGAGCGCGAGGAGGAAGAGGTCCGCCATCACGCGCCAGTTCGCGACGTGCCTCACGAACTCGGCGATCGGGACCTCGCTCCCGCCGTTCATGCCGCGGCTCGCGAGCCACAGGTCCACGCCGAAGAGCGTCATGCCGATCGAGCCGAAGGGCACGAGCCCGATCTCCACCTTGTGGCCCGAGAGCCGCTCGCAGGCGATCGACCCCAGCCCGATGCCGAGCGAGAAGACCGTGAGCAGCAGCGTCACCACGTTCTCGTCGCCGCCCAGCACCTGGCGCGCGAAGGGCGCGAAGGAGGTGAGCAGGATCGAGC
>DASPRQ010000011.1:0-20994 GCA_035624355.1 Usitatibacter sp. | reverse complement strand
CGCGACGCGCGCCTGCGTGCGAACGTGGGCCAAGGGCGGCGGGCCGGAGATCTATTCGCTCGATCCCGGCTTCGCCTCGGATTCGCTCACCGCGGTGCTCGTGCCGGCCGGTCACGACGCCGACCGCGTGCGCACGATCGTTCAGGATCGCTACAGCGTCGCGCTCGGACGCGGCCTGGGCGACCTCCAGGGGCGCGTGTTCCGCATCGGCCACATGGGCGACCTCAACGAGCCGATGCTGCTCGGCTCGCTCGCGGCGATCGAGCTCGCGCTCGCGGAGGCCGGCGTGCCGCACGCGCGCGGAGGCGTCGAGGCGGCGATGGATGCGCTGCGCGCGCCCGCCGGAACTCCGCTCGCCGCGGCCGCCGACTAGGAGTCGGAACGGATCGCGGGTCCGCATGCCTTGCCCCGCTGACGGCACAGGGAACTATTGCCTGGGGAGCACGCTTTTCGATGTTTGCCACAGGGGCAGAAAAGTCGGCGGTGCGTGGACGGGTTACAGCCGCCCATCGAACCGGAACGGTTCCGGATACCGCACCATCACCTTCCGCGTGTCCGGATGCTCCGGATTCAACAGCAGGCACCATTCCTGGGGAATGAGGACGGAAGGCACGAGGAGCGCTACCGAATCCCCGCGAAGCTGCCACCCGGACCCGAGGTCCTGCGTCGACGAGCGCGGCTCCTCGCTGCGCCAATCCGCGGGAAGCTCGGCGGGCGGGAGACGGACTACGAGCGAATCGGGAACGTCGATCTCGAACGTGACGAACGGAATGCGGCGCTCGGCGCCGGCGAAGTGCGCCAGGGCCTCGAGCGCGGCCAGCGCCCGCGTCTGCGCCGCGTACACCATCGGCACGCCGGGCCGGTTCCACCGTCCTCCATAGGCACGCGCGCCGTCGCCCGAGAAGGCCGTGAGGACGTGCCTCTCCTTGACGATGCGAAACGCCTGCATCAGGTATAGACGCCGTGCTCCATCCGGCCGAGCAGCGCCTCGACCGCGCGCGTGCCCACGTCCGTCTCCGCCAGGTGGAGCGGCACGGCGCCCGCGAGCGCGCGCTGCGGCGTCTTCATCCAGCGTGCGGCGGCGTCCCGATCCTCGAGCACGTCCGCGGCGATCGCGAAGAGCCGCGCCGAGCGCACGAGGCGGTCGCCGCTCACGAGGTCGAGCCTCGATTTGGCCGGGTCCCAGCGTGCCAGCGTCCGGACGCTCACGCCGAGAAGCGCGGCAAGCTCCACGTTCGTGAGGCCGAGCGTCTCCTTGAAGGCGAGCGCGGATGCGGCAGGCAGGCCCGACTCGATGCGGCTCACCCACTCTCCGGCGGTAGCGGGCTCGGCCGCGACCACCTTCGGGCCGCCGAGCGCGGCGATGATGTACCCCATGCGCGCATTATATGCCAAATGGCATGCGAAGGAAAGCCAAACGGCTGGCGGGGGTCGGGCGAGGTGACGGCATCTCTGCGGCCGGCTCCCCGCAAGCGGAAATGGCACAATCTCCCGCTCCATCGGGACGGAGCTGTCCATGGTCGCCTACATAGCCGGTCTGTTGCTGTTCCTGGGCTTGCATTCGATTCGCGTGTTCGCGGACGATTGGCGAACGCAGACGATCGCGCGCATCGGCGAGAACCGATGGAAAGGCGCGTACTCCGTCGTCTCCATCGTCGGGTTCGTGCTGCTGGTCTGGGGCTACATCCAGGTACACGGCGGGATGCAGCTCTGGCAGCCGCCGGCCTTCATGCGCTACGCCACGGCCGTGCTGATGCTCCCGGTGTTCGTGATCTTCGTGGCCGCCCGCGTGCCGCGCAACGCGATCAAGGCGCGGCTGCACCACCCGCAAGTGCTCAGCGTCAAGCTGTGGGCCTTCGCCCACCTCTTGTCGAATGGCAGCCTCGCGGCCGTGATCCTCTTCGGCGGCTTTCTCGCGTGGGCGGTCCTGAGCTTCGGCGCGGCGAGGAAAAGGGATCGCGCCGCGGGAACCGTGTATCCGCCCGGCACGGCGCGCGGGACGATCATCTGTGTCGTCGCGGGGCTCGCGATCTACGCGGCTTTCGTGCTTGGCCTGCACAAGTGGCTCTTCGGCGTCTCGCCCCTGGGGTGATCGCGATGCGAGGCGCCGCGCCTCGCGCCCGGCTTCAGAAATACCGCCGCGCCGTGAAGAGGACGCTCGCCTCGCGCGGCAGGCTCCCGAAGTTCGAGCGCCTGCCCCCGGTGGTGCCGCCGGCGAGGAAGCCGAAGCTCCAGAAGTCGGTGCGCGCGTAGTCGGCCTCGACCTGCATGAAGGTCGACCCGTCCTGCGCGTCGGCGAGGACGAAGCCGGTGAGCTCGAGCTTGGGCACGAGGAAATCGACCCAGTCGGCGCGCAGGAAGACGCTGTGGCGCTGCAGCGGCTCCTGCCGGTCGCTCGCATACCCGCGAACGAACCACAGCTCCTGCGCGATGGGCGAAGAATCGGGGCGGCCCTCGCCCGCCGCGAACCAGCGCTCCCAGTCGGCGCGCGAGAATCCGGCCTCGTTGTAGTGGTACTCGAGGTTGAACGTGATCTTCGTTTCCGTCGTGTACGAGGCGCCGACCGCAACCTGGCTCATGAATCGCTCCTCGCCGCCCTGCGTGATCGCGGCCGGGGCGGAGGGCGGAATGGCGCCGATCTCGCGACCGAACGCGAGGGCCTCGTCGGCGATGCCGAGCCGCCGCCCTCCCGACCACTCGAGGTAGGCGACCGTGCTCTTTCCCACGCTCTGGGCGAGGTTCGCGCCGAGCTTCCAGCGACCGTTCTCGCGATACGCGAGCACCTCGGGATTCACCCCCTCGCCCAGTTGCGCGCTCGCCTTCACGAGCCAGCGCTCGTCCGCGTTCGTGAGCCCGAAGAGCGGGCTGAACCCGCGGTACGGATCGGCCGCGAGCGGCGCGGGGTCGGTCACGCGCGGCGCGTAGGCCGCGGTGATCGATACGCGCTCGCCCACGTGCTGGGCGCGCACCATCAGCGTTCCCAGGCGGTCTTCGCGCAGTACGCTCGGATCCGCGGTGAGCGGATCGACCACGGCGCGCGCCTTGAAGAAATCCGTCGGATTGAATCCCAGCGCGACGCCGCTCTTCAGGTTGATCCGGCCCGCGTCGAGGTAATCGCGCGGGTGCGGCTCGACGCTCGCATAGATCTCGCGCAGGTCGTGCGTGACGTTTCCGCGATTCGGGAATCCCAGGTCTTCCTGCGCCACGACGTTGAGCCGTCCGCTGTAGGCGACGAACGCGGTGGAGCCGAGCGGCCATTGCAGGCGCGCGTCGGCGAAGAGCCGGTCCTCCCAACGGGGAGGAAGCGGGGGCGGGAAGGGGACGAGAAGGTCGTCGCGCAGCGACGTGAACGCGAGCGCGTTCTCCACGTACACGCGCTCGTTCCCGGTGAAGATCGGCGAGGGCGCGGGGGCCACGTGCGCGGCCTGCGGCGGCGCGCGCGGAATGAGCTCGAGGTCCTTGTTCTCGTCGTCGGCGCTCGCGGCGCCCGCGAAGGCGAGTGTCGCGAGCGCGAAGGCCGCGAGCCTCACCGGATCTGCAGCCGCGGCAGGTAATCGCGCTGGAACCACGCGTCGGGAACGTCCTGGAAGCGCGACTCGCCGAAGGTCGCGATCGTCGCGAGCGAGCTGTCCACGGCATCGAGGATCACCGCCTCCGCCGGCCGCACCGCGCCGAGGCGCTCGGCGAAGGCGCGGTAGTAGATGATCTTCAGGAGCCGCCCGCTGTCCGAGTAGAACTTGCCCTTCACCGGACGGAAGGTGCCCTGCTCGACCCAGTACTCGACGCGGCTGTACACCGCGGTGTCGGTGGCGGCCTTCATCTCGAGGTGCCAGCAGGTGCGCTTCTGCCGCGCGGCGTCGTCGATCGCCTCGATCCCCGCGATCGTCGCCGAGTAGTCCACGGCGAGGTTCACCGTGAGCACGTCGCCGATCGCGGCCTGTCCCACGAGGCGCTGCTGGGCGGAGATGCGCACGCTCGCCTGCGAGGCCGGGTCGAAGAACCAGAACGACTGCCCGTCGAGGAGCACGCGCTTGCCCGCGTCGCGCGGCGGCTCCACGTACTGGAGGAGGTTGCGGAAATGCCCGGAGGGATCCTCCTTCGAGAAGAGGACGAACACGCTCTTCGAGCGCTCCTCGCCGCGCACGTACTCGGTGAGGGTGAGCGTCGAGCGGAAGGGCTGCTGGGCGTTGCGGACCTTGTCCGCGGCGGCCACGATCTCCTGCGCGCTCTGGGCGAAGGCCGATGCCGCATGCACCGCGAGCCCCGCGGCGAGGGCGAGCTTCGCGAGTCGCTCAAACATGGCGCAATGCATCCACGACGGAAAGGCGAGCGGCGCGGTTGGCGGGAAGGAGCGCGGCGGACATCGCGACCAGCGTGAGCACGAGCCACGTGCCGAGGACGAGCAGCGGGCGGTCCGCCACGTCGACGTGGAAGGGCGTCGGAGCCGAGTTGCCGGGCGGCACCCAAGTGAGGCCCGCGTGGTTCACCGCCGCCGCGACGGCGAGGGCGATGAGGGCCCCGATCGTCGCGCCGACCGCGCCGATGAGCGCTCCCTCGAGGATGAACTGGGCGCGCACGCCGCCGCGGCGCACGCCGAGCGCCCGGATGGTGCCGATCTCGTTGGTGCGCTCCATCACGTTCATGGTCATCGTGTTCACGACGGCGAAGAGCACGATCACGCCCATCACCGCCGAGATGAAGATGAAGATGGTGCCGAACATCGCCACGACCTGCACGTAGAACGGCGAGAGGTCGCGGAAGTCGCGCACCTCGAGGTCCAGGTGGTGGTCCGCGAAGATTTGCTGAAGACGGGCGCGCACCAGGGGCACGTCCTCGCTGCGATGCAGCTGCAGCACGATGGCGGTCACCTTGTGCTCGCCGCGCCCGTACACGAGCTGCTGGGCGAGGGCGAGGTGCATGGCGATGTAGTTGTCGTCCAGCTCGCGCACGCCCTGCGGCTCGGCGCCGGCGACCGTGAGGCTCACGACGTTGGGCGCGCCGCCGACGGTGGCGCCGAGGAGCTCGAGCTGGGGCGCCTCGTCCTTCTTCGCGCCCCCGGGCGCGGACTCGAGCTTCGCGAGGTCCACGAGGTCCTCGCGCGGCTTCGGGGCTTGCGCCTTGCCGGCGCCTTCCACGGGCGCGGCGGGGCAGTGCGGGATGTGCAGCGGCCCGCAGAGTCCGAGGATGCGCGCGAGCCCGACGCCGACGATCCCCCGCGACTCGTCGCTATCGGAAAGCCGGTTGTCGGCCCGATGCACCTGCCCGGTGTGGCGCTCGTCCCACATGCGCATGCGGTCGCGCGCCGAGGGAATGAGGCCCACGCCGAGGAACGTCTTCGACGCCTCGGCGCCGCCCGAGAAATTGCCCGCGATGCCGACCAGCGACTGGGTGGGCGTCACGACGGTGAGGAGCGGCCGGATCGTGGCGTCGTTCGAGATGAGATCGATCACGTGCTGGTAGTCGTCGATGCCGTAGGCGGCCGGGTTTCCGCTCCCGAAGAGGAAGTAGCCGCTGCGGAAGACGCTCAGGTGCCCGACGCGCTGCACGTTGATCGTCTCGAGCCCGGCGAAGATGTAGCTCACGAATCCCCCGAAGAGCATCATCGCGGCGGCGCCCGCGGCGACCGCGGATCCCGTCATCAGCGAGCGGCGCGCGTTGCGCAGGATGTTGCGCGCGGCGGTCTTGAGGAGGAGGTTCATGGCGCGCTCCTTCCGGGGCGATGCTCGACGAGCGTGCCGTCGCGGATCGCGAAGATCTCGTCCGCCTGCGACATGAGCTGCGGATCGTGCGTCGCGAACACGAAGGTGGTGCGCGAGCGCGCCTGCACGCGGTGCATGAGCTCGATGATCGCGGCGCCCGTCTCGGAATCGAGGTTCGCGGTCGGCTCGTCGGCGAGCACGATCTGCGGCGCCTTCACGAGCGCGCGCGCGATCGCCACGCGCTGGCGCTGCCCGCCCGAAAGCTCGTTGGGCCTGCGACGCGCGAGCGGGGAGAGGCCCACCGCCTCGAGGAGCTCCTCGGTGCGGCGGCGGCGCTCCGCCTGCGGCGTTCCCACCAGCGCCAGCGGGTACTCGACGTTCTCGTAGGCCGAGAGGACCGGCACGAGGCTGAAGGTCTGGAAGATGAAGCCGATGTTGCGCGCGCGGAAATCGGCGAGGCGGTCGTCGTCGAGATCGGCGACGGCCTGGCCGCAGACCTCGACCGTCCCGCGCGTCGGCGCGTCGATGCACCCGATGAGGTTGAGGAGGGTCGACTTGCCGCTGCCCGAGGCGCCGACCACCATCGAGAAGCGGTGGTAGGGGATGTCGAGGCTGATGCCGCGCAGGGCCGGCACGTCCACCTGGCCCGTGCGGTAGGTCTTGGCCACGTCGCGCAGCCGCACCGCAGGGGTGGGCGGCTCGGCGGCTTCCGCGGGCGCCGCGGCGGCCACGGCGAAATCGGATGGATTCATCGCTCGTTCTCCGGTACCATTGGGTACCATGGATGCCCAGCATACGGTACCAAGCGGTACCATGTCAAGCGGCCCCGACGCCCGCGAGCGGATCCTCTCGGCCGCGTGGAGCCTTTTCATGGAGCGTGGATTCGCGGAGGCGACCACGCTCGAGATCGCGACCCGGGCGCGCGTCTCCAAGCGCGAGCTCTACGCGCTCGTGGGGAACAAGGAGGCGATGCTCGCCGCCTGCATCGCCGAGCGCGGCAACCGCATGCGGCTCCCCGAGGGCTTCCCGAAGCCGGTCGACCGCGCGGGCCTGCACGCGGCGCTGCGAAAGCTCGGCGTCACGCTGCTGCGCGAGATCACCGATCCCGATGTCGTCGCGGCGTTCCGCCTCGGGATCGGCGAGGCGAAGCGCTCGCCCGGCATCGCGCGCTCCATCCAGGCGCGGGGGCGCGAGCCCGCCCGTGGCGCCCTGGTCGGCCTGCTGCGATCGGCGCGCGAGTCGCGGCTGCTGAAGGATGCGGACGTGGCGGAAATGGCCTCGCGCTTCGCCGCGCTGCTCTGGGGCGACGCGCTCGTCTGGATCCTGCTCGGGCTCGAGAAGGCGCCCACGGCGAAGGAGATCGAGCGCCATGCCGGAGAGACGGCCTCGCAGTTCCTTTCGTTGTACGGCCGGTAGCCCGCGCCGCCGGAACCGCCCCTTCCCTCACGCGGCGTGAGTGTCCGCGGGAGTCGGGTGCCGGAATAGCGCGGCGACGATCATCCCGACGCCCAGGACGACCGCGGCGAGGTGGACCAGGCCGCCCACGACCGGGATGCGCACGACGATTGCGAGCGCGAGCATGGCGAGGACCGCCGCGCCGACCCGCCACGCCGCGAGCGCGGCGGTCCCGGGCTTCACGCGGTCGAGCAGCATCCCGCCCACGACCACCGCGAGCCACACGTAGCCGACGAGCATCAGCGCGATGTAGAGCAGGAGCGCCAGCACGGCGAACGGGATCCCGATGACGGTGATGAGCAGCAGCAGGGCCGCGATCGGGATGGAGATCAGCGCGACGAGGCCGAGGGGCGCGGTGATCCACGGACGTTCCGAGAGCTCCTGGGCGAGGCGTTGCGAGGCGCCGGGCAGCGCGGCGGCGATGAGCGCGGCGAGCCCCATCAGGGCCGCGGTCCAGGACCATCCGTGGGTGAAGCGCTCGGCGAGCGTGCGCTCGTGCCAGTACCCGCGGCCGCTCTGCTGCTCGACGCCGCCCAGCACTTGTGCGCCGGAATCGCGGCGCAGCTCCCGGCCGTAGAAGACGAGCCTGCCCTGGATGCGGGCGTCGGGCCCGAGCTCGAGCGTCCCCGCGGCGATGGACATGTCGCCCGCCACCGGACCGTCGATGCGGATCTGGCCGGCCGCCGCGCGAAGGGCTCCCCCGATCGGGCCGGCCACTTCGACCGAGCCACCGGCGATGGCAGCGTCGCCGGCGATGGCGGCGGTCGGGCCGATCTTCACATTGCCGCCCGCGAGCCGGACCCGGCCGTTCACGGGCGCCGCCAGGGTCACGTTCCCGCCGGCCGCGTACACCGGGCCCTCGACCGCTTGCGAGATGTCCACGTTGCCGGCGATCCAGTACGACGGCCTGGCGGCCTCATCGGCGGCTGCGCTGCCGGCGAACGCCAGGCCGAGCAGCAGGAGGGCGATCGGACGGATCATGGCGGGCTCCCCGGGAACGATTTCCCGCAATCTGCTCCCTGCCGGGCCCGCCTGCCAGCCCCCGCCGACGAAATGCAGGAATCCGGGGGCGAATCGCCGTGCGCCAGCGCGAGCGGACGGGGAACGGGCGGGCCGGAAGTGGCGTACCGTATCGAGCGGTTCTGACCGCAAGAGGGGAGGCGCCGCATGGCGGAGCTCGCGCACTGGGACACGTTCTGCGTCGTCGTCGGCGGGGCCGCGGGCGCGCTCATCGGCCTGCAGTTCGTCGTCCTCACCCTGATCGCGGAGCGCCCGCCCGTGGGTGCCGCGCTGGCGGGCGCCGCGTTCGCTTCGCCCACGATCGTCCACTTCAGCGCGGTGCTGCTCGTCGTCGTGATGATGCGCATGCCGTGGCACGCGCCCACGACGGTCGCCGCGCTCTGGGGGCTCGTGGGATTCGCGGGCGCGGTCTACGTCCTCATCGTGCTGCGGCGGATGCGCGTGCAGAAGGCGTACGAGCCCGATCTCGAGGACTGGCTGTTCCACGGCGCGGCGCCGTTCGCGGGGTACGCGACGATCGCCGTGTCGGCGCTGGTCCTGCCCTCGCACGAAGGCGAGGCGCTCTTCGGCGTCGCGGCCGGGACGCTGGTTCTTCTTTTCACCGCCATCCACAACGCGTGGGACGCGGTCGTCTACCACGTGCTGGTCGCGAGGGCCGGGGCCGCGCATCCCTCCGGACGGAGCCGCGAATGACCCGCCTCACCGCCCTCGTGCTGGTGCTGCTTGCCCTGGCGGGCCTCATGGTCACGGTGATGGTGCTCGCCTTCCGCGGGCGAAGGGCCGCGAAGCGGGGCGCCGACGGGGCGGGCGCGGCCGCGGACGGGCCTTCCGACGAGCACATCCTCGCGGTCATCTTCGGATCGATCGTCGCGGGCATGGCGCTCACGATCGTCGCGGGATTCCTGATCTTCGGGTGAGGCCGGCGGCGCGGCATTAGTATTCCTCGATGCCCAAGCCGCCGGCCGCACCGGTTCCGCAGACCCGCCTCGGCCGCCTCGCGCGGATCGGGGTCGCCGCGGGCGAGCTCGCCATGGGCGCCGCCGCCGAGGGGCTCAGGCGCATGGCGCGCGGGCAGGCGCCGGACTTCGGGTCGGCGCTGCTATCCGGCGCGAGCGCGCGGCGCCTCGCCGCCCGCCTCGCGCGCCTGCGCGGCGCCGCCATGAAGCTCGGGCAGATCCTCTCGCTCCAGGGCGACGAGCTGCTTCCGCCGGAGTTCGCCCAGGCGCTCGCCATCCTGCGCTCGCAGGCCGCACCCATGCCGCAGGAGCAGCTGCGCCGCGTGCTCGCCCGCGAGTACGGGAAGGGCTGGGAGAAGCGCTTCGCGCGCTTCGATTGGGAGCCGATCGCCGCGGCGTCCATCGGCCAGGTCCACCGCGCGACGGCGCGCGGCGGCCGCGACCTCGCCCTCAAGATCCAGTACCCCGGCGTCGCGCGTTCCATCGCGAGCGACGTGGACAACGTCGCCGTGCTCCTTCGGCTCCTCAACCTGCTCCCGTTCGACATCGACGTCTCGGGCGTGGCGCAGGAGGCCAAGCGCCAGCTCCTGCAGGAGGCCGACTACGAGGCCGAGGCGCGCTTCCTCGAGGGCTACGCGAAGCTGGTGGCGGACGAGCCCTCGCTCGTGCTGCCCCGCGTGCACTGGGATCTCACGACGCGCCGGGTCATGGCGATGGACTTCATGGAGGGCGAGCCGCTGGAGAGCGTGCGCGAGGAGCCGCCGCGGAAGCGCAACGCGATCGGGACGCTCCTCGAGCGGCTGATGTTCCGCGAGCTCTTCGAGTTCCGGGTCATGCAGACCGATCCCAATTTCGCCAACTACCTGTACCAGCGCGCGACGGGGCGCGTGGTGCTCCTCGACTTCGGGGCCACGCGGCGCTTCGAGGACGACTTCGTGGCGAGCTACGCGCGCATCACCCGCGCCGTGATCGACGGGGATCGGGACCGCGTCGCGCGCGAGGCGGTGCGCATCGGCTACGCGGCCGAGGGGGACGACCCGGAGCGCCTGAAGGCCGCGGTCGACGTGATCTTTCTCGTCTGCGAGCCGCTGCGCCACAAAGGCCCCTACGACTTCCCCGCCTCGAATCTTCCGATGCGGGTGAAGGAGCTGGGCTACGACCTCGCGCTCCGCCACGGCCTCGTGCGCGCGCCGCCGCCGCAGACGATCTTCCTGCACCGCAAGCTGGTGGGCTCGTTCCTGCTGCTTGCGCGCATCGGGGCGCGGGTCGATGCGCAGGCGCTGGTCCTCGAATGCCTCGCGAAAGCCGGGGCCGGCCGGCGCCGCTGACGTTGCCCGACTCTCTAGCCCTTGTGCGCGGCCTTCAGCCCTGCGATGTCGAGCTTCTTCATGCCGAGGACCGCCGCGAACGCGCGCTGCGTCGCCTTCGACTCGGGATCCTTCATCATCTTGCCCATCCCGACGGGCACGACCTGCCACGAAAGGCCGAACTTGTCCTTGAGCCATCCGCACGCGCGGGCGCGCTCGTCGCCGCCCTCGGAGAGCTTGTCCCAGTAGTAGTCGATCTCGGCCTGGGTGCGGCACAGCACCTGCAGCGAGACCGCTTCGCTGAACTTGAAGAGCGGCCCGCCGTTGAGCGCCGTGAAGCGCAGCCCGTTCAGCACGAACTCGACCGTCATCACGGAGCCCGCCGGGCGGCCGTGGATTTCCTGCCCGACCGCCGGGTAGCGGGTGACGCCGAGGATCTTCGCCTTCCTGAAGATCGAAACGTAGAACCGCGCCGCCTCCTCGGCCCGGTCGTCGAACCAGAGGCACGGGGAGATGGGCTGCACCGCGGCGGCAGCGCGGCGGGGCGGCTTCCTGCGGGCGGGGGCTTTGCGTCGGGCGGCCATGGAAGGCTCCTCGGGGATGGGGTCCATGTATTCTGGTCGAATCGCGTGGCGCCGTTTCGACTACACCTGGGCCGGCAAGGCGTGGCCGGTCGCTCACGACGGGAGGAAACGATGGCGAAGGCCCTGCGCAACAAGGTGGTCGGACGCGACGAATGGACCCAGGCCCGCAAGCGGCTCCTCGTGAAGGAGAAGGCCTTCACGCGGCTGCGCGACAAGCTCGCGGCGGAACGCCGGGCGCTGCCCTGGGAGGCGGTGACCCAGGACTACGTCTTCGAGGGACCGGACGGAAAGCGCTCGCTCGCCGACCTCTTCGACGGCCGCTCGCAGCTCGTCGTCTACCACTTCATGTTCCACCCGGACTGGGACGCGGGCTGCCCGCATTGCTCGCGCTGGGCGGACAGCTTCGACCGTCCCATCGTCCACCTCAACCAGCGCGACGTGACGATGGTCGCGGTCTCGCGCGCGCCCTACCCGAAGCTCGCCGCCTACCGCAGGCGCATGGGCTGGACCTTCCCGTGGTTCTCGTCCTTCGGCAGCGATTTCAACTTCGACTTCAACGTGTCGTTCACGCCCTCGGAGGTGAAGCGCAGGAAGGCCTTCTACAACTTCGAGCTGCAGGATCCCTTCGCCCCGGAGCGCGAGGGCGTGAGCGTCTTCCACAGGGACCGCAAGGGAAGGATCTACCGGACGTATTCGACCTTCGCCCGCGGCATCGACATGATGAACGTCGACTACCAGTACCTCGACCTCACGCCGCGTGGGCGCGACGAGGGCCGGCGCGGACCGTTCTGGGTCCGGCGGCACGACGAGTACTAGGGCGCGCTCGCACGACGGCGATTCCCGACGGTTGGGGATGACGGCCGGGTCGTCGTCCTAGGCGAAGGATCGCGCGCTGCCGACGGTTTCCACGACCTGGGCGGCGATCGCGACGAAGAAGGCGACGGTCGCGAAGACGAAAAAGGCGGTGATCATTTGCGCTCTCCTTGTTCCCTTGTTCTCGATGGGGACAATGTAGGCATCGGCCCGCCCCTTCCGCGAGCGGAAAGCGACGAAACGCGGGAATCGGGGAGTGAAATGCCGTCCGAGGCGACGTCGCCGGCCCCCCTCTTTTTTCATCCCCTTGTCGATTTCGGGCGAGGACAATCGTCTTGAGGAGATGACGACCCTGCAAACCCACCGCCGACCTGGAGGCCGCAATGAGCGAGTTCGTCCTGCTTTACCGCACCACCTCGGAAGCGCGCGAGGAGGCCATGGGCACCCCCCAAAAGACCGAGCAGAGCCTGGCCAGGTGGCGCGCGTGGTTCGACGAGATGAAGGGGAAAGGCCAGCTCAGGAACATCGGCATCCCGCTGGATCCCCCGGGCAAGGTGGTGCGCGGGCGGAACCGAACCGTGATCGACGGCCCCTATTCCGAGACCAAGGAGCTGATCGGCGGCTTCTCGGTCGTCGAGGCGAAGGACATCGCCGAGGCGGCGCGGATCGCCGCGGGGTGCCCGATCCTCGAGGGCGGCGGCTCGGTCGAGGTGCGGCCGGTGCGGCAGCTCGACCCGTGAGCGTTCATTCCATCCATCCGCGGTTCGTCACCGGGATTGCGCGATCCGTCGCAATCCGGAATCAACCGGGGAGGAATCGCGGCATGATCGCCGCCATGGATACGTGCCTACGCTACGGCCGCCGCCTTTCGACGGACGGGCTGCTTCGCGCGCTCGGGCCAGGCGCGCATCGCGGTCTGGACCATGGCGAGGAGCGCCTTGCGGGTTCCGCCCTCGCGCGCCTGCAGCGACATGCCGCTGATCACGGCGGCGTAGAAGTCGGTGAGGGCGGCGGTGTCGCTGTCGCGCGGGAGATCGCCTTCCTTCACGCCGCGCTGGATCCGCTCGCGCAACCGCGCGCGCGCCTCGGCGCGCTCCGCGGCGATGCACTTCTGCAGGCGCGGGCTCGTGGTGGACGAGGTGACCATCGCCATGACCGAGAGGCACCCGGAGGGGTGGCTGCGGTCGGTGAAGAGGGCGGCGAGCTCCGTGAGCAGCCGCTCGACCGCCAGCCGCGCCGTGGGCTCCCCCGCATAGGGGCAGGACATCTGGACGTTCTCGTGGTAGCGCCGCACGGCCTCGATGAAGAGGCTCTCCTTGTCGCCGAAGGCGGCGTAGAGGCTGGGCGGATTGATGCCCATCGCCGCGGTGAGGTCGGCGACGGATGCCGCCTCGAAGCCCTTGCTCCAGAAGACCTCGATGGCGCGGGCGAGCGCCTGGTCCCGGTCGAAGGCGCGCGGGCGCCCGCGCGGGCGGCGCGCCGGGGCGGGCCCGGCCGGACGGAGAGTTTTCATAGTGAACGATATTAAATTACTTGACACCCGGCGGCAAGCGCCCTACAGTCGCCGCTTCTGTAGCACCCGATACAGAAGCCCCGCCGGGCGCGGCGCGCCGCCTTCATTCTGTAGCGCGCGGTAAACAAAAGCTTGACAACCGGAGCAGGACGCCTTATCGTTCGCTCCTTCTGTAGCAATCACTACATAATAAGCCGATCGAAAGGGCATCACGATGAGCACTCGCCTCATTCACCGCCGCAAGGCGCTGCTCGCGGCCGGCGGCACCGTCCTCCTCGCCGCGCTCGCCTACGGCCTGTCGGGACTGCGCCATTCCGGAGCGGCCGAGAAGCCCGCCGCGGAGGCGCCCGCCGCCGTTCCCGTGACCGTCGCCGCCGTCGAGCGGCGCGAAGTCACGCCCTACGACGAGTTCTCCGGCCGGCTCGAGGCGGTCGATCGCGTGCAGGTCCGCCCCCGCGTCGCCGGCGCGATCCAGTCGGCGCACTTCACCGAGGGCGCGCTCGTGCACGCCGGCGACCTGCTGGTGACGATCGATCCGGCGCCGTACGAAGCCGAGGTCGACCGCGCGCAGGCGCAGCTCGCCGCGGCGCAGGCCCGCCGCGACAACGCCGCCACCGAGGCCGAGCGCTCGCAGCGCCTCTGGGCGGAGCACGCGATCGCGCAGCGCGAGCTCGACGAGCGCCTGAACGCGCGGCGCACGGCCGAGGCGGACGTGCGCGCCGCGCAGGCGGCGCTGCAGCTCGCCCGCCTCAACCTGGGCTACACGCAGGTGCGCGCCCCCGTGAGCGGCCGCGCCGGCAGGCTCGAGGTCACGCCCGGAAACCTCGTCGCGGCGGGTCCCACCGCGCCGGTCCTCACCACCATCGTGAGCGTGAGCCCCATCTACGCGAGCTTCGACGCCGACGAAGGCGTGGTCGAGCGGGCGCTGCGCGAGGTGCCGTCGGTGGGGCCGCGTCCGGCCATCGAGCGCATCCCCGTGCAGATCGAGACGGACGAGGACGGGACGCTCCTCCGCGGCCGCCTGCAGCTCATCGACAACCACGTGAACGCCTCCAGCGGCACCGTGAGGGTGCGCGGCGTCTTCGACAACGCCGACGGGCGCCTCATCCCGGGCCAGTTCGTGCGCGTGCGCCTGGGCCACGCGACGAGCGAGAAGGCGGTGCTCGTCTCCGAGAGCGCGGTCGGCACCGACCAGAGCAAGCGCTTCGTGCTGGTGGTGGGCCCGGACAACAAGGTGGCCTACCGCGAGGTGACGCTCGGCCCCGCCGTCGACGGCCTGCGCATCGTGAGCGCGGGGCTCGAGCCCGGCGAGCGCATCGTCGTGAACGGCCTGCAGCGCGTGCGCCCCGGCAGCCTCGTGGCGCCCCAAGCTCCCGACGCACCCCAGGCCGCGAAAGTCGCCCAGCGCTGACCATGAATCTCTCCAAGTTCTTTATCGATAGGCCCATCTTCGCCGGCGTGGTGTCGACGATCATCTTCCTCGCCGGCGCCATCGCCATGGGCCTGCTGCCGATCTCGGAGTACCCCGACGTCGTGCCGCCCTCGGTCGTCGTGCGCGCGACCTACCCCGGCGCCAATCCCAAGGTGATCGCGGAGACGGTGGCCACGCCCCTCGAGGAGCAGATCAACGGCGTCGAGAACATGCTCTACATGAGCAGCCAGGCGACCACCGACGGCAACCTCACGCTCACCGTCACGTTCAAGCTGGGCACCGATCCCGACAAGGCCCAGCAGCTCGTGCAGAACCGCGTGGCGCAGGCCGAGCCGCGGCTCCCGGAGGAGGTGCGGCGCCTGGGCGTCACGACCGCCAAGGCCTCGTCCGACCTCACCATGGTCGTGCACCTCGTCTCGCCCGACGAGCGCTACGACATCGACTACCTGCGCAACTACGCGGTGCTGAACGTGAAGGACCGCTTGCAGCGCGTGCAGGGCGTGGGCGAGGTGGCGATCTTCGGCGCGGGCGACTACTCGATGCGCGTGTGGCTCGATCCGGACAAGGTCGCCGCGCGGGGGCTCACCGCGGGCGACGTCGTGCGCGCGATCCAGGGCCAGAACGTCCAGGCCGCCGCCGGCGTGATCGGCGCCTCGCCCAGCGAGAAGGGCGTCGAGGTCGAGCTCCCGGTGAACGTGCGCGGGCGGCTGCGCACGGCCGGGGAGTTCGGCGACATCGTGGTGAAGACGGACGCCGGCGGCGCGGTCACGCGGCTGCGCGACCTGGGCCGGATCGAGCTCGGCGCGGCGCAGTATTCGCTGCGCTCCCTCCTCGACAACAAGCCCGCGGTGGCGATCGGCATCTTCGCGGCGCCCGGCTCGAACGCCATCCAGATCTCCGACCAGGTGCGCGCCGCCATGGCCGACCTCAAGGCCGCGATGCCGGAGGGCGTGGACTACCAGATCGTCTACGATCCCACGCAGTTCGTGCGGGCCTCGATCCATTCCGTGGTGGAGACGCTCTTCGAGGCGATCGCGCTCGTGGTGCTGGTCGTGATCCTGTTCCTCCAGACCTGGAGGGCCTCGATCATCCCGCTCGCCGCGGTCCCGGTGTCGATCGTCGGCACCTTCGCGGTCCTGTACCTGCTCGGCTTCTCGATCAACGCGCTCACCCTCTTCGGGCTGGTGCTGTCGATCGGGATCGTGGTGGACGATGCGATCGTCGTGGTCGAGAACGTCGAGCGCAACATCGGGGCGGGGCTCTCGCCGCGCGACGCGACCTACCGCGCGATGCGCGAGGTCTCGGGGCCCATCGTCGCGATCGCGCTCGTGCTGGTCGCGGTCTTCGTTCCGCTCGCCTTCATCAGCGGCCTCTCGGGCCAGTTCTACCGGCAGTTCGCGGTGACGATCGCGATCTCGACGGTGATCTCGGCGATCAATTCGCTCACGCTCTCGCCCGCCCTCTCGGCGCTGCTGCTGCGCTCCCACGACGCCCCGCGGGACGTCCTCGCGCGCGCCATGGACAAGGTGCTGGGTCCCTTCTTCGCCGCGTTCAACCGCGTGTTCCGCCGCGGAGCGAACGGCTACACCGGCGGGCTCCGCCTCGCGCTCGGCCGCAGGGTCGTGATGCTCGCGGTCTACGGCGCGCTTGCCGCGACGACCGCGGGGCTCTTCAAGCTCGTGCCCCACGGCTTCGTCCCGAGCCAGGACAAGCAGTACCTCATCGGCTTCGCGCAGCTTCCCGACGGGGCGACCCTCGACCGCACCGAGTCGGTGATCCGGCGCATGGGCGAGATCGCCATGAAGCACCCGGGCGTCGAGCACGCCGTCGCCTTTCCCGGGCTTTCCATCAACGGCTTCACCAACAGCTCGAACGCGGGGATCGTGTTCGTGACGCTGAAGCCCTTCGACGAGCGGCGCAGCCCGGCGCTCTCGGGCGGCGCGATCGCGATGGACCTCAACCGGCAGTTCGGCGCGATCCAGGACGCGTTCATCGCGATCTTCCCGCCGCCTCCGGTGATGGGCCTCGGGACCACGGGGGGCTTCAAGCTCGAGATCGAGGACCGCGCCTCGCTCGGTTACGAGGCGCTCGACCAGGCGCTCAAGGAGTTCATGGGGCGCGCCTACCGCTCGCCCGAGCTCGCGGGCCTGTTCTCGAGCTACCAGGTGAACGTGCCGCAGCTCTACGTGGACATCGACCGCACGAAGGCGCGCCAGCTCGGCGTGCCGCTCACCGAGATCTTCGACACGATGCAGGTGTACCTCGGGAGCCTGTACGTGAACGACTTCAACCGCTTCGGCCGCACGTACTCCGTGCGCGTGCAGGCCGACGCGCCGTTCCGCGCCCGCCCCGAGGACATCAAGCTGCTCAAGGTGCGCAACGACGCGGGCGAGATGATCCCGCTCTCGGCGCTGGTGGACGTGAAGCCCGCGGCCGGCCCCGAGCGCGCGATGCGCTACAACGGCTTCCTCGCCGCCGACGTGAACGGCGGGCCCGCGCCCGGATACTCCTCGGGCCAGGCGCAGGACGCGGTCGCGCGCATCGCCTCCGAGACGCTGCCGCGCGGCGTCGCCTTCGAGTGGACGGACCTCACGTACCAGCAGATCCTCGCCGGCAACACGGCGGTGTGGGTCTTCCCGCTCTCGGTGCTGCTCGTGTTCCTGGTGCTCGCGGCCCTCTACGAGAGCCTGGTGCTGCCGCTGTCGATCATCCTCATCGTGCCGATGGCGCTCTTCGCCGCGATCACCGGGGTGTGGCTCACGCACGGCGACAACAACATCTTCACGCAGATCGGATTCATCGTGCTGGTGGGGCTCTCGGCGAAGAACGCGATCCTGATCGTCGAGTTCGCCCGCGAGCTCGAGTTCTCCGGCAAGTCCCCCCTCGAGGCCGCGATCGAGGCCGCGCGCCTGAGGCTCAGGCCCATCCTCATGACGTCGATGGCCTTCATCATGGGCACCGTGCCGCTCGTCTTCTCCTTCGGCGCGGGCGCGGAGATGCGGCGCGCGATGGGCGTCGCCGTGTTCTCGGGGATGATCGGCGTCACCGCCTTCGGTCTCTTCCTCACCCCGGTGTTCTACGTGGCGCTGCGCGCGCTCACGGGGAACCGGATCCTCAAGTCCCACGGCGAAGTGCCGCACGTGGAGGCCTTCGCCGGCTCCTCGGATTGAACATGGACACGCAAGCTCTCCGTCACCGACTCCGCTGGTTCCCGATCTTCGCCGGGACGATCGTGCTGCTCCTCGCGGGCTGCGCCACGCCGCCGCCCATCGATCCCGCCTCGCTCCCGGCGACGCCGGCCGCCTTCAGGGAGGAGGCCCCGCGCTTCAAGGTCGTGTCCGCGACGCCGCCCGCCGACGGACGCTGGTGGAGCGCGTTCCACGATCCCGTCCTCGACGGCCTGGTCGAGCGCGCCGATCGCGGCAACGGCTCGATCCGCGTCGCGGCCGCGCGCCTCGCGCAGTCGCGGGCGCTGTTGCTCCAGGCCGACGCGGAGCGCCTGCCGCAGCTCGACGCCGGCGCGTCCGTCCAGCGCGGCGACGGCCTCACCGTCACGAACCTTCCCGCGGGCCACGCGCTCACGCTGTACACGCTCGGCGCGAGCGTCTCGTGGGAGGCGGATCTCTTCGGCAAGCTGCGGCGCGCGGCCGAGGCGGCTGCGCTCGACGCGCACGCCTCGGAGGCCCTGCTCGCGGACACGCGGCTCGTGATCGAGGCGGACGTCGCCCAGTCGTATCTCGCGCTGCGCTCGCTCGACGAGGAGCGGCGCCTCGTGCGGGCGACGGCCGAGACGTACCGCGGCACGCTGGAGCTCACCGAGCGCCGTTATCGCGCGGGAGACGTCGCGGAGCTCGATGTGGCGCGGGCGACCACCCAGGTCGCGGCCACCGAGGCCGACGCGCTCGCCCTCGACCGGCGGCGCGCGCAGCTCGAGCACGCGATCGCGGTGCTCGTGGGCGAGGGGCCGTCCACGTTCTCGATCGCCGAGGCGCCGTGGTCCGCGACGCTCCCCGCGATTCCCGCGGGGCTGCCCGCCGAGGTGCTCGCGCGCCGTCCCGACGTGGCCGCCGCGCAGGCGACGATGCTCGCGGCCCAGGCGCGCGTGGGCGTGGCGAAGGCGGCGTGGTTCCCCGACATCGTGCTCACGGGAGCGGGCGGGGTGGCTTCGCCCCAGCTTTCCGATCTCCTCCGGTACTCGGCCCGCGCGTGGAGCCTCGGCGCGCTCGCCTCCCTGCCGATCTTCGACGGCGGGCGGCGCGAGGCGGGCGTGCGCTTCGCGAGCGGGGAGATGGACGCCGCCGTCGCGCAGTATCGCGATCGGGTGCTGGTGGCCTTTCGCGACGTCGAGGATCAGCTCTCGGCGCTGCGGCTGCTCCAGGAGCAGGCCGAGGCCGAGGAGCGCGCGGTGCGCGCCGCGGCGCGCGCGACCACGCTTTCGGACCGGCGCTGGCGCGAGGGCCTCGTGAGCCAGCTCGAGCTCCTCGACGCGCAGAGGAGCGAGCTCGCGGACCGGCGCGCGGCGGTCGAGGTGAAGAGCGCGCAGTACCAGGCGACCGTCGGCCTCGTGCGGGCCCTGGGCGGCGGGTGGGAGTCGCGGTCGTGAGCGGGAAGAAGCGCTCGGAATTCCCCGCGGGCGGACCGCTCCTCGGGCTGGCGATCGCGATCCTCGCCATCGTGATCATCGCGTTCTCCTGAGCGGGCGCCGGACCTCGAATGGGCTCCCGCTCCAGGCCCCCACGCGACGGCGTCGACTGGCTCGGCACGCTCCTCATCGCCGTCCTCATGCTCGCGCTCGTGGCGATCACGATGCGCTGAGCCCCGTCGGTCGCGGCGCCGGCCGGCGCTGCCGCCGCTCCGACCGGCCTGACCGCGCTCGACCGTTCTGTCCGCCCGTATCGCAGAGCGGACTGACGCCAAATTTTCACTGGACTCGGGGCAGGGCCGCGGAGCACAGTCGTCCGATCCGCGGCCGACGACGTTTCGCCGGACACGGATGCAGCCCCTTTCCTTCCCAGAGAGCAGGAGCCAGCCATGAGCGCTTCCAAGAAGATCGTGCTTCTCGCCGCGATGACCTCGCTCGCCGCGCTGTCGGCGCAGGCCGCCGACATCACCCTCCTCAACCCGTCCTCGAGCCTCATCCACCCGTACTTCCGCAGCAACTGCTGGGATCCCAGCATCAGCACCGCCAAGCCGAACGAGTGGGTGTTCTTCGGCGGTGTGCTCTCCCACAGCCAGTTCACGTGGCCCGCATTCGAGACGCTCCTCAGGCCCGGCTGCAAGAGGCCCGACGTGAGCTTTACCTTCGCGCTCGACGGCGAGGCGGCTCCCACGGGCCACGGAAACCGGGAGCGCACCACCCGGCTCGAGTTCGACGCGACGGTGCCGGTGTACACGCTCACCGTCACCGACGTGCCCGAGCTCACCAGCGTGACGCCGAAGGGCTATCACGACGACGACAACGACGATTGAGGTCCGCCGCCTAGTCGGAGCGCAGCGCCGCGAACGTTGCGCTCCAGCCCATCGTCTCGATCCTCGCTTGCGCCGCGCCGACCCGCGTGAGCGTGAAATCGATCCCGCCCTCGAGCAGGTAGCGCGTTCCCCAGTGGGCCGCCGGCCCGAAGGTCGTCGTCCCGGGCGAGAAGCGCGCCTCGAGCTCGCCGTCGCGGGTGCAGATCGCGCTCGCGCCCTCGGCGAGCAGGCCCTCGTCGGTCTTCACGAAGGAAAGGAAGAGCGCACCGTCGCGCTCGAAGATCGACACCACGAGGGGCTTCCCGTCGTCCATCGTGGTCTCGCGCCATCGCAGCGGAAACGAAGGGTCGCCGAGGAGGGCGCGCAGGTCCCGAATGGTTTGCGCGCAGGGCGGCGCCGCATGGACTGGAGCGGCGGCGAACAGCAGGAGAATCAGGAGGCGAAAGGTCCTGCAATCCATGGCCGTGGTCCTCCGCCCGCCACGGTAGCCGCCCAGGGTGTCAGTGCCGTGACAGTGGCGCTCGGGTACCCTATCCTTGGGGAGACAATGCAATGAGCACCACGACGACGATCGATTCGGTCACCCGCAGCCGGCCCCGCGCGCACGCTGCTCATCGCCGGCAGGCCCCTTCGTGAGCCGATCGCGCAATACGGCCCCTTCGTGATGAACGCCGAAGCCGAGATCCGGCGCGCGATCCAGGACTACCAGGCCGGCCTCTTCACGTCGCGCTGATCCGGCGCGAGGA
>DASPRQ010000006.1:0-3093 GCA_035624355.1 Usitatibacter sp. | reverse complement strand
CGAGGACGTCCTCGACGCCCGCGCTCGTCGAGGCGGTCGACCCGGCCATCGCGATCCTCTCCGTCGGCTACCGCAACCGCTTCCATCACCCGAGCCCCGCGGTGGTCGCGCGCTATGCCGCGCGCGGCGTCGAGCTTCGCCGGACCGATGCCGAAGGGGCCCTGCGCGTCGTGCTGCCGGCGGGGGCGGGAGGCGAGCCCACCGTCGCCGGCCAGCGCGCCGCGTGCCGCTACTGGAGCGCGCGCGAGGACTGCCTCACCGCCCGAGCTGCACCCTGAAGAAATGCCTCATCTCGTCCCACGAGCGCCGGGCCGCCTTCTCGTTGTAGGCGACGCCTTCGATGTGATAGCTGTCGGCCTCGGGGTTCGTGTAGGAGTGCACCGTGTTCGCGTAGCTCACCATGTACCAGTCCACCTTGCCCGCATCGAGCGCGTCCTTCACCTGCTGGATCGTCTCCGGCTTCACGAACGGATCCTTGTCGCCCTGCAGGATCACGATGGAGGGCTTGATCTGCGTGCGCTCCTTCTCGTCGGGCGGGAAGAGGCCTCCGTGGAAGGTCACCACGCCGCGCAGGTCCGCTCCGCTGTAGGCGAGCGCGAGCACGGTGCTGCCGCCGAAGCAGTAGCCCATGGCCCCGATGCGATGCTTGTCCACGTGGGGCTGCTTGAGAAGGACGTCGAGGGCGGCCTGCGCCCGGGGGGCGAGCTCGTGATTCTTGTAGACCTCGCCCGACCAGGCCTCGGCTTCCTTCGCATCGCTCGTGGTCTTGCCTTCGCCGTACATGTCGGGCGCGAAGGCGACGTAGCCCAGCTTCGCGACCTGTTCGGTGCGCTGGCGGATGTAGCCGTTGAGGCCCCACCATTCGTGCACCACGAGCACGCCGGGCACCGGGCCCTTGCGCGCGTCGTCGTAGGCGAGGAAGCCCTTCATGGTCATGCCCTGGTAGGGATACTCGATGGTCTTCGTGACGATCTTCGCCTGCGCCGTGGCGGCGAGGGCGAGGGCGGCGAGCGCGGCGAGCCCGCGGGCGATTCGGGGGAGTGTCATGGCGCCTCCTGGGGGTGGGAAGTCCGGGATCCCGGAATTCTGCATCAAAAAAGAAGGCCGGCCCCCGCAGGAGGTTCCGGGGGCCGGCAAATGCCGCGCCGAGTGGCCTACGGCCGCGCCGCCGTGGGCCGACCGATGACGCGGATTCCGATGCGGCGCAGGAGCGCCCGCAGGACCTTCCCCGCCGCGGACCGGTCGGCGCCGGCGCCGGCTTTCGGCGCGGGGGCCGCCTCGCGGGCGGGGTGCGGGGGAAGCGCCACGAATTTCACGCGCGCGATGCGCGCGACCTTGAGCGGATCCCCGCCGCCGCGGCGGCTCGCGAGGGCGGCGCCTTCGAGGGGAGGGGAGAGCGTTTCCATGGGGACGATCATCGGGCCCGGCGGAGCCCGGCGCCGTGGGAGGATTCGTCGCGGGGGATGCGGAATCTTCCGCAACGGGGAAGGGATTAGAATCGGAACCACACCCCCGGCCGCCATCCCGACCGTGCTGAGCTCCGCCGCCGCAACCGACGTCGCGCCCTTCGAGGCGGAGCTGCGCTCGACCTTCGGGGGCGCGCTCGCCGAGCTGCCGGTGCGCGCGATGCAGTTCGCCCGGGGGGCGGCTCACGCTGCCGGCCGCGACGAGGCGTTCGAGCGGGCGCTCGCCGTGGCGCGCCTGCTGCTCGTGCAGGGCGCGGACCCCGAGACCATCGCCGCGGCCGTGGTGAGCCAGTCCATCCCCGAGCGCGACCTCGACCTCGAGGCGGTGCAGGCCGCCTTCGGTCCGGAGCTCACGGCGCTGCTGCGCGGCCTCGCCCGCGCCGGCCGCATCGAGACCCTCGGCGCGAGCGGCACGGACGCCGAGCAGCTGCGCAAGATGCTGCTCGCCATCGCCGAGGACGTGCGGGTCGTGCTGATCAAGCTCGCCGAGCGGGTGGTGTACCTGCGCTCGCTCACCAGGGCCGACGAGGCGCTGCGCCGCGCGGCCGGCCGCCAGACGCTCGATCTCTTCGGCCCGCTCGCCAACCGGCTCGGCGTGGCCGACATGAAGTGGGAGCTCGAGGACTTCGCCTTCCGCTACACCGAGCCCGAGCTCTACCGCAAGATCGCCGCGCTCCTCGACGAGAAGCGCACCGAGCGCGAGGCCTACATCCAGCGCGTGATCGGCGAGCTGCAGCGCGAGCTCGGCGCCATGGGCATCCCCGCGGGGATCCAGGGGCGGCCGAAGCACATCTACTCGATCTGGCGGAAGATGCGGGGCAAGAACCTGCCCTTCGAGCGGCTCTACGACATCCGCGCGGTGCGGGTGATCGTGCGCAACGTGCGCGAGTGCTACACGGTGCTGGGCGTCGTGCACGATCTCTGGACGCCCGTCGAGGGCGAGTTCGACGACTACATCGCGAACCCCAAGGCGAACGAGTACCGGTCGCTGCACACCGCGGTCGTCGGGCCCGAGGGGCGCACCCTCGAGGTCCAGATCCGCACCGAGGAGATGCACCAGCAGTCGGAGCACGGGGTGGCGGCGCACTGGCGCTACAAGGAGGGCACGCGCGCCGACCGGGCGTTCGACGCGAAGATCGCGTGGCTGCGCCAGGTGCTCGCGTGGAAGAAGGAGGTGCTCGGCGGCGAGGTGGGCGAGGCCGGCGGCCGCGGGCTCTTCGAGGACACCATCTACGTCCTCACGCCCCAGGGGGGCGTGGTGGACCTGCCCGCGGGCTCCACGCCGATCGACTTCGCCTACCACGTGCACACCGACCTCGGCCACCGCTGCCGCGGCGCGAAGGTCGACGGCCAGATGGTGCCGCTCGACTACAAGCTGCAGAACGCCCAGCGCGTCGAGATCATGGCGGCGAAGCAGGGCGGGCCCTCGCGCGACTGGCTCTCGCCGCAGCTGGGCTATCTCGCGAGCCCACGCGGGCTCGCCAAGGTGCGCCAGTGGTTCCGGCACGAGGACTTCGAGAAGGACGTGGCGGCGGGACGCGGGGCGCTCGACAAGGAGCTGCACCGCCTCGGCGCCGCGGGCGAGTCCCACGAGAAGGTGGCCACGGCCTGCGGCTTCCCGAAGCTC
>DASPRQ010000086.1:0-10167 GCA_035624355.1 Usitatibacter sp. | reverse complement strand
CGCCAGGCCGCGCAGAGCGCCGCCCCGCAGGAGCTGCTCTACCGCGACCTCTCGCTCGCCACGCGGGTGCTGCGCGACCTCGTCACCGACTCCACGGAGCGCATCATCGTGGACTCGCGCGAGACGTTCCTCCGGGTGCAGGACTTCGCCGCGCGCTACACGCGCCAGGCGCTGCCCATCCTCGAGCACTACGCGGGCGAGCGGCCGCTCTTCGACCTGTTCGGCGTGGAGGACGAGATCGAGCGGGCGCTCGCGCGGCGCGTGGACCTGAAGAGCGGCGGCTACCTCATCATCGACCAGACCGAGGCGCTCACCACCATCGACGTGAACACCGGCGGCTTCGTCTCGGGCCGCTCCTTCGACGACACCATCTTCCGGACGAACCTCGAGGCGGCCCAGGCGATCGCGCGCCAGCTCCGGCTGCGCAACCTCGGCGGGATCATCATCATCGACTTCATCGACATGGACACCGCCGAGCATCGCGACTCCGTGCTCGCGGAGCTGCGCAAGGCGCTCGCCCGCGACCGCACCCGCGTCACGGTGAACGGCTTCTCCCAGCTGGGCCTGGTGGAGATGACGCGCAAGCGCACGCGCGAGTCGCTCGCCCACGTGCTGTGCGAGCCCTGCCCCGTGTGCGAGGGGCGCGGCGAGCTCAAGACCGCGCAGACCGTCTGCTACGAGATCCTGCGCGAGGTGCTGCGGGCCGACCGGCAGTTCGGCGCGAAGGAGTACCGAATCCTCGCCTCCCAGAAGGTGATCGACCTCTTCCTCGAGGAGGAGTCCGACGGCCTCGCGCAGCTCGGGGACTTCATCGGCAAGCCCATCTCGATGCAGGTGGAGACCGCCTACACGCAGGAGCAGTACGACGTCGTGCTCGTCTGAAACCTAGACGCCGAGGTAGCGGTGCAGCACCTCCGGCTGCTGGCGGATCTCCTTCGCCGGCCCCTCGTGCACGATGTGCCCGTTGTTGATCATGTAGACGCGCTGGGCGAGCGCCAGCGTCGCGGGCAGGTTCTGCTCCACGACGACGATCGTCTGCCCGGCGTTCGCGAGCTCGCGGCAGGCGCGCATGAGGTCCTTCACGATGACCGGGGCGAGGCCCTCGAAGGGCTCGTCGAGGAGGACGATCTTCGGGTCGCGGATGAGGGCGCGCGCGATGGCGAGCATCTGCTGCTCGCCGCCGGAGAGGTCCGTGCCGCGGCTGCCGCGCCGCTCCTTCAGCCGCGGGAACATCTCGTAGATCCGGTCGAGCGGCCAGCGCCCCGGCGCCGTGAGCCCCGCGAGGACCAGGTTCTCCTCGACGTCGAGGGCGCCGAAGATGCGCCGGTCCTCGTGCACGAGCTGCATGCCGCGCTTGGCGATGGCGTGGGGCGGCTCGCCGGCCACGTCCACGCCGTCGAGGACCACCGACCCCGACTGCGGCGTCACCACGCCCATCAGGCTCTTGAGCGTCGTGCTCTTGCCCGCGCCGTTGCGCCCGAGCAGCGCCACCACCTCGTGGCGCTCGACGTGCAGCGACACGTCGAAGAGGATGTGCGAGTCCCCGTAGTAGCTGTTCAGGCCCTCGACCCGGAGCAGGCTCATTCGTGCAGCACCTCGTGCACGCCGCCGAGGTAGGCCTCCTGGACGGCCTCGTTGCCCTTGATCTCGTCGGTCGTGCCCTCGACCAGCACGCGCCCCTGCTGCATCACCGTGATGCGCTCGGCCAGCTCGAACAGGGAGTCGACGTCGTGGTCGATGATGATCATCGTGCGCCCCTGGCCGATCGACTTGAGGAGCTTCACCGTCTCCACGCGCTCGGCCGGGCTCATGCCGGCGAGCGGCTCGTCGAGGAGGAGCAGGCTCGGGGAGGAGGCGAGCGCGAGGCCCACCTCCAGCCGGCGCTTCTCCCCGTAGGCGAGCTCCGCGACCGGAGCGTCGATGCGATCGGTGAGGTCCACGAGCTCGAGCGTGCGCTCCACCTGTTCGCGCAATCCCGGGATCTTCGTGAGGCTGCGCAGCAGGTCGAGGCGGAACTTCCCGCGCCGTTCCGCGAGCGCCGCGATGGTCACGTTCTCGCGCACCGTGAGGCGGTTGAAGAGCTGGTTCACCTGGTAGCTCTTGGTGAGGCCGAACTGGCACACGTCGGTGACGCCCATGCCGGTGATGTCGCGCCCCTCGAAAACGATCCGGCCCGAGGTGGGCGGCATCTCGCAGGTGAGCATCTTGAAGAAGGTGCTCTTGCCCGCGCCGTTCGGGCCGATGATGCCGCGCAGCTCGCCCGCGTTCACCGTGAAGTCGATGCCGGAATTCGCGACGATCCCCCCGAAGTGCTTGGTGAGCCCCGTGGTCTGCAGGATGGGCCCGGTGTGCAGGAGGTTGGCGTGGTGCACGGGCGTCATCGTGGTCGCCGGCCGGATCGCCGCGCCCGAAGGGCCCGGGTTCGCCGGCGCCGCGGCGGCGGCGGGCGCGGCCGGCGAGCGCCGCACGCGCAGGATCAGGCCCCACAGGTCGCGGACCGCGCCCACGATACCCTGGCGCAGGAAGAAGACGAGCAGCACGAAGACGAGCCCGAGCACGAGCTTCCACGTCGCGCCGAGCTTGAGCGTCGACTGGAGGAAGTCCTGCAGGAAGAGCCACACCGCGGCGCCGACTAGCGGGCCGAAGAGCGTGCCGCGCCCGCCGATCGCGGTCTGCATCACCAGCTGCCCCGACGTGTCGAACGTGAACGCATCGGGCGGCATGAAGGCCTGCAGCACGCCGAGCAGCCCCCCCGCGAGGCCCGCGTACGCGGCCGCGATCACGAAGGCGGTGAGCTTGTAGGCGTGGATGTTGTGACCCACCGCCGAGGCGCGCAGCGGGTTCTCGCGGATCGCGCGCAGCACCGCGCCCACCGGGGAGCGCACGATGCGCAGCGCGATGAAGATCCCCGCGAAATAGCAGAGCGCGAGGAACGGATAGAGCGACCAGCCGGTGTCGAACCGGAACGTCCTCGATCCGAGGTGGAACACCGGCGCCGGGACCCCGGGCAGGCCGTTCTCGCCGCCCGTCCAGTGGGCGAGCGGGTTGAACTCGACGAAGTAGAAGACCTCCGCGATCGCCACCGTGATCATCGCGAAGTAGATGCCGGTGCGCCGCAGCGCCACCAGCCCCACGAGGTAGCCCATGACCGCCGCGGCCACCATGCCGATCACGAGCGCGGTGACGACGTGCGGGAAGCCGGCGCGCGTGAGGAGCCAGGCGGCGACCATGCCCCCGGTGCCGTAGAGCGCCGACTGGCCGAAGGAAAGGAGCCCCGTGTACCCGAAGAGGATGTCGAAGCCGATGCCGAAGAGGCCCCACACCAGCACGCGGTTCACCGTGTTCGGCGCCGCGTCGACGAGCGGGAGCAGGAACGGCGCCGCGACGAGGCAGATCGCGGTGAGGATCTCGACGGTGCCCGGGCGGTGCGTGCTGTACAGCCGGTCCGCGTTCACTCGCGCCCTTTCACCCCGAGCAGGCCGTGCGGCCGCAGCATGAGCACCAGCGTCATCGCCGCGAAGAGCATCACGTACGCATAGGCCGGATCGACCATCGAGGTGAGGCTGATGATCTCGCCGGAGATGAGGCCGCCCAGGATCGCCCCCGGGAAGGAGCCCACGCCTCCGATCACCACCACTACGAAGGTCTGCACCAGGATCGCCTCGCCGACCTCGGGCGTGAGCGAGACCACAGGCGCGTTCACGATCCCGGCGAAGCCGGCGGCCATGGCGCCGATGCCGAACACGACCATGAACACGCGGTCCACGTTGATCCCGAGGGAATCCACCATGACCGAATCCTCGATGCCCGCGCGCACGATGAGGCCGAGGCGCGTGCGGTAGAGCACGAGGAAGAGCGCGAGGAGCGCCACCGCGCAGATGCCCACGACCGCGAGCCGGTAGGTGGGATAGAACATGAAGTGCATGTTCGTGATGCCGGCGAAGATCTGCGGCGGCGGCACGACCTGCGACTGCGAGGAGAAGATGAGCCGCACCACCTCCACGAGCACGATCCCGAGGCCGAAAGTGACGAGGAGCTGATCCTCGTGCGGCCGCTTGTAGAAGTGGCGGATCAGGATCCGCTCGATGAGCATGCCGAAGACGACCAGGAACAGGGTGCCCGCGATCACCGCGACGACGAAGGAGCCCGTCGCGCGGTACGCGGCGAAGCCGGCGTAGCCGCCGAGCATGAACATGGCGCCGTGGGCGAGGTTGAGCACCCCCAGCGTGCCGTAGATGATCGTGAGGCCGGAGCTGATGAGCGCGAGGAGCGCGCCGAGCGCGAGGCCGTTGAAGAGCTGCGAGACGAAGTTGGCCCAGTTGACCATGGTCGGAGCGCGGCGCGGGCGGCCTTCAGCCGCCCGCGGGCCGTTCCTCTATCGCGTGAAGCCCTCGATCAGGTGTAGCTGCCCAGGTTGCAGCCGAACGCGTCCGGCGTCTGCATGAGCCCCTCGCCGGGTACCACCTCGTCGACGGTCCAGAAGTCCTCCTTGTTGCGCATGTCGGAGGCCTTCTTGCCCTGGACGATGATCACCGGCCGCACCAGCTGGTGGTCCGCCCCGCGGATGTGCACCGGGCCCACCGTCGACTCGATGATGCGCCCGGCCTCGAAGGACTTGATCACGTCCGGCGGATAGAACGTGCCGGCGTGCTCGACCGCTTCGGCCCACAGGGCGAAGGACATGTAGGCGTTGTTCGCGCCCCACTCCGGCTTGTGGCCGAACTTCTTCTCGAACGACTCGACGAACATCTTCGCGAGCGGGTACCGGTCCTCGAGCGTCCACCAGAAGTCCGTGGCCGCGTACACGCCGGCGAGGAGGTTGCCGCCCACCTCGGGCGCGAGGAACGGGATCTGGTAGGGGATCACCAGCTTCATCTTGTCGAGGATGCCGAACTGCTTCGCCTGCTGGATCGACAGCACCGCGTCGTGGCCCCAGTTCACGTTGATCAGCACGTCGGCGCCGGAGTTGGCGACGTTGAGCAGGTACGACGAGAAGTCGGGCGCGCCCAGCGGCGAGACCTGGTCCGTGACGCTCGTCCAGCCGTCCTTCGCGAGCGCCTCCTGCATCGACTTCGTGACCGTGTGCCCGTACGTGTAGTCGGGCGTCATGTAGGCCGCCTTCTTGTTCTTGCCGTAGGCCTTGACGATGACCGGGGTGATCGCCGCGGCGGCCGTCTGTCCGTAGAAGCACTGGCGGAAGCCGTAGCGCACGCAGTCCTTGCCGGTCGTGTCGTTCGAGCCCGAGATGCCGCTCACGTAGAGCACCTTCTCGCGCTGGGCGAGCTTGTTGAGGGCGACGGCGACCGCGCTCGAGGTCGACCCCGTCATGAGGATCGCCTTGTTCTCCGTGATGAAGCGCTGCTCGGCCTGGACGGCCTCGTTGGGCTTCGCGGCGGAGTCGGCGACGCCGAGCTTCACGGTCTTGCCGAGCACGCCCTTCTTGGTCTTGGGCGAGATCTTCCGGATGAGCGGGTGGCCCTCGTTGATGTGCTCGACGGCGAGCTGCCAGCCCTTGAGCTCGTCCTCCCCCTGCACCGCGTAGGTGCCGGTGCGGGGCACGGCGACGCCGATGAAGACGGAATCGCCTTGCGCGCCCGCGGGCCAGGTGCCGATCGGGGGTTGGCTTTCGGCGGCGATGGCGCTCGAGACCATGCCCGTGGGCAGCGTCAGCGCGCCAGCGATGCCGAGACCCGTGCGCATGAAGTCCCGGCGGCTCTGGTTGTTGGGTTTCCGATCCTGCATGAAGTCCTCCTCGTCCGAGTAGGTTGCCGGTTTGAGGTTACGAGCGGTATTCCGGAGCGGCGGTGGTATATCGCGCCACGATGTTACCTCATTTGCCGGCACCCTTGAATCCGGGACGCCGCTGCGGCCGGGGCCTCGGGCGCGCCGGGTCGGCCCTATTTCTTGTGCACGCCCTGCAGGATGCGCTTCGCTTCCTCGAGCCGCCAGATGGAGTCGTCCAGGCGCTGCGTCCGCTGCGCGTCGTCGGCGGGCGCGGGGTCGATCCTCTGCGTCGCTTCCGGCCGGAAGCCCGGGTCGAGCGCCGGCATGCGCATCGTGCGGTCGCCCTCGGGAGAGCGCGCCGGCAGGACCGCCGGGTCGATGCGCTGGGTGCGCTCGGCATCCGGCGGCCTCGGGATGGCCCCGGGGTCGATGCGCTGGGTGCGCTCGGCCTCGGGCAGCCTCTGGGTGACGGCGGGATCCATGCGCTGGGTGCGCTCGCTCTCCGGCAGCTTCTGGGTGACCCCGGGATCGAAGGCGGGGGCGGCCTTCGGGGCGCCGAGCTCGGCGAGGAGGTCGTCGGAAACCATCGGCGCGGCCGCGGTCGCCGGCGTGGGGGCGGCCTTCGGGGCGGCGGCCGGCCTCGGGGCGGCGACGGCGGGCGCCGCCCTCCCTCCGCCTCCCGCATGCATGAGCTCGATCGGCTCCGGGAGCTCCGGCCGCACGACCGGCGGCGGCAGCTCCTCCGCGAGCGAGGCCTTCGCCTCGTGCACGGTCACCCGCCCGATCAGGGCGTCGATCATCCCGCGCTGCTTCGCGAGCTCGGCGGCGGTGGCGTTGAGGGCGGCCATCTGCTCGTTGATGGTGGTGGTCTTCTCGTTGATCTTGGCGAGGTTGTCGAGGCGCGACTGGAGCTGCGCCTTGTGGTCCTTGATCTGGACCTCGAGCGGCAGCGTGACCGCCTGGATCCAGCGCTCCGCCTGGGTCTTCGCGTCGCCGAAGGTCGCGCGCGCCTGCTTCACCAGCGTGTTGTGGAACTTCCGCACGAGCGGCCCCTTGTAGTGGGCCACGTTGATGGGGTCGCGCGCGAAGGCGTCGGTCTCGTGCACGAGGAGCTTGAGCTTCGTGCGGTGCGGGTCGAGGTCGAGGGCGGGCAGCGTCATCGGCTGGAAGCCGAACTTCTCGATGAAGGTGTCGTACACCCCCTGCATCATCTTCTTGATTTCCTCGCTCGCCGCGAAGACCGCCTCGAAGTTCTCGCTCATGAGCCGCGAGAGCTCGCGCATCGAGCGCTGCAGGGTCATCGTGGTCCACGAGTCCTCCATCGACTCGGCCGAGGCCGCGAGCATCGCGTCGAGCTTCTGGACGTTGAGCATGTCCACGAGCGCCGCGCGCTTCGCGTTGAACGCGCCGTGGTTCACCTTGTACTCGGCGAGCGCGGCGTTGTAGGCGTTCTTCTCGGAGGTGATCTTCGCCCAGATCTTGGTCACCACGTCGCGGCTCTTGCCCTGCAGCCCCTTGATCTCCGCGATCTCGGCCTGGTTGGCCGCCTGCTTCTTCGCGAGCGAGGCGCGCGAGGAGGCCATCATGCCGCCGATCTCGCCCACCACCGCGCGGCACAGGATCTGGCGCTTCATCGGCACGATCTCCTCGCCGAGGAAGCGCTCGAGCTCCGCCAGCCCGCTGCGCTTCATGAGCTCCGCGTCCCCGCGCACCTTGGCGAGCAGCGCCTTCTGCGCCGACAGGGCGAAGATGCGCTCGCGCGGCAGCTGCAGGTGCTGGGCCGTCGTGTCGATCATGCGGGCGATGGCCCGGTCGATCTCCTCGGGGGTCTTCAGCTCGTCCCACATGAGGTCGATCTTGTTGAGCACCGCGATCTTCTGCGGCAGCCCCGGCCGCACGTACCGGTCCCAGATCTCCAGGTCGCTGCGGGTGACCCCGGTGTCGATCGAGAGCAGGAAGAGGATCGCGTGCGCGCTCGGCACCGTGCTCACCGTGAGCTCGGGCTCCATGCCGAGGGCGTTCAGGCCCGGCGTGTCGAGGATCGAGAGCCCGTTGCTGAGCAGCGGGTGCGGGAAATTGATCATGGCGTAGCGCCACGCCGGCACCTCGACCAGCTCCTCCTCGCCCGGCAGCTCGCCGTTCTCGTTGAGCATGGGCGTGAGCCCCAGCATGCGCGCTTCCAGCGCGTAGACCTTCTTCGTGTCGGCGAGCGCCTTGAGCGCCTGCTTCATGTCCGAGGCCGACCCCACGTTGAGCCGCACCTTGCTCCACTCCACGGGCATGTTCTTCAGCTGCGAGATCGACTCGTCGCGGTAGCGCGTCTCCACCGACAGGAGCTTGAGGTACGGCTCCTCGCTCGGGTCGTGGAAGATCTCGGTGGGGCACATCGTCGTGCGCCCGACGTCCGAGGGCAGCAGCCGCTCCTTCAGGCCCGAGAAGAAGAGCGCGTTGATGAGCTCGGACTTGCCGCGCGAGAACTCCGCGAGGAAGGCGAGCATGAGGCGCCCCTTGTTCAGGTTCTCGAGCAGGTCGTAGAACCGGATCGACTGCTGCACGTCGAGCTGGGAGGTGCCCTCGAGCCACTCGTGGTAGGCGTGGACCGATTGCGTGAGCTCCTCGCGCCAGCGGTTGTAGCGGGCGATCTCCGTTTCGAAGCTGCTCGGCGAAGGGCTGGAGTCCATGGCGCTCGGCGCGGGGTGCGCGGTCGAGGGCCAGTTTATCCGAGTTTCGCCCGTGGACAGAGTGACTTGGCGCACATCGGGGGGAAAACAGGCGGCCGGGTGGGCCCGGCCGCAATCACCACCAGGAGGAAGGCGGGGGGCTAGAAGCGCGGGGAGGCGGCCCCGAAGCGGCGCTCGGCGGCCGCCCCGGCGAGCCGGGGGCGGATCCGGGCGCCTCCCCCCGCATGCGGCCGGGGCGCGGACGCCTGCGCCTCGAGGGCGATCGCGACGAAGCGCTCGCGCCAGAAGGCGCCGGGGCGGGAAGGGGGTCGGAGGTTCATGGAAGTCACTCTACCGGGGCTCCCGCGACGATTCGATGACATGGTCCGGGTTTTCCCTGGGGAGTATTCGGCATTTCGCGGGAAGTCGCGCGCTCGGGCGGCCTCAGGCGGCGGCCCGCAGCCCCGCCACGTTCAGGGCGACGGTGAGCGCGATCGGCGCGAAGAAGGCGAGGCTCACGAGCGTGGCGAAGGCGTTCATGGCGGTTCTCCCGGCGGTGCGTTTGGCGATGGGGCCACTGTAGGCGCGGCCCGCCCCGCCCTCCACCGCCGGGCGACGAACTGCGGATTTCGCGGGATGGAGCGCCGGTTTCGGCGCCCCGTCCCTCCATCAGGCGGCGCGCCGCAGCTCCTCGAAGGCCTCCTCGGCGGGGCTCGCCGCGGCCGCGGGGAAGGGCGGCTGCGCGGCCGCCGGGACGGCGGCGAGCCCGAGGATCCCGTCGCCGCCGCGCGCGGGCCGATAGGCGAGGAGGTTGGCCGCGACGAGCAGCGCCATCGGGGCGAAGAAGACGGCGAGGACGAAAGCGTTCAGGACGTGGTTCATGGCAAGGCCTCCGGGGGGAAGTCGCGCAGGCTGCGCGCGGATGCGATGCCACCTTACGGTGCGCCCCGGGGCGCCGGCCACGGAATCCGGCGCGGTGCGCGGGCGCAAAAAGCGGCACCCGCCGTGCCGAATAGTCGCGCGGGCCCGCCCGCTACAGCAGGGCGCGCTGGATCATGAGGCCGGCTTCCTGCTCGAGCCAGGCCACGGGCAGCATGAGGAGCAGCTGGAGGAAGATGAAGACGAAGAGCGGCGAGATGTCCACCCCGCCGAGCGGCGGGATGGCGCGCTGGACGGGCCGCAGGAACGGACGCGTGAGGGCGTCGAAGAACGGCATCACCGGATGGTGCGGGCTCACCCACGACAGCACCGCCTGGATGATGATCGCGCCCATGAACACGTAGATCGACAGCCGGACGAGCAGCACGAAGGACAGGAACACGAGCACCGGGATGACGCCCGGGTACTGAAGGAGGGAGGTGCCGAACAGGAGCATGAGCAGCACCTGGAGCACGACCTCCAGCAGCCACGCCGCGGCGAGCGAGGCGAGGTCGAGCCGGAAGAGGCCCGGCAGCACCCGGCGCAGCGGCCGCACCAGGAAGTCCGTGAGCGCCATGGAGAACTGGGCGATGGGGTTGCGCGCGGGGGCGCGCAGCGCCTGCATCCAGAAGCGCACGAGCGCGGCGAGGATGACGAGGTCGAAGACCGCGTCGAGGACCATGGCGACGGCTTGCGCGAACATCGCCCTCACTGCCTCCCGAGCGCTTCGCCGAGCTCCCGAGAGCGCTCGCACGCCGCCTTCACCGCCTCCACGAAGCGCGCCTTCACCTCGCCCGCCTCGAGCACCTGCAGCGCCCGCTCGGTGGTCCCGCCCTTCGAGGTGACCTGCTCGCGCAGCTTCGCG
>DASPRQ010000066.1:0-21669 GCA_035624355.1 Usitatibacter sp. | reverse complement strand
CGGTGACCTACGGCGCCGGGGGCTCGACGCGCGAAGGCACCCTCTCGACGGTGCTCGAGATCCGCGCCGAGGGCCAGCACGCCGCGCCGCACATCTCGTGCGTGGCCTCCACGCGCGAGAGCCTGCGCGAGGTGATCCGCGAGTACCGGCGCCACGGCATCCGCCACATCGTCGCGCTGCGCGGCGACCTGCCCTCGGGCCTCGCGGTGGCGGGCGAGCTGCGCTACGCCTCGGAGCTCGTGCGCTTCATCCGCGAGGAGACCGGCGAGTGGTTCCACATCGAGGTGGCGGCCTACCCCGAATACCATCCCCAGGCGCGCAAGCCCGACCAGGACCTCGCGGCCTTCAAGGCGAAGATCGACGCCGGGGCGAACGGCGCCATCACGCAGTACTTCTACAACGCCGACGCCTACTTCCACTTCGTCGACAGCGCGCGCGGCGCGGGCGTGGACGTGCCCATCGTGCCGGGCGTGATGCCCATCAACAACTTCACGCAGCTCGCGCGCTTCTCCGACGCCTGCGGGGCCGAGATCCCGCGCTGGATGCGCCTCAAGCTCGAGGCCTACGGCGACGATACGGCCTCGATCAAGGCCTTCGGCCTCGACGTCGTGACGGAGCTCTGCGACCGCCTGCTCGCGGGCGGGGCGCCGGGCCTGCACTTCTACACCCTCAACCAGGCGGGGGCCACCTCGACCATCTGGCAGCGGCTGGGCCTGTAGACGCGCCCGGCAGCCGCGCTATGATGGCGCCCATGCGCCTGCGCCCCCTCGCCGCCCTGCTGCTTCTCGCCGCCCTCGGCATCGCGCGCGCCGAGGACCAGGGCTTCACGAACCGCGCCACGGAGCTCAAGGAGAAGGGCGCGGCCGACGCCGCCACCGTGGCGACGCTGCCCGAGAACACGCCGGTGAAGGTGCTCGCGCGCGGCGGGGCCTGGACCCAGGTGGAGGCCGGAGGCCACACGGGATGGGTGCGCGTCTTCCACCTGCGCTTCCAGGGCGCGGTCGAGTCCTCGTCGGGCAGCGGGCTCGCGAGCCTGGGCTCGGCGCTCGGCTTCGGAAGCTCGTCGAACAGCCAGGCGAAGCTCGCGAGCACCGGCATTCGCGGCCTCACCACCGAGGACGTCAAGAACGCGAACCCGGATCCCGAGGCCCTCGCCCTGATGCAGTCGTTCCGCGCGGACCGGCCCGCGGCCGAGCGCTTCGCGAAGGAGGCCAAGCTCGCCGCGGCGCACGTCGACGTCCCGGCGGCGACCGGGAAGGGGGATTCGCGATGAAACGCGCAGGATGGATCCTCGTGGGCGCGCTCGCGCTCGCCGCGGGGGGCGCCCGGGCGATCGACTTCGGCTCGCTCATCAACCAGGCGATCGATACGGGCAAGGCGCTCCAGGAGGCGAACCACGAGTTCACGACCGACGAGGAGGTGGCGCTCGGCGACGGGCTCGCCGCGGGGTTCCTGGGCGCGGCGCCCCTGCGCAAGGACCCCGAGCTGCAGCGCTACGTGAACCGCGTCGGCAAATGGCTCGCGATGCATTCGGACCGCCCGGACCTGCCCTGGACCTTCGGCGTCGTCGACACCGAGACGGTGAACGCTTTCGCCCTGCCGGGCGGCACGGTGCTCATCACCTACGGGCTCCTGAAGCGCCTCGGGAGCGAGTCCGAGCTCGCCGGCGCGCTCGCCCACGAGATCGCCCACGTGGTGAAGAAGCACCAGCTCCAGGCGATCCAGAGCGACCGGAACTCGGCGGCGCTCGCGGGCCTCGGCAAGGCGATCGCGGGCGAGGCCATCGCGCGCCGCGGCAACGATCCCGTGGGGCTCAAGACGTGGGGCGCGAACGCCGGCGTGGAGCTGCTGAAGAACGGCGTGTTCCTGCGCCCGCTCGACCGCTCGATGGAGTACGAGGCCGACAAGCTCGGCGTGGTGATCGCCGCGCGCAGCGGCTACGATCCCTACGGCCTGGTCGGGGTGCTCGAGATGCTCGCGCAGACGAAGAGCGACGGCTCGGGGCTCTCGGTGCTCGACACGCATCCCCCGCCCGCCGACCGGCTCGCGGAGCTGGAAGGCTTCGTGCCGCTGGTGGAGCGCGAGGTGTCCGACCCGAAGCGCCTCCAGGCGCGCTTCCGCAAGGCCGTCGGCGCGGCCCCCTAGGGCTTCCCTAGGCCGCCACCACCCTCCCGCGCGCGTGCTGCGCGTCGGCCGCGTGCAACGTGGCGTACGCCTGGTGCGCCGCCGCCTCGGCCTCGCCCACCTTGATGGCGAGCCCCATGTCCATGAGCACCGAGCCGAGGGCCGACAGGCACAGCATCACGTTGTCCGCGCGGCACGAGTAGCCCATGAGGCCGAAGCGCCAGATCCTGCCCTTGAGCGGCCCGAGCCCCGCGCCGATCTCGAGGTTGAACTCCGTGAGCAGCGCCTTCCTCACCGCCTCCTCGTCCACGCCGGCCGGGCAGAGGACCGCGTTCATCTGCGGCAGCTGGTACTTCTCCTCGACGAGGAACTTGAGGCCCATCGCCTCGAGGCCCGCCTTGAGCGCGAGGTGGTGGCGTCGGTGGCGCGCCCAGCAGTTCTCGAGGCCCTCTTCCTTGATGAGGAGGAGCGCCTCGTGCAGCGCGAAAAGCGAGTTCGTGGGCGCCGTGTGGTGGTACGTGCGGCTGGTCGTCCCCCAGTAGCCGAGCAGCAGGTTCATGTCCATGAACCAGCTGTGGATCTTGTCCTTGCGCCGCTTCACGTGCTCGACCACGCGCTCGGAGAAGGACACGGGAGAGAGCCCCGGCGTGCACGACAGGCACTTCTGGCTCGCCGAGTAGATCGCGTCGATCTTCCAGTCGTCCACCAGCACGGGCGAGCCGCCGAGCGAGGTCACGGCGTCCACGATCGCGAGCGCGCCGTGCTTGTGCGCGATCTGGGTGAGGGCTTTCGCGTCCGACTGCGCGCCCGTGGAGGTCTCGGCGTGCACGAAGGCGAGCACGGAGGCGTCGGGGTTGCGGCGGAAGGCGTCCTCGACCTTCTGGGGATCGACCGGCTTGCCCCACTCGTCGTCCACCGTCACGGGCACTCCGCCGCAGCGCTCGACGTTCTCCAGCATGCGGCCGCCGAAGACGCCGTTGCGGCACACGATCACCTTGTCGCCGGGCGCCACCATGTTCACGAAGCAGTACTCCATGCCGACCGAGCCCGGGCCGGAGACCGGGAACGTCAGGGCGTTGTCGGTCTGGTAGACGTAGCGCAGCAGCGCCTTCAGCTCCTCCATCATCTCCACGAACACCGGGTCGAGGTAGCCGATCGCGGGCTGGCTCATCGTGGTGAGCACGCGCGGGTGGATCTCCGTGGGCCCGGGGCCCATCAGCGTGCGCTGCGGGGGATGGAACGAGGTGATCTTCTTCGTGGCGGCGAATTGCTTGATCGTCATGAGGGGGCTCGGCTCGCGAGATGGATGGGGGCGGGTTGCGGCTCGCCGGTAGCCTCGATGTTCGCGAAGTCGAAGAGCGAGCGGTCCAGCAGGTGGGACGGCGCCACGCGGGTGAGGGCGCCGAACACGGATTCGAGGCGGCCGGGATGGCGGCGCTCCCAGTCGCGGAGCATCGCCTTCACCTGCTTCCTCTGCAGCTCGCCCTGCGAGCCGCACAGGTCGCAGGGAATGATCGGGAAGCCGCGCAGCTCGGCGTAGGCCGCGAGGTCGCGCTCCTCCACGTAGGCGAGCGGGCGGATCACCACGTGGCGGCCGTCGTCGGAGACCAGCTTGGGCGGCATCGCCTTCAGCTTGCCGCCGTGGAAGAGGTTGAGGAAGAACGTCTCGAGGATGTCGTCGCGGTGGTGGCCGAGGGCGATCTTGGTGGCGCCGAGCTCGCCCGCCACGCGGTAGAGCACGCCGCGGCGAAGCCGCGAGCACAGCCCGCACATCGTCGCGCCCTCGGGGATCACGCGCTTCACCACGCTGTAGGTGTCCTGCACCTCGATGCGGAAGGGCACGCCGAGGGAGCGCAGGTACTCGGGCAGGACGTGCTCCGGGAAGCCCGGGTGGCGCTGGTCGAGGTTCACCGCGACGAGGTCGAAGGGCACGGGCGATTTCTCGCGCAGGCGCATCAGCAGGTCGAGCAGGGCGTAGCTGTCCTTGCCTCCCGACAGGCACACCATCACCCGGTCGCCCGCCTCGATCATGCGGTAGTCGGCGATCGCCTCGCCCGCCAGGCGGCGCAGGCGCTTGGCGAGCTTCGCGGACTCGAAGTCGGCCCTGCGCGTGTCGCGGGCCGTCGCGGGTGCGGTCATGGTTTCAGAGGTGGAGTCCGCGCCCGCCGTCCACCGCCAGCACCTGGCCGGTGACGAAGGGCGCGTCGAGCAGCAGGTATTTTACCGCGCCGGCCACGTCGTCCGGGTCGCCGGTGCGCCCGAGCGGGGTGCGCGAAACGATGCGGTCGCGCTCGTCGGGATCGAAGTGCCGGCCGTCCTCGGGCCACAGGATCGCGCCGGGCGCCACGCCGTTCACCCGGACCTCCGGCGCGAGGTCGAGCGCGAGGGCGCGCGTGAGGCCCGCGAGCCCCGCCTTCGCCGCGGAGTACACGGGGAAGCCGGGCAACGGGCGCTCGGCGTGGATGTCGATCACGTTCACGATCGCCCCGCGCGCGGCCCTGAGGTGCGGGGCCGCGGCCTGGGCGAGGAAGAAGGGCGCGCGCAGGTTCGTGCCGAGGAGGTCGTCCCATTGCGAGAGGCCCACCGAGCCGAAGGGCGTGGCGTAGAAGGACGAGGCGTTGTTCACCAGCCCGTCGAGGCCGCCGAAGGCGCCCGCCGCGCCCTCGACGAGGCTGCCCAGGGCCGCGAGGTCGAGGAGGTCGGCCTGGAGCACGGCGCAGGAGCCGGCGCGCGCGGCGTTGAGCTGCGCGGCGAGCGTGTCGGCCGCCGCGCGCGAACGGTGGCAATGCAACGCGACCCGCACGCCGGCCCCGTGGAGCCGCCGCGCGATCGCCGCGCCGATGCGGCGCGCGCCGCCGGTGACCAGGACCGCGCGATCTCGCATGCTATAGTCGGCCGCCAGATGAAGAACCCAGGCGAAGTGTAGCCCAAGCCTCCCCCATGGCGCTGTCCGCGGAACCCGTCCTTCCTCCCCCGACGCCCGAGGCCGCGGGGCACTCGCGGCTGCTCGCGGAGCTCATCGCCGCCACGATCCTCGACGAGGGCGGCTGGATCCCGTTCTCGCGGTTCATGGACCTCGCGCTCTACGCGCCGGGGTTGGGCTACTACGCCGCGGGCTCGCGCAAGTTCGGCGCCGAGGGCGACTTCGTGACCGCGCCCGAGGTCTCGCCCCTCTTCGCCCGCTGCCTCGCGCTGCAGGCGAAGCAGGTGCTGCAGGCGTGCGACGGCGACGTGCTCGAGCTGGGCCCGGGCTCGGGCGTGCTCGCCGCGGACCTGTGGGCGGAGCTCAAGGTGCTCGGAGGGGCGCCGCGCAACTACTTCCTGCTCGAGGTGAGCCCGGAGCTCCGCGAGCGCCAGCACACGATCCTCGGGGAGCGCCACGCCGACGACTTCGACCGCTTCACGTGGCTCGACGGCCTGCCGACGAAGTTCAGGGGCCTCGTGATCGCCAACGAGGTGCTCGACGTGGTCCCGTTCGCGCTCGTCCACCGCCACGACGACGAGCTCCTCGAGCGCGGCGTGATCCTCACCGAGGCGGGCTTCGCGTGGGACGACCAGCCGATGCCCGACGGGGAGCTCCGGCGCCGCGCCGCCGCGGTGATCCCGCCCGGCGACTACGACTACCTCACCGAGATCGGGCTCGCCGCCGAGGGCCTGGTGCGCACCGTCGCGCAGGGCCTCGACGCGGGCGCGGCGCTGTTCATCGACTACGGCTTCCCCGAGCGCGAGTTCTACCATCCGCAGCGCTCGATGGGCACCATGCGCTGCCACTACCGCCACCACTTCCACGGCGACCCCTTCTTCCTTCCGGGTCTGCAGGACATCACCGCCCACGTGGACTTCACCGCCATGGCGCGCGCGGCGGAGCAGGGCGGGGCGGAGGTCCACGGCTTCACGACGCAGGCGCATTTCCTCATCTCCTGCGGGCTCGCCGTCCTCGTCTCGCAGGACGACCCGGCCATGACGCTCTCGCGCCTCAAGGCGACGAGCGGGGCCCACCGGCTCATCAGCCCGGCGGAGATGGGCGAGCTCTTCAAGGTGCTCGCGGTCGGCAAGGGCATCCCGGGCCCGCTGCTCGGGTTCCAGTCGGCGCGGCCCCTCCAGCTATAGGGCGGGGCCGGCGGCACGGGGCGCAGGCGGGAATCGCCCGGCCTTCAGCCGTTCAGCGCCGCGAGCACCTCGCCCAGCATCTTCTTCGCGTCGCCGAAGAGCATGCGGTTGTTCTCCTTGTAGAAGAGCGGGTTGTCGACGCCCGCGTACCCGGAGGCCATGCTGCGCTTCATGACGATCGAGGTGTGCGCCTTCCACACCTCGAGCACCGGCATCCCCGCGATGGGGCTCGAGGGATCCTCCTGCGCGCTCGGGTTCACGATGTCGTTGGCGCCGATCACCATCGCGACGTCCGTGTCCGGGAAGTCCTCGTTGATCTCGTCCATCTCGAGCACGATGTCGTAGGGCACCTTCGCCTCGGCGAGCAGCACGTTCATGTGCCCCGGCATGCGCCCGGCCACCGGGTGGATCGCGAAGCGCACGGTCTTGCCGAGCTCGCGCAGCTTCTTCGTGATCTCGTAGACCGTGTGCTGCGCCTGGGCGACCGCCATTCCGTAGCCCGGCACGATGACCACGCTCTTCGCTTCCTTGAGGACTTCGGCGGTCTCCTGCGCGGAGATCGGGTTGACCTCGCCCGCCGGCTGCGCGGCGCCTCCGGCCGAGGGCGCCGCCGTCTCGCCGCCGAAGCCGCCCGCGATCACCGAGAGGAACCTGCGGTTCATCGCGCGGCACATGATGTAGGAGAGGATCGCGCCGCTCGAGCCCACCAGCGCCCCGGTGACGATCAGCAGGTCGTTGGAGAGCATGAAGCCGGTCGCGGCGGCCGCCCAGCCGGAATAGCTGTTGAGCATCGAGACCACCACGGGCATGTCGGCGCCCCCGATCGCCATCACCATGTGCAGGCCGAAGGCGAGCGCGATCACGCTCATCACCACGAGCGGCGTGAGCCCCTCGCGGATGGAGTGCGCCTGCAGGAACGCGTAGCCGAATCCGATCACGACGAGCAGCCCGATCAGGTTGATCCAGTGCCGCCCCGGCAGCAGCATGGGCTTGCCGCTGATGCGCGCGGAGAGCTTGCCGAACGCGATGACCGAGCCGGAGAGCGTCACGGCGCCAATGAGCACGCCCACGTACACCTCGATCTCGTGGATCTTGAGCTCCGCGGACGACATGCCCGCCGAGGCGGCGGGGTCGATGTAGCTCGCGTAGCCGACGAGCATGGCGACGAGGCCGACCAGGCTGTGCATGAACGCGACCAGCTCGGGCATCTGCGTCATGAGCACGGTGCGCGCGAGGTACAGCCCGATGGAGGCGCCGATGACGAGCGCCACGGCGATGTAGCCCAGCCCCGCCGGGGTGACCCGCGGGCCGAACACGGTGGCGAGCACGGCGATCGCCATGCCGATCATCCCGTAGAGGTTGCCGCGGCGGGAGGTCTCGGGGTTCGACAATCCCCCGAGGCTCAGGATGAAGAGGATGACCGCGCCGATGTAGGCGACGACAGTGAGGCTCAGGGACATGGTCGTCGTCTCCTACTTCCGGAACATCGACAGCATGCGCTGCGTGACCGCGAATCCGCCGAACATGTTGATCGCCGTGAGCCCCACGCCCGCCACCGCGATCCAGCGGATCAGCTCGTCGGGCCGCACGCCTTCCCCGGCCGCCGCCGCGGCGACCGGCGGGGCGATCTCGATCAGCGCGCCGATGATGATGATGCTGCTGATGGCATTGGTCACGCTCATGAGCGGGGTGTGCAGGGCGGGCGTGACGTTCCACACCACCATGTAGCCCACGAAGACGGCGAGGACGAACACGATGAAGTGCGGCAGGAACGCGGGCGGCGCGTAGAGGCCGATCAGGGCGAGGAGGACCGCCCCCGCGCCGAAGATCGCCGCGACCGTGCCTGCCGGAAGCAGGCCGCCGACGCCGTGCCCGTGTCCCTTCTTCTCCGCGGCGGCCGGCGCGGGCTTCGCGGCCGCCTTGGCGGGCGGCGCGGCCGAGAGCTTCGGCGGCGGCGGCGGCCACGTGACGGTGCCCTCCCGGATCACCGTGGCGCCGCGGATGACCTCGTCCGCCATGTCGACGTGGAACACGCCGTCCTTGGCCTTGCACAACTCCTCGGAGAGGCGCAGGAGGTTGTTCGCATAGAGCGTCGAAGACTGCGTGGCGAGGCGGCTCGGGAGGTCCGTGTAGCCGATGATCGTGACGCCGTGCTTCACGACGACCTTTCCGGGCTCGGTGAGCTCGCAGTTGCCGCCCTGCTCGGCGGCGAGGTCGACGATGACGCTGCCCGGCTTCATCGAGCGCACCATGTCCGCGGTGATGAGCTTGGGCGCGGGCTTGCCGGGGATGAGCGCCGTCGTGACGATGATGTCGACTTCCTTCGCCTGCTTCGCGAACACCTCGCGCTGCGCCTTCTGGAAGCCTTCGCTCATCACCTTGGCGTAGCCGCCGGCGCCGCTGCCTTCCTCCTGGTAGTCGACCGGCACGAACTCGCCGCCGAGCGACCGGATCTGGTCCGCGACCTCGGGTCGCGTGTCGTTGGCGCGCACGATCGCCCCCAGCCCCGCCGCGGCGCCGATCGCCGCGAGCCCCGCCACGCCCGCGCCGATCACGAACACCTTCGCCGGGGGCACCTTGCCCGCGGCGGTCACCTGGCCGGTGAAGAAGCGCCCGAAGTGCTGCGCCGCCTCGATCACCGCGCGGTAGCCCGCGATGTTCGCCATCGAGGAAAGCGCGTCGAGCTTCTGCGCCCGCGACATGCGCGGGACGCTGTCCATCGCGAGGACCGTGGCCTTCCTCCGGGCGAGGCTCTGCATCAGCTCGGGGTTCTGCGCCGGCCAGATGAACGAGACGAGGACCTGGCCTTCGCGCATCGCCTGAACCTCGTCCTGGCTCGGCGCGCGGACCTTGAAGACGATGTCCGCGCCGGACCAGACCGCCGCGGCGTCGGGCACCACCTTCGCGCCGGCGGCGACGTAGGCCTCGTCGGAGAGGGCGGCCGCCTCCCCCGCGCCCGACTGCACGATCACCTGGAAGCCCAGCTTCGCGAGCTTCGGGACCACCTCGGGGACCGTGGCGACGCGCTTCTCGCCCGGGAAGATCTCCATGGGAACGCCGATCACCTGGGCCATGGGCGGGCCTCCCCTCGCATGGGACGAGCAACGTGGACGGCGACGGAGATCATGGGCGTTCCTCCCGGGATGTCGTGAAGGCCGCGGCCGGTGCGGCACGCGACCGAATTCTAGACGTTCTTTGGAGCGCCCCCTTCGGGGGCGGGCGCCGCGCGCCCTCGCGCGAGCCGTCTCGAGAAGGCCGCCGCGCGCCCGGGCGGCTCAAGTGCTTGATTTTGCGGGTCCCCCTCCGACTGTCCCCGGCCATGTTGCGCTGCAATATTTTTCTGTCAGAACCCCTTGACTTGCCCTGGAATCGGCCTAAAATCCGCATTGTGCAGTGCAGCATAGCTCAGGCCCCCGAACCCCAGGAAAGGAAAACGCCATGTTCAAGATCGACCAGCTCGCCGCCGCCAACGAAGCGGCCATCGAGCAGATGACCCAGCTTGCCCAGCTTTCGCTCGCGAACGCCGAGCGCTTCGCCGAGCTCGGCCTCGGCGCGGCCCGTGAGGCCGTCGAGCAGGCCGCCGCCCACGCCCAGTCGCTCTCCGGCGCGAAGGACGTCCACGAGGTGATCGCGCTCAATTCCGCGGCGATCGAGCCCGTGATGAAGCGCGCCTACGCCTATTCGCGCAGCGCCTACGAGACGGCCGCGGAGAGCAACGCCGAGATGAAGAAGGCCTTCGACAAGCAGGCCGAGGAGATGAACCGCGTGGCCGTGGCCGCGCTCGAGGAAGCGTTCAAGTACGCCCCGGCCGGCTCCGAGAGCGTGGTCGAGAACGTGAAGACCGCGATGGCCGCGGCCCAGAGCGCGTACGGCAACCTCGTGGCGCTCAACAAGCGCATCTACGACACCGTCGAGAAGACGGTCGAGGAAGGTGCGGCCGCCGTGAGGCCCGTCGCGAAGGCGCGGGCTGCCCGCAAGGTCTAAGCACGAAGCGATCGCCCGGATCCGTCCGGGCCCCCGAAGACCGCCGGCCGAGGCCGGCGGTTTTCTTTTCGGGGTCCCCGCGCGTCGGGCCGGCCGGCGCGCCTCGCGCGGCTCAATGGCCCGTGGGCGGCTGGAGGGCGGCGATCGCCGCGAGCCGCGCGCGGCGCACGGCGCCCGGGATGTCGTCGGGAAACTCGCGCGCGAGCTCGCCCCCGTCCACGGCGCGCGCCGCCGCGAGCGCGGGGACGAGATCCGCGCGCGAGGCGAAGGCCCGCCCGGGACCTGCGGCCGCGTCGCACTCGGCCACCTCCACCAGGCGCTCGAGCCGCTCGGGGCGGCGGAAGGCGTCCACGCGCTCGAGCAGGGCGAGCGTGGACTGCGCGTCGCCGCCGGTCTCCACGCGGGCGAGCTCCCGCTCGCGGATCGCGATCGCCGCGAGGTCGCGGCAATCGCCGGGCGCGTTCACGCGGGCGGCGAGGGCCGCGGCGTGCGCGGCGTCGAGGTCGAGGACGAGCAGGGCGAAGCGCACCGGAAGGCCGAGGGCGCGGGCCGCCGCGCGGTCGAGGCGGGCGGCGAGGCTCCCGGCGGCGCCCGGGCGCCCGAGCGCGCGATCGAGCTCGGGGAGGATGCGCGCGAGCGCGCCGCACTCGGCGAGCACCGCGAGCATGCGCGAGGGAGCGGCTTCCATCAGGCCGCGCCCGATCTCCTGCCACACGCGCTCCGGCACGAGCGCGTCGGCCTCGCCCGCCTCCACCATGCGGCGCATCAGGGCGAGCGTCTCGGGGGCGACCGCGAATCCGAGGCGCGCGGCGAAGCGCGCCACGCGCAGGATCCGCACCGGGTCCTCCGCGAACGCCGCGCTCACGTGGCGCAGTACGCGCGCCTTCAGGTCGGCCGCGCCGCCGTGCGGATCGATGAGCGCGCCGTCCTCCGCGCGCGCCATCGCGTTGATCGTGAGGTCGCGGCGCGCGAGGTCCTGCTCGAGGGTCACGTCGGGCGCGGCGTGGAAGGCGAAGCCCTTGTAGCCGGGGCCGGTCTTGCGCTCGGTGCGGGCGAGCGCGTACTCCTCGTGGGTCTGCGGGTGCAGGAACACGGGGAAGTCCGCGCCCACGGGGCGGAAGCCGAGCCGTTCCATCTCGCGCGGGTCGGCGCCCACCACCACCCAGTCGCGATCCTGCACGGCGAGGCCCAGCAGCTCGTCGCGCACCGAGCCGCCGACCTGGTAGATCCTCATCGCGCGCGGCCTCCGCGCCGGGGCTCAGCGGGCCGGCGCATCCGCCGCATACGGCTCGTCCTCCGCGACGAACTCCTTCTCCTCGAGCGCGCCGCTCACCCACGCCTGGACGCCCGGGGCCGCGCGCACCGCCTCGCAATAGCGCTCGCTCGCGGGCGAAAGCGGGGGCGCGTAGGTCGCGAAGCGCATCGCCACCGGCGCGTACATCGCGTCGGCGGCGCAGAACGCGCCGAAGAGGTACGGCCCCCCCGCCCCGAAGCGCCGCCGCGCCTCGGCCCACAGGACCTCGATGCGCGCGATATCGCCGCGGGCGCCCTCGGTCATGCCCTTGCCCGGGTGGGAGGCCCGGATGTTCATCGGCATGCTCGAGCGCAGCTCGCGGAAGCCCGCGTGCATCTCGGCGCAGACGCTGCGCGCAAGCGCACGCGCGACCGGGTCCGCGGGCCAGACGCCCGCCGCAGGATGCCACTCCGCGAGCGTCTCGACGATCGCGAGCGTGTCCCAGACCGGCTGCGTGCCGCGCCAGAGCACGGGCACCAGCCGCGAGGGCGACCAGCGCTCGATCTGCGCGTCCCATTCGCCGGAGTGGAAACGCAGCTTCACCTCCTCGAACGGGATGCCGAGCTCGCGCATCAGCACCCAGGGCCGCATCGACCACGACGAGTAGTTCTTGTTGCCGATGACGAGCGTGAGCTTGTCCAGGGGATCACCTTCCGGCGAGGTCGCGGTAGCGCGCGTAGCGCGCGCCGATCGTCCGGGAGCCGAGGTACTCGGGCAGCACCGCCTCGACCGCCGCGGGCTCGAAGGCGCACACGCCGGGCAGGCGCCCCGAGCAGACGTTGTCCACCTCCATGGAGCGCAGGTTGTCGCGCGTCATGAGCCTGCCCGGGAGGTGCTCGAGGAAGAACGCCTGCATCTCGGCGAACGGGCCCGGCAGCGGCACCACGGCGCGGCGCTTGCCGAGGATGGCGGCGACCGCCTCGACCAGCTCCGCGAGCGTGTACACGCGCGGCCCGCACAGCTCCAATACCTGCCCGAACGCCTGCGCGTTGCCGAGCGCCGCGATGCAGCAGCGGGCGACGTCCTCGACCCAGATGGGCTGGAAGCGCGCACGGGCGCCGGCGAGCGGGATCACCGGGAACAGGCGCACGAGGTCGGCGAAGACGTTGAGGAAGCGGTCGTCCTCGCCGAAGATCACCGAGGGCCGGAGGATCGTCCACGGCACGCTCCCCGATTCCATGCGCAAGGCCGCCTCCCCGGCCGCCTTCGAGCGCAGGTAGCGGCTCGGGGCCTTCTCGGAGGCGCCCAGCGCGCTCACGTGCACGAGGTGGCGCACGCCGCCCGCGCGGCACGCGTGGGCCGTCTTGCGGGGCAGCTCCGTGTGCGTGGCGGTGAACGACTGGCCGCGCGTCTCGTGGAGGATGCCCACGAGGTTCACCGCGGCGTCCATTCCCTCGAAGGCGCGCTCGAGCACGGCCTCCTCGTGCGGGTCGCCCGCCATCACCTCGACGGTCGGAAGGACCGTGAGGGCGCGCGCACGCTGGGCGCGGCGCGTCACCACGCGCACGCGCAGGCCCCGGTCCGCGGACTGCCGGGCGATCGCGGCCCCGACGAATCCGCTTCCTCCGAGCAGGCAGATGCTGCCGATGTCCATGGCGGTCAGGGAATGTTGGCGGCGACGGACTCCGCGTCGCGGCCGGGCGCCACGCCGAGGAGCTGGCGCAGGTTCGCCTCGGCGCCGGTCAGCCGGTGGCGGTAGAACCACGCGTTGATGAAGACCTTCTTCACGTAGTCGCGGGTCTCGGGGTAGGGGATGGTTTCGGCGTAGATCGCTCCCTCGAGGGGCTTCGCGCCGCACCAGCGCTGCGCGCGTCTCGGTCCGGCGTTGTACGCGGCCGCGGCGAGGATCGGGTCGCCCACGGCGTCGAGGACGCGGCGCAGGTAGTACGTGCCCATCGCGATGTTCACGTCGGGGCGCATCAGCATCTCGGCGCGGAAGGGGTGGAACGAGATCTGCCGGGCCACCCACCGGGCCGTCCCCGGCATGAGCTGCATGAGGCCCACGGCGCCCGCGGACGAGCGGGCCTGCGCGAGGAAGCGGCTCTCCTGGCGGATGATCGCGTAGACGAAGGCCTCGTCCAGGTCCCACTGCCGCGTGAACGTGTCGAGCGTGGCGCGATGCGGGACCGGATAGCGCTGCGAGTAGTCGTGCAGCTGCATCGTGCGGTCGGCGGCGAAGATCGCGCGGTCGGGAACGTCCGCCTCTGCCGCGATCCGCGCGGCGGCGAGGAGCCTCCGGTCGTCGAGGTCGCGGGTCGCCCACGCCCATTCGCGCAAGCCCTCGCCGTCGAATCCGAGCCGGTAGAGCTCGAGGGCGCGGCGGATGCCGGGCATCGCGCGCACCTCCTCGACCTGCGCGGCGCTCGGCTGGAACCCGTCCCACCGGGGCGCGTCGGGAACGCCCAGCTCCTCGGCGGCGAGCACCCCGTAGAAAGTGGGAAGGGCCGCGAGCGGCCGCAGCAGCGCCTCGGAGCCCTTCGCGTCGCCCGTCGCGCGCAGAGCGCGCGCGCGCCAGTAGCGCCATGTGGGCTCGCGCGCGGCCCGCGGCGAGAGGGCATCGATGGCGGCGAGCACCTGCTTCCAGTCGTCGGCGCGCAGCGCGGCGCGCGCCTTCCACGCGGCCTCGGCGTCGGTGAGCGGGAAGTCGCCGGCCCTCGCGTACCACTCGAGCGCGCGCGGATCGAGGTTCATGGCCGCCTGCCAGGCGAGCTGGGACCAGGCGTAGGGCCCGTCGTCCCCGAGGCGCGGCGCGATGGCCTCGAGGCGCTCGGCCGCCTCTTCGGCGCGGTCGCGCGCGGCGAGCCGCGCGATCGCGAAGATCGCCGCCTCGCGCCCGCCGCGGTCGGGCCGCTGCGCCTGGAAATGGGCGAGGAAGCGGGCCGGGTCCGCGGCCGCGCGGTCGAGCGCCGCCTCGGGAATGCGCGCGGCCGGCTCGAGCAGCGCGTTCGCCCGCTTCGCCTGGCGCACCTTCCCGCCGGCAAGCAGCCGCCGCAGCCGCACCCAGACGTCCGCCTGCGAGACCTCGCCCTGGGCGGCGAGCGCGGCGAACACCGGGTCGCACGGGGCCGGAACCTCGGTGCCTTCGAGGAACAGCGCCCGCGCCTCGGGCGGCGCCTGCGGGTCGCCGCGGGCGAGGCGCTCCTGGAACGAGTAGCAGGTGATCTCCGGGTCGTCGACGAGCAGCCGGGGGTGCTCCGCGCGGAACAGGTCCCACGATCCCGCGGCGCCCAGCACCTTCAGCCAGTCGCGCCGCAGCGCCTCGGCGAGGGGACCGGTGGGGTAGCGCCCGAGGAAGCCCTCGACGTCGCGCGCGTCCGCGCGCTCGATGGTGCCGTCGAGGAGCCAGAACGACGGATAGGCCTCCAGGAGGTGCCCGGCGAAGCGCGGCCGCATCTGCTCGAGGGTCTTCCACTGGCCCCGCTGCGCGGCTTCCCGCGCGACGACGAAGTCCTGGTCCGAGGCGCTCGCGCGCGCGGCGGCAGGCGCCACGGCGAGGGCCGCGCACAACACCGGCAAAACCCACTTGATGCAAGTCAAGGTCATTCCCGCCCGCGCTGTCTACCTTGTCGCGGTAAAATTATAGTCCCGCGTTCGCGCAACGCCGCCGTTTTCCGCGATGTCCCTCGCCGATCCCCTGTTCTGGACCGCCCTGCTGAAGATCGTGGGCGTGAACGTCGTGTTGTCCGGCGACAACGCCGTGGTGATCGCGCTCGCGGCGCGCTCGCTCCCGCCGCGGCAGCAGCGGCTGGCGATCCGCTGGGGCGCGGGCGCGGCCGTGCTCCTGCGCGTGGTCCTCACGCTTTTCGCGGTGATGCTGCTCGCGCTGCCCTGGCTCAAGCTCGCCGGATCGGCGCTCCTCATCTGGATCGGGGTGAAGCTGCTCCTTCCGGAGGGCGACGGCGACGGCGAGGTGCGTGTGGGCACGAGTCTCGCCGCGGCGGTGCGCACGATCCTCGTCGCCGACGTCGTGATGAGCGTCGACAACGTGATCGCCGTGGCGGCGGCGGCCGGCGGCAACTGGGTGCTGCTCGCGGCGGGCCTCGCCATATCGATCCCGCTGGTGGTCTTCGGGGCCACGCTGCTCGTGAAGCTCATGGAGCGCGTGCCGGCCGTGGTCACGCTCGGGGCGGCCCTGATCGGATTCGTCGCGGGCGAGATGGCATGGGAGGACAATGCGATTGCGGCCTGGACCGGGCTCTGCCCGGGCGGGGTCAAGTATGTGGTAGCTTCGCTGGGCGCCGCTCTCGTGGTGGTCGTCGGGCAGGGGCTGGCGCGCCGGGCCGGCGCGCGCGCCCCGGCAACGCAACACCCGGCCCGCTAGGGGCGAGCGGGCCCCCGGACGCCCCGGCGCCCGAGGCCAGAACGTCCCGCTGGATCGTCAACCGTCGGCATCCTTAGGAGGATACGAGATGAAGTCGAAGATGTTTGAGGGCGGCCGGCTGGCCGTGATCGCGGCTACGGCTCTTGCCGCGTGCCTTCCCGCCCTCGCGTGGGAACCCAGCAAGACCGTGGAGTTCGTCGTGCCGGCCGGCACGGGAGGGGGCGCGGACCAGATGGCCCGCTTCATCCAGTCGGTGATCGCGAAGAACCACCTCATGAAGGAGCCGATGGTCGTCGTGAACCAGGGCGGCGGCGCGGGCGCCGAGGGGTTCCTCGCCGTGAAGGACGACAAGGGCGACGGGCACAAGCTCATCATCACGCTCTCGAACCTCTTCACGACGCCGCTCGCCACGGGCGTGCCGTTCAACTGGAAGGACCTCACTCCGGTCGAGATGATGGCCCTCGACGAGTTCGTGCTGTGGGTGAACGCCGATACGCCGTACAAGACGGCCCAGGACTACATGGCCGCGATGAAGGCCGCGCCCCCGGGCAAGTTCAAGATGGGCGGCACGGGCTCGAAGCAGGAAGACCAGATCGTGACGGTCAACATCGAGAAGCAGGCGGGAGTGAAGTTCACCTACATCCCGTACAAGGGCGGCGGGGCCGTGGCGACGCAGCTGGTCGGAAAGCACGTCGACTCGAGCGTGAACAACCCGATCGAGGCGGTCGCGCAATGGCGCGCGGGGAACCTGCGGCCGCTGTGCGTCTTCGACTCGCAGCGCATGCCCTACAAGGACAAGATCACCAAGGACATGTCCTGGTACGACATCCCCACCTGCAAGTCGCAGGGGCTGAACGTCGAGTACCTGATGCTGCGCGGCATCTTCATGCCGGGCGGGGCCACGCCGGACATGGTCAAGTACTGGGTCGACATCCTCGACAAGGTGCGCGCCACGCCCGAGTGGAAGAAGTTCATGGAGGACGGGGCGTTCAACCAGAGCCACATGACGGGCAAGGAGTACGCCGACTGGGTGGCGAACGCCGAGAAGCAGCACGAGGAGCTCATGAAGGAGGCAGGCTTCCTTCACAAGTAGCTCCTTTCGCGAGGGGCCCCGCCGAAGGGGCCCCTTTTTGCTTCCGGCCGGAGGAGACGCGATGCAGCAGGAGGATAGGGACCGGCGCGCCGTGGGCTCGGTGCGCCTGTGGGAGTCCGTCGTGGCCGTCCTCTTGATGGCCTTCGGCGCGCTCATCGCCTGGGACAGCCACCGCATCGGCTCGACCTGGGGAGACAACGGCCCGCGCGCGGGCTACTTCCCCTTCTACGTGGGGCTCTTCATCCTGGTGTCGGGCACCGCGATCCTCTATTCGGCGCTCAGGATGAGTCCCGAGGAAGGGCGCGAACCGTTCGTGCGCTGGGGCGAGCTGCGCATGGTGCTCACGGTCTTCGTGCCGAGCATCGTCTACGTGGCCCTCATCGACAACCCGTGGTATCCGCTCGGCATCTACGTGCCCTCGGCGCTGTTCATCGGCGCTTTCATGCGCTACCTGGGCCGGTACGGCTGGCTCACCGTCGTGGCGGTGAGCGTGGGTGTCATGGTGGCCTTCTTCCTGATGTTCGAGATCTGGTTCCAGGTCCCGCTGCCGAAGGGCCCGCTCGAGACGGCCCTGGGCTTCGGCTAGAGGCGCGCGATGCACGAGATCGAGTCGCTCTTCGGCGGGTTCGCCGTCGCCCTTTCGTGGTTCAACCTGATGCTGATGTTCGCGGGCATCATCCTCGGGGTGATCATCGGCGTGCTGCCGGGCCTGGGCGGGGCGAACGGGGTGGCGATCCTGCTGCCGCTCACGTTCACGATGGCGCAGACGCCGGGCGGCCAGACCTCCGCCATCATCCTGCTGTCGTGCATCTACTGGGGGGCGCTGTTCGGCGGGGCGATCACCTCGATCCTGTTCAACATCCCCGGGGAGCCGTGGTCGGTGGCGACGACCTTCGACGGCTATCCGCTCGCGCAGAAGGGGCGCGCGGGCGCGGCCCTCACCTCGGCGTTCACATCGTCGTTCTTCGGGGCGCTGGTGGGCGTGCTGCTCATCACGTTCCTGTCGCCCATCGTCGCGCGCTTCGCGCTGCGCTTCGGCCCGCCGGAGTTCTTCGGCGTGTACCTGCTCACGTTCTGCGCCTTCGTGGGCATGAGCAAGGGCTCGCCCTTCAAGACTATCGCCTCGATGATGACCGGATTCGCGCTCGCCGCGGTGGGCATCGACACGGTCACCGGCCAGCTGAGGCTCACGTTCGGGTTCACGGAGCTGCTCAAGGGCTTCGACTTCCTGATCGCGGTGATCGGGCTGTTCGGCATCGGCGAGATCCTCCTCACCATCGAGGAGGGCCTGGAGTTCAAGGGGACGCAGGCGAAGCTCAACATGAAGGTGGTGCTGCAGACCTGGAAGGAGCTGCCGCGCTACTGGAAGACGTCGATCCGCGCCGCCATCGTGGGCTGCCTGATGGGCATCGTGCCCGGGGGGGCGACGCCCGCCTCCTTCATGAGCTACGGCCTCGCGAAGAAGATGTCGCGCGACGGCGAGAAGTTCGGCACCGGCGTCGTGGAGGGCGTGGTGGCCCCGGAGACCGCGGCCCACGCCGCGGGAACCTCGGCGCTGCTGCCGATGATCACGCTGGGCGTGCCGGGCTCGCCCACCGCCGCGGTGCTTCTGGGAGGGCTGCTCATCTGGGGCCTCCAGCCCGGGCCGCTCCTGTTCACCGAGAAGGCCGATTTCGTCTGGGGCCTCATCGCCTCGATGTACCTCGGCAACATCGTGGGCCTCATCGTGGTGCTCACCTGCGTGCCCCTCTTCGCCGCCATCCTGCGCGTGCCCTTCGCGATCATCGCGCCCGTGATCCTCGTGATCTGCGCGATCGGCTCGTTCACCGTGCACGACTCGATGTTCGACGTCTGGATGATGCTGATGTTCGGGGCGATGGGCTACGTGTTCAAGAAGCTCGACTACCCGCTCGCCCCGATGGTCCTCGCCCTGGTCCTCGGCGACAACGCCGAGGACGGCTTCCGCCAGTCGATGCTCCTGTCGCAGGGCAACCTCTCGATCTTCTTCTCCAACAGCCTGGTGGGCACGCTCACCGCGCTCGCCCTGCTGCTGCTCTTCTGGCCGGTGATCTCGCGGCTCATCGCCATCGCGCGGGGCCGTGCCGGCGGAGCGCCGCCCACCACCACGACGGATTGATCCGACCATGGCCGTCATCGCGATGACCCAGGAAATGGCCACGCTGGGCAAGGACGTGGCCCTCGGCCTGTGCGACGCCCTCGGGCTGCAGCAGGTGCGCCACGAGGTGGGCGACGTCGTCGCGGGCAGGATGCACGTGAAGAAGAGCCTCATCCGGCGCATCCGGGAGGGCAAGGCGGGCGCCGTCGAGAGGTGGTCGGCCGACGAGAAGACGATCTCCATCTTCACCGCCGAGGAGGTGTACGACCTCGCGGTGAAGGGCAACGTGCTGATCCGCGGCTGGGGCGCGACCCAGCTGCTGCGCCGCGTGCCGCACGTGGCCTGCGTCCGCGTGTGCGCGCCGATGGAGCTGCGCGTGAAGCGCCTCATGGAGCGCCTCGAGACCGACGACGAGGAGCTCGCGCGCCGCGAGATCGAGGTGGACGACGCGGTGCGCGCCTCGCGCATCGCGGAGCACTTCAACGTGAAGTGGGGCGACCCGACGCTCTACGACCTCACGCTCAACACCGAGCGCATGCCCATCGCCCAGTGCGTGGAGCAGGTGCTCGCGCTGGTGAGGAGCCCCGCGTTCCAGGAGACGCCCGAGTCGCGCCAGTACCTCGCCGACCTCGCCCTCCAGGCGCGCGCCAAGGCGGCGCTCCGCAGCGACGAGCGCACCGCCGAGATCGACGTGGAGATCGACGTGAGCCGGGGGGAGGTCTTCCTGCGCGGGATCGTCATGGACGAGCGCGAGAAGGCCCTGTGCCGCGAGGTCGTGGGGCCGCTCGCCGGGGTGCGCAAGGTGAGCGACGAGCTGAGGACCATGGCGGGCGGGCTCTACCGCTTCCCCCAGCACCCGCACGGCGGGTAGCCCGGGGGCGCCGGGCCTCAGATCTTGCCGGCGTGCTTCAGGCGCGAGAGCGTCTCGGCCGACAGGTTGAGGTAGGAGGCGAGCTCCTTCTTCGGGACCCGCTCCGAGAGCTCCGGGTGCTTGCGCAGGAACCGGTGCACGCGCCCCGGCGCGTCGAGCAGGTGCAGCGTGATCGTGTGCGCCATCACCTCGCTCATGAGGAACATCACCTCGTACTCGAAGTCTTCCTTGAGGTCCGGGTGCGCGTCGAGGAACTCCGCCCACTGCGGCAGCGGCATCTTCGCCACGCGCGCCTGGGTCACGCAGCGGATCGAGTAGGGCGCGGGCGTGCGCAGCCTCCAGGCCGCGTAGCTCGTGTCCATGTCGTCCTCCTTGGCGAAGCGCAGGATCATCTCCTTGCCCTCGGGGCTCGCGACCACGCGCTTGAGGATGCCCTCGATCACGAAGTACTGCTCCATCTCGTGGGCGCCCTGGGAGAGCAGCACGTCGCCCTTGCGGCAGTCGACGACGTGCAGGGCGGACTCGAGCTCGCCGAAGGCGGGGTCCTTCAGGCGGCGGAGCACGATGTTCTGCCGCAGCCGGTCCCGGATCTCGGGAAGCTGCGGATGGTTCACGAGGAGCGTCATCGGCGGGGCGGAAGCTCGAGCGAGGGCCCGTTCCGGGGCGGCCCGTGGGCCAAAATTGACCGCCATCAAGGTGGGCGGTTCCGGGCGTTTCTTAACATTGTAGCCTGATCGAGCGGCAGGATCGCGCCGCGCCCCGCTCCAGACTTCCGTCCCGCCCGCCCGGCCCGCGCCTCGCGCAGGCGAACGCCCCTCGGAGGAAATGCCATGGCAACCGCCACCGAATCGACCCCCGCCGCCGCGCCGGCCACGTCCCCGGCGAGCGGTGGAGCGGCCGCCGGCAATGCGAAATCCCAGGCGACGATCGACGGCTTCGGCCTCGTCCTCGAAGCCTTCAGGCTGAACGGCATCGACACGATCTTCGGCCTGCCCGGCATTCCGATCAGCGATCTCGCCCGCAAGGCGCAGGCCGCGGGCCTGCGCGTGATCTCCTTCCGCCACGAGCAGAACGCGGGCTACGCCGCCTCGATCGCGGGCTTCCTCACGCGCAAGCCGGGCATCTGCCTCACGGTGTCGGCTCCGGGCTTCCTCAACGGGCTGACGGCGCTCGCCAACGCGACGACCAATTGCTTCCCGATGATCCTCGTGAGCGGCTCGAGCGAGCGCGAGATCGTCGACCTGCAGCAGGGCGACTACGAGGAGATGGACCAGCTCGCCATGGCCCGGCCCTTCGCGAAGGCCGCCTACCGCGTGCTGCACGCCGAGGACATCGGCGTGGGCGTGGCGCGCGCCATCCGCGCCGCGCTCTCGGGCCGCCCGGGCGGCGTGTACCTCGACCTGCCGGGGAAGCTCTTCCCGCAGACGCTCGAGGCGGAAGCGGGCCGCAGGTCGCTCATCGGCGTGGTCGACCCGGCGCCGCGCCAGATTCCCGCCCCGGAGGCCGTCCGGCGCGCCCTCGACCTGCTCAAGGGCGCGAGGAAGCCGCTCATCATCCTCGGCAAGGGCGCGGCCTACGCCCAGGCCGACGCGGACATCCGCGCGCTCGTCGAGAAGACCGGCATCCCGTACCTGCCCATGTCCATGGCGAAGGGGCTGCTCCCGGACACGCACGAGCAATCGGCCGCCGCCGCGCGCTCCTTCGTGCTTCCCGAGGCCGACGTCGTGATGCTGATCGGCGCGCGCTTGAACTGGCT
>DASPRQ010000063.1:0-5932 GCA_035624355.1 Usitatibacter sp. | reverse complement strand
CAGGAAGTCCGCGGCGCTCACCGGCTCGATCTCGGCGCGCAGGCGCGAGAGCGTGTACCGATGGATGCGCGCGAGCAGGCGCCGGTCGCACCATTCCCCTTCGGAAGCTCCCGGAGTGAAGCGGCCGCGCAGGATGCGGCCCTGGCCTTCGAGGGCGAGGAGCGCCGCGGCGACCTCGGACGCGACGGATTCCCGCGCCCCAGCGGGCGACGAAGCATCGAGCGGGAAGGACGACGCCACCCGCGCCTCCGTCACCGGACCGAGCGCCTCGAGCCGGCTCGCGACGAGGTCGGCGAGCACGTCGTCCTTGCGCTCGAGCGCGAGCCACGCGTCGCCCTTCTTCACGGCGCGCGGGCCCAGCCGATCGATCAGCTCGGCCCAACCCGGCGCGAGCTCGGGCTGCCTGACGTAGCCCGCGACCATGAGAGCGTCGTACATCTCGTCGGGCGTGCTCGCGATGGGCCACGCCTCCTCGCGCACGCGCTCGATCGCCGCGGGATCCAGCGCCCCGAGGTCGTCGGCGCTGCGCACCTCGGTCGCGCGGCGGGTGTAGACGGCCTGCGTGCGGCGCTCCTCGAGCGGCGCGTCGTCGAGGAACGTGTACACCGCCGAGTTGAGCAGCTCGTGGCTGAGGACCGAGGGCTCGGGCGTGTCGCGCGCCACCGTCCGGATGCCGCCCGCCGAGAGGCGCCGCAGCACGGCTTCGAGGCCGGGCGCATCGACCGCCTCCTCGAGCGCGTCGCGCAGCGCCTGGTTCACGAGCGGATGGTCGGGCACCTCGCGCGCGCCCTGGATGTTGTCCTGGCAGGCCACCGCGTCGGGGAACACGGCCTGGAGCACGTCCTCGCTGAACATGCGCTGGAGCTGGTTCGGCACGCGCGCGCCGTTGCGGTTGCGGGGGACGGCGAGCGCGATCGTGGAGCTCCAGCGCCAGCGCGTCTCGAAGATCGGGCTCTGCAGGATCGCCTGCGTGAGGGTCTCGCGCACCGTGTTCGGGTTGAGATACCGGAATACCTCCTCGAGCGGGAACGAGTGCACCTGGCTGAGCGAGAGGATCAGGCCCTCGTCGGTCGCCGCCGCCTGGAGCTCGAAGTTGAAGCCCTGGCAGAACTTCTTGCGCAGCGCCAATCCCCACGCACGCATGATGCGGCTGCCGAACGGCGCGTGGAGCACGAGCTGCATGCCGCCCGACTCGTCGAAGAAGCGCTCGAGCGCGATCGCGTCCTTCGTGGGCACGATCCCGAGCGCGCGCTTGGCCTCCCCGAGATAGGCCGCGATCTGGAGCGCCGCTTCCCGCGCGAGGAAGTATTCCTTCTCGAGCAGGGCGATCGCGGGCTCGAGCCCGCCGTCCTCGCGCGGCGCCTCCGGTCCGGGGAGCAGGGCGTCCACGGCCGCGCGCAGCCGCGACACCGCGTCGCTCATCTCGGCCGAGCGCGCCGGCGCCTCGCCCAGCCAGAACGGCATCGACGGCGGCTGGCCCTTCGCATCCGCCACGCGCACCACGCCGTTGCCGATCTTCAGGATCTTCCACGACGCGTTGCCGAGCTGGAACACGTCGCCCGCCAGCGACTCGACCGCGAAGTCCTCGTTCACCGTGCCGATCACGTGGCCCTCGGGCTCGAGCACCACCTTGAAGTCGAACACCTCGGGGATCGCGCCGCCGTTCACGATGGCGTTCATGCGCGAGCCCTTGCGGGCGCGGAGCTTCCCGTGGAGCGTGTCGCGGTGGATCAGCGCGGCGCGCCGGCCGCGCTTCGTCGCGAATCCGTGGGCGAGCATCTGCGCGACCTCGTCGAATTTCGCGCGCTCGAGCGCGCGATACGGATACGCGCGGCGCACGAGCCCGAACATCCCGTCCTCGTCCCACTCCTCCTGGGCGGAGACCTCGGCGACGACCTGCTGGGCGAGCACGTCGAGCGGCGCGTCGGGAACCTCGACGCGGTCGAGGTCGCCCTCGGCCACCGCGCGCACCATCGCGGCGCACTCGATCAGGTCGTCGCGGGTGAGCGGGAAGATGCGGCCCTTCGGCACGCCGGCGATCGTGTGGCCCGAGCGCCCGACGCGCTGCAGGAGCGTGGCGATGCGGTGCGGCGAGGAGACCTGGCAGACGAGGTCGACGTGGCCGATGTCGATGCCGAGCTCGAGCGAAGCCGTCGCCACCAGCACCTTGAGCTTGCCCTCGCGCAGGCGATGCTCGGCGTCGAGGCGCACCTCCTTCGCGAGGCTGCCGTGGTGCGCGGCGACGAACTCGGTCCCGAGGCGCTCCGAGAGCTGGTGCGCCATGCGCTCGGCGAGCCGGCGCGTATTGACGGTGATGAGCGTCGTGCGGTGGGATTCGACGAGCACGACGAGCCGCTCGTAGATCTCGGCCCACACCTCGTGGGACATCACCGCCTCCAGCGGCGAGCGCGGCACTTCCACCGCGAGGTCCATCTTCCGCCGGTGGCCGCGATCCACGATCGCGCAGGGCTCGCGCGTGAGGAAGCGCGCGACCTCCTCGATCGGCTTCTGCGTGGCCGACAGCCCGATCCGCTGGAGCTTGCGCCCACAGACGTGGTCGAGGCGCTCGAGCGTGAGCGCGAGGTGCGCGCCGCGGCGCGACTGGAGCACCGCGTGGATCTCGTCCACGATCACCACGCGCGCGGTCCTCAGCATCTCCCGCGAGCGCTCGGCGGTGAGGAGCAGGTACAGCGACTCGGGGGTCGTCACCAATATGTGGGGCGGCGTGCGCAGCATCGCGGCGCGCTCGTTCTGCGGCGTGTCGCCGCTTCGCACCGCCGCGGTGATCTTCACCGCCGGATGGCCCATGGCCTCGGCCGTCGCGCGGATCTCGCGCCGCGGCTCGGCGAGGTTCTTGTGGATGTCCGCCGACAGGGCCTTCAACGGCGAGACGTAGATGACGCGCACTTCGTCGGGCAGTTCGCCCCGCGCGGCGCCCTCGCGGAAGAGCTCGTCGATCGCGGTGAGGAACGCGGCGAGGGTCTTCCCGGAGCCCGTCGGGGCGGCGATGAGCGTGTGCTCGCCGCGCCGGATGGCGTTCCAGCCCTCGGACTGGGCGGCGGTGGGCTCGCCGAAGCGGCCGTCCCACCAGCGGCGCAGGACGGGATGGAAATCGGGAGGGAGCAAGGGCTTTCTCGGGGGCGGACCGCTTCCCGGAAGTCTACCGGGAAGCGGCCGCCTGCGGGGCCGCCCGTCAGGCGGGAACGGCCTCCCGCACCTGCGCGAGCTTCGCGAGCACGCCCTTCATCTCCTCCTTGTTGAGCGCGCGCAGCATCTGCGTGTGGACGTTGCCGGCCTGCCCGATCGCCAGGGTGAGCGCCGTGATGGACGCCTCGTCGGGCGACTCGAAGACGGCCACGACGTCGTACTCTCCCAGCGTCCAGTAGATGTCCTTGGTGTTGACGCCGAACTTGCGGGCGAGCTCCCGGACGGCGTCGGCGCGGTTGGTGGTTTCGCGGACGTTGCGGATTCCCTGATCGGTGAAGCGGTTCAGCACGATGTAGGTCGCCATGGCGGTTTCTCCTGTGAAACCGGCGCGGGAAGAGCGCCGAAGCCCACTGTGCGCCGCGGCCATCGTGGGGTCAATGCGGAGTCGCGCGGCGGGAGGCGTCGGTGCCGATGGGCTCAGGTGACCCGCCGCCGCGCGCGGCATATCCTGTCGCGATGACGGCCTCCGCCCGCGCGTGGGCTCCCTTTCGCCAGACCGCGTTCGCCGTGATCTGGACCGCGACCGTGGTGTCGAACATCGGAACGTGGATGTTCAACGCGGGCTCCGGCTGGCTCATGACGTCGCTCGACGCCGACCCGCTCACGGTCTCGCTCGTGCAGGTCGCGGCGAGCGCTCCGCTGTTCCTCGTGGCGCTGCCCGCGGGCGCGCTCGCCGACATCGTCGACCGCCGCAAGTACCTCCTCGCCGCGGAATCCTCCTATACCGTGGTGGCGGCGATCATGGCGGCCTTCGTTTCGCTCGGCCGCATCGGGCCCGCCTCGCTCCTCGGGTTCACGTTCCTCCTCGGGGCGCTCGGCGCGCTCGCCGCGCCCGCGTGGCAGTCGGTGGTGCCGGCGCTCGTTCCGCGCGACGTGCTGCCCCAGGCGGTCGCGGCGAACAGCGTCGGCATCAACGTGAGCCGCGCGCTCGGCCCCGCGCTCGGCGGCCTCGTCATCGGCGCCTCGACGATCGCCGCGCCCTTCTGGATCAACGCCGCGAGCAACCTCGGCGTCATCGCCGCGCTCGCGTGGTGGAAGCCGCCGCCGGGTCCCGTGCACCGCCTCCCGGCCGAGCGCTTCGTCGCCGCCATCGTCGCGGGCGTGCGCTACACGCGCCACAACCGCCACCTGCGCGGCACGCTCGGCCGCTCGGTCGCCTTCTTCCTCTTCGCGAGCGCTTACTGGGCGCTGCTGCCCCTCACCGCGCGCGAGCGGATCGCCGGCGGCCCGGAGCTCTACGGCATCCTGCTTGGCGCGATCGGGGCGAGCGCCGTCGCGGCGGCGTTCGCGCTGCCCTGGCTCAAGGCGACCCTCGGCCCCGACCGGACGGTGGTCGCGGGCACGCTGGGCACCGCGGTCGCGCTCGTGCTCTTCGCGCTCGCGCGCGACGCTGCCCTGGGGCTCGCCGCGAGCGTGATCGCGGGCGCGTCGTGGATCGCGGTGCTCGCGAGCCTCAACGTCTCCGCGCAGGCGGCGCTTCCCGACTGGGTGCGCGGCCGGGGCCTCGCGATGTTCGTCACCGCCTTCTTCGGCGCGGTGACGCTGGGCAGCCTCGTCTGGGGGAAGCTCGGGCAGTCGCTGGGGCTCGCCGACGCGCAGCTCCTCGCCGCCGCGTGCGCCGTCGCGGCGATCCCGGTCACCCGGCACTGGAAGCTGCTCGCCGCGCCGGGCCTGGACCTCGCGCCGTCGATGCACTGGCCCGCGCCCGTCGTGAGCCGTGAGATCGACCACGACCGCGGGCCCGTGATGGTGACCGTGGAATATCGCGTGGAGCCCGCGGAGCGCGCCGCCTTCCTCGCCGCCATCGACAGGCTCTCGCACCAGCGCCGGCGCGACGGCGCCTACGCGTGGGGCGTGTTCGAGGACGCCGCCGAGGAGGGGCGGTTCCTCGAGACCTTCCTCGTCGAATCCTGGCTCGAGCACCTGCGCCAGCACGAGCGGGTCACCAACGCCGACCGCGCGCTGCAGGAGGCCGTGCAGAAGTTCCAGCACGGCGGGCCCGCGCGGGTCTCCCACTGGATCGAGGCCCGAAGCGGAGGATGATGCGGCGCTAGAGCCGCTCGTTCATCTTCCTCAGCCGGTCGGCCATCACCTTCATGATGTCCAGCGCGAAGTGGGGCGTCTGCTGCACGAGGAAGAGGAAGCGTCGCTCGGGGATCACCGCGAGCTTGCACGGCGTCTTCGCGGTCGCGGTGGCCACGCGGGGCGCCTGGTCGATGAGCGCCATCTCTCCGAAGGGCTCGCCCGGCCCGAGCGTCTCCAGGATCTTGTCGCCGATGGAGAGCTCGACCTCGCCCTCGAGGACCACGTACATCTCGGCGCCCATGTCGTAGGCGCGGAAGACCACCTCACCCGCCTCGCACAGGCGGGGGTCGGCCTCCAGGCTGAACAGCGCGAGCTTGACGCCCATCGTGCCCTCCTCGGGGCGGCGGGAGCCGCCGTGCGCAAGATACCACTTGCCGCGGGCGGCGGCATTGGGAGGAGAGGCCGCGCGCGCCGGATGTCCGGGATTCAGGAGGGCTGTCCTATGATGGAGCCCATGAGGATCGGGGCCCTGCTTCTCCTGCTGCTGTGCGCGCCGGCTTTCGCCGCCGACGAGGACCGGTCGATCGTCGTCGGCGGCACCACCCGCACCTACCGGATCCACCTCCCGAACGGCCGCGCGCCGGGCACTCCGGTGCCGCTCGTCGTGGTCTTCCACGGCGGGGGCGGCAACGCGGCCAAT
>DASPRQ010000060.1:0-34282 GCA_035624355.1 Usitatibacter sp. | reverse complement strand
GCAAGGACGGCAGCGAGGTTTGGGTGCGCCGCAGCAGCGAGGTCGTGCGCGACGCCTCCGGCGCCCCGCGCCTGGTGATCGGCGCGTTCGTCGACCTCACCGAGCAGCGCGGCAAGGACCGGGCGATGCAGCAGATGAACGTCTTCCTGCGCGCGATCGTCGAGACCTCGCCGGTGGCCATCTACACGACGGACCGGGAAGGGCGCATCACGTTCTGGAACGCCGCGGCCGAGCGCACCTTCGGCTACACGCGCGAGCAGGCGATCGGGCACCTGGCGCCCTTCGTGCCGGAGGACAAGCACGCGGAGTCGCGCTCGATCGACGCGCGGGCGCTCGCCGGCGAGGTGATCGACGGGGTGGAGGTCGAGCGCAGGCGCGCCGACGGCCGGCCCATCGTGATCCGGGGCTCGGCCGCCCCGCTCCGCGACCTCGACGAGCGCATCTCCGGCATCCTCGTCGCCTGCGTCGACGTGACCGAGGCGCGCCGCGCCGCCGGGGAGCTCGAGCGCCACCTGCACTTCACCCGCGCCCTCATCGACGCGATCCCGAATCCCGTGTACTACAAGGACCGCGAAGGGCGCTACCGGCTCCACAACCGCGCGTGGTCCGAGCTCTTCTCGGGCGGCGAGAACTGGATCGGGAAGACCGTGTTCGACGTCTATCCCGCGGAGATCGCGAACGCCCACGCCCAGCGCGACCGGGCGCTGTTCGAGCGCCCGTCGTCGACGATCTACGAGCAGCGCATGCCGACCGCCCAGGGCGAGACGCGCCAGATGCTCTACAACAAGGTGAGCTTCGTCGACCAGAAGGGCGAGGTCGCGGGCCTCATCGGGGTGGTGACCGACGTCACGCGCTACAAGGAGACCGAGCGGGCCCTGGAGGCGAGCGAGGCGCGCTTCCGGGTGCTCACCGAAAGCTCGCTCGACCTCATCTCGGTCATCGAGCCCGACGGGACGCTGCGCTACCAGAGCGCGGCGCTGAGGAGCCTGCTCGGATACGACCCCGCCGACGTGGTCGGCAGGAACGTCTTCGAGCTCGTGCACCGCGACGACGCCGACCATTTCCGCGCCGCGCTGCGGCGCATCGTCGACACCCGCCAGTCGAGCGGCCCGATCGAGCTGCGCTTCCGCCACCGCGACGGGGGCTGGCGCATCTTCGAGGCCCTGGGCACGAACTGCCTCGACAACCCGCACATCCGCGGCGTCGTCTTCAACTCGCGGGACGTGACCGACCGCAAGGCGATCCAGCAGCGCATCCAGCACCTCGCCTACCACGACAACCTCACGGGGCTGCCCAACCGCTCGCTGCTGCAGGACCGGCTCGGCCACGCCATCGCCCGGGCCGAGCGCGCGCGCCGCAAGGTCGCGGTGCTCTTCATCGACCTCGACAACTTCAAGAACATCAACGACACCCTCGGCCACGACGTCGGCGACGAGCTGCTGCGCCAGGTCTCGCGGCGCCTGTCGGAGTGCGTGCGCATCGAGGACACGATCGCGCGCCAGGGCGGCGACGAGTTCATCGTGCTGCTCGACAGCCTCGAGGACGGGCGCGCCGCCTCCCTCGTGGCCCAGAAGGTGCTGAACGCGCTGCGCCCGCCGTTCCCGCTGGGCGCCTCGGACCAGCACGTGAGCGCCTCGGTGGGCATCGCGCTCTATCCCGACGACGGCCGCGACGCGCAGACGCTCATGAAGAACGCCGACACGGCGATGTTCCACGGCAAGAGCCAGGGCAAGAACACGTACCAGTACTTCACCTCGCAGATGAACGTCGCCGTCAAGCGGCGCATGACGCTCGAGAGCGCGTTGCGCCGCGCGGTGATGCAGAGGGACTTCGTCCTGCACTACCAGCCGGAGATCAATCTGGAGACGGGCGAGGTGGTCGCGGTCGAGGCGCTGGTGCGCTGGAAGACGGAGGACAGCGGCGTCGTCATGCCCGGCGACTTCATCCCCCTCGCCGAGGAGACGGGCCTGATCAACGACATCGGCGAATGGGTGCTGCGCGAGGGCTGCCGCCAGGCGAAGGAGTGGCAGGAGCAGGGCCTTCCGCCGCGGCGCATGGCGGTCAACCTCTCGGCCCGCCAGTTCACCGACCGCGGCTTCCTCGACATGGTGACGCGCGTGCTCGCCGACACGCGCCTCGACCCCGCGTGCCTCGAGCTCGAGATCACCGAAAGCCAGGTCATGCGCCAGACCGAGGGCGTGATCACGCTCCTCAACCGCCTCTCCCGGATGGGCGTGCAGCTCGCGATCGACGATTTCGGCACCGGCTATTCGAGCCTGTCGTACCTGAAACGCCTGCCGATCCAGAAGCTCAAGATCGACCAATCGTTCATCCGCGACATCACCGTCGACCCCAACGACACGGCGATCGTGGTGGCGATCATCAACATGGCGCGCAGCCTCGACCTCGAGACCATCGCCGAGGGGGTCGAGACGGCCGGGCAGCTTGCGCTGCTGCGCGCGAAGGGCTGCCGCATCGGCCAGGGCTACTACTTCTCGGCACCCCTGGGCTCCCAGGCGCTCTATCCGCTGCTCCGCCGCAACAACCTCTACCAGACGGCGCGGTGAAGCCCGGCGGCTCCCGCGTGCGCCCTCAGGCGTGCAGCAGGAAGATCGCCGGCCGCTTGCCGATGGGCGGCGAAGGCCGCGAGCGCCACGCGTCGATCCGGTCGGCGCGGATCCATTCCGAGGGTGCCGTGAGCTCCGCCGCCACCGCCAGCCGCGTTTCGCCCCCGCAGACCGCCAGGATGTCGGCGAGCAGGGCGTCGTTGCGGTAGGGCGTCTCGATGAAGATCTGCGTCTCGTCGGCGCGCCGCGCCTCGCGCTCGAGCAGGGCGAGCCTCGCCCGCCGCCCCGTGGCCTGAGGCGGCAGATAGCCGAGGAAACGGAAGCGCTGCCCCTCCAGTCCGCTCGCCATGAGCGCGAGCATGATCGAGGAGGGCCCCACAAGAGGCGCGACCGGGATGCCCCGCTCGTGCGCGGCGGCCACGAGGAGCGCGCCCGGGTCCGCGACGGCCGGCAGCCCCGCCTCCGACAGCAGGCCCACGTCGCGGCCGGCGAGAAGCGGGGCGAGCAGCTCGGGGATCGCCTCGCGCCGCGTGTGCTCGTCGAGCGCCGCCAAGGCGAGCTCGCGCAGCGGCTTCGGGTGCCGGCAGGCGGCGAGGAATCTCCGCGCGGAGCGCTCGTCCTCCACGACGAAGCGATCGAGGGAGCGCACGCGCTCGAGGACCGCCGCCGGGAGCACAGCCTCGGGCGGGACGGTTTCGCTCAGCCACGCCGGCAGCAGGTACAGGCGTCCCCCAGCGCTCATGGGACGGGAACTCCCTCGGCGCGCAGCATCGCCGACAATGCGATGAGGGGCAGCCCCACCAGCGCGGTCGGGTCGTCGCCGCCCAGCCGCGCGAGCAGGCTGATGCCCAGCCCCTCGACCTTGGCGCTCCCCGCGCAGTCGAGCGCCGGCTCCCGGGCGAGGTAGCGGTCGATCTCCCCGTCGTCGAGGCGGCGGAACTCCACCTCGGTCGAAATCATGCGCTCCTGCCAGCGCGCGGGCTCGCCCCGAGCGACGCAGAGCGCGGTGTGGAAAAGGACCGTGCGCCCGCTCAACCTCCGGAGCTGGTCCCGGGCGTTGGCGAGCGTGCCCGGTTTGCTCATCGCCGCTCCGTCCACGTCGGCGACCTGGTCCGAGCCGATAATCAGGGCCTGGGGCCAGCGCTCCGCACCCGCACGGGCCTTGGCCCGGGCGAGCCGCGCGGCCGTGGCGCTCGGTTGCTCGCGGGGCAGGGCGCGCTCGTCCACCTCGGGCGACCATGCCTGGAACGCGAGGCCGAGGCGGCCCAGCAGCTCCCGCCGGTAGGGGGAGCCGGATGCTAGAATTAGTTTCACATCTGTATCAATTATTTGCATGGTATATTTAAAGTCATTTCTCGGTTCTGCGGCGCCATGACCCACTCCCTCCTGATCCATCCCGAGCGCCTTTCCGACAAGCCCTCCGTCTGGGAGGGGACCGTCGTTCCGGGCGAGCTCGAGCGCCTCGAGGACAGCCTCGCCGGCCCGGAAGGGGAGCTGCACTATCGCATCACGGCCGGGCTGGACGCGCAGCGTCGCCGAGTGGTGTCGTGTATAATCAACGGCTTCGTTTTTCTCACGTGCCAGACGAGCCTCGAGGTCTTCCGGCACGAGATCTCGATCGAGGAGCGCCTCGTGCTCGTGGACCACGAGTCCCGGCTTCCGGCGGTCGAGGAGGAGAGCGATGCGGAAGATTACCTCGTCGCCGAGGGTCCGCTCGACATCCGCGAGCTCGTCGAGGACGCGGTCCTGCTGGCGCTCCCGATGGTGCCGCGCAAGCCGGGCCTCGAGCAGGCCCCGGCGGACGGGGGCGAGGCGCGGGGCCGCGAGCCATCGCCCTTCGCGGCGCTCGCGAGCCTCAAGCGCGGGAAATGACGATCACGGACGCCTCCCCGGCCGGGAGACGTCCCCACAGGAGAGACAAATGGCCGTTCAACAGAACAAGAAGTCGCCGTCGAAGCGCGGGATGCACCGGGCGCACGACCACCTGGGCAAGCCGCCCACGGCGGTCGAGCCCACCACCGGCGAGACCCACCTGCGCCACCACATCTCGCCGTCGGGTTTCTACCGGGGCAAGAAGGTCGTCCAGGCGAAGGACTGACCGCTCGCGAGGCCGGTTCGCGCCTCGCGGCACCTTTCATGACGACCGTCATCGCCGTCGATGCGATGGGCGGGGACCACGGGCCGGCGGTCACGGTTCCCGCATGCCTCGACTTCCTCGGGGCGCATCCTGAGTTCGGGCTGATGCTCGTGGGGCTCAAGGAGCCCCTCGAGCGGGAGCTCGTGCGCGCGCACGCCGGCCGGCACCCGGGGATCGAGGTCGTCCCGGCGAGCGAGGTCGTGGCCATGGACGAGGACGTGCGCAGCGCCATCCGGACCAAGAAGGATTCGTCGATGCGCGTGGCGATCGACCTGGTCAAGGAGGGGCGCGCGCAGGCCTGCGTGAGCGCGGGCAACACCGGCGCGCTCATGGCCACCGCGAAGTTCGTCCTGAAGACGATGCCCGGCATCGACCGTCCGGCCATCTGCGCGGTGCTGCCCACGCGGACCGGCCAGGTCTACGCGCTCGACATGGGCGCGAACGCCGACTGCACGCCCGAGCACCTGCTCCAGTTCGCCATCATGGGGTCGACCCTCGTGAAGGCGGTCGAGGGCAAGGAGCGCCCGACCGTGGGCCTGCTCAACATCGGCGCGGAGGAGATCAAGGGCAACGAAGTGGTGAAGAAGGCCGCGGAGCTGCTGCGCGCCGCGCCCATCAACTTCCACGGCAACGTGGAGGGCGACGACATCTACCGGGGCACGACCGACGTCGTGGTGTGCGACGGCTTCGTGGGCAACGTCGCGCTCAAGACCTCCGAGGGCCTGGCGCGGATGCTGGGCGATTTCCTCAAGGAGGAATACACGCGCGACGTGCTCTCGCGCATCGCCGCCGTCGTCTCCTGGCCGGTGATCCGGCGCTTCCGGCGGCGGGTGGACCACCGCCGCTACAACGGCGCCGCGCTCCTCGGCCTGCGCGGGATCGTGGTGAAGAGCCACGGCTCGGCCGACCGGCTCGCCTTCGCCACCGCGCTCGGGCGCGCGGCGAGCGAAGCGAGCCACGGGCTGCTGGAGCGCATCGGGGAGGAGATCGCCGCGCTCGCCCCGCGCGCCCCCGCCCCGGAGACTGTTGCGTGAGCACATTCGCGCGCATCACGGGCACGGGAAGCTACCTGCCCGAGAAGGTCGTGACCAACCGCGAGCTGGAGGCGATCGTCGAGACGAGCGACGAGTGGATCGTCGCGCGCACCGGCATCCGCGAGCGCCACGTGGCAGCCGACGGGCAATTCGCGAGCGACCTCGCCCTCGAGGCGTGCCGCGGCGCGCTCGCGGCGGCGGGACGCACGCCCGGGGACGTGGATCTCGTCGTCGTGGCGACCTCCACGCCCGACATGGTGTTTCCCTCCACGGCGTGCCTGCTGCAGGCGAAGCTGGGGATCACCCGGGGCGCGGCCTTCGACCTTCAGGCGGTGTGCTCGGGGTTCGTCTACGCGCTCGCGACGGCCGACCTGTTCGTGCGCTCCGGGACCTTCCGGTGCGCGCTGGTGGTGGGCTCGGAGGTCTTCTCGCGCATCCTCGACTGGACCGACCGCTCCACCTGCGTGCTGTTCGGCGACGGGGCGGGGGCGGTCGTGCTCGAGGCCGCGCCCGAGCCCGGCATCCTCTCGAGCCACCTGCGCGCCGACGGGCGCTACGCGAGCATCCTCAACACGCCCGGCCACGTGTGCGGCGGCGCGATCCAGGGCGATCCCACGCTCAAGATGGACGGCGGGGCCGTGTTCAAGCTCGCGGTGCGCGTGCTCGAGGAGAACGCCCGCGAGGCGCTCGCCGCCAACGGGCTCTCGGTGGACGACGTGGACGCCTACATCGCCCACCAGGCCAACATCCGCATCATCTCGCACGTCGCGAAGAAGCTCGGCATTCCGGAGGAGCGCTGCATCGTGACCGTCGACCGGCACGCGAACACCTCCGCCGCCTCGGTGCCGCTCGCCCTCGACGTCGCGGTCCGAGACGGCCGCGTGCGCCGCGGCCAGACGCTGCTGCTCCAAGGCGTAGGCGGCGGGTTCACCTGGGGCTCCGTGATCCTCAAGTACTGAAGGCCATGACGCTCGCCATCGTGTTCCCGGGACAGGGTTCCCAATCGGTCGGGATGATGAAGGGCTTCGCCGGCGATGCCGCCGTCGAGCGCACGTTCCGCGAGGCCGGCGAGCTCGCGCGCGTTGATTACTGGGCGATGGCGAACGAGGGTCCCGCCGAGGCGCTCAACCGGACGGTCAACACCCAGCCTCTCATGCTCGTGGCGGGCGTGGCCTGCTGGCGGGCGTGGCGCGCGAAGGGCGGGCCGATGCCCGCGTGGTTCGCCGGCCACAGCCTGGGCGAGTACACGGCGCTCGTGGCGGCCGGCTCCCTCGCCTTCGAGGACGCGGTTCCGCTCGTGCGGCTGCGCGCGCAGGCCATGCAGGAGGCCGTGCCCGAAGGCACCGGCGGCATCGCCGCGATCCTGGGCCTGGACGACGCGAAGCTTCCGGAGCTGTGCGCCGAGGCCGCGCAGGGCGAGGTGCTGGAGCCGGCGAACCTCAACTCGCCGGGCCAGGTCGTCATCGCGGGACATCGGGCCGCGGTCGAGCGGGCCATGGCGCTCGCGAAGCAGAAGGGCGCCAAGCGCGCGGTGATGTTGCCCATGAGCGCGCCTTCGCACTGCAGCCTCATGAAGCCCGCGGCGCAGCGCCTGCGCGAGCGGCTCGCGGCGATCGAGGTCCGCCCTCCCGCGGTGCCCGTGATCCACAACCGCTTCGTCGAGGCCTTCGACGACCCCGCGCGCATCCGGGAAGCGCTCGTCGAGCAGCTCGACCATCCCGTGCGCTGGATCGAGACCGTGCGCTTCCTCGCCGCGCACGCGGTGGACCGCATCGTCGAATGCGCCCCCGGGAAGGTGCTCACGGGGCTCAACAAGCGCATCGCGGAAGGCGTCGAATGCGTCGCCATCCAGGACTCGGGCGCCCTCGAGACCGCCCTCGCCGGAGGTTGAGCCATGCTGAAGGACCAGGTCGCGATCGTCACCGGAGCCTCGCGCGGCATCGGCGAGGCGATCCTGCTGGCCCTCGCGGGAGCGAACGCCGCCGTCGTCGGAACGTCCACCTCGGAAGCGGGCGCGCAGGCCATCTCCCGCAAGCTCGCGGAGCTGGGCGCGCGCGGGGCGGGACGCACGCTGGACGTGCGCGAGGTGGCGCGCTGCACGGCGCTCGTCGACGACGTCCAGCGGGAATTCGGGCCCCCGACGATCCTCGTCAACAACGCCGGGATCACGCGCGACAACCTGCTCGCGCGCATGAAGGACGAGGAGTGGGACGACATCCAGGCGACGGACCTCAAGTCCGTCTTCGCGATGTCGCGCGCCGTCCTGCGCGGCATGATGAAGGCGAGGGGCGGTCGCATCGTCAACGTGACCTCGGTGGTGGGCTTCACCGGCAACGCGGGGCAAACCAACTACGCGGCGGCCAAGGCGGGCATCGTGGGATTCTCCAAGTCGCTCGCCCGCGAGGTGGGCAGCCGCGGCATCACCGTTAACTGCGTGGCGCCCGGGTTCATCGAGACCGACATGACGCGCGCGCTCGCGCCCGAGCAGGTGAAGAAGCTGGTCGAAGGCGTGCCCCTCGGACGGCTCGGGCGCGTCGAGGACGTGGCGCAGGCGGTGCTCTTCCTGTGCTCGCCGGGCGCGGCCTACGTGACCGGCGCGACCCTGCACGTGAACGGCGGAATGCACATGGACTGAGGCTCGCCGACGCTCGGAACGAGCTGCGCGCCATGGTAGAATTACGCGCTTTCCCGGCGCACTCAAAACCTAAGGAAACCGTCTGGAGGATGTCGATGGACAACATAGAAGCCCGCGTCAGGAAGATCGTGGCCGAGCAGCTGGGCGTCGCCGAGGCCGACGTCAAGAACGAGTCCTCCTTCGTCGAGGACCTGGGCGCGGATTCCCTCGACAACGTGGAGCTCGTGATGGCGCTGGAGGAGGAATTCGAATGCGAGATCCCGGACGAGGACGCGGAGAAGATCACCACCGTCCAGCAGGCGATCGACTACGTGAAGGGCCACGTCAAGCAGTAGGAACCCGCGCGCGGACGGACCCCGCCCCGCAAGGCGGCCTCGCGCCGTGCCGCATGACCCAATGTCGAAGCGAAAAGTCGTCGTAACCGGGCTGGGCATCGTTTCGCCGATCGGCAACGGCATCCGCGAGGCCTGGCCGAACCTGCTCGAAGGCCGCAGCGGAGTCGGGCCGATCACGAAGTTCGACGCCTCGCAGCTGCCCACGCGCATCGCCGCGGAGGTGAAGGGCTTCAACGCCGCCGACTGGATGCCGGCGAAGGAAACCCGGCGCAGCGACACGTTCATCCACTACGGGCTCGCCGCCACGCGCATGGCGCTGGACGACGCCGGGTTCGTCATCGACGAGTCGAACGCCGAGCGCGTGGGCGTGAACGTGGGCTCGGGCATCGGGGGCCTGCCGATGATCGAGGACAACATCCGGGAGATGATCGCGAAGGGCCCGCGCCGGCTCTCGCCCTTCTTCGTGCCGGGCACGATCATCAACATGGTCGCGGGCCTCATCTCGATCCAGTTCAAGGCCAAGGGACCCAACGTCTCGATGGTCTCGGCGTGCACGACGAGCTCGCACTGCGTGGGCGAGGCCGGGCGCATCATCGAGTACGGCGACGCGGACGTGATGATCGCAGGCGGGGCGGAGGCCTGCGTGAACCTCTCGGGCGTCGGCGGCTTCTGCGCTTGCAAGGCGCTCTCGGAGCGCAACGACGATCCGGCGACCGCCTCGCGCCCCTTCGACAAGGACCGCGACGGCTTCGTGCTGGGGGAGGGCGCGGGCATCCTCATCCTCGAGGAGCTGGAGCACGCGAAGCGGCGCGGCGCGCGCATCTACGCCGAGCTCGCAGGCATGGGCATGAGCGCGGACGCGAACCACATCACCGCGCCCAACATGGACGGGCCCCGCCGCTCGATGCTCGCCGCGCTGAGGAACGCGGGGGTGAACCCCGAGGACGTGCAGTACGTGAACGCGCACGGCACGTCCACCCCGCTCGGGGACGCGAACGAGACGGCGGCCCTCAAGGCGGCCTTCGGCGGGCACGCCCGCAGCCTCGCGGTGAACTCGACGAAATCGATGCACGGCCACCTGCTCGGCGCCGCGGGTGGCGTCGAGGCGGTGGTCACGGTGCTCGCGATCCACCACCAGAAGTCGCCCCCCACGACCAACATCATCACGCCGGACCCGGCCTGCGACCTCGACTACGTGCCGAATGCGGCGCGCGACATGGCGATCGAGGTGGCCATCTCCAATTCCTTCGGGTTCGGCGGCACCAACGGAACGCTCGTGTTCCGGCGCTTCCGCTGATCGACCCCACGGGCCGCGATGGCGAGGTCCCTGCGCTTCGCCCTGCTCGGCGCGTTCCTCGCGCTATGCGCCCTCGGGGCGTGGCTCGCCTGGTTCGCGAGCCGCCCGCTCGAGCTGCCGTCCACGCCCTACGAGTTCACGGTACGAGGCGGCGCGAGCCTGAAGTCCGTCTCGCGGGAGCTCGCGCGCGGGGGGCTCCTCGCCGAGGGCGAGAGCTTCTGGTTGCTGGGGCGGCTCCTCGGCAAGGCAACCTCGATCCGCGCCGGGACCTACCGCCTCGAGCGCCCCCTCACCCCGCTCGAGCTCCTCGACAAGCTCGCGCGGGGCGACGTGGTGCTGGCGGAGATCCTGTTCGTCGAGGGCACGACGTTCCGCCAGTGGCTCGCGGAGCTCGCGGCCGATCCTCGGGTGCGCCACACCCTCGCCGGCCGCAGCGAGGCCGAGCTTCGCGCGCTGCTCGGCCTCGGCGATCAGCCGCCCGAGGGCTGGTTCTTTCCCGACACATACCGCTTCTCGCCGGGATCGAGCGACGCGGACATCCTGCGGCGCGCCCACGCCGCGATGGAGAGGCGGCTCGCCGAGGCGTGGGCCACGCGCGGGCCCGGCCTGCCGCTCGCGACCCCCTACGAGGCGCTCATCCTCGCCTCGATCGTGGAGAAGGAGACGGGGCTCGCGGCCGAGCGTCCCGTCGTCGCCTCGGTGTTCGTCAACCGGCTGCGGCTCGGAATGCGGCTGCAGACCGATCCCACGGTGATCTACGGCATGGGCGCGGCCTTCGACGGCAACATCCGCAAGCGTGACCTCACGACCGACACGCCGTACAACACGTACACACGCGACGGCCTTCCCCCCACGCCGATCGCGATGCCCGGCGAGGACGCGCTGCGCGCCGCAACGCGCCCGGACGCCACGGCCTATCTTTACTTCGTCTCGCGCGGCGACGGCACGCACGAGTTCTCGCGTTCCCTCGAGGAGCACAACCGGGCGGTGGCAAGATACCAGCTCCACGCAGCTGCCACGGGCAGCTGAGGCCCGACACCGCAAGCCCATGACGCCACGCGGCAAGCTCATCACCCTGGAAGGCATCGACGGGGCCGGAAAGTCCTCGCACCTCGAGTACCTGCGCGAGAGGATCGCCGCGCGGGGCGGGGAGGTCGTGGTGACGCGCGAGCCCGGCGGCACGCCCTTCGGAGAGAAGCTCCGGGAGGTGGTCCTGCATCACCCGACCACGCCGCTCGCCGAGGCGCTCGCCATGTTCGCCGACCGCGCCGCGCACCTGGAGGAGCTGGTCGAGCCCGCGCTCGCCGCGGGCATCTGGGTGCTGTGCGACCGCTTCAGCGACTCGACCTACGCCTACCAATGCGGAGGGCGCGGGCTCGCGCGCGAGTCCGTGACGTCCCTCGAATGGCTCGTGCATCCGGACCTGCAGCCGGACGCGACCTTCCTCTTCGACCTCGACCCGGTCCTCGCCTGCGAGCGCCTGCACGGGCGCGACCTCGGGCGCGACAAGTTCGAGCGCGAGCAGGCGGACTTCTTCGGCCGCGTCCGCGAGGCCTACCTCGATCGGGCGCGCGAGTTCCCGGAGCGCTTCCACGTAATCGACGCCTCCGGCCCCCTCGAGGCGGTCCGCGAGCGCCTTTCCCGCGCCTTCGCGCGAGCATTCCCGTGAAGCCCTTTCCCTGGCACGCAAGCACGCTCGCGCGTGCGATGTCCGACCGGGAGCACCTGCCTCACGCGCTGCTCGTGCACGGCCCCGCGGGCATCGGCAAGGAGCGCTTCGCGAAGGCGCTCGCCGCGGCGGCGCTCTGCGAGTCGCCGGTCGCCGGGCTCGCGTGCGGCAAGTGCCCTTCGTGCCACTGGCTCGAGCAGGGCAACCACCCCGACTTCCGCGAGATCGTCCCCGAAGCCGCCGGGGAGGAGGACGAGGGCGGCGAAGGGGAGGCGGGGCGCACGGACAAGGACAAGCCGAAGAGCGTCGTGATCAAGGTGGAGCAGATCCGGGCGGTCGCCGACTTCGTGGGCCTCACCACCCACCGGGCCGGCTATCGCGTGCTGCTGCTGCACCCCGCCGAGGCGCTCCACCCCGCCGCCGCCAACGCGCTGCTCAAGACCCTCGAGGAGCCGCCGCCCCGCACGCTCATCGTGCTGGTGAGCGACCGTCCCGCGCGCCTGCTCGCGACCATCCGCAGCCGTTGCCGGCGCCTCCCCCTCGCCGCTCCACCGCGCCAGGACGCCCTCGCGTGGCTTCGCGCCGAGGGCGTGGCGGACGCCGAGGCGGCGCTCGCCGCCGCCGGAGGGGCGCCGCTCCTCGCCCAGCGCCTCGCCGAGCCGGAGGAGGCGAAATTCCGTACACGGCTGCTCGCCGAGCTCGCGCGCCCGGGAGGGGCCGACGCGCTCCAGCTCGCCGCCGGCGTGGATCGCGGCTCGGTCGAGCGCCTGGTCTTCTGGCTCCAGACCTGGGTGGAGGACCTGGTCCGCGTGAAGCTCGCGGGTAGCGCGCGCCGCCACGGCCAGCTCGCCGCTGCGCTGCAGGCCCGGGCCCGCTCGAGCGACCTCGAGGCGTTGTTCGCCCTGGACGACGAGCTCGCGGCCGCGCGGGGCCTCGCTTCCCACCCCCTGAACGCGCGGCTGTTGGCCGAGCACCTGCTCATGGCCTACAATCGGACCACCAACGGAGCCCGATCATGAGCGAAGCCGCCGAAGCCGTCGCGAGCCGCCCCGGGGTCTTCACCCTGGTGATCCGATCGAAGTCCGCGCTCTACGCGGCGTGGATCCCGCTGCTCAAGAACGGCGGGATCTTTCTCCCGAGCAACCGGCCCCATTCGCTGGGCGAGGAGGTGCTCATCCTGCTCACGCTGCTCGACGACCCGAACAAGATTCCCCTGCAGGGTACGGTCGCCTGGATCAATCCGGCCCACAGCGCCGGCAACCGGCCCCAGGGCATCGGCGTTCAGCTGCAGGACAGCGAAGTCGTGCGGGAGCTGCGCAAGAAGGTGGAAGGACTGCTCGCGGGCGCGTTGCAATCGTCCCGCCCGACGCACACGATCTGAGAGGTGCGGCAAGGCGTACCGCGCCGAGCCGCCGAAGCGATCCAGGAGGGAACCACCGTGTTCTGGGAACGACCTTTCTCTCACGCCATCTCCAACCTCAAGAAGAACGTCCATGCCCCGGTGCGCCTCGTGCTCTGGGACGGGCGGGAGGTCGCGTTCTCCGAGCGGCCGAGCGTGACGGTCCGGCTCAAGGGCACCCGCGCCGCCTCGGCGTTCGTGCGGCCCAGCCTTCTCTCGCTCGCCGAGGCGTACATCGAGGGAGACGCGGACCTCGAGGGCGACGTGCGCGAGGCGATCCGCGGCGCGGAGGCGATCTCGCGCTCCGCGCCGAGGTCCCTCTTCGACCCGCATCACGGCTCCGTGCGCCACACGCGCCGCGACGACCGCGAGGCGATCCACCACCACTACGACGTCTCCAACGAGTTCTACGCGCTGTGGCTCGACCCGCGCATGGTCTATTCGTGCGCGTACTTCAAGGACGAGGGCGACACGCTCGAGCAGGCGCAGCTCCAGAAGCTCGACCACGTCTGCCGCAAGCTCTTGCTCTCCCCGGGAGAGAAGTTCCTCGACATCGGATGCGGCTGGGGAGCGCTCGTCATGCGGGCGGCCGAGAAGTACGGTGTCGACGCGACCGGCATCACGCTGTCGGAGAACCAGTTTCGCCTCGCCAACGAGCGCATCCGCGCCGCGGGGCTGCAGGACCGCTGCCGCGTGCTGCTCCTCGACTACCGCGACACGCCGGGCGAGGGAGCGTACGACAAGATCGCGAGCATCGGCATGTTCGAGCACGTGGGGCTCAACAACCTGCCCACGTACTTCGGCGCGGTGCGCCGGCTGCTGCGCGAGCGGGGGCTCTTCCTCAACCACGGGATCACCTCCTCCGACGTGGAGAACCGGGCTGTGGGTCTGGGAGCCGGGGAATTCATCGGCCGCTACGTCTTCCCGCGCGGCGAATTGCCGCACCTGCACCGCGTCGTCCGCGACATGAGCGCCGGGGACCTCGAGGTGCACGATGTCGAGTGCCTGCGCCCGCACTACGCGAAGACGCTGGAGTTCTGGAGCGCGGCCTTCGAGCGGCGCTTCGGCGAGGCGGTGGCGGCCTCGAGCGAGCGCACCGCCCGCATCTGGCGGCTCTACCTCGCCGGTTGCGCGTACGGCTTCGAGCAGGGGTGGATGTCGATCCACCAGGTGCTCGCTTCCAGGCGCACGCGTCCCGGGCGCACCGACCTGCCGCTCACGCGCGACTGGATGTACCGCGACTAGCGCCCGCACGGGCGTGGGCCCCGGCGCCGAGCCGGCCGAGGGTCGCGCGAGGCAGCGCGCCGCCCCGGTAAGATTCGGGCCATGCTCGTCGATTCCCATTGCCATCTCGACTTTCCCGGGCTGCGGGAGGACCTTTCCGGCGTGCTCGAGCGCATGCGCGAGGCCGGCGTCGGCTATGCCCTCACGATCAGCACCACGCTCGAGACGTACGCGGCGGTGCGTGAGGTCGCCTCCGCCCGCCCGAACCTGTGGTGCTCGGTCGGCGTGCATCCCGACGAGCGGCGCGACGGCCGCGAGGCCGGCGAGGAGGAGCTCGTCCGGATGGCGGACGACCCGAAGGTGGTGGCGGTCGGCGAGACCGGGCTCGACTACTACCGCGTCGAAGGCGACACCGAATGGCAGCGGGAGCGCTTCCGCACGCACATCCGCGCCGCGCGCCGCGCCGGCAAGCCCCTCGTGATCCACACGCGCTCCGCCGCCCAGGACACCCTGCGGATCATGCGCGAGGAGGGCGCGGGCGAGGCCGGCGGCGTGATGCACTGCTTCACCGAGACGCGCGAGGTCGCGGAGGAAGCCATGGCGCTGGGCTTCCACATCTCGTTCTCCGGCATCGTGACCTTCAAGAACGCACGCGCCCTCAGAGAGGTCGCCGCGAGCGTGCCGCTCGAGCGCATGCTGGTGGAAACCGACTCGCCGTTCCTCGCGCCCGTGCCCCACCGCGGGCGGACAAACGAGCCGGCCTACGTGCGCTACGTGGCCGAGGAGATCGCGCGCCTGCGGGGCATCGCCATCGAGGAGGTCGCGCGGGCCACGACCGCCAACTTCTTCCGCCTCTTCCGCGACGCCCGTCCGGCGTGAGGGCGTCCCTGCTCCTGCTCTACTGCCGCGCCGGCTTCGAGGGGGAGTGCGCCCGCGAGGTCACCGCGCTCGCGGCCGAGATGGGCGTGGAGGGATTCGTGAAGGCGCGCCCCGGCAGCGGCTTCGCCGTCTTCCAGGCGCACCAGGAGGCCATGGGGGCGGAGCTCGGCCGGCACCTCGAGTTCGGCCGCCTCGTCTTCGCGCGCCAGATGGTGCGCGCGCTGCCCCTCCTTGCGGAGCTGTCCGAAGCGGATCGCGCGGGGCCGATCGCGCGCGCCGCCCGCGGCCTGGGGCGGGGCTTCCGCACCCTGTGGGTCGAGATGCCGGACACCAACGAGGGCAAGTCCCTCGCGGCCCTCGCACGCCCGCTCGCGCCCCACCTGGAGCGGGCCCTCGCCGCCTCGGGCGTGACGCTCGAGGATGGGAGCACCGGCGAGCGGCTCCACGTCTTCTTCGTGGGCGGGCGCGCGTGCTACGTGGGCGTTTCCGATCCCCGCAACGGCGCTCCGTGGCCGATGGGCATCCCGCGCCTGCGGATGCCCTCGTCGGCGCCCTCGCGATCGACGCTCAAGCTCGCCGAGGCGCTGCTCACGTTCTTCGACGAACGCGAGCGGGCGCGGCGCTTCGCTCCGGGAATGACGGCGGTGGACCTCGGCGCCGCGCCCGGCGGCTGGACCTGGCAGCTCGTGCAGCGCCACATGATCGTCACGGCGGTGGACAACGGCGCCCTGGACCCGCGGCTGCTCGACAGCGGTCAGGTGAAGCACCGGCGTGAGGACGGGTTCCGCTTCCGTCCGCGCGAGCCCGTGGACTGGATGGTATGCGACATGGTGGAGAGTCCTTCCCGTATCGCGCGCCTCGCCGCGCAATGGGTCGCGCGCGGCTGGTGCCGCGGCGCGATCTTCAACCTCAAGCTCCCGATGAAGAAGCGCTGGGAGGAGGTGCTGCGCTGCCGCGCGCTCGTCGACGCCGAGCTCGGGGGCGGGGGCTATTTCCTGCGATTGAAGCAGCTCTACCACGACCGCGAGGAGATCACGGCCCTGCTGGCACGGCGCTGAGCCGGCCGATACACTGGCGAGCCCGAGCGCCCGACGATGAAACGCATTCTCATCAGCGAGTTCATGGACGAGTCCGCCGTCGCGAGCCTCGCGGCGCGATTCGACGTCGATTACGGGCCGGCCCTCGCCGGGGACCCGGCGGCCCTCGTCGCCACGCTCCCGACGGCCGACGCCTGGATCGTGCGCAACCGCACGCAGGTCCGCGGGGCGCTGCTCGATGCGGCGCGGCGGGTGCGAGTGGTCGGGCGCCTGGGCGTGGGGCTCGACAACATCGACGTGGCCGCCTGCGAGGCGCGCGGCATCCGCGTGATCCCGGCAACCGGCGCGAACGCCGAGTCCGTCGCCGAGTACGTGGTCGCCACGGCCCTCGTGCTGCTGCGCGGCGCATATTTCGCCACTGCGGACGTGGCCGCCGGGAAATGGCCGCGCGAGGCGCTCGCGGGCGGCCGGGAAGCGGGCGGCAAGCGCATGGGCATCGTCGGGTTCGGCAGCATCGGCCGTGCGACCGCGCGCAAGGCGGCAGCGCTGGGCATGCGCGTCGCGGGCCACGACCCTCTGCTGCCGGACGACGATCCCGCGTGGCGCGAGGCCGCCTCGGAGCCGCGCGCCCTGGACGCGCTGCTCGCCGAGAGCGACGTGGTCTCGCTGCACCTGCCGCTCGACGAGGACACGCGGGGGCTGCTCGGCGCCGCGCGGCTCGCCCGCATGAAGCCGGGAGCGGTCCTCGTCAATACCGCCCGCGGAGGCATCGTGGACGAAGCGGCGCTCGCGTCCATGCTGCGGGAAGGGCGCCTCGCGGGCGCGGCGCTCGACGTCTTCGGGGCGGAGCCGCTCCCCGCCGGCTCCGTGCTTGCCGGCGCCCCGAACCTGATCCTCACGCCGCACATCGCAGGCCTCACGGTGGAATCGAACGAGCGCGTGAGCGCGTTCGTCGCCGAGCGCGTTGCCCACGCCCTGGACGAGGCCTAGGGACCTCGTCGCCCCGCGCATTGCTATACTCGCGGGCCATGCTTGCCCGCGGGTCGCGCGTCGCGCAGTCGTTCGAGCTCATCGCCTGCCTCGCCGCCGCCCTGTGGCTGCATGCCGCGCGCGGGTGGGGACCGGGCGCGATGGCCACCCTGGTGATCGGGTGGGTCGCCGGCTCGCGGCTCGCCCTCGTCGCCGCCTCGAGCCTCGTCGCGTGGGTGTGGCGCACCCCGCGCCTTCCCGAGCAGCGCATCGGCCTGCTCGGCGGGGCGGAGCTCTTCCTGCGCGAATACCGCGCGTTCCTCGCCTTCAACCTCGGGCACTTGCCGTGGGAGGCGTTGCTGCTGCGACCCGATCCCGCGCCCGTCCCGACGCAGCGCGTGCCCGTGCTGCTCGTGCACGGATACTTCGCCAACCGCGGCTACTTCCGCGCGCTCGTGCGCCGGCTCGAGGCGCGCGGGGTGGGGCCGATCTTCGCCCCCAACTTCCGCTCGTGGCTCGCCCCCATCGAGACCTTCGCCGACGAGCTGCACGCCGAGCTCGAGCGCATCGCGGCGGGCACCGGCCAGCCCCGCGCCGTGGTGATCGCGCACAGCATGGGAGGGCTCGCGGCCCGTGCCTGCATCGCGCGCCACGGGCCCGGGCGCATCGCGCGGCTGATCACCGTGGGTAGTCCGCACCACGGCACCGTCCTCGCGACGATGGCCGTCGGGCGCAACGCCCGGCAAATGGAGCCGGGAAGCGCCTTCCTCGCCGCGCTGGAGGCCGCGGAAGCCTCCGCCGGCGGGCGCGTCGAGACGCTTTCCGTCTGGACCCCGCACGACAACCTCGTCGCGCCGCAAGCGAGCAGCCGCCTGTCCTGGGCTCGCAATGTGGCCGTCCCCGGCTACGGCCACATCGGGCTCGTGGAATCGCGGGCGCTCGTCGAGGTCCTGGTTCCCGAGCTCGAGTCGGCGGGAGTCAAGGTCGCGCCCTAGAGAAGGGCGAGCACCTCCTCGGCGTGACGGGCGACGTCGGGGCGGTCGATCACGTGGGCGATGCGGCCGTTCCCGTCGATCACGAACGTCACCCGGTCGGCGAGGCCCGCCGCCGTCTTGAGCCGAGCGATGAGCCCCGCGCCGCCGAGCACGCCGTAGGCACGGCCGATCGCGCCGTCGGTGTCGGCGAGGAGGGGGAAATTGAGGCGGTGCTTGCGCGCGAAGGCGGCGTGGGACTCGGGGCCCTGGGTGGACACGCCGAGCACGGCGGCGCCCTTCGCGACGATCTCCGCCTGGAAATCGCGCAGCGAGCAGGCCTGGCGCGTGCAGCCGGGCGTGTCGTCCTTCGGGTAGAAGTAGAGCACCAGCTTGCGGCCGCGGTAGTCCTCGAGCCGCACGCGGCGCCCGTCGGTGGCCGTCGCCTCGAAGCGGGGCGCCATGTCCCCGGGACCGGGAGCCTTTCCCATGGGCGCGAGCCTACCAGTGAATGCCGCGGGTGATCTGAGCGAAGGCGATCTGCTCCGGCGTGAGCTGCGCCTCGGGACCCTGCGAGCCGTGCGCGTGCGCCGCGGCCGAGTCGGGGAACATCCGGAAGGCCGCGTTGAGGATCCACTGGGTCGCCTTCGGGGCGACCGCCCGCAGCACCTCGCCCAGGATGCCCAGGCGCGTTGCGATGCGCACGGGCCGGTCCACGATCGCCTCGACGACGAGCCCCGCGGCCTCGTCGGGCGTGAGCATGGGCAGGTGCCGGTAGAGGGCGGTGGGAGCGCTCATGGGGGTGCGCACCAGCGGCATGTTGATGGTCGTGAAGTGCACTCCGTCCTGGACGAACTCGCTTGCGGCGCACTCGCTGAAGGCGTCGAGAGCCGCTTTCGAGGCGACGTACGCCGAGAAGCGGGGCGTGCGCGTGAGCACCCCGATCGAGGATATGTTCACGATATGGCCGCCGCCCTGCTTCACCATCGTGGGCAGGAAGCCCAGGATGAGCCGCAGGCTTCCGAAGTAGTTGAGCTGCATGGTGCGCTGGAAGTCGTGGAACCGCCCGTAGGAGGCCGCGATCCCGCGCCGGATCGAGCGGCCCGCGTTGTTCACGAGGTAGTCGACCCGCCGATACCTGCGCAGGACCGTCGCCACCAGGCGGTCGCAATCGTCCAGGTCCGCGAGGTCGCAGGGGACGAACGTCGCGTGCCCGCGCAGAGCCTTGATGCGCTCGAGGACGGGGCGCGCCTTCGCCGGATCGCGAGCGACCAGCACGAGGCGCGCCCCTGCCGCCGCGAGGCGGTAGGCCGCCGCTTCCCCGATGCCCGAGGTGCCGCCGGTCACCACGACGACCTTGCCCTTCACGCGCCCCCCGAGCGAGCGGTCCACGAACAGGTCGGGATCGAGGTACCGCTCCCAGTAGTCCCACAGGCGCCACGCGTAGTCCTCTAGCGGCGGCACGGCGATGCCCGAGCCCCTGAGCGCCTTCTGGGTCTCGCGACAGTCGAACCGGGTCGGATAATCGAGGAAAGTGAAGATCGACGCCGGAAGGCCCAGCTCGGCGAGGGCCTCCTTGCGGGCGCGCCGGACCGGCTCGAACGACATCAGCGCCTCGAGGGCCGACGGCGGGATCATGCCGAAGGCCCTCGCGTTCACGCGCAGGGCCGCGCGCGGCGCGTGGGCCGCGGCCGCGAAGATGTCGAGGATCTCGCCGGCGCGCCTGGGCTCCGGGTCCGTGAGATGGAAGCTGCGCCCGTCGAGGCCTTTCGCGTGCGCGAGGTAGTCCATCGCGTCGACCACGAAGTCCACCGGTACGATGTTGATGCGCCCGCCTTCGATGCCGATTGCCGGGGCCCACGAGGGAAGCCAGCGCCGCATCTTCTGGATCAGCTTGAAGAAGTAGTACGGCCCGTCGACCTTGTCGATCTCGCCGGTCTTCGAATGGCCGACGACGATGCCGGGCCGGTAGACGCGCCAGGGCACCCGGCACTCCGTGCGCACGATGCGCTCGCCCTCGTGCTTGGTGCGGAAATACGGGTGATCGAGGCCTTCGGCCTCCTCGAACATGTCCTCGCGGAACACGCCGTCGTAGAGTCCCGCCGCGGCGATCGAGCTCATGTGGTGGAAATGCCCGGCGCGCAATGCCTGCGCCAGCTCGACCGCGTTGCGCGTGCCCTCGACGTTCGCCCGCTCCTGGCTCGCTGCGTCGGCTTCGAGGTCGTAGAGCGCCGCAAGATGGAAGAAGTGCCGGATGCGGCCCCGCAGGCTCCGCACCCGGGAAGGGGAGAGACCGAGGCGCGGCCTGGCGAGGTCGCCCACGACGGGCACGACGCGCCGCCCCTCGGGCCCCCATCGCGGACGCAGGGCTTCCAGCTTCCCGAGCGAGTCCGGGCGTACCAGCACGTACACCGTCCCGCGCCGCTCGAGGAGCTTGTCCACGAGGAAGCGGCCGATGAAGCCCGTCGCGCCGGTGACGAAGTAGCTCATGAAATCGCTCCGGGGGCGCCTTTCCTGGCGGAAATCATACCGTCGCGGCCGGGATGGGGCGTCGCGATCGGCTGCGGCCTTGCGCTATCGCAAAAGCCCGCCAGGAATAGAGCCCTGCCTCTAGATTCAGGGCCTATGATTGGGGTTGTTCGGATGTCCCGAATCGACCATTTTCAGGGGAGAATCGCCATGAAACGGACCCGTCGCACGACGCCGCCGCCCGCCGCCGCCTTTGCGGGGCTGCAGCGGTCCGCGCAAACCCTCATCGCGAGCACGCGCGAGACCGCGCTCGCTCGCGCCCAAGCCGCCCGGAGGGCCGCCGAGGCGACCGCCGCCCAAGCCCGGGAACGGACGCTGAGCGCCGTCACGCGCCTCGAGAAGGTCTTCGAGCAGCGCGTTTCGCAGGTGATCGCCAAGCTCGGCGTGCCCACCGCGCGCGACGTGCACGCGCTGACCCGGCAGGTCGAGCGTCTCGAGCAGAGCGTCGAGCGCCTGCGCCGCTCGCGCGCGGGAAGCCGCAGCCGGGCCCGCGCCTAGGAATGCCGCGCAGGAGGTTGCGGCCGGCGCTCCGCTCGATCGGGGTGGCGCTCGCCGGAGGCGGGCCTTTCGGCGCCGTTTACGAAATCGGCGCGCTCCTCGCGCTGGAGGACGCGGTGGCGGGGCTGGAGCTGAACCGCCTCGGCTGCTACGTCGGCGTAAGCGCGGGGAGCTTCCTCGCCGCCGCCCTCGCGAACGGCATCCCGATCCGGGAAATCCACCGCGTGCTGATCGCGGGCGGGGAGGGCGACATCGCGCTGGCGCCCCATCGCTTCCGGCGGCCCGCGTGGCGCGAATACCTGCACGCCACGCTCGGCCGCCGTCTCCCGACGGGCCTCTTCGACAACGAGGCCATTCACGACTACCTTCGCGGCATACTCGAGCGGTCCGGACGGACGAACGACTTCCGGCGCCTCGCACGGCGCCTCTACATCGTCGCGACCGACCTCGACACCGGGCAGACCGTCTCGTTCGGCCGGCCGGGCCACGACCGCGTGCCCATCTCGCGGGCCGTGCAGGCGAGCGCGGCGCTTCCCGGGCTCTTTCCGCCCGTCGAGATCGACGGCCACCATTTCGTGGACGGGGCGCTGCGCAAGACGCTCCACGCCTCGGAGGCCCTCGACGAGGGCATGCGGCTCGTCCTGTGCGTGAACCCCATCGTTCCCTTCGACCGCCGGCGCGAGGTCTCCGGGGCGCCGCTCGCGAAAGGGGGGCTACGGGTCGTGCTCTCGCAGACCCTGCGCACGCTCATCCACTCCCGCCTCGCCACTGGCATCGCGGGGTACCGGACGCGGTACCCGGGCGCGGACGTCGTCCTGTTCGAGCCCGAGCCGGGCGACCGCGAGATCTTCTCGGCGAACCTCCTCGGATACGCGGCGCGGCGGCGCATCTGCGAGCGCGCGTACGCGAGCACGCTGCGGGACCTCCTTCGCCGCCGCTTCGAGCTCGAGGCGATCCTCGCGCGCCACGGGCTTCGCCTGCGCCCGGAGGTGCTGCGCTCGGTGCATCGGGTCGCGGCAAGGCCCGGGTCGCACGGCGCAGCGGCGGCGGCCTTGAGGGCCTCCTTCGCGCGCCTGGGCGGCAGCCTCGCCGACCTGCGGGCTTTGCTGGAACGCAAGGAGCGCGGCCAGGCGGCGTGATAGGTTGGACGCCCATCGCACCCGGGCGGGCTCCACGATGGCGGCCAGGGCCGCAGCAGGCAGGCACCACCTCGACGGAAATGCGCTGCGCACCGAGCGCACGCGCTCGCGCGTGCTCGCGGCGAGTCTGGCGCTCTTCAACGAGCGCGGCGAGGCGCACGTGGGCACGGGGGCCATCGCCGAAGCGCTGGGCATGAGCCCCGGCAACCTCTACTACCACTTTCCCAACAAGGACGCGATCGTCGAGCACCTCTTCCGCCGCTTCGAGGAGCGGGTCGACGTCGCGCCCGCCGCGCCCGAGAGCCCCGTGGCGGCCGTCGAGAACCTGTGGCTCTACCTGCACCTCATGCTCGAGGCGATCTGGGACTATCGCTTCCTGTACCGCAACCTCGACGACCTGCTCGAGCGCAGCCCGCGGCTGCGCTCCCGCTTCGTCCGCATCCTCGACCGGAAGCAGGAGACCGTGGTGTCGCTGTGCGACGGGCTCGTGCGCTCGGGAGCCATGCGCGCGCGCCCCGACGAGATCCGCGCGCTCGGGCACAACGTCCTCGTGGTCTCGACCTACTGGCTCAACTTCCAGTCGGTGCGCGGGCTCGATGCCGCATCGGCGCCGGCGGCGATGGGCCAGGGCGCCTACCACGTCATGGCGCTCGTCGCGCCGTATCTCGCGGGTGCCGCCCGCCGCCACCTGGACCGCTTGAGCCGCAGCTACATCGAGTGAGCCGCGAGCGCGCGAAGCGGTGTTGCGCAGCCGACACGACAGAGCGAAGAAAGCCGTTTTCCCGAGTGAAAACGGTTGACAAGTCGTTTTCGCCTTGGGCATCCTCTCGCTGTCGCGCCTACAGGGCGAGATGAATGAGAACTCAACGTCACCATTAGATTGGAGGATTCATCAATGGCAGCTAAGAAAGCCAAGAAGGCAGCGAAGAAACCGGCGGCCAGAAAGTCCGCCGCCAAGAAGCCGATGAAGAAATCCGCGGCGAAGCGGCCGGCCCCCAAGGCGAAGAAGTCCGGCGCCAAGCGCAAGCCGAACGCAGCCTTCATGAAGCCGATGATGCCCGACAGCATTCTGGCGGCAGTCGTCGGATCGAGCCCCATGCCCCGCACCGAGGTCACGAGCAAGCTGTGGGGTTACATCAAGAAGAACAGCCTCCAGGACAAGATCAACCGCCGCATGATCAACGCCGACGACAAGCTGAGGGAAGTGTTCGGCGGCAAGAGGCAGGTGTCGATGTTCGAGATGACCAAGCTGGTCGCCAGGCACCTCAAGTAGGACCCTCGCCGGCCGCGGCCGGCAGTCGAACCCGAGCGGGCCGGTTCTTCCGGCCCGCTGCCTTTTTGGCCGGCCCCGAACGGCCGAGGGACGCCGCCGATGGCCCGGAGGCCCTCGGCGCGCCGGTTCCGGGCCCGAAAACCTCGTCGCTCCAGGGACTCATCAGGGCGATCCACAGAAGCTTCGCGAACTCGTCCCCGAATCGATCGGCGATGCGGTCCGGGTCGGGGACGAGACCCACGTCGGACATGACCCCGAACTCGACGCTGTGGTCGTAGGACAGGAGCGACAGGCCCAGGCCGATGCCCGCCGACTGCGGCACCCAGAAATGAACGTCGGTGATGCGTTGGCCCGCGTAGTACAACGGAGCCTGCGGCCCGGGAACGTTGGTCAGCACGAGGCTCGCGTTCTGCCCGAGGAATCGGGTGATCTGGTCCTGGAGCATGCGCGGCGCCGCTCCTACCGCCCCGAGCAGCCCGAGTGCGATGACCGGCTGGTATGAGCCCTTGAGCGCCAGCATGCGCCGCCGGACCTCGTAGAGGCGCTCGAGGGGGTGCTCGATCCCGAGGGGAAGGTCGAGGAACACGAGCCCGAAGCGGTTGCCGAGGCGCGCGGCCTGCTCGCCGGGACGCAGGTTCACGGGAACGATGGCGCGCACGTCGGGCCGCCCGTCGATCGTCTCTCCGCGGGCGCGCAGGTACTCGCGCAGCGCCCCCGCCGCCATGGACACGAGCACGTCATTCACAGAGCAATCCATGGCCTTCGCCACGGCCTTCACCTCGTCGAGCGCGAGCGGGTCGGCCCAGGCGACGCGCTTGACCGTCCCCAGAGGCCCCTTGAGTCGCGTGGGCGCGTCCCGGGGCATCAGAACGAGCTTCGCCGCATCGGCGGCGAGGTCCAGCCCGTGGCCCATCGCCTCCGGCACGCCTTCCTCCAGCACCTCCGAGATGGGGGCGAGGGCCCGCGCGAGAAGATCCTGCTCCACCTGCGCGGAGCGAGGCTCATCCTGGGGCGCGGGCGCCGCCATGCTCTCGGCCGCGGTGGCGCCGGTCATCGACAGAAGGACGCGCACGAGCGCGATGCCGTCCGCATAGCAATGGTGGATTCGCATCACGAGTGCGCTGCCCGAGCCGAAGTTCTCGACCAGGTGGAACTGCCAGAGGGGGCGTCCGGCGGGCAGCGGCGCGGAAGCGAGGCGGCCCACGAGCCGCTCGAGCTCGCGCTTTCCCGCCTTGCCGGGCAGGCGCACGCGCACGACATGCTCGTCCAGATCGAAGTGGCGCGCGACGACCCACCACGTCTCCCGCACGGGCCTGCAGCGGAAGCGGTGGTAGGCGAGGAAGCGCGAAGAGACGACGCGCTTCACCGCCGCGATGTCCGCCCGCCCCGCGAAGGTCATCAACCCGACGATCGTCATCGGATTGGTGGGGCTTTCCATGCGCAGCCAGGCGGTGTCCACGCCGGACATTCGCTCGGGAAGCCGCGTGGCCATCGTGGATCCGCCCGGTTGCGGGGGGAGCGGGACGCGGGGGCGCGCCGCTCAGCCGCGGGAGCGACGCGCCCGGGTGCCTTTGCCCTTGCGCGACGCGCTCTTCGCGGCCTTGGTCCGGCGGCGTGCCGTGCTCGCCTTGCGCGAGCGCTTCGAGGCGGCGCGCCGCGCCGGCGGAGCGACCGCGCCCGCCATGAACGCCCGCAGGCTGTCGTTGAGGCCTTGAACCTGGCGCGCGAGGTCCTCGACCTCGTTGCGGGTCAGCACGCCCAGGCGCTGCAGCGACCGCGATACCCGCTCCTCGAAGACCTGCTCGAGCTTGTCCCACGAGCCTGCCACGGCGCCGGATTCGCGCACGCCCTTGAGCGCCTGGTCGGCGGCGCCGGCGGCGCGGGCGCCCATGCGGCGGCCCTGGTCGACCAGCAGCTCGAACATGCGCGGCCCCTCCTTGCGGGCGCGCTCATAAGCGCCCAGGCCCGCGAGCCAGATTTTCTGGGCGGAATCGCGGATCGCCTGCGCGGTGTCGGCGGGCCGGGCAGCCGAACGGGCGCGGGATTGTTTCTTGCCTGCCATGGCATGCTCCTTTCTTCTGGATGGGGACAGTTCGCCCCGGGCCAAGCGGGGCGATGCGGCAGTATAGGCGCGAGGCGCCGCGCGCGCCGGGGAGGTACACTGCGACGGGATCGGCGACAGGGGCCGCGTGAACGGTCATGGTGACGGAACCCGTATCGGTCGAGAAGGTGTGGCTCAAGTCCTACCCGCCCGGCATCCCGGCCGAGGTGCGGCTGGACGAGTTCGCGAGCATCCGGGCGATCCTCGAGCGCAGTTGCCGCAAGTTCGCGGACCTTCCGGCCTTCAGCTGCATGGGGCGCACGATCACCTACGCGCAGCTCGACGGGCTGTCGCGCGACTTCGGCAGCTGGCTGCAGAACGTCGCGGGCCTCGCCAAAGGGGCCCGCGTGGCGATCATGATGCCCAACGTGCTGCAGTACCCCGTGGCGCTCTTCGGGGCGCTGCGCGCGGGGCTCGCGGTGGTCAACTGCAATCCGCTCTACACGCCGCGGGAGCTCGAGCACCAGCTGAACGACTCGGGCGCCGACGCCATCGTGATCCTCGAGAACTTCGCGAAGACCTTCGAGGAGGTGGCCGCGCGGACCCGCGTGCGCCACGTCGTCACGACGCGGCTCGGCGACCTGCTCGGGTTCCCCCGTTCCCTGCTGGTGAACCTGGTGGTGAAGCACGTGAAGCGCCTCGTGCCGCACTGGTCGATTCCAGGCTCCACGGCGTTCGGCGCGGCGCTCGCCGAGGGCCGCCGGCATACCCTCACCGAGCCGCCCCTGGGGCACGACGACCTCGCGTTCCTGCAGTACACCGGGGGCACGACCGGCATCTCCAAGGGCGCGATGCTCACCCACGGCAACATCGTCGCCAACCTGCAGCAGGTCTCCGCCTGGATCGGCGGCGGCCTCCAGGAAGGCCGCGAGGTGGTCATCACCGCGCTGCCGCTCTATCACATCTTCGCGCTCACCGGCAGCTGCCTCACCAACATGAAGATCGGCGCGCACAACGTGCTCATCACGAACCCGCGCGACCTGCCGGCGTTCGTGAAGGAGCTGGCGCGATACCCGTTCACCACGATGTCCGGGGTGAACACGCTCTTCAACGCGCTCATGAATACCCCCGGCTTCTCCAACCTCGACTTCCGCCCGCTCAAGCTCGCCCTCGGCGGCGGCATGGCGGTGCAGCGCTCCGTGGCCGAGCGCTGGAAGGCGATCACCGGCAAGCCCCTGCTCGAGGCCTACGGGCTTACCGAGACTTCGCCGGGCGCGAGCATCAATCCGCTGGTGGACGGGTTCGAGTACAACGGCACGGCGGGGCTGCCGATCCCCTCGACCGTCGTGACCATCCGCGACGACGAGGGCCGCGTCCTGTCGCTCGGCGAGACCGGCGAGATCTGCATCGCGGGCCCGCAGGTGATGAAGGGCTACTGGAACCGGCCGGACGAGACCGCGAAGGTGTTCACGTCCGACGGGGCCTTCCGCACCGGCGACATCGGCCTCATGACGCCGGATGGCTACGTGAAGATCGTCGACCGCAAGAAGGACATGATCCTGGTGTCGGGCTTCAACGTGTACCCGAACGAGGTGGAGGACGTGGTGGCGATGATGCCGGGCGTGCGGGAGGTCTGCGCCGTGCCCGCGCCCGACGAGCGCTCCGGGGAGGCGGTCCGCGTGGTGATCGTGCCCAAGGACCCGGCGGCGCTCACGAAGGACGAGGTGATCGCGCACTGCCGCAAGAACCTCACGGGCTACAAGGTCCCGCGCATCGTCGAGTTCTGGAAGGAGCTGCCGAAGACCAACGTCGGCAAGGTGCTGCGCCGGGAGGTGCGCAATACCCCCCCGAAGCCCTAGGCGCGCGCCTTCACGCCGCCTTCTCGTACACCGGCCCGTACTCGCGCAGCGCCTCGCGGATCCGGTCCACGCCCCAGTCGAGCTCCTCCCGCCCGACGACGAGCGGCGGGGCGAACCGCGCCACGGTGCCGTGCGTGTCCTTGCTCAGCACGCCGTGGCGCAGCAGCGTCTCGACGAACGGGCGCGCGCCGACCCGGCGGGGGTCGAGCTCCACGCCGATCAGCAGGCCCTTGCCGCGCACCTCCCGCACGACCGGGCTGGAGATGGCGCGCAGTCGCTCGAGCAGGTACGCGCCCATCACCGCCGCGCGCTCGGCGAGCCGCTCCTCCAGGAGGACCTCGATCGCCGCGAGCCCGACGGCCGCGCCGAGCGCGTTGCCGCCGAACGTGCTGCCGTGGTCCCCGGGGCGCAGCGCGCCCATGACTTCCTCGCGCGCGCAGAACGCCGAGACCGGGAGCAGGCCCCCGCCGAGGGCCTTGCCGAGGATGAGGCCGTCGGGCTTCACGCCCTCGTGGTCGCAGGCGAAGAGCCTGCCGGTCCGGCCCAGCCCGGTCTGCACCTCGTCCGCAATGAGCAGCACGCCGCGCTCGCGGCAGATGCGCGCGCACTCGGCGAGGTAGCCCTCGGGCGGCACGACGATCCCGGCCTCGCCCTGCACGGGCTCCACGAGGAAGGCCGCCGTCTCCGGCGTGATCGCCGCCTCGAGCGCCGCCGCATCGCCGAAGGGCACCTGGCGGAAGCCGTCGGAGTAGGGGCCGAAATGGTCGCGGTACTGCGGCTCCGACGAGAACCCGACGATGGTGGTCGTGCGGCCGTGGAAGTTCCCGCGGCAGACGATGATCCTCGCCTGGCCCTCGGGCACCTTCTTCACGAGATAGGCCCACTTGCGCGCGCACTTGATCGCCGTCTCGACGCCTTCGGCGCCGGTGCTCATGGGCAGGGCGCGGTCCATTCCGGTGATCTCGCACAGCCGCGCGAGGAACGGCGGCAGGCGGTCGGAATAGTAGGCGCGCGAGGTCACAGCGAGGCGCGCGGCCTGGTCCCGGAGCGCCGCGAGCAGCTTCGGGTGGCCGTAGCCGAAGCTCACGGCCGAGTACGCAGAGAGCATGTCGAGGTAGCGGCGTCCCTGCTCGTCCTCGAGCCAGACGCCCTCGCCGCGGGCGAGCACCACGGGCAGCGGCGCGTAGTTCGTGGCGCCAAAGCGCTTCTCGAGAGCGATCTTGTCGCTCATGGCAGTTCCCTCTCTTGCTTGTGGCAATCGGGTCGTGCGGACCGCGCCCTCGGTTGGGCGGATCCCGACACTCGACATTATACGGGGCTGCGGCCCCGCCGGCCGTGCAGGTCCGCAGCGAGCACCGTGGCGAGCCGCGCGGCGAGGGCGTAAATCGTGAGCTGCGGGTTCGCGCCGAGGCTCGTCGGGAAGATCGACCCGTCGTGGACGGATAGGTTCTCCAGCTGGTGGTGGCGGCCGACCTCGTCGACCACCGAGGAGCGCGGCTCCGGGCCCATGGCGCAGCCACCCATCACGTGCGCGCTCATCACGCGCGCGGCGAGCGGACGCAGCGCGAGCCCCTCGATGCGCCGCCGCGCGAGCTGCCACGCGAGATCGGGAGCCGCGTCCTCGTGCAGGGCGAGGACCTCGGATGCGCCGGCGGCGAACTGGATCTCCGCCATCGCGAGCCAGGCGCGCCGCGCCGCGTCCCACAGGTAGGGCGTGATCGGGTAGTCGAGGGCGGGCGACCCGTCGCTTCGCAACCGTACCCGGCCGCCCGGGGAGTCCGGATGGAAGCCGTCGCGGATCAGCGCGATGAGCACCTGCATGCGCGGGAACGCAGCCATGCGCCGCGCGTGCCCCTCGCCGAACCCGGGCAGCGTGACGGCGGCGAGCGCCGGGTGCACCGGCGCGGACTCGAGCTTGAACCCGGCGGGCCCGTCGAGCGGCGCGTCGAGAAAGTGGTCGCAGTACACCGACTGGGGCGCGCCCGAATAGCCCTCGACCGGCTGCGGCATCGTGGCGGCGCTCGCCACGGTGGGATGCAGGAAAGTGCGCCGCCCCGTGGCGAGGTTCGGGTCCGGGGCGCCGCTGCGCAGCAGGATGGCGGGACTTCCGATCGCTCCGGCCGCCAGCACGAAATGCCGCGCCCGGATCCGCAGGCGGTGCCGCGCCGCGGCGTCCCCGGCGCCGTACGCCTCGCACGCGACCACGCGATCGCCCGCGAGGCGAAGCCGCTCGACGCGCGCCCCATGCACCAGGGTCGCGCCCCGGTCGAGCGCGGCGGGGATCGTCGTGACGAGCATCGACTGCTTCGCGTTGATCGGGCACCCCATCCCGCAATAGCCGAGGTTCCAGCAGCCCCGCACGTTGCGCGGCACGACGCCCGAGCGCAGCCCCAGGGCCGCGCAGCCCCGGCGCAGGACGTCGTTGTTCTCGTTCGGCGGTACCGCCCACGGCGCGATGCCCAGCCGCTCCTCCATGCGCTCGAACCACGGTGCGAGGGCGGCCTCCGTGGCCGTGCGCAGGCCGAGGGCGCCGTGCCAATGGGCGAGGGTGCGCGGCGGCGTGCGGAAGCTCGAGGTCCAGTTCACGGTGGTCGAGCCGCCGACGCAGCGCCCCTGGAGGATCGTGATCGCCGAGTCCGCGGTCTTGCGCCCCGCGCATTCCTGATAGAGGCGCGGGTACGCGGTGTCCTCGCGCATGTGGAATTCCGAGGAGCTCGCGAGCGGCCCTTCCTCGACGATCGCGACGGCGAGGCCCGCCTCGGCGAGGATCTCGGCGGTGACGCCGCCGCCGGCGCCGCTGCCGATCACCACGACGTCGGCTTCGAGCTCGCGGTCACGCGCCAGGGATGCCGCATCGATCGCCTTCCAGCCGCGCGCCAGCCCCTCGCGGATCGGATCCGGGATCATGCGGGCGCCGGGCCGTCCAGCGCGGGCGGCCCGGGATAACCGATCGCGCCCCAGGCGGCCGGCTGGGCGTACCACGCTCCGACCATGAGCTGGACGAGCCCCAGGTAGCCCGCGCGCAGAAGATCGAACCGGCTCGCGCGCCAGTGGGCCAGGAAGCGCGCGATCTCCACGGGGGACGCCTCGTCGAGCGGGCTCCAGATGCCGGTCAACACGACGCGCGACAGGCCGAAGCGCAGCAGCCCCAGCAGCTCCCCGATCTCGTCGCGCACCACCGGCGCGAGAAGCGACATCGTGCGATCGAATCCCTCGACCACGCGGCGTACCGCCTCGTCGTGCGCGGCCCCGGCGGGCGGCAGCGCTCCCGCGAGCACGGCCGGCGCCAGGGCGGCCACGATACGCGCGCTCGCCGGGTCGAGGACCCGCATGGCTCCGACGGGCGCAGCGAGGGGGCGCTCGACGGCGCGCACTGTGAGCAGCACCGCGGCGCCCGCGATGCCCACCTTCAGGAATTGCCGACGGGTGGCCACTTCAGCGCAGCAGGAAACGGATAAGGGCGTCGAAACGCCGACCGTAGGGCGGGCGCAGCAGGCCGATGGCGCTCCATCGTGGCCGAAAGTACACGGCCTTGCGCTTGGAGAACGTCTCGAAGCCGGCGCGACCGTGGTATTCGCCCATTCCGCTGTGACCCGCGCCGCCGAACGGCAACTCGTCCTGCGCGATGTGCAGGAGCGTCTCGTTCACGGTGACTCCCCCGGATACGGTGCGGGCGAGGATCTCGTCGACGGCGCGCCGGTCGTGGTCGAAGACGTAGAGGGCGAGGGGGCGGGGACGCGCGTTCACGAACGCGATCGCCTCCTCGCGCGTTTCGTAGGGGATCACCGGAAGCAGCGGCCCGAAGATCTCCTCGCGCATGAGGCGCAGCGACGGATCGGGCGCGACGACGAGCGCCGGCGGCATCTTGGGCGACCCCGCGAAGTCCTCGCCGGCGGGATTGGCGACGACCACGTTCGCGCCGGACCGCCGCGCCTCGGCGAGACAAGCCTCGAGCCTCGCACGGTGGCGATCGTTGATGATGGCCGAGTAATCCGGGTTGTCAGCGAGCCTCGGATAGAGCTTCGCGATCGCTTCCACGGCCGCCGCCACGAAGGCATCGATGCGCTCCCGGGGGACCAGGGCATAGTCCGGCGCGATGCAGGTCTGGCCCGCGTTGAGGCACTTGCCGAAGGCGATCCGGGCGGCGGCCTGGTCGATCGGGACGTCGCGGCCGACGATCGCCGGAGACTTGCCGCCCAGCTCCAGGGTCACCGGCGTGAGGTGATCGGCCGCGCTGCGCATGACTTCCCGCCCGACCGCGGTCGAGCCCGTGAAGAGCAGGTGATCAAAGGGCAGGCCCACGAACGCGCGTCCCGTCTCCGGGCCTCCGTTCACCACCGCGAGCACCTCCGGATCGAACCGCTCGGCCACGAGCCGCTCGATAAGCGCGGAGGTTTCCGGGGTCCCCTCCGGCATCTTCACCAGCACCCGGTTGCCGGCCGCGAGCGCCGAGGTCGCGGGGCCCACGGCGAGGTAGATCGGGTAGTTCCATGGCGCCACGATGCCGACCACGCCCAGGGGCTGGAACATGACGCGCGAGCGGCCCGGAAGGAACCAGAGCCCGGTCGGGCGCCGCTCGGGCCGCATCCAGCGCCGCAGGTGCCGGCGCGCATGCGCGATGCCCTCGAGCGCCGGGAAGATCTCGAGCAGCTGCGTTTCCTGCGGGGCCCGCGCGCGGAAATCGCGATCCACGGCGGCGCAGAGGGCGTCCGCGTGGTCGCGCAGCAATGCCGCGAGCCGCTCGAGCGCGGCGTCGCGTTGGCGATAATCGAGCCCGCCGCTGGCATCGCAGGCGGCGCGGGCGCGCCCGAACGAACGGGAAAGCCCGTCGGGGACCGCGATCGGAGGGGTGTTCAAGTCGTTCAAGTTAAACTCTAAGAATACTTTGTATGGCTATGATTATGAATATGAAATATCATTGCAAACGCAGCGGAATCAAACGGTCGTTTGAATGCCTGCTAGGATAGCACCCGTGGAAGTGCTCCGACATGGCCGGCGCTGAGCCCCCCGGCCCCGCGGCGCTGCGCGTGCACCTGCAGGCGCTCAAGGCGCTGCGCGGCACCGGCCACGCGCAGCCGCCCCGGCTCGCCGAGCTCAAGGCATGGCAATCGCGCCGCCTCGCGAAGACGTACGCGGACCTCGCGAGCCAGCCGCGCTACCGGGCCGCCACGGAGTTCTTCCTCGACGACCTCTACGGCCCCAAGGACTTCAGCGCGCGCGACGAGGAGCTGCTTCGCATCGTGCCCGTCATGGCGCGCGTGCTGCCCCACTCGGCGGTGGAGACGGCCTCCCTCGCCGTCGAGCTCGAGGCGGTGTCCGAAGCGCTGGACCACGCGCTCGCGCGCGCGCTGGCGGGCGGCCCCATCACGGAGGAGAGCTACGCGCAGGCGTATCGCACGAGCTCCACGCGCGAGGAGCGCATGCACCAGCTCGACCTGATCGAGGCGGTGGGGCTGCGCCTCGACGCCCTCGTGGCGAAGCCCTTGGTGGCGGGCACGCTCAAGCTCATGCGCAAGCCTGCGCACCTCGCGGGGCTGGGCGACCTGCAGGACTTCCTCGAGACGGGCTTCGAGGCGTTCCGCACGATGAAGGGCTCCGGCGCGTTCCTCGCGGTGCTGCGCGGCCGCGAGACCGAGATCCTCAACCGCCTCTTCTCGGGCGCTTCGCGGCCCTTTTCGGTCTAGGCGGGTCCGCGGGCGGCGGCTCGGCGCCCTTGCCGGGCGGGGCGAACAGCGTGTTGATCTCGTGCATCACGGAGCGCTCGACCGAGGACTTCATCGCCTTCAGCAGGAAACCCAGGGAGACCGACAGGTGCAGGTCCCTTTCGGTGATGGCGAGCGTGCCCGCCACGCCCGGGCGCTCGAAGCGCAGCACGTTGCCCTGCCATTTCCCGCGCAGGTCGAACTTGCGCCCGAGGTCGGCGGCCATCTGCTCGGCCGCGCGGCGCGCCGCGGTGAGCCCGAGGTCGTGGACCCGGTAGACCTCGATGTCGGCCATCAGTGCACCGACCCCATGAGCTTGTCCGGGAGCCAGGTGGCGATCTCGGGGAAGAAGCACAGGATCACGATCGCGAGGAACATGCACGCCACGTACGGAATCGTACCCCACATCACGCGGGTGACCGGCACGTCCGGGGCGATGGAGTTGACGATGTAGATGTTGAGGCCCACCGGCGGATGGATGAGCCCCACTTCCATGTTGATCGTGAGGATCACGCCGAACCACACCGGGTCGAAGCCCGCGGCCGTGATGATCGGCAGCAGGATGGGGCTGGTCATCAGGATGATCGCCGCCGGCGGGATGAAGAAGCCGCACACCAGCAGGAACACGTTGATGAGGCCCATGAGCGCCCAGCGGTTCACGTGCATGTCGGCGATCGCCTGCGCGAGCGTCTGGGTGAGGTAGAGCGAGGTGAGCATGTAGCCGAAGAGCACCGCGCCGCCGATGATCGTGAGGATCATCACCGATTCGCGCATCGTGTCGCGCAGGATCGCCCACCAGCTCTCGGGCGACCACATGCGGTAGATCGCGACGGCGAGCAGGGCGCACAGCGCCGCGCCCACGCCGGCGGCCTCCGAGGGCGTGGCGACGCCGCCGTACAGCACCCACATGACCCCCGCGATGATGGCGAGGAAGGGCGCGACCTTCGGGATGGAGGAGAACTTCTCCTTCCAGGAGTAGCGGAAGTCCGGCGCGTGGGTGCGGAAGCCGCGCTTCCAGATGGTGAAGAGCGTCCAGAGGATGAACAGCCCCGTGAGCATCAGCCCCGGCATCACCCCCGCGAGGAACA
>DASPRQ010000021.1:0-13879 GCA_035624355.1 Usitatibacter sp. | reverse complement strand
AACCGGGAACGGCTGCTTCAGCCGCCGAGCTCGCGCCGCACCCGCTCGAGGTCCTGCGGGGTGTCGACCCCGGGCTGGAGCGGGGCGTCCCACAGCGCCACGGCGATGCGCCGCCCGTGGCCCAGCGCCCGAAGCTGCTCGAGCGCCTCGAAGCGCTCGGCCGCGGTGGGCGCGAGCGCCGAATACTCGCGCAGGAACTGGACACGGTAGGCGTAGATGCCGATGTGGCGGTAGGCCGGCAGACCCGGGGGAAGCGCGCCGCGCGATCGCGCGAAGGCGTCGCGGGCGTAGGGAATGGGGGCGCGCGAGAAGTAGAGCGCGTACCCGTCGGCGTCGAGGACGACCTTCACGACGTTGGGATCGAAGAACGCCTCGGCCGAGGCGATCGGATGGGCGGCGGTGGCGATCGCGGCGCCCCGGTGCCCCGCGAGCGCCGAGGCCACCGCGCGGATGAGCCCCGGATCGATGAGAGGCTCGTCGCCCTGCACGTTGACCACGATGTCCTCGTCGCCGTAGCCCAGCCGCGCCACCGCCTCGGCGAGGCGGTCCGTGCCGCTGGGGTGGTCGGGAGAGGTGGCGCAGGTCTTCCAGCCCAGGGCGCCCAGCGCGCGCTCGATGTCGGCGTGGTCGGTGGCCACCACCACGTCGGCCGCGCCGCTCGCGCGCGCGCGCTCGGCCACCCACGCGACCAGCGGCTTGCCCGCGACGTCGGCGAGCATCTTCCCGGGCAGGCGCGTCGAGCGCATGCGCGCGGGGATCACGACCCTGAAGGCGGGCGTCTCCACGCGCCGGGGGCTACGCCTCCTCGTCGGGGCCGAGCTCGCGCGCCTCGTCCTCCAGCATCACGGGGATGTCGTCCTTCACGGGGAAGGCGAGCCGGTCGCCCTTGCAGACGAGCTCGAGGGAGTCCTTGCGCCAGACGAGCGGCCCCTTGCACAACGGGCAGACGAGGATTTCAAGCAGCTTGGGATCCATTCCTTTCCCTGCGGGCGGCGGCGATGCGGTCGAGGAGGAGCTCGTCGAACTCGGGCGGCAGGACCGCGTCCACGCGCATGAACCACATGCGCGCATCGGCGAAGCCCATGCATTTTACGGCATCCTTCTCGGTCATGAGGACGATCTCCGCGCCCGGCAGCTTCAGGTCGCGCTTCTGGTAGGCGTGGTGGTCCGCGAACGCGTGCCCCTCGGCGCGGATGCCGAGCGCGGAAAGATGGTCGAAGAAGCGTTGCGGATGGCCGATGCCGGCGACGGCGGCCACGCGCCGGCCGCGCACGGCGAGCGCGAATTCCTGCGGCGCGCGCTGCTCGCCCGTCGCGAGCGAGACGAACCGCTCCCCCGCGAGCCGCATCGTGAAGCGGCGCTCGCACGGCAGCACCACGTCCGATGCGCCGTTCACCACGACCGCGTCGACCTCGGCGAGCCGGGCCACGGGCTCGCGCAACGGCCCCGCGGGCAGCGGCAGTCCGTTTCCGAAGCGCCGCTCGCCGTCGACGACGGCGATCTCCACGTCGCGCGCGAGCGCGTAGTGCTGCAGCCCGTCGTCGCACACGAGCACGTCCACCCCGAGGTCCGCGGCCAGGAGCGCGCGCGCCGCGGCGGCGCGATCGGGAGAGATGTAAACCGGCACCCGCGAGCGCCGCGCGATGAGCACGGGCTCGTCGCCGAAGTGCTCGGGAGTCGCGACGTCGGGCAGCACGCGCACCACGCCCAGCGGGTCCTGCTCGCGCGGCGGCACGCGCCCGTATCCGCGCGCGACCACGCCCGGGTTCCAGCCGTGGGCGCGCAGCCGCTCCACGATGGCGATCACGAGCGGCGTCTTGCCCGTGCCGCCCACGGTGACGTTGCCCACCACCACGACCGGGACGCCCGCGCGCCACGCCGGCAGGACGCGCCGGCGGTAGAGGACGCGCCGCACGCGCACCGCGGCCGCGAAGACGAACGCGAGCGGCAGCAGGACCAGGGCGCCGCCCCCGCGGCGCTGCCACTCCCGCTCGAGCCAGGCCCGCAAGGGCGCCGCCTGCTTCAGTCGCCCGCGGCCGCCGGCCTCACCGGCGCGCTTGCGTCACGAAGGAGATGTGGTTGTAGCCGGCGATCCGCGCGCTTTCCATGACGTTCACCACGGACTGGTGCGTGGCCTCGGCGTCGGCGCTGATCGCCACCACGGGTTCCTTGGCGCCGCGGGCCGCCTCGCGCAGGCGCTCGGCGAAGCTCTCGGCGCTGTCGTACACGGTCGGGACCCCGTTGATCGCGTAATGCCCCCTCGCGTCGACCGCGACGGTGAGCACCTGCGGAAGCTCGGTGGCGCGCTCCGCGGAGGCCTTCGGCAGGTTGATCTGCAGCTCCGCGAAGCGGTTGTACGTCGTGGTGAGGAACAGGAAGATCAGGACGACGATGAGGATGTCGATGAGCGGGATGAGGTTGATCTCCGGCTCGTCCCGCGCGCGCCCGCGGCGGAAGTTCATGCGCGCCGCTCGCCGTGCAGGATCTCGATCAGCTTGATGGCCTGCCCCTCCATCTCCACCACCAGCACGTCGACGCGGTTGCGGAAGTGGCGGTAGAAGATCACGGCCGGGATGGACACGCCGATGCCGAAGAGCGTGTTGTAAAGCGCGACCGAGATGCCGTGCGCGAGCTGCGCGGGGTTGCCGCCGCCGGTCGCCGGGTTCTGGGACCCGAAGATCTCGATCATCCCGACGATCGTGCCGAAGAGGCCGAGGAGCGTCGAGATCGTCGCGATGGTGCCCAGGGTGTTGAGGAAGCGCTCGAGCTCGAGCGCGACGGCGCGCCCCGCCTCCTCGACCGCGTCCTTGATCGCCTCGCGCGGGCTCTTCTCGTTCACCAGCGCCGCGGCGAAGATGCGGCCGATGAGGGGTCCCTGCTGCAGGCGCGCGATGAGGTCCTGGCTCGCGCCCTTGGCCTGGTACTCGCGGATGGTGGCCGGAAGGATGCCCTTCGGCGCCACGAGCGAAGTGCGCAACGACCAGAATCGCTCCCCGATGATGGCGAGCGCGATGATGGAAGTGATGACGATGAGCCAGATCGGCCAGCCGGCCGCTTCGATGATGGACAACACGTGCGGATCTACTCCTGCAGGAAATGCGCAGGCACTTTAGCCCGCCGGCGGCGGTTCCACAAGGTCTTGTATGAATTCGCGCCCCATGCCACAACCGTGAGGGCGAAGCGCTTGAAGCATTGGACAATCCGTTCCGGAAGTTCCCTGACCGCCGGATCGGCGGCAGGAGGCGCTCGCCCCGAGGCGAAGAGCGGCCCTGCCGCGCGAGCCGTGGAAGCGTGTTGCATCGCTGTCACGAATCATCCACAGAGCCTGTGGATAAGCCTGTGGAAGGCGTCCAGGGCCCATCGCCAAGTGGCGTAGCGGAAAGACTTTTCTTCTTTCCGCTCAAATTTTGAGCGTCACAGGTTTCCCTCGAACGATCAAGGACTTATGAAAACATTACAATGTCAAGACCGCGGCGGTGGGCAGAGTGGCGGCGATCCCAGGTCGCCCCGTGGAGACGGTGGATAGCCGCTCCCATCGCCCGCCAGAGGGAAAAGTCCTATCCTGCGTCGAGCGCGCCCCTCGCCCAATCACCCGATCCCCGAGCTTCCCGCCACTTCCGACCCCGTGACCCCCCTCCTGCCGGGCCTCGCCCCCGTCGTAACCGTCTCCGAGCTGAACCGCCGGGTGCGCGCCCTGCTCGAGGAGCGGTTCGAGATCCTGTGGGTGGCCGGCGAGCTGTCCAACGTGAAGCGCGCCCCCTCGGGCCACTGGTATTTCTGCCTCAAGGATCCCGGCGCCCAGGTCGATTGCGCGATGTTCCGCACGCGCGCCCAGTTCCTCGACTTCCGCCCGGAAGACGGCATGCAAGTGGAGGTGCGCGCCCGGGTGACGCTCTACGAGCCGCGCGGCAGCTACCAGCTCGTGGTCGAGGAGATGCGCAGGGCCGGCCGGGGCGCGCTCTACGCGGCCTTCGAGAAGCTCAAGGCGAAGCTCGAGGCCGAGGGGCTGTTCGAGGCCGCGCGCAAGCGGCCCCTGCCCGCATTCCCGCGCGCGATCGGCATCGTCACCTCGCCCGCGGCCGCGGCGCTGCGCGACGTGCTCACGACGCTCGGGCGCCGCGCGCCGATGGTACCCGTGGTGCTCTATCCGGCGCAGGTCCAGGGCGAAGGCGCGGGCGCCCAGGTCGCGCGCGCGATCGAGGCCGCGAACGCCCGTGGCGAATGCGACGTGCTCATCGTGTGCCGCGGCGGGGGGAGCCTGGAGGACCTCTGGGCGTTCAACGAGGAGGTCGTCGCGCGCGCCATCGCCGCCTCGCGCCTGCCGGTCGTGAGCGGCGTGGGCCACGAGACCGATTTCTCCATCGCCGACTTCGTCGCCGACCTGCGCGCGCCCACCCCCACGGCGGCGGCCGTGGCGGCGAGCCCCGATCGCGCCGCGCTCGCCGAGCAGATCGCCGCCCACCGCCGGCGCCTCGCGCGCGACATGCGCCGCCTGGTCGAGGGCGGCGCCCAGCGGCTCGACGCGGCCGCCCGGCGCCTGCTCACCCCGGCGCAGCGCCTCGGGCGCGACCGCGAGCGGGTGGCCCAGCACGCGCGGCGGCTGCGCATCGCCGTCGCGGGCCGGGCCGCGTCCTTGCGCCTCGTGCTCGGATCCCTCGCCCCACGGCTCGCCCGCGCCGCCCCGGACCTCGCCGCGGCGGGCCGCGAAGTGCGGCAAGCCGCCGAGCACCTCGCGGGTGCCGGCGCGCGGGGCCTCGCGCAGCGGGGGCGCCACGTGGCCTCGCTCGGAGCCTCCCTGGGCCACCTCGATCCCACCCGGGTGCTCGCGCGCGGCTACAGCATCGTGCGCGACGCCGACGGCCACGTGCGCCGCTCGAGCGCGGGTCTCGACCGCGGCCATCGCCTCGACATCCAGTTCTCCGAGGGCGGAGCCGAAGCCTCCGTGACCGCGACGCGGCCGCCGGGCGAGTAGCGGTATATTCGTCGGGAGGCCGGCTTCCGCCGGCTTCCGAACCGCGGAGGAGCCATGGCGAAGAAGGGCAAGAAGAAGGGCGGAAGCGACGATCAGGCGGTCTACAAGTTCATCGAGATCGTGGGCACGAGCAAGAAGTCGTGGGCGGACGCGGCGCGCAACGGCCTCATGGTGGCCGCCCGCACCCTGCGCGACCTGCGCGTAGCCGAGGTCGACAAGCTCGACGCCAAAGTCGAGGGCGGTGAGATCGTCTACCGGGCGAAGCTCAACGTGAGCTTCAAGTACCACGGCAACGGCTAGCGCGCCTCCCGCGAGCGCGCGGCGAGGAAGCGCTCGACCCGGCGCGCGACGCTCGAGGCGAGGCCGGGCCCCAGCGCGTCGAAGCGCTCGAGTCCCGGCGTCGCCCGCAGCCACGTGAGCTGGCGCTTGGCGAGCTGGCGCGTGGCCGCGATGCCGCGCGCTTCCAGGCTCGCCGCGCTCGCCCGCCCCTCGAGCGTCTCCCACGCCTGGCGGTAGCCCACCGTGCGCATCGAGGGCATGCGCTCGTGGAGCGCGTGGCGCGCGCGCAGCGCCTCGAGCTCCGCGACCAGGCCCGCGGCGAGCATGGCGCGGAAGCGCCCGGCGATGCGCTCGTGCAGAGCCGCGCGATCCGAGGGCTCCAGGCAGATCGCGAGCGATTCCCACGCCGGGCCCGGTCCCGGCGCCTCGCGCTGCAGCTGCGAAAGCGGCCGCCCCGTGTGCAGGTGGACCTCGAGCGCGCGCTGGATGCGCTGCGCGTCCGTGGGCTCGATGCGTGCCGCGCTCGCCGCGTCCACGCGCGCGAGCTCGGCGTGCAGCGCGGGCCAGCCCTCGGCGGCGGCGCGCCGCTCGATCTCGGCGCGGATCGCGGGCTGCGCCGGCGGCAACTCGGCGAGCCCCGTGATGAGTGCGCGATAGTAGAGCATCGTGCCGCCGGCGAGGATCGGAAGCCGCCCGCGGGCCGCGATCTCCTCGATCGCCCGCGCGGCGTCGGCGCGGAAGCGGCCCGCCGAGTACGCCTCGACCGGATCGACGATGTCCACGAGGTGGTGGCGCACCCGGCGCCTCGCCTCCGCGTCGGGCTTCGCGGTCCCGATGTCCATGCCGCGGTACACCTGCGCCGAGTCGACGCTCACGATCTCGGCGGGGAAGCGCTCGCCGAGCGCGAGCGCGACGGAGGTCTTGCCGCTCGCCGTGGGGCCGAGGAGGAAGACCGCCTTCACCGCCCCCGCATGAAGAGGCGGTCGAGGTCGCCCATCGCGAACTGCACCCAGGTGGGACGCCCGTGGTTGCAGCTGCCGGCGCGCTCGGTGCGCTCCATTTCCCGCAGCAGCGCGTTCATCTCGGGAACGGTGAGGCTGCGGTTGGCGCGCACGGCCCCATGGCAGGCCATGGTGGACAGCAGCTCGTTGCGGCGCTCGACGAGGACCCGGCTCGCGCCGAATTCGCGCACCTGCGCGAGCACCGAGCGCACGAGGCCCGCGGCGTCGAGGTCGGCGAGCAGCGACGGCACGGCGCGGATCACGAGCTCGCGGGGGCCGGAGGCCGCCACGTCGAAGCCGAGCCGGGCGAGCGTCTCGCGCCCTTCGGCGGCCGCCTCGAGCTCCTCGCCCGTGGCGGTCATCGGAACGGGCACGAGCAGCGGCTGAGAGGGCAGGTCGGAAGCCTCGAACGACTCCTTGAGGCCCTCGTAGACGATGCGCTCGTGGGCCGCGTGCATGTCCACGACGACGAGGCCCGCCGCGTTCTGGGCGAGAATGTAGACGCCGTGCAGCTGCGCGAGCGCGAACCCGAGGGCGGGTGCGGCCCCGGGAGCGGCCGCGGGCGCAGGGCGGAGCTCGTCGGCCACCGCGGTCGCGAAGAGCGCCTCGTACACCTCCGTGGGCTGCGCGACGCCGAGCAGGCGCTGGATCGCGCCTGAGGCCGGGGACGGAGCGCGGCCTCCGCCGCTCGCGAGCGCCGCCTCGCCCCGCGAGAAGCCGGGACTCTCCGCCTCGCGCCCCGCCAGCGGCGCGGCGAGCGCCCGCGACAGGGCGTGGAACACGAACTGGTGCGCGGCCTGGGATTCGCGGAACCGCACCTCGCTCTTGGCCGGATGCACGTTCACGTCCACCTGCGCGGGATCGACCTCGAGGAAGAGCACGTAGGCCGGGTGGCGGTCGTGGTGCAGCACGTCGGCGTAGGCCTCGCGGATGGCGTGGGAGACGACCTTGTCGCGCACGAACCGCCCGTTCACGAACAGGAACTGGGCGTCGCGGCTCGCCCGCGTGAACCCGGGCGGGGCCGCGAGGCCGTGGAGGGCGAAGCGCGGGGCGGCGGCGCGCACCTCGAGCGCCGCGGCGGCGAAGTCCTCGCCCACGAGGCGCGCGGCCCGGGAGCGCGCCTCCTCGGGAGGCAGGTGCGCGATGCGCCGGCCGTTGTGGGCGAGCGAGAACGCGATGCCGGGGCGCGACAGGGCGATGCGCGCGAAGGCCTCCTCGCAGCGCGCGAACTCGGTCGCCTCGCTCTTCAGGAACTTGCGGCGCGCGGGCGTGTTGAAGTAGAGGTCCTCGACCTCGACGGCGGTGCCCGCGGCGAGCGCGGCCGGCTCCACGGGGGAGACCCTGCCCGCCTCGCAGGCGATCCGCCACGCGTGGCGCTCCCCGGGGCGGCGCGTCACGACGGCGAGCCGCGCCACCGCTCCGATCGAGGCGAGCGCCTCGCCGCGGAAACCCAGCGTCGCGGCGCGCTCGAGGTCCGCGAGCGTGGCGATCTTGCTCGTGGCGAAGCGCGCCACGGCGAGCGGCAGGTCGTCGCGCTCGATGCCGCCGCCGTCGTCGGCCACCCGCAGGCGCCGCACGCCGCCCTCGGCGAGCTCGACGGCCACCGACTGCGCCCCCGCGTCCAGGCTGTTCTCGAGCAGCTCCTTGAGGGCCGAGGCGGGCCGCTCCACCACCTCGCCGGCGGCGATCTGGTTCACCAGGAGCTCGGGAAGGGGGCGTATGGCGGCCACGGGCAATGTTACACTGCGCCGGCGTACTCACCGCCCGGGCGCCTCGCCCGAGCTAGGAGGGGAATGGATCCCCCGCACAGGGACGCGGCGCCCCAGTCCGCCGAAGCGGGCGCCGCCGAAACACCGCTTCATGCGGAGCAGATCCGGCTGCTCTTCCGGTTCTCGCTCGTCGGCTACCTCGCGACGCTGCTGGTCATCTTCATCCTGGGGGCCATCCTCTGGGAGGACCTGTCGCGGCCGGGCCTGTTCGCGTGGTTCGCCGCGATCGCGCTCGTGACGGTGGGCCGCTACCTCGTCTACAAGGCGTTCATCCGCGAGTCCCGTCCCGCCTCCGAGATGCCCGTCTGGGAGCGCCGCTTCCTGGTGGGCACCGTGCTCTCGGGCGCGTGCTGGATGGCGATCGGCACGGTGCTGCTGCCCGACGTCGGCCGGATGGTGCAGCGCCTGTCGGTGGTGATGCTGGTGACGCTGCTCATGACCGGCGCGGTCGCCTATTACGCGCCGCACCGCTACGCCTACAAGATCACCGTCTTCCTGGGGCTGCTGCCGCTCGCCGTCACGCTCGGGCGCTCGGGCGAGCGCGACCAGATGTTCATCTCCGGGATGATCCTGCTCCTCGTGATCGTGCTGCCGTACGTGCACGACCGGGTGCACCGGGCGCTGGTCGACTCGCTCACCACGCGCCGCGCGCGCGAGTCGCTCTCCTCGGAGCTGGAGAGCGAGCGCCACCGCCTCGAGCGGGCCAACCAGGCGCTCGTCGAGGAGCACGTCGAGCGGCTGAAGGCGCAGCAGGGCCAGCTCCTCGCCGCCCAGAAGCTGCGCATGCACTTCGAGAGCACGCCGCTCGCGGTGGTCGAGTGGGACCGCAGCCGGCGCGTGACCGCGTGGAACCCCGCGGCCGAGGCGATCTTCGGCTTCCCGAGCTACGAGGTGCTCGGCAAGCCCATCGCCCCCATCCTCTCGGCGCCCGCCGCCCGCGAGGAGATGGAGGCGATGTGCCGGGAGCTGCTCGAGTCGGGCGAGGGCAACAAGACCACGCTCGTCAACACGGCGCGCAACGGCCGCACCATCCATTGCGAGTGGTACAACACGCCGCTCGTCGATGCCGCGGGCAAGGTCACGGGCTTCGCCTCGCTCGTCCAGGACATCACCGAGCGGCTCAACACCGAGCGCACGATCCACTACATGGCGCACCACGACGCGCTCACGGGGCTGCCCAACCGGCGCCTCATGCAGGACCGGCTGAACCAGGCGATCATGGCCGCGCGCCGCAAGCAGCGCCACGTCGCGGTGCTGTTCATCGACCTCGACCGCTTCAAGGTGGTGAACGACACGCTGGGCCACGACACCGGCGACTTCATCCTCAAGGACGTCGCGCGACGGCTCGTGGCCTGCGTGCGCGAGGTGGACACCGTCTCGCGCGAAGGCGGCGACGAGTTCGTGGTGATCCTGCCCGACCTCGAGCGGCCCGAGCACGCCCGCCTCGTGGCCGACAAGGTCCTCGACGAGCTCGCGCGCCCCGTGGAGATCGGCGGCCACGAGATCCACGTGACGCCCTCGATCGGCATCAGCCACTACCCCAACGACGCGACCGACGTCCACCAGCTCCTCAAGCATGCGGACAACGCCATGTACCAGGCGAAGGACGCGGGGCGCAACACCGTGCGCTTCTTCACCAACGACCTCAACTTCCTGCTCTCCAAGCGCCTCGAGATCGAGGGGCGGCTGCGCAAGGCGATCGACAACGAGGAGTTCTTCCTGCGCTACCAGCCGCAGGTGGACATCGGCACGGGCCTCATCTGCGGCATGGAGGCGCTGGTGCGCTGGAACGACCCGCAGAAGGGCGAGATCTACCCCAAGGACTTCATCTTCGTCGCCGAGGAGCTGGGGCTCATCGTTCCGATCGGCGAGTGGGTATTTCGCACCGCCTGCCGCCAGCTTCGCCAGTGGGCCGACGAGGACCTCCCGCCCATCAGCATCTCGATCAACATCTCGCCGCGGCAGTTCATGTCGCGGCGCCTCGTGCACACGCTGCTTTCGATCGTGCGCGACACGGGGGCGGACCCGCGGCGGGTCGAGCTCGAGATCACCGAGACGATGATCATGCGCAACGTCGAGCAGTCGATCGAGACGCTCGCGCAGCTGCGCTCGGTGGGCATGCAGGTCGCCGTGGACGACTTCGGCGTGGGCTACTCCTCGCTCGGCCAGCTCACGCGCCTGCCCGCCTCGAGCATGAAGATCGACCGCTCGTTCATCATGAACGTCCCGCAGGACACCTCGAGCGCGCTCATCACCGAGGCGATCATCGCCATGGCCAAGCGCCTGAAGCTGCGCGTGATCGCCGAGGGCGTGGAGACGCGCCAGCAGCTCGAGTTCCTGCGCGCCAACCACTGCGAGGCCTTCCAGGGCTACCTCTTCTCGCGGCCGCTCACGGCGCTGGAGGCCACCGCGATGCTCCGGGCGCAGGTCGCGACGCAGGCCGAGGCGCAGACCGCCGCCGACTAGGGCGGACCTTCAGTTCGAGGCGACGCGGTTGCGGGCGAGCGGCGGGTTCTGCGCGAGGTAGCGCTCGATCCCGCCCACGATCGCGCCGGCGACGCGGTCCTGGTAGGCCGCGTCCTTGAGGCGCTTCTCCTCCTCGGGATTGGAGATGAACGCCGTCTCGACGAGGATCGAGGGGATGTCGGGCGCCTTGAGCACCGCGAAGCCCGCCTGCTCCACGCGGCCCCGGTGCAGCTCGTTCACGTCCCCGAGCTCGCTCAGCACCGCCTTGCCGAGCTTCAGCGAGTCGTTGATGGTGGCCGTGAGCGAGAGGTCGAGGAGCGTGCGCGCGAGCACCGGGTCCTTGCCCTCGAGGTTCACCCCGCCGATGAGGTCCGACTGGTTCTCGCGGTCGGCGAGCAGGCGCGCGGCGGTCGAGGTCGCGCCGCGCTCGGAGAGCGCGAACACCGAGGTGCCGCGCGCGTCGGGCCGCACCCACGCGTCGGCGTGGATCGACACGAAGAGGTCGGCCTTCATCCGCCGCGCCTTCGCCACGCGCTCGGCGAGCGGGATGAAGTAGTCGCCGTCGCGGATGAGCACGCCGCGCATGTTGGGCTCCCGGTCGATGCGCGCCTTGAGCCGCCGGGCGATGGCGAGCGTCACGTTCTTCTCGCAGATGCCGTCCTTGCCGCGCGCGCCCGAATCCTCGCCGCCGTGGCCGGCGTCGATCGCGACGATCACGAGGCGCTCGACCTTCGGCGGACTCGGGGCCGGTGCGGCGCGGCTCGCCTCGGGCGGGCGGCCCTCGGCGCCGGCACCGTCGGCAAGCGCGGGCGGCGCGAGCTTGAGCACGGGCAGCGCCTCGCGCTCGCGGTCGTCCCCGGATGCGGGCGCGGCGGGGTCGACCAGCACGGGCGCGCTCGCCATCTCGGCGATGGGATCGGGCCTCGGCTGCACGAGGGCGAGGAGCGGGTCGGAGGGCTTCGCCGGGTACAGGTCGAGCACGAGGCGGTACTTGTAGTCCCCGGCCGGCGCCAATGGAAAGACCGAGGGCTTGACCTCGGTGCGCAGGTCGAAGACCACGCGCAGCACGTTCGGGCGGTTCACGCCCACGCGCACGGACTTGATGTACGGATCGTCGCCGCCCACCTTCTGCGGCAGGGCCTTGAGCTCGGGGTCGAGCTCCGCGCCCTCCAGGTCGAGCACGAGGCGCTCGGGGTCGCTCACGAAGAAGAAGTGGTAGCGAAGCGGATGGGCGCTCTCGAGCGTGACCCGCGTGTACTCCTGCGCGGGCCACACGCGCGAGGCGAGGATCTTCTCCGCGGGCAACGCGGGCAGGGCCGCCGCGAGCGCCGCGACGAGGAGTACCGCCCTCAGGACGGCGGCGAGGAAAGGGGCCAGCGGGCGGCGAGCGACGCGAGGCACCTGCGCCCGGAGGGCGAGGCTGCGATGAAGCTCGCGCTGCGCCCGGAGCCGCTTGGCGCCAGCATGATCTCCACGTCCGCCGGAGGCACCGACCCCGCGGCCTTCTCCGGCCACTCGATCAGGCTCACCGTGCGCGCGTCGAAGCTCTCCCGAAAGCCGGCGTCGATCCATTCCCTCGGGTCGCTGAATCTATAAAAATCAAAGTGATGCAAGTGTAACCTCGAAAGCTCATAAACTTCAACCAGGGCGTAGGTGGGGCTTCGCACCGGTCCCGTGTAGCCCAGGCCCCGAAGCACACCCCGGGCGAGCGTGGTCTTTCCCGCTCCCAGCTCGCCGCGCAGGTACACCACGAGGCCCGGCTCGAGGGCTTGCGCGAGCGCGGCGCCGAGCGCGAGGGTCGCGGCCTCGTCGGGCAGGAAGGTGTTCGGCGCTACCATCGGGGAATGAACGTCGCGGCGCAGGAGCTCACGGTCGAGGCGCGCGTGAAGCGCTGGGGCCGCGAGCTGGGCTTCGACGCGATCGCGATCGCGGGGACCGACCTCGCCGAGGAGGAAGCGCGCCTCCTCGACTGGCTCGCGCGCGGCTGGCACGGCGGGATGGATTATATGGCACGCCACGGGGCGCGCCGCGCGCGGCCCGCGGAGCTCGTGCCGGGCACCCTGTCTGTGATCACCGCGCGGCTCCGGTACTCGGCCCCCGCGCGCGATTCGTGGGAGGTGCTCGAGGACGGCGAGCGCGCGTTCGTTTCGCGCTACGCGCTGGGCCGCGACTATCACAAGGTGCTGCGGGCGAAGCTTCAGGCGCTCGCCGAGCGCATGACGGCCGAGCTCGGGCCCTTCGCGTATCGCGTCTTCACCGACAGCGCGCCCGTGATGGAGGTGGCGCTCGCCGCCCGCGCGGGGCTCGGGTGGCAGGGCAAGCACACCCTGCTGCTCGCGCGCGACGCGGGCTCGCTCTTCTTCCTCGGCGAGCTCTTCGTCGCCCTCGATCTGCAGCGCGACGAGCGCGTCGGCGCGCACTGCGGTACCTGCGAGCGCTGCATCCACATCTGCCCCACGCAGGCGATCGTCGCGCCCTACCGGCTCGACGCGCGCCGCTGCATCTCGTACCTTACGATCGAGCACCCCGGACCGATCCCCGAGGAGCTCCGCCCGCTCATGGGCAACCGCATCTACGGCTGCGACGACTGCCAGCTCGTCTGCCCCTGGAACAAGTACGCGCAGGCCTCGGGCGATCCGGACTTCGCCGTGCGCAACGGCCTCGACGACGCGCGGCTCGTCGACCTCTTCGCGTGGAGCGACGAGAAGTTCGATCGCCGCTTCGAGGGCTCGGCGATCCGGCGCATCGGCCACGAGCGGTGGCTGCGCAACATCGCGGTAGCGCTGGGCAACGCGCCGACCACGCCCGAGGTGGTCGCGGCGCTTCGTGCGCGGGGCTTCGATGCCTCACCGCTCGTCCGCGAGCATGTAGCATGGGCGCTTTCGCGCCACGGCCTCTGAGCGCCACCCGGCTTCCCGACCCGATTTGAAGAACATCTCCTCCGCCGCCATCCCCCGCGGCGTCTGGATCCTCGGCTTCGTGAGCCTGCTGATGGACGTCTCCTCGGAGATGATCCACGGGCTGCTGCCGGTGTACCTCACCGCGGTCCTCGGCGCGAGCGCGCTTGCCGTGGGACTCATCGAGGGCGTGGCGGAATCCACCGCGCTCATCGTGAAGGTCTTCTCGGGCGCGCTTTCCGATCGCTGGCACAACCGCCAGGGAATCGCGGCGACGGGCTACGGGCTCGCCGCGTTCACCAAGCCCTTCTTCGCGCTCGCCACCGGCCCGGGGCTCGTGTTCCTCGCGCGCTTCGTCGACCGCATCGGCAAGGGCATCCGCGGCGCGCCGCGCGACGCGTTGATCGCGGACCTCACGCCGAAGGAGATCCGCGGCGCGGCCTTCGGCCTGCGCCAGACCCTCGACACCGTGGGCGCCTTCGCGGGCCCGCTGCT
>DASPRQ010000100.1:0-20210 GCA_035624355.1 Usitatibacter sp. | reverse complement strand
GAGGAGCTCGTCCCGGCCGGGGCCACGCCCGCCACGCACCTGCGCGAGCTCGCGCTCGAGGGGCTCGAGCGTCGCTATCCGGACGGGGCTCCCGCCGCGGTGGTGGACATCGTGGAGCGCGAGCTCGCCCTCATCGCGCAGCTGCGCTACGAGCCGTTCTTCCTCACGGTGCACGACATCGTCGCCTTCGCGCGCGGCAAGGGCATCCTCTGCCAGGGGCGCGGCTCGGCGGCCAACTCGGCCGTGTGCTATTGCCTCGGCATCACGGAGGTGGACCCGGCCCGCATGTCGGTGCTCTTCGAGCGCTTCGTCTCCAGGGAGAGGAACGAGCCGCCCGACATCGACGTCGATTTCGAGCACCAGCGCCGCGAGGAGGTGATTCAGTACATCTACGCGAAGTACGGGCGCGAGCGCGCCGCGATCGCCGCGGTCGTGATCACCTACCAGCCGAGGAGCGCGCTGCGCGACGTGGGCAAGGCGTTCGGGCTCCCGCTCGACCAGGTGGACCTCCTCGCGAAGTCGCTCTCGTGGTGGGACGACCGGGCTGCGGTGGAAAGGCGGCTTGCCGAGGCGGGCTTCGACATCTCCAACCGGATCGTCGCGCAGGTGATCGGGATCACGCGCCAGCTCGTCGGCTTCCCGCGCCACCTTTCGCAGCATCCCGGCGGCTTCGTGATCGACAACCGGCGCCTCGCCCGCCTCGTGCCCGTCGAGAACGCGGCGATGCCCGAGCGCACCGTGATCCAGTGGGACAAGGACGACCTCGACGCCCTCGGCCTGCTCAAGGTCGACGTCCTGGGCCTCGGCATGCTCACGTGCATCCGCAGGGCGATCGACCTGGTCAACGCAGCGGGGACGGACCACGGCCCGCGCGCTCGGGATCCTTCCTCGTTCCGGCCGCTTTCGATGTCGAGCATCCCGGCCGAGGATCCGAAGGTCTACGAGATGATCCGTCGCGCCGACACGATCGGCGTCTTCCAGATCGAGTCGCGCGCGCAGATGTCCATGCTGCCGCGACTGAAGCCCGAGCGCTTCTACGACCTCGTGATCGAGGTGGCGATCGTGCGCCCCGGCCCGATCACCGGCGGCATGGTGCATCCGTACCTGCGCCGGCGCGAGGGACGCGAGCCCGTCACCTACGCGAGCGAGGAGGTGCGGCGGGTGCTCGAGCGCACGCTGGGCGTGTCGATCTTCCAGGAGCAGGTGATGCAGCTCGCCGTGGTGGCCGCGGGCTTCACGCCGGGCGAGGCCGACCGCCTGCGCCGCGCGATGGCCTCCTGGCGTCGGCGCGGCGGGATCGAGCCCTTCCGCGACCGGCTCGTGGAAGGGATGCTGGCCCGGGGGTACACGCGCGAGTACGCCGAGCAGATCTACCGGCAGATCCAGGGATTCGGCGAGTACGGCTTTCCCGAGTCGCACGCGGCGAGCTTCGCGCTGCTCGTGTACGTGTCGAGCTGGCTGAAATGCCACCAGCCCGCGGCCTTCGCCTGCGCGCTGCTGAACAGCCAGCCCTTGGGCTTCTACTCGACCTCGGCGATCGTGCAGGACGCGCGGCGCCACGGCGTGGAGGTGCGCCCCGTCGACGTGCTTAAGAGCGGAGTGGAGAGCTCCCTCGAGCCGGCAAAGGTAGGCTCGCCCGCCGTCAGGCTCGGCCTGGGGCTCGTCACTGGACTTAAAGTAAATTCTTCTGAACGTATCATAATATCAAGAAAACAAATAATATTCTCTACCATTGACGATCTGGCCCGGCGAGCGGACCTGGACCGGGGCGACCTGAGCGCGCTGGCTTCCGCCGACGCCCTGGCAAGCCTCGCCGGTCACCGCCGGGCGGCGCTGTGGGAGACCCTTGCCGTGGACGAGCCCACGCGGATCGGCCTGCCGCCGGCGCTCTCCCGGCCCGCCGAGCTCGCGCCGCCCACCGAGGGAGAGGACATCGTGGCCGATTACGCGACGCTCGGGCTTACGCTGCGCCGCCATCCGCTGGCGCTGCTGCGCGAACGCCTCAGGCGCCGGGGCATTCGCGACGCCTCCGAGGTCGCCGCCGCGCGCCACGGCCAGGTGGTCCGCGCCGCGGGCATCGTGACGTGCCGCCAGCGTCCCGCCACCGCGAGCGGCGTGATCTTCGTCACCCTCGAGGACGAGACCGGCTACGTGAACCTCGTCGTCTGGAACGACCTTGCCGAGCGCCAGCGGCGCGAGCTGCTGGGCTCGCGCCTGCTCGAGGTGACCGGCGAGGTTCAGAGGCAGGGCAGCGTCGTGCACGTCCTCGCCCGGCGCCTGGCGGACCTGAGCGCGCTCCTCGGGCGCCTAGCCACCGCGAGCCACGATTTCCACTGACGCCCTGGGCGACTCGTCGCCCGCCCAGCGCCGTTCCCGTCATCCCCTTATGCGACGTACATGAAGCACGCGCCTCAATGCCTGAGGGCGTTGAGCGGCGACTTGTCGTCCGCTCCAACGCCGTTCCCGCTATCCCCACCTTCGTCGCATAATTTGTATTATGTAAACTTCGCGTTGCGCAAGAAGAGCCACCCCTCAGGGCGACTGCAACGACAGCGCAACGGGCCACCCATAAGTTCCGGGCGGCGTCCCCGGCTGCAGGCGCAGCCGGTAGAGGACGCGGTACGGCGCCGGCTTCGGGGCTCCCACCATCGTCGGCATGAGCACTCGCGCGATCGCCGCGGCCGAGACGCTCACGGGCCGGGCAAGGCCCTCGATCGTGGCCTCCGTGAACGGTCCGCCGAGCTCCGCCTGGATGTAGTAGCCCTGCCTGCCGTTGGCGATGAGCGCGACGCGGGGTCCGCTCACGACCACTTCGCCGTTGGCGGCATCCGCGGCCGTCACGTTCACGCTGGACGGCTGGTCGAGCAGCGTCAACTCGAGGGTCCGCGGCACCACGATGCGCATGTCGATCGAGGCGCTAGCCTGCAGCGCCCCGCCGCCCGTCACGAGCTGCCCCGATGCGGCCGCCGGAAGCGCGAACGACGCGAGGACGATCGGCGCGAGGACTTGCAGCCTTCGCATGAAAGATCCTTTCCGCAGACGGGCAAAGGTTACGCTGCCGCGCTAGGCGGGACCCTACCCAGTCGGGTAGGAAATGGGGCCGCCAGTCATCCATACGCCGGCTGGCGGCGATTGTCATTGCCCGGCGTCGGCCTTCCGGGAAGTCGGCGCCCCGAGGCGACGGAGCCCCTCTCGGGCGCCCTAGCGCTTCGGGCCTGTTCCCACCATGTGCTCCGGCCGCACCCACTCGTCGTACTGCGCGGCGCTCACGTAGCCGAGGGCGAGCGCGGCCTCCCGTAGCCCCGTGCCTTCCCGGTGCGCCTTCTTCGCGATCTCCGCGGCGCGGTCGTAGCCGATATGGGGGACGAGCGCCGTGACGAGCATGAGCGAGCCCTGCACGAGCGCGGCGATGCGCTCGCGGTCGGGCTCGATGCCGCGCGCGCAGTGCTCCTCGAAGCTCGCCATGCCGTCGGCGAGGAGCCGCACGCTCTGCAGGAACGCGTTCGCGACGAGCGGCTTGAACACGTTGAGCTCGAGGTGCCCCTGGGCGCCGCCGAAGGCGATCGCCACGTCGTTGCCCATCACCTGGCAGGCGGCCATGGTGAGCGCCTCGCACTGCGTAGGGTTCACCTTCCCGGGCATGATCGAGCTCCCCGGCTCGTTCTCGGGGATGGTGATCTCGCCGATCCCGCAGCGCGGGCCGCTCGCGAGGAGCCGCACGTCGTTCGCGATCTTCATGAGCGAGGCGGCGAGCGCCTTCAGCGCGCCGTGTGCGTTCACCATGGCGTCGTGAGTCGCGAGCGCCTCGAACTTGTTGGGGGCGCTCACGAAAGCACATCCCGTGAGGCGCGAAAGCTCCTCGGCTACGCGCGGGCCGAGCTCGGGGTGCGCGTTGAGCCCGGTTCCGACCGCGGTTCCGCCCAGCGCGAGCTCGGAGAGGTGCGCCAGCGCGCCCTCCACGTGCCGCCGGGCGTGGTCGAGCTGCGCGACGTAGCCGGAGAACTCCTGGCCCAGCGTGAGGGGTGTGGCGTCCTGGAGGTGGGTACGGCCGATCTTCACGATGTCCCGGAACGCCTCCGAGCGGGCGGCGAGCGTATCGCGCAGGGCGGCGAGCGACGGAAGGAGGCGCTTGCGGATCGCGACCACGCTCGCCACGTGCATCGCCGTCGGGAAGACGTCGTTCGACGACTGGCCGCGGTTCACGTCGTCGTTGGGGTGCACGAGCCTGCCCTCGCCCCGCGCCCGGCCGAGGATCTCACTCGCCCGGTTCGCGAGCACCTCGTTCATGTTCATGTTCGTCTGCGTGCCCGAGCCCGTCTGCCAGACGACGAGCGGAAACTCGTCCGGCCAGCGCCCGGCGAGCACCTCGTCGGCCGCCGACTGGATGGCGCGGGCTTTATCCCCTGTTAGCGCGCCGAGGGCCTCGTTCACGCCGGCGCACGCGCGCTTCACCCACGCGAGCGCCTGGATGAGCTCGGCGGGCATGCGCTCGCCCGAGATGCGGAAGTTCTCGAGGGAGCGCTGCGTCTGGGCGCCCCACAGGCGCTCGGAGGGAACCTCGATGGGGCCGAACGTGTCCTTCTCGATCCGTATGGCCATGGAGCCCCGCGTCCGATTCGCGATCGTCGATTTTGCCGCAAAATCCCGGTCTTTCGTCTCACCACCCAAGGAGCCCCGAAAAGTGAAGAAAGCCGCGCTCGCCGCGCTCGTCCTGGCGGCCACCGCCCTGCCCGCCCTCGCCCAGCAGCCGATGAAGCCCGAGGAGCAGATCAAGCTGCGCAAGTCGACCATGGACCTCATCGGATACAACTTCGGCAGCCTTTCGGCGATGGCGCAGGGCAAGAAGCCCTTCGACAAGGACGAGGCCGCGCGCAACGCGGACCTGGTCGCGCAGCTTTCGGCGCTTCCGCGGCGCTTCTTCGGCGAGGGCACCGACCTGGAGGGCAAGACCAAGGCGAAGCCCGCCATCTGGCAGCACCGCGCGGACTTCGACAAGAAGATGGACCACATGGGGGACGAGGCGCGCAAGCTCCCCGAGGCGGCGCGCTCGGGCGACATGGAGGCGTTCAAGAAGCAGGTGTCCGAGACCGGGCACGCCTGCAAGTCCTGCCACGACGACTACAAGTCGAAGTGACCGAAGCGGCGGCGCCGATCCGGGTCTGGGACCTGCCCACCCGGATCTTCCACTGGGCGCTCGCGGCGCTGGTCGCGTTTTCGTTCGCGACCGGCCAGGTGGGCGGCGACTGGATGCCCTGGCACCTGAGGAGCGGCTACGCGGTCCTCACGCTGCTGCTCTTCCGCATCGCGTGGGGCTTCGCCGGAAGCCGCACGGCGCGCTTCGCCCACTTCCTGCGGGGGTGGCGCGCGGTGGCCCGCTACGCGCGCGCCACGATCGCCGGGCGCCCACCGCCGTTCGCAGGCCACAATCCCCTGGGCGGCTGGGTGGTGGTCGCGATGCTCGCCGCGCTCGCCTTTCAGGCGGCGACGGGCCTCTTCTCCAGCGACGAGATCGCCACACAGGGGCCGCTCGCGAACAAGGTTTCCGACGCGATCGTGAGCCGGATGAGCTCGCTGCATTCGCTCGACAAGTGGGTGCTCGTGGCCCTCGTCGCGGCGCACGTCGCGGCGATCGCCACCTACCGCCTCGCGTGGAACGTGCGGCTCGTGGGCCCGATGATCCACGGCCGCATGAGGGCCCCGCCGGGCGTGGAGGAGCCCCCGCGGCGCCCCGCATGGCTGGCGCTCGCCGCGCTCTGCGCGTGCGCGGCCGCCGTCTGGTACCTCGTCGAGATCTATCCGATGCGATAATGAGGGGATGGAAGAGGCGCTCGAGCGCGCCGCGCCCGTGAAGGCTTCCCGGGCGAAGGGCGGCTGACCATGGTCCGACGGATCGCGTGGGCCACCGCGATCGCGGGATCGCTCATCTTCGCGGGCATCACCGTCGCGCTCTTCTCGCCGGCGAGCGCGGTCCGCATCCCGGCGATCACGGCGCTGGTCACCTTCAGCGCGATCATCCTCTCGCATCTGGGCGGCATCGAGAACGGGCTCGCGCTCCGCGAGGAGGCGAGCACCGAGGCCACGCGCGCGGTCGCGCTCGGGCTGAGCATCGTGCCTTCGCTCGCGGCCTGGGGCGTGCTCTGGCTGCCCACGCCGCGCTGGCAGGTGGGAGCGGCCCTCGGGCTCTTCGTCGCCGTGTGGGCCGCGGACCTGTGGCTGTCGCGCCACGGGCTCATCCCGTCGTGGTTCGTGGACATGCGCACCGCCGTGACCGTGGTGGTGTGCGTGATCCTCGGGGTCGCCTGGTACGTGCTCTAGCGGCCGCGCGCCCTTCCCCCGGGCGCGACGTGGCGGGCCAGCCAGGCGAAGAACTCGCGGTACCAGAGGCGCGAGTTCTGCGGCTTGAGGATCCAGTGGTTCTCGTCGGGGAAGAAGACCAGGCGCGAGGGTACGCCCTTCGACTTGAGCGTGTTGTAGTACGCGAGCCCCTGCGCGTCGGGAACGCGGTAGTCGAGTAGCCCGTGGATCACGAGCGTCGGCGTCCTCATGCGGCGCGCCCGGGCGCGCGGGTTCTGCGCGTCCACCTTCGCCGGATCGTCCCAGTAGAAGGCGCCGAGTTCCTTCGGATGCCAGTAATAGGCGTCGTCGGCGAACATGCCGACCCAGTCGAAGCATCCCGCATGGCAGACGTACGCCTTGTAGCGGTCGGTGTGCCCGTTCATCCAAGCGACCATGTAGCCGCCGTAGCTCCCGCCCGCGGCGACGAGGCGCTCGCGGTCCACGTAGCCGCGGCGCAACATGAAGTCGGTCGCGGCCTCGACGTCGGCGAGCTCCCGCTTGCCCCACTCGCGGTCGATCGATTCGACGAACCGCTGGCCGAACGAGGTGGAGCCGTGGTAGTTCACGCAGACGACCACGTAGCCCTGGGCCGCGAAGACCTGGTTGTTCCAGCGGAAGTGGAAGTTGTCGCCCCAGATCGAGTGCGGGCCGCCGTGGATGTTGTGCAGCAGCGGCCACTTCCTCGACGGGTCGAAGTCGGGCGGGTACACGACCCACATCTGCACTTCCTCGCGGTTCCAGCCCTCGATGCGGAACTCGCGCACCTCGCCGAGCTTCACGCCGTCCATCACGGAGTCGTTGAAGCGGTCGATGCGCCGCTCCACCGCTCCCGGCGCGGCGTGGAACACCGCGGGCGGCGAGCTCATCGTGTTGCGCACGACCGCGATCGCCCCGCCCGCGACGTCGAAGTCGGTGACCATCCCGCCGCGCACGACGGCGAGCGGCTCGCGCGCCCCCGCCTCCCAGCGGAAGAGATGCTGGCGCGCGTCGTCCTCGGCGTGGAAGTACACGGCCGACGAATCGGCGCTCCACGCGAGCGGCGCATGCACGCTGCGGTCCCATCTCCTGCGCGGGACCTCGAGCCGGCCGCCGCGGCGGTCGAGGAACGCGAGCTTGCGGGCGGCCACGGGGCTGCGACGCCGGTCCTGGGAGAGGAACGCGATCCGGCTTCCGTCCGGCGAGTAGGCGGGGCTCTCGTGATCGAGGGGCGAGCGCGACGTGAGCGTACGGAAGCGCCCCGGGCGCAGGTCGAGCGCGACGAGATGATTGTCGTGGTCGAAGCGCTTCTCGGCGGCCGGATCGAACGTGAACGCGATCTCGCGCCCGTCGGGCGCGATGTCGTAGTGGTGCGCGGCCGGATCCGCGCGGGGCAGCTCGTAGCGCGTGCCGGCGAAGAGGTCGCGCACGCGCCCGCTCGCGACATCCACGGTGAACAGGTGCGGCACGCGCCCGTCGGAGAGCCACCGGTCCCACCAGCGATAGGCCGCGTGCTCCACGACGTGGGCCTTCACCTTGCTTTCCTTCCACGCCTTGTGGCGTTTCGCGAGCTGCGCGAGGCCCCGCTCCTCGGGCCAGACCCACGAAGCGAAGGCGATGCGCCGCGAGTCGGGAAACCACTTGATCGCGAAGGCGCCGGTGGCGATGTCGGTGAGGCGCCTCGCCTCGCCTCCGTCGGGCGCGATGAGGTAGACCTGGGATTCTTCGTCGCCCTTCTCGCCGCTCGCCGCCGGGCGCTTCGCGACGAAGGCGATCCAGCGGCCGTCGGGGGACCAGCGCGGCTCGGCGTCCTTCTCGCCGCAGGAGGTGAGGCGGCGCGGCTCGCCTCCGAAGGCCGAAAGCAGCCACAGGCTCGAGCTCGGCTTGTTCTCTTCCATGTCGTGGGAAGTCACCGACACGCACACCTGCGCGCCGTCGGGCGACAGGGTCGGCTGCGCGGGGCGCTCGATCTTCCAGAGATCCTCGACGGCGAGTCGACGAGGGCGGGCCATGGGATCCTCGTGGGAGCTTCCGGTCGGGGCCGATTCTAGCAGTAGAATGACCGCCGAGCCCGAGGCGGCCGCGCCTCGCGCGCGCCGGAGCCCCCATGAAGCCGAACGACATGAAGCCCGCCTTCCGGTGGGACGATCCCTTCCTCCTCGAGGACCAGTTGCGCGAGGACGAGCGCATGGTGCGCGACAGCGCGCGCGCGTGGGCCCAGGACAAGCTCATGCCGCGCGTCGTCGAGGCGCACCGCCACGAGAAGCACGACCGCGCCGTCTTCGAGGAGATGGGCGCGCTCGGCTTCCTCGGTTCCACCATCGAGGGCTACGGCTGTGCGGGCGTGAGCCACGTCGCCTACGGCCTCATCGCCCGCGAGATCGAGCGCGTGGACTCGGGCTACCGCTCCGGCATGAGCGTGCAGTCGTCGCTCGTGATGCACCCGATCCACGCGTACGGGACCGAGGAGCAGCGGACGAAGTGGCTGCCGCGCCTCGCCACCGGGGAGCTGGTGGGCTGCTTCGGCCTCACGGAGCCGGACCATGGGTCGGATGCGGGCGGCATGACCTCGCGCGCGCGGAAGGTGGACGGCGGATGGGTGCTCAACGGCGCGAAGATGTGGATCAGCAACGCGCCCATCGCCGACCTCTTCGTGATATGGGCCAAGGACGATGCCGGCGAGATCCGGGGGTTCGTGCTGGACAAGGGCATGAAGGGCCTGTCGGCACCGAAGATCGAGGGCAAGTTCAGCCTGCGCACGTCGATCACCGGCGAGGTGGTCATGGCCGACGTCTTCGCGCCCGACGACCGGCTGCTCCCCAACGTGAAGGGGCTCAAGGGCCCTTTCGGCTGCCTCAACAAGGCGCGCTACGGCATCGCGTGGGGCGCCATGGGCGCGGCGGAGTTCTGCTGGCACGCCGCCCGCCGCTACACGCTCGACCGCCAGGCCTTCGGCAAGCCGCTCGCCGCGAACCAGCTCGTCCAGAAGAAGCTCGCCGACATGCAGACCGAGATCGCGCTCGGCCTGCAGGCGGCGCTGCGGGTCGGACGCCTCATGGACGAAGGCCGCGCCACGCCCGAGATGGTGTCGCTCATCAAGCGCAACTCGTGCGGCAAGGCGCTCGAAATCGCCCGCGCCTCGCGCGACATGCACGGCGGCAACGGCATCGCGGACGAGTTCCACGTGATCCGCCACGTGCTCAACCTCGAGGCGGTGAACACCTACGAGGGCACGCACGACATCCACGCCCTCATCCTGGGCCGCGCCCAGACCGGAATCTCCGCCTTCTGACGGGTCGGCGACGGGACGCGGCCCCCCTGCCCCGCAATCAGGACGCGGGCGCGGCCGGCCGGGAATGGGCGGCGAGCAGGGGCTCGACCGACTTCGCCAGGCGCTCGACCGCCCCCGAGGCGACGACGCGGTGGCGGTTCACGTACTCCTCGTGGTTGTGCTCGACGTGGTCGAGGTCGTAGACGTAGTTCACCATCATCCCGAAGGACTGCGCGAGGCCCTTGGCGGTGCCGTCGGCGCCCCAGTTGATCCGCTCGAGGCGCGCGCCGTTGCCCAGGTGGAAGCGCGCGACCGCATCCGCCGCGTGGCCTTCGACCCGTTCGCGCGTGAGGTACCAGGCGGCGAGCCCCTCGAGGTGCTCGCGCAGCGCCACGGGCGGGGCCGGCGCCGGATCGTCGGCGGCCGTGAGAAGCGCGGCGCGCAGGTCCGCGCCCTCGGGCGAGGCCCCGCGCAGCGCCTTGCGCGCCCAGGGGCGGAGCCCGGGCACGGGCGAGAGCGTGGCGAAGATGCGCAGGTTCGGCAGCTCCGCGTGCAGGTCCTCGGCGACCTGCTTGATGAGGAAGTTGCCGAAGGAGACGCCGCGCAGCCCCGGCTGGCAGCTCGTGATCGAGTAGAAGACCGCGCACCGCGCGCGCTTCGGATCCCCCACCGCGCTCTCGAGGGCGAGGATCGGTGCCACCTCGGCGGGCAGCTCGTCGACGAAGGCGACCTCGACGAAGATCAGCGGCTCGTCCGGCAGGGCGGGATGGAAGAACGCGAAGCAACGGCGGTCGCGCTCGAGGCGCCGCTTGAGGTCGGGGAAGCCGTGGATCTCGTGCACCGCCTCGTAGGTGATGAGCTTCTCGAGAATCGCCGCCGGTGTCCGCCAGTCGATGCGGCGCAGCTCGAGGAACCCGCGGTTGAACCACGAGCCCAGGAGGTGCGTGAGGTCGTGGTCGACCACGGCGAGCTCGGGACGGGCCCGCGTCTGCTCCAGGAGCGCGCGGCGCAGGTCGAGGAGCGTCGCGGTCCCGCCCGGCGCCATGTTCATGCGCCGGAAGACTTCCTGGCGGTGCGGCTCCGCCACGCGCTCCAGCGTGGCGAGGTTGTGCGGCGAGGGATCGCGGTGATAGGCCTGCGCGGCGGCGAGGACGAGCTCCCGGTCCGGGGAGAAATCGCGCGCGAGCAGCCCGAAGAATTCGGCCCGGCCCGCCTCGTCCAGGCCGCGGTACAGCGTGACCGCCCGGCGAGCGAGCGCGGCGCCCGAGGCCTCCCCGCGCTCGGAAATCAGCGTGCGCAGCAGCCGGGCGAGGCGCTCGGCGCGGCGCTGGGGACCGCTGCGCGCGATCGCGCCCGCGCCCAGAGTGCCCAGGATCCGGTCGATGACGCTCACGGCGCGGCCCTCGCGGTTCCGAAGCGCTCCCGCAGCACGTTCTTCTGCACCTTGCCCATCGCGTTCCTCGGCAGCTCGTCGACGAAATAGACCCTCTTGGGCACCTTGAAGTTCGCGAGCTTCTCGCGCAGGGCCGCGATGATCCCCTCCTCGGTCGGCGGCGTCCCCTCGCGTCTCGAAACGACGACGGCGGTCACCGCCTCGCCGAAATCCGGGTGCGGCACGCCGACCACCGCCGACTCGCGCACGCCGGGAAGCTCGTCGATCGCGAGCTCGATCTCCTTCGGGTAGACGTTGAAGCCGCCGCTGATGATCAGGTCCTTGGAGCGCCCCGCGATGGTGAGGTAGCCGTCGGGCGAGAGGCTGCCCAGGTCCCCGGTCCGGAAGTAGCCGTCGGGCGTGAACTCCTCCGCGTTCTTCTCCGGCATGCGCCAGTAACCGGAGAACACGTTCGGGCCGCGCACGATCACGTGGCCGATCCGGCCCGCGGGACATTGCGAGCCCGCGTCGTCCACCACCTTCACGTCGACCTCCGGCAGCGCCGGGCCCACCGAGCCCGCACGGCGCTCCCCGTCGAGCGGATTGGACGTGAGCATGCCGGTCTCGGTCATGCCGTAGCGCTCGAGGATGCGGTGCCCCGTACGGCGCAGGAACTGGGCGTGGGTCTCGGCGAGCAGCGGAGCCGAGCCCGACGTGAACAGCCGCATGTCGGAGCACGCCTCGCGGGTGAGGCCGGGCTCGGCGAGGAGCCGCGTGTAGAGCGTGGGCACCCCCATGAAGACCGTCGAGCGCGCGAACTCCTCGACCGCGCGCCGGGCGTCGAAGCGGGCGTGGAAGCGCATCGCTCCGCCGCAGAGCAGCACGCAATGGCAGGCGACGAAGAGCCCGTGCACGTGGAAGAGCGGCAGCATGTGGACGAGGACGTCCCCGGGACCGAATCCCCAGGCGCGCTGCAGGACGAGGGAGTTCGAGCCGAGGTTGCGATGCGACAGCATCGCGCCCTTGGACCGTCCCGTGGTGCCGGAGGTATAGAGGATCGCGGCCAGGTCGTCGCCCGAGCGCCGCACGGTCTCGAAGCGCGGGGGCACGGCGCGGGCCGCCTCCTGCAGGCTTCCGCCCGCCCGCGAATCGAGCGAGAGCACCTCGCGGATGCCGAGCTCGGCGGCGAGCGCCTCGAGCCACGGCATCGACTGCGGCTGCGCCACCACGGCCCGGGGCTCGGCGTTCTCGAGGAAGTAGCGCACCTCGCGCTCGTGATAGGCGCTGTTGAGCGGCAGGTAGACGAGGCCGGCGCGCAGGCACCCCAGGTAGAGCAGCAGCGCCTCGGGCGACTTCTCCACCTGCACCGCCACGCGGTCGCCCGGCGCGAGCCCGCGCGAGGCGAGAAGCGCCGCATAGCGCGCGCTTTCGCGCTCGACGTCCGCGTAGCTCACCGTCGCGCCGGATTCGAGGATGAGGAGCGGCATGCTGCGGTCGGCCGGAAAGCGGGACTCGAACAGCGCGTACAGGTTGTCGTTCATGGCTTCAGGGCGTGAGGCCGAGCTTGAGCTCCTCGTCGGCCACCCCGGCCTGGCGATAGTTGTCGAACGATGGTACCGCGTCGCGGCTCTCCCCCAGGATGGCGGCCACGGCGCTCCCGGGCAGGACCTGGATGTCGGCGCCGTGCACGCTCTGCACGCGGCGCGCGGGCGCGGCGAGCGCGACGTAGACCCCGCCTCCGGCCTTGCCGAGCACCGTGAGGGTCACCTCCACGCCGGCCCGGGCCGCGGCGGCCAGCGCGAAGCTCATGTCGACGACGTACTCGCTCAGCACGAGCGACTCCTCCTCGAGGCGCGCCGCGTGCGTCGAGCAGTCGAGCAGCACGCGCAGCCGCGGCGGACGCTCGCGGGCGAGGCGCCAGGCCGCGTCCGCGAAACGCCACGCCGGGTCGGCTCCCAGCGGCTTGTCGCCCACGATGCCGAGGAGCCGTTCCTCGCCTTCGGCGGCACGGCCGCGGCCCTCGACCAGGCCCTGCCACTCCCGGACTTCGTAGCCCGCCGCATAGATGCGCTCCAGATCGCGCCTGCGCAGGGGTTCCCAGGCGGGGCCCGGCAGCGCTCGCGCGAGCCGCGCCGCGAGCGCGTCGTGGCGCGCGGCGAAGGCCGACGGTGCGTCGGCCAGGGAAGCCAGAGCCTCGCGCAGCCACGGCGCGAGCTCGTCGCCGGGCTTCCACTCCGCGTTGGCGGGACTCGCCCTGGCGCGCGCGGCGGGCGCCATCGCGGATTGCGCCATGGCGGCGAACATCTCGTCGAGCGGATCCATGCCGGCGGCGGCCGCGAGCACGGCCGGCCCCGACATTCCCATCCGGGTGTCCGGGCCGAGCAGGCGCCGGAGCGCGAGGTGCGCGAGCATGCTCGAGCCCCCGAAGCAGTTTCGCCCGAGGACCGCGGCGATTGGCGCGCCGGCGAGGGCCGCGTCGAGGCCGAACCGGAACAGGCGCCGGAACGCGCCGAGCGCCTGCAGGCCTTCCGAGACCTTGGCGCCGGCCGAATCGAGGTAGAGCACGATGCGCGATCGCTCGAGCGTGGCGAGGCGCAGGAGCGCCCCGAGCTTCTCCGCCTCGACGGCGCCGATCGCCCCGCTCGCCGCCCGGTTCTCGACCAGCGCGACGTGCACGGCCCGGCCGTCGAGCCGCCCCCGCCCGATCGTGACGTTGCCGGCCGGCTCCCCCAGGGGCATGAACTCGAGCGATGCGACGAGCGCTTCCCTCAGGCTCCCCGGCATCGCTGCGCTCACAGCGAGTCCGCGAGCACCGCGAATGGATGGACCGCCGCGCGCCCGGCCCCGTGCTGGATCTGGTGCCGGCAGCTCGTTCCCGCCGCGACCACGATTGCCCCGGGGGCGGCGCGCACCGCGGGCAGCAGCGCCAGCTCGGCCATGCGCATGGAGACCTCGTAGTGGCCCTTCTCGTGCCCGAAGGCACCCGCCATGCCGCAGCAGCCCGATTCGATCGCGGCCACATCCGCACCGGGCAGCGAGCGCAGGAGCTCGAGGGTCGCGTCGAACGTGCCGAAGGCCTTCTGGTGGCAATGCCCGTGGACGCGCAGCGGGCGCGTGGGAGGCGAGCGCCACGGGGCGGCGAGCCGGCCGAGGCGCAGCTGCGCGGCGAGGTACTCGTCGGCGAGCTGCGCGCGCGCGAGGAGCGTCGCCTGCGGGTCGCCGGGGAAGAGCGCCGGGAGCTCGTCGCGGAAGGTGAGGATGCACGAGGGCTCCAGGCCGACGACGGGCACGCCCTCCTCCAGGTGCGCGCGCAGCGCCTCCATCGTGCGGCGCATCTCCGCGCGCGCCTCCTCCACCATGCCGGCGGCGAGATAGGTCCTTCCGCAGCACAGCGTGCGGCCGTCGCTTCCGAGGGGCGAGGCCACGCGATGGCCCGTCGCCTCGAGCACCCGAACGGCGGCGGCGAGGTTCTCCGGCTCGAACGCGTTGTTGAAGGTGTCGGCGAAGAGCACCACTTCGCGGTCCCCGTCGCCGCCCGGCTCGAACGAGGCGCGCCAGGGCTTCTTCCACGCGGGCAGCGGACGGCGCGGGTCGAAGCCGAGCGCTTCCATCGCAAGGCCCGCGCCGGGCAGCCGCGCCGCGAGCGCGACGAGGCGCTGGAGGCGCGCGGCCCGCGCCGAGTAGCGCGGCAGGTGCGCGACCACCCGGTCGCGCAGCGTGAAGCCGTGGCGCGCCTTGTAGCGGGCGAGGAACTCGATCTTCATGCGCGCCATGTCCACGCCCGTGGGACACTCGCGCCGGCAGCCCTTGCACGAGACGCACAGGTCGAGGGCCTCGGCGACCGATTCGTCGGCGAGCCCCGCTTCGCCGAGCTGGCCCGAGAGCGCGAGGCGCAGGGTGTTGGCCCGTCCGCGCGTGAGGTGGCGCTCGTCGCCGGTGGCGCGGAAGCTCGGGCACATGGTGCCCGCGTCGAACTTGCGGCAATGGCCGTTGTTGTTGCACATCTCGACCGCGCCCGGGAGCCCGCCCCAGGCGCTCCAGTCGAGCACGGTCCGGGGGGCCTGCGCGCGGTAGCCCGGCCCATAGCGGAAGAGCGAGCGGTCGTCCTGCCGCGGCGGATTCACGATCTTGCCCGGGTTCATGAGTCCGCGCGGGTCGAACCAGGACTTGATCTCGGCGAGCGCGGCGGTGAGCCGCGGGCCGAAGAACGGCGCGATCCACTCCGAGCGCACGAGCCCGTCGCCGTGCTCCCCCGAGTAGGCGCCCTTGTAGCGGCGCACCAGCTCGGCGGCCTCCTCGGCGATGGCCCGCATGCGCCGTGCGCCGTCGCCCTTCATGTTGAGGACGGGGCGCACATGCAGGCAGCCCACGGATGCGTGGGCGTACCACGTGCCCTCGGTGCCGTGCCGGCGGAAGACCTCGGTGAGCCGGGCGGTGTACTCGGCCAGGTGCTCGAGCGGGACCGCGCAGTCCTCGATGAAGGAGACCGGCTTTCCGTCGCCCTTCATCGACATCATGATGTTGAGGCCCGCCTTGCGCACTTCCCAGACGGAGCGCTGCGCGCCGGCGTCGAGGACTTCCACGACCCCGCCGGGGAAGCCGAGATCGCCCATGAGCTCGGCGAGCCGGCGGAGCCCCTCGCGCTGGGGCGCGGCCTCGCTGCCTGCGAACTCCACGAGCAGGACCGCGTCGGGCTCGCCCTTCAGGAACGACCTCACCACCGGCGCGAACGCGGGATTGGCGCGCGCCAGGTCGATCATCGTGCGGTCCACGAGCTCCACGGAGCACGGCCCCAGCTTCACGATGTGCTGCGCCGCCTCCATCGCGTCATGGAAGCGCGGGAAGTGCGCCACCCCGAGGGCCTTGTGCCGGGGCAGCTCGGCGAGGCGCAGGTGGATGCGCTCGAACCAGGCGAGCGTGCCCTCGCTGCCGACGAGGAGCTTCGCAAGGTTGAAGCCCTCGGGGGCGAGGCGGTCGAGGTTGTAGCCGGCCACGCGCCGCGCCATCTTCGGCAGGCGCTCGGCGATCTCGCCGCGCTCGCGCGCCCAGAGCGACCGGGCCTGTTCCGCGAGCGCCCGGATGGCCGGATCGGTGACGGCGCCCTCCTCCCCGAACCGGCCGCGCACGCCCGTGGGCAGCCACGCGTCGATCGCGTCGATTCGGTCCACGCTGTTGCCGTAGGCGAGCGAGCGCGAGCCGCAGGAATTGTTGCCGGCCATTCCTCCGAGGGTCGCCTGCGCGGAGGTCGAGACGTCCACCGGATACCACAGCCCGAGGGGCCGCAGCTCCGCGTTGAGCTCGTCGAGCACGAGGCCCGGCTCGACCACCGCGCGCATCGAGGGCGGGTCGATCTCGACGGCGCGATCGAGGTACTTGGTATCGTCGATCACCAGGGCGTGCCCGACCGTCTGGCCGCATTGCGAGGTGCCGGCCCCGCGCGGCAGGATCGCCACGCCCTCCTCGACCGCGATCTGCATCGCGGCGATCGCCGCTTCGGCGGTGCGCGGCACGACGATCCCGACGGGCATCACCTGGTAGATGGAGGCGTCCGTCGCGTAGCGGCCGCGGCTCGCCGCATCGAAGAGGATCTCCCCGTCCACCTCGCGGGCGAGCTTGCGCGCGAGCGACGAGTGCTCGCCGTCGGCGGCCCGGAGAGGCCGGTGCGGGGGGGTGGGGGTCACGGGGGCTTTTACCGGAGTGCGTGTGAATCGATGCGCGGGTGGGGCATTATGGACATAATTCGGCGGTGATCCCCGTCCAGGGGCTCGCGAGCCCAAACCCAGGAGGGTTTCATGCCCGCCGGACGTCATTTCCTCCAGATCCCCGGCCCCACCAACGTGCCCGACCGCGTGCTGCGCGCGATCGACCGCCCCACCATCGACCACCGCGGGCCGCAGTTCCAGGTCCTCGCGAAGGAGGTCCTGGAGGGCATGAAGCGCATCTTCCGCACGCGGCACCCCGTCGTCATCTATCCGGCCTCGGGGACCGGCGCGTGGGAGGCGGCGCTCGCGAACACCCTCTCGCCGGGCGACAAGGTGCTCATGGCCGAGACCGGGCACTTCGCGACGCTGTGGTCGCGGATGGCGCGCAGGCTGGGCCTCGAGGTCGATCTCATTCCCGGCGACTGGCGCCACGGCGCCGACGCGGCGGCGATCGCCGCGCGCCTCGCGGCCGACGCGGGCCACGCGATCAAGGCCGTGTGCGTCGTGCACAACGAGACCTCGACGGGCGCCACGACCCGCATCCCGCTCGTGCGCAAGGCGATCGACGAGGCGCGGCATCCGGCGCTGCTGATGGTGGACACGATCTCGTCGCTCGCCTCCATCGACTACCGGCACGACGAGTGGGGCGTCGACGTGACGGTGGGCGGCTCCCAGAAAGGCCTCATGCTCCCGCCGGGTCTGTCGTTCAACGCGACTTCCGAGAAGGCGCTCGCCGCCAGCCGCAGCGCGCGGCTTCCCCGCTCGTTCTTCGACTGGGGCGAGATGATCGCCTCGAACGCGAACGGGTGGTTCCCCTACACGCCCGCGACCAACCTCCTCTACGGACTGCGCGAGGCGATCGCGATGCTCGAGGAAGAGGGGCTCGCGAACGTGTTCACACGCCACGACCGCCACGCGGAGGCGACCCGGCGCGCCGTGCGGGCCTGGGGCCTCGAGGTCCTCTGCCAGGATCCCGCGGAATACAGCTCGTCGCTCACGGCCGTGGTCGTGCCCCCCGGGCACGACGCGGACGCCCTGCGCCAGGCAGTGCTGCAGCGCTTCGACATGTCCCTCGGCACGGGGCTGGGCAAGCTCCAGGGGAAGGTGTTCCGCATCGGCCACCTGGGCGATTTCAACGACCTCACCCTGATGGGCACGCTCGCAGGCGTCGAGATGGGACTCGAGCTCGCGGGGGTGCCGCACCGCAAGGGCGGCGTCCTCGCGGCCATGGAGCACCTGGAGGCCGAGGCGCGCAGGGCGGGCGGCGTCCGCCGGGCGGCGTGAGGGCGCCGACAGCTTCCCGTTGTAGACTAGCGCGACGGACCGGCCCATCGAGCCAGTCCGATCCACAACGTACACGAGGAGACGATCGATGAAGATCTACCGATGGATGGGCTGCGTCGGGGCGCTCGCCCTGGCCGCGGTCGGCGGCACGGCGCTCGCCGCCGACATCACCCTGCGGGCCTCGCACCAGTTCCCCGGCGGCAAGGGCGACGTGCGCGACGACATGGTGCAGATGATCGCCCGGGACGTGAAGGCCGCCAACGTGGGCCTGAACATCCAGGTCTATCCCGGCGCCTCGCTCTTCAAGCCGAACGACCAGTGGAACGCGATGGTGAACGGGCAGCTCGACATCGCGCTTTTCCCGCTCGACTACGCGAGCGGCAAGGTGCCCGCGTTCAGCGCGACGCTGATGCCGGGCCTCATCCGCAGCCAGGAGCGAGCCAAGCGCATCAACAAGTCAAAGTTCATGAAGGACATTCGCGCCGAAATCGAGAAGCACGGCGTGATCGTGCTTTCCGACGCGTGGTTCGCGGGCGGCATGGCGGCGAAGGGCAACTGCATCACGAAGCCCGACGACCTGAAGGGAATGAAGTTCCGCGCCGCGGGGCCGACTTTCGCGGCCATGTGGGAAGCGGCCGGCGCGAGCATCGTGAGCCCGCCGTCCAACGAGATCTACAACGCGTTCCAGAGCGGCGTGGTGAGCGCCACCGACACCAGCCTGGGCACGTTCGCCTCGATGCGCCTCTACGAGGTGACGAACTGCCTCACCGCGCCCGGTGACAACGCGCTGTGGTTCATGTACGAGCCGGTGCTCATGTCGAAGAAGAACTTCGAGAAGCTGGACAAGAAGCAGCAGCACGCGATCCTCGAGGCGGGCAGGAAGGCGCAGGCCTACTACGAGGCCAAGGCCGACGAGGTGAACCAGGGCGCGGTCAAGGCGTTCGAGGAGCACAAGGACAAGGTCGTGACGCTCAGCGACGCCGATTACGACGCGTGGATCGCCGTGGCGAAGAAGAGCAGCTACGCGCGCTTCGCGAAGGACGTGCCGAACGGGCAGAAGCTGATCGACGAAGCACTCGCGGTGAAGTAGCGGGCGAAGTCCGGCCGGCGGAGCGCGCCGCTCCCCGGCCGGCGGCGTCGCGCCCGTCCCCTTCCCTACTCCGGCGCCGGAGAGCCGCCCTTTGGACGCATTCATCCGGGCAGTCCGCTTTCTTTCGCGCATTGCCGGCGTCACCGCCGCCCTGCTGATCGCGCTCGCCGTGCTGGTGATCTGCGACATGGTCATCGAGCGCTACGTGTTCGACAGGACCACGATCTGGCAGATCGACGTGGTCACCTACAGCATCGTCGGCGCGACGTTCATCGGCAGCTCCTACGTCCTGATGAACCGCGGGCACGTGAACGTCGACATCCTTCCGCTGCACTCCGGGCCGCGCTTCCGCTTCTGGCTGGCGCTCGCGACCATGGGCCTCTCGTTCGCGTTTTGCGTCGTGTTCCTGATCCTATCCAGCGGCTACTGGTACGAGGCCTGGTCGGAGAACTGGCGGTCCGACACGGTATGGCGCGCGCGCCTCTGGATTCCCCTGCTCTCGATGCCGGTCGGGGTGGGGCTGCTCGTGCTGCAGTACGTGGCCGAGATCGCGGCCCTGCTCACCGGAAGGACGCCGCCGTTCGGGATCGCTCCCTACGACAACGTCCGATGAGCCCGACGACCGAAGGGGCGATCGTCCTCGTAGCGACCCTGCTGCTTCTGTTGTCGGGGGTGCCCGTCGCCTTCGGCCTCGGCGCGATCTCCATCGTCTTCCTGCTCATCTTCCAGGGTCTCGACGCCATGCGGGTCGTCGCGGAGACGTTCTGGTCGGGGCTGAACGAATTCACCCTCGTCTCGATCCCCATGTTCGTCATGATGGGCGCGGCCATCGGCTCCTCGCCCGCCGGCAAGGACCTCTACGAGGCGCTCGACCGCTGGCTCTACCGGCTGCCCGGCGGCCTGGTGATCTCCAACCTCGGCGCCTGCGCGATCTTCGCGGCCCTCACGGGCTCCTCGCCCGCCTGCTGCGCGGCCATCGGGCGCATGGGGATCCCGGAGATGCGCCGGCGCGGCTATCCGGACGACGTGGCGACCGGGTCGATCTGCGCCGGCGGGACGCTGGGCATCCTGATCCCCCCGTCGGTGACCTTCATCCTGTACGGGATCGCCACCGAGACCTCGATCGGACGGTTGTTCCTCGCGGGGGTGATGCCGGGTCTGATGCTCACGGGGCTGTTC
>DASPRQ010000069.1:0-48861 GCA_035624355.1 Usitatibacter sp. | reverse complement strand
CCTGCGCATCTCGGTGACGGACCGCTGCAACTTCCGGTGCACGTACTGCATGCCGAAGGAGGTCTTCGACGCGCACTACGAGTTCCTGCCCCACGCCGAGATCCTGAGCTTCGAGGAGATCGCGCGTACGGCGCGGATCTTCCGCGCCCTGGGCGTCGAGAAGGTCCGGCTCACGGGCGGCGAGCCCCTGCTGCGCCACGGCATCGAGCGCCTGGTGGCGATGCTGCGCGAGGCGGTGCCGGGCGTGGACCTCACCCTCACCACCAACGGCTCGGCGCTGCGGGCGCGGGCGCGGTCGCTGCGCGAGGCGGGGCTCGACCGCATCACGGTGAGCCTCGACTCGCTCGACGACGCCACGTTCCGCGCGATGAACGACGCCGACTTCCCGGTCGCGCGCGTGCTCGAGGGGATCGAGGCCGCCGCGGCCGCGGGCCTCGCGCCGATCAAGGTGAACATGGTGGTGCAACGCGGCGTGAACGACCACCATGTGGTCGACATGGCGCGGCACTTCCGCGGCACGGGGCACATCGTGCGCTTCATCGAGTTCATGGACGTGGGCACGACCAACGGCTGGCGCATGGACGACGTGATCCCGTCGGCGGAGATCGTGCGGCGCGTTTCGGCCGCCTTCCCGCTCGAGCCCGTCGGCGCGCACTACGCCGGCGAGGTCGCCGAGCGCTGGCGCTACGCCGACGGCGCGGGCGAGATCGGCGTGATCTCCTCGGTCACCCGAGCCTTCTGCGCCACGTGCACGCGCGCGCGCCTGTCCACCGACGGGCGCCTGTACACGTGCCTGTTCGCGCAGCGCGGCTACGACCTCAAGCGGCTGCTGCGCGGCGGCGTGGACGACGCGGGCATCGCCGAGGCCGTCCGCGCGATCTGGCACGAGCGCGCCGACCGCTACTCCGAGATCCGCACCGCCCAGACGGCGCGCGCGGACAAGATCGAGATGTCGTACATCGGGGGCTAGCGCGTCGCCGTGGGCTACCGGCCGACCCTCACCCAGAACGCGCGCCCCGCCACCTACACGGTCGAGGCGCTCGACGAGACGGGCGCGCGCGTGCCCACGCCGATCGCGGGCGAGCATCCGCTCACGCTCTACGTCGACAAGCGCGAGGTCGTCACGATCATGACGCTCGGGGCCGCCCCCGAGGCGCTGGCGATCGGGTTCCTGCGCAACCAGCGGCTGGTGTCCTCGATCGAGGAGATCGTCTCTGTGCAGGTCGACTGGGACGTGGACGCCGTGGCCGTCACCACGCGCGGCGGGCTCGCGGACCTCGAGGAGCGCACGCGCAAGCGCACCGCGACCACGGGATGCGGACAGGGCACGGTGTTCGGCGACCTGATGGCCGACATCGAGTCGGTCCGCCTCGACGACGGGGTGCGCGTCGAGGAAGAGACGCTCTTCGGCCTGCTCAACGCGGTGCGCCTGCACGAGTCGGTCTACAAGCAGGCGGGCGCCGTGCACGGCTGCGCGCTCGCCTCCGGCTCCGAGATCCTCACCTTCGTCGAGGACGTGGGGCGGCACAACGCGGTCGACGCCATCGCGGGCTGGATGTGGCTCGAGGGCGTCGAGGGCCGCGACAAGATCTTCTACACGACCGGCCGGCTCACCTCCGAGATGGTGATCAAGGCCGCGCAGATGCGCATTCCCGTCCTCGTGTCGCGCTCGGGGCTCACGAAGATGGGCTACGAGGTCGCCCGCCAGGTCGGGATCACCATGATCGGGCGCGCGGTGAACCGCCACTACCTGCTCTTCACCGGGGCGCATCGCATGGTCCGGCGCGCCGCGGCCGTGCCCCAGGGCCGTGGCTGACTCGGCCACCGCGCGCTGCCATTGCGGCGGCGTGGAGGTCGTCGCGAGCTTTCCCTCGCGTTTCTGCGCCCACTGCTACTGCGCGAGCTGCCGCATCACCCATGCCGCCGGCGTGGTCACGTGGATCGGCTTCCGGCGCGCGCAGGTCGCCTTCACGAAGGGCGAGGACCTGCTGCGCGACTACCTCTCCTCGGCCGGCACGCACCGCCGCTACTGCTCGCGCTGCGGGACCCGCATGACGTTCGAGTCCGAGCACGGACGCTGGGCCGACGAGGTGCACCTGCCCCTCGCCCTCTTCGTCACCCCCGTGGATCGCGAGCCGCAGGGCAACTCCTTCGTCGAGGAGCGTCCGCCGTGGGCGCCGTATCACGCCTATGCCGACGATTGAGGTGACGGGCGTGGTGCTCGCCGGCGGCCAGGGCAGCCGCATGGGAAGCGTCGACAAGGGGCTGCAGCCGTTCCGCGGCCGGCCGATGGTGGCGCACGTGATCGAGCGGCTCGCGCCCCAGGTCGACGAGATCCTCGTGAACGCGAACCGCAACGCCGCCGAGTACGCGCGCTTCGGCCATCGCGTGATCGCCGACGCGATCCCCGGCTTCGCCGGCCCGCTCGCCGGCTTCGAGCGCGGCCTCGCGCACGCCTCCGGGACGCTCGTCGCGACCGTTCCCTGCGACTCGCCGTTCCTTCCCGCCGACCTCGTCGCGCGCCTGCGCGCCGCGCTCGAGCGCGTCCGCGCCGACCTCGCCGTCGCGAAGACCGGCGCGCAGGCCCACCCGGTCTTCTGCCTCATGCGCCGCTCGGTGCACGCCTCGCTCGCCGAGTTCCTCGCGGGCGGCGAGCGCAAGATCGACCGGTGGTACGCCTCGCTCGCCGTCGCCGAGGTGCCGTTCGACGACGAGCCCGACGCCTTCCTCAACATCAACACGCGCGAGGAGCTCGCCCACCTCGAGCCGCCCGCGCCCTGACGAACGCGACCGATCCATGTCCACGCTCACCATCTCCCAGGCCTCCTGCGCCGACGACTACGACCCGAATTCCATGCCGGTGGCGAAGGCGCGCTCCTTCATCCACCAGTTCCTCGATCCCGTCACCGCGGCCGTGCGCGTGCCGGTGCGCTCGGCGCTCGGGCGCGTGCTCGCCGAGGACGTGGTCTCGCCCGTGGACGTCCCGGCGCACCGCAACTCCGCGATGGACGGCTGGGCGGTGCGCGCCGCCGACCTGAAGCCCGATGCCGAGACGGTGCTCGCCGAGATCGGCAGCTCCTTCGCGGGGCGCCCTTTCGGCGGCTCCGTCGGCCCGGGGCAATGCGTGCGCATCATGACGGGTGGCGTGGTGCCCGAAGGGGTGGACACCGTGGTGATGCAGGAGCGCGCGAAGGCGAGTGGCAAGTCGATCGCCATCGCGTCCGGCCCGAAGGCGGGGCAGCACGTGCGCGAGGCGGGCGAGGACCTGAAGCGCGGCTCGGTGGCGCTGCGCCGCGGGCGCATCGTGCGGCCCGCCGAGCTGGGGCTCGTCGCCTCGCTCGGTATCGGGGAAGTCGCCGTGTACCGGCGGCTGCGCGTGGCGTTCTTCTCCACCGGCGACGAGCTGAAGTCCATCGGAACCCCCCTGGGCGAAGGCGAGATCTACGATTCCAACCGCTACACGATCCACGGCATGCTCACGCGCCTGGGCTGCGAGGTGCTCGACCTGGGCGTGGTGCGCGACGACCCGAAGCTGCTCGAGCGGGCGTTCCGCGAGGCCGCGGCGAGCGCCGACGTGGTGATCACGAGCGGCGGCGTTTCCGTGGGCGAGGCGGACTTCGTGAAGGACCTGCTCGGGCGGCTCGGCGAGGTCGTGTTCTGGAAGATCGCGATGAAGCCGGGCCGCCCGCTCGCCTACGGCAAGATCGGCGGGGCGCATTTCTTCGGCTTGCCGGGAAACCCCGTCTCGGTGATGGTCACGTTCTACCAGTTCGTACGCGACGCTCTCCTCGCCCTGATGGGCGTCGATCCGGTCGCCGCGCCTCCCACGTTCACCGCGCGCTGCACGGCGCGCCTGAAGAAGGTGCCGGGGCGCACGGAGTTCCAGCGCGGGGTGCTCGCGCGCGAGGCCGACGGCACGCTCGCCGTGCGTCCCACGGGCGAGCAGGGATCGGGCATCCTCAAGTCGATGAGCGACGCCAACTGCTTCATCATCTTGGGCGACGAGACCGGCAACGTGGAGCCCGGGACGATGGTCGAGGTGCAGCTCCTCGAGGGCTTGGTGTGAGCACCGCCGCGCTCGACCGCGAGGTGGGCGGCCTCGAGTTCCTGCGGCGCATCGTCGCGGGCGAGGCGCGCAACGTGCCGATCGGCGAGACGCTCGGATTCCGTGCGATCGAGGTCGAGCCCGGGCGCATCGTGCTCGCCGGCAAGCCGGGCGCCGGCTCGCTCAACCTGATCGGCACGATCCACGGCGGCTGGTCCGCGGCGATCCTCGACACCGCCATGGCGCTCGCCGCGCTCTCCACCCTCGATGCGCGCCACGATTTCACCACCCTCGACCTCAAGCTCAACTTCCTGCGGCCGATCGCGGCGGGCGCCGAGGTGCGCGCCGAGGGGCGCGTGGTGCACGGCGGGCGCCGCGTGGCGCTGTGCGAAGGGCGCATCGCGGATGCCGCGGGCAAGCTCCTCGTGCACGGTACCAGCAGCTGCCTCATCGTGCCCCGCGGCGACCGGGAGAAGTCGCAATGAGACGGCGCGACTTCGTGCGCATCTGCGCCGCCTCCGCGGCGGGGGCGGGCGTGGCGCTGCCCTCGCAGGCCGGGCCGCTCGCCTCGCGCGCCTACGCCCGCACGAAGCTCGTGGACGAGCGCGGCACTCCGATCCGCATCGGCGAGCTCGCCGTCGACGCCAACTACGTCTTCGTCTACCCGTACGCGGCCACGCCGTGCTTCCTGCTGCGCCTCGGCCGCCCCGCGCCGGGCGGCGTGGAGCTGCGCACCGAGGCGGGAGAGGCGTACCGCTGGGAGGGCGGCGTGGGGCCGGGCCGCTCCGTGGTCGCCTACTCGGCGATCTGCGCGCACAAGATGGCCTATCCCACGCGCCAGGTGAGCTTCATCGGCTATCGCGACGGACCTTCGCCCGTGGCGGGCCCGGGCCAGGTGATCACCTGCTGCTCGGACCGCAGCGTCTACGATCCGGCGCGCGGCGCGAGAGTGGTTTCGGGCCCCGCCCCGCAGCCGCTCGCCACGATCCTGCTCGAGTACGACGCGGCCGCCGACGAACTGTTCGCCACCGGCACCTTCGGCGGCGAGAAGTTCGACGACTTCTTCCGCAAGTACGCGTTCCGGCTTGAGATGGAGATGGGACGGCGCTCGCGCGCGGCCGTCGAGGGCACGACGGCCGTCCGGCCCCTGGAGCGCTACAGCAGGCAGTGGGCGCGCTGCTAGCGCGCGGGCCGGCCGCGATCCGCGCGAACGCGGCTCCATGATCCCCTGGATCCGGGGCGACGAGCCCTTCCCGCCCGTCTCCCGGGCCCTCAAGTCGCCCAACGGCCTGCTCTGCGCGGGGGCGGACCTGTCGCCGGGGCGCCTCCTCGAGGCCTACCGGCACGGCATCTTCCCGTGGTTCTCCGAGGGCGATCCCCTCCTCTGGTGGTCGCCGGACCCGCGCATGGTCCTCTTCCCCGACGAGCTCCGGGTGTCGCGGTCGCTGCGCCGCACGCTCGCGCGCGGGCTCTTCGAGACGCGGATGGACACGGACTTTCGCGCGGTGATCGAGGCGTGCGCGGCGCCGCGCGACGGGCACGCGGGCACGTGGATCGTTCCCGAGATGATCGAGGCGTACGTGCGGCTGCACGAGCTGGGCTTCGCCCACTCGGTCGAATCGTGGCGCGACGGGACGCTCGTGGGCGGGCTCTACGGGCTCTCCCTGGGCCGGGTGTTCTTCGGCGAGTCGATGTTCACGCGCGCGCCGGACGCTTCCAAGGCGGCGCTCGTGAAGCTCGTCGAGCGGCTGCGCGCCGGCGGTTGCCGCCTAATCGACTGCCAGCAGGCCACGGCGCACCTCGCCTCCCTCGGCGCGCGCGAGATCCCGCGGCGGGCTTTCGCGCAGCTGCTGCGGGAGTCGATACAATATCCCCCCAAGGGCGAACGCTGGTAGCCCTTGGCTGTGCGGATAGAATGTTCGCGCGACGGGCCTGAAGAAGGCCCGGCCCGGGCGCGCTGGATGAATTTTCGCGCGATGGGCCTGAAGAAGGCCCGGGCGCGCTAGAGGAATGGCGAAACTCAACGACCTTCCGATCGCGAACCTGCAGTTCTACGCGACGGCCCCCTATCCGTGCAGCTACCTGCCCGGCAAGCTCGCGCGCTCCCAGGTCGCCACGCCGAGCTACCTGATCGACACGGAAACCTACAGCGCGCTCGTCTCCGCGGGCTTCCGCCGCAGCGGGGCCTTCACCTACCGGCCGTACTGCGACCACTGCCACGCCTGCGTGCCGGTGCGCGTCGTGGCCGCCGAATTCCAGCCCACGCGCTCGCAGCGCCGCGCCCTCGAGCGGCACCGGGCCCTCGAGGCGCGCTACGCCGAGCTCAAGTTCAACGCCGAGCATTACGCGCTCTACCGCCTCTACCAGAGCGAGCGCCACCGCGGCGGCGGGATGGACCACGACAGCCGCGAGCAGTACGCGCACTTCCTGCTGCAGTCGAACGTGGCCACCCGGCTCGTCGAGTTCCGCGAGGCGGGCGAGCTGCGCATGGTCTCGATCGTGGACGAGCTGTCCGACGGCCTGTCCTCGGTGTACACGTTCTTCGACCCGCTCGTGCCGCGCGCGAGCTTCGGCACCTACAACATCGTCTGGCAGATCGGGGAAGCGTCCCGCAAGGGGCTCGCCTACGTGTACCTCGGCTACTGGATCGCCCAGAGCCGCAAGATGAGCTACAAGAACCAGTTCCGGCCCATCGAGGGGCTTTCCCGCGGCGAGTGGCGGCGCCTCGGCTAGCGTGCTCTACGCCCTCGCCCGCACCGCCCTCTTCCGCCTCGATCCCGAAGTCGCCCACGACCTGGCGCTGAAGTCGCTCGCCGCGCTCGGCCAGGGCGCGGCGTGGCTGGGGCCCGGCGCGGCCGACGGCGAGGGGCGGCGCGTGATGGGCCTCGACTTCGCCAATCCGGTGGGAGTGGCCGCCGGCCTCGACAAGAACGGCGAGTACGTGGATGCGCTCGCCGCGCTGGGCTTCGGCTTCGTCGAGGTGGGCACCGTGACGCCGCGCCCGCAGCCCGGCAACCCGAAGCCGCGCCTGTTCCGCCTCGAGGAGCACCAGGCGCTCATCAACCGCCTCGGCTTCAACAACCAGGGCGTCGAGCGCCTGATGCGCAACCTCGAGCGCGCGAGCTTCCGGGGCGTGCTGGGGATCAACATCGGCAAGAATTTCGACACGCCGATCGAGCGCGCGGCCGAGGACTACCTCGCCGGCCTCGACGCGGTGTACGGGCGGGCGAGCTACGTGACGGTGAACGTCTCCTCGCCCAACACCGCGAAGCTGCGGGAGCTGCAGTCGGGCGAGCGCCTCGACGAGCTGCTCTCCGCCCTCATGGCGCGCCGCGCCACCCTCGCCACGCGTTACGGGCGTGCGAAGCCGCTGCTCGTGAAGGTCGCCCCGGACCTCGACGATGCCCAGGTCGAGGCAATCGCCGAGCTCGCCGTGAAGCATCGCGTGGACGGGCTCATCGCGACCAACACCACGGTGGCGCGCGACGGTGTCGAGGGCCATCGCCATGCCTTCGAGCCCGGGGGGCTCAGCGGCCGGCCCCTGTTCGCTCCCTCGACCCGGGTGCTGCGGCGGCTCGCCGAGATCCTCCGGGGGCGCGTGCCCCTGGTCGGCGTGGGCGGGATCCTCTCGGGAGCGGACGCGCGCGCGAAGATCGACGCGGGCGCGAGCCTCGTGCAGGTCTACACGGGCTTCGTCTACCGCGGCCCGGCGCTCGTCGCCGAAGCGCGCCGCGCGCTACGCTGAGGCCATGGACCCCGACCTCGCGACCCGCATCGACGCCCTGCTGCCGCAGACGCAATGCACGAAGTGCGGCTACGCCGGCTGCCGCCCTTACGCCGAGGCGATCGCCGCGGGGACGGCCGCGATCAACCATTGCCCGCCGGGCGGCGACGAAGGCGTTACGCGCCTCGCGCGGCTCCTCGGCCGCGCTCCCCTCCCCCTCGATCCGGCCAACGGAGCGTGGCGGCCGCCGCGCGTCGCGGTGATCGACGAGGCCGCGTGCATCGGGTGCGTGAAGTGCATCCAGGCCTGCCCGGTGGACGCCATCGTGGGCGCGGCCCGGCGCATGCATACCGTCATCGCCTCGTGGTGCACGGGCTGCGAGCTGTGCCTCCCGCCCTGCCCCGTCGACTGCATCGCGCTCGTCCCGGTGGCGGGGCTGCCGAGCGCGAAGCGCTCGCGCGAGCGTCACGAGGCGCGCGCGAGCCGCCTCGCGCGCGAGGCGGCCGAGAGCGCCGCGCGGCTCGCCTCGCTCGAATGAGCCCGGCCAAGCGCGAGGAGTTCTTCCGGCGGCTCGCGGAGGCGATCCCGGAGCCGAAGAGCGAGCTCGAGTTCGCCACGCCCTTCGAGCTGCTCGTCGCGGTGGTGCTGTCCGCGCAGGCCACGGACCGCAGCGTGAACGCGGCGACGGCGAAGCTCTTCCCGGTCGCCAACACGCCGGCGCAGATCGCCGCGCTCGGCGTGGAGGGCCTCGAGAAGCACATCCGCACCATCGGCCTGTACCGCGGCAAGGCGCGCAACGTGGTCGCCCTCTCGCGCCTGCTGATCGACAAGCACGGCGGCGAGGTGCCGAGGACGCGCGAGGCGCTGGAGGCGCTGCCCGGCGTCGGGCGCAAGACCGCGAACGTCGTGCTCAACGCCGCCTTCGGCGAGCCCACCCTCGCGGTGGACACGCACGTCTTCCGCGTCGCGAACCGCACCGGGCTCGCGCCGGGCAAGAACCCGCTCGAAGTCGAGGCGAAGCTCATGAAGGTGGTCCCGCCGCGATATCTGCCGCACGCCCACCACTATCTCATCCTTCACGGGCGCTACACCTGCCTCGCGAGAAAGCCGCTGTGCGGGCGATGTCCGGTGTACGAGGCGTGCGGCTTCCGCGACAAGCGCCGCATCGCCGCGGCCGCGAAGGACGCCCATGTTCAATCCCACGCGTGACCAGGCGCGCGATTTCCTCTTCGACCTGTGGGCCAGGTACCGCGCCGGGGCGCCGCTCACCCCGCTCGAGTCGCTCGCGCTCTCGATCGTGCTCGAGCACCCCGAGTACCACGCGGTCCTCGAGGACCGCGACCGCTATCTCGAGCGCGATTGGAAGCCCGAAGGCGGCGAGACCAATCCTTTCCTGCATCTCGCCATGCACCTCGCGATCGAGGAGCAGGCCTCGATCGACCAGCCTCCCGGGATCCGCTCCGCCCTGCGCGCCCTCGAGGAGCGCCGCGGCTCGGGCCACGAGGCGCGCCACGACGCGATGGACTGCCTCGCCGAAATGGTCTGGCGGGCGCAGCGAGAAGGCGGCGCCTTCGACGACGGCGCCTACCTGGACTGCCTCGCGCGCAAGACGGGCCGCGGCCGCTGAGGCGGCCCGCCCCGCGCGTCCTGCACGCTACAGCGATCGCAGGAAATTCAGCAGGTCCTGCTTCTGCGACTCCGCGAGCCCGTTGAAGCGGGCGACCACGCCGTTCGCCTCCGAAGCGTTGCCGGCGCGCGCGGTGCCTCCCTGGTGCGCCTGGACCGCTTCGAGCAGGTCCGAGGTGCGGCCGTCGTGCAGGAAGAAGACCCGCTGGCCGAGCCCCCAGAGCGGCGCGGTCCGGAATTCGCTCGGGCCCGCCTGTCCCTGCGACACGCCGTCGGCGAGCCCCGGCCCCATGTCGTGCAGGAGCAGGTCGGAGTAGAGGTTCGCCGGCCGGAAGCGCAGGGCCGCCACCGTGGAGTTGCCCGTCTGAAGCGTCGGCGTGTGGCACAGCGCGCATCCCGTCGCCGAGAACAGGCCTCGGCCGCGCTGGATCGAGGCCGCGCCGCCGGGCGAGCTGGCGGAGGGCTCGGGGGGCGCGAGGAAGCGCTGGAAGAGCGCGAACCTCTCGATCGCCGGCAGCGCCTCGACCGTGACCGTGGACTCGGTATCGAACGAGTCGTTCGGCATCGTGGCGAACTGGCAGGCCGAGGTCTCGTCGCGCTCGGTGGGGAAGAGCTCGTTGGTGATGCCCATCTCCACGTTGTAGGCCTCGCCCGCGAAGAGCAGCAGCGACTTGTTCTGCGCCTTCCAGCCGAAGCGGGCGATCGTCCCGTCGTTGCCGTTGTTGTTCCCCTGGCCCGATACCGCGCGGCCCGAGACGGCGAAGTTCGCGCGGCCGCGGATGCCGAGCGGCTGCCCGAGCGGCGCGGTGGCCGCCTGGTTCGCGAGGATCGCCGCGTCGGGAATCGCCTCGATCAGGCCAGCGCCAAAGACCGGCGTCGGGATGCGGAAGATCACGTTGCGCCCGGCGAGAGCGCCGGCGAAGTCGGGCTGCGCGAGAACGCATCCTGGCGCGTCCGCGCGCCCCGCGATCGTGAACAGCGCGTGAACGCCGCCGTCGGGGGTTCCGTCGGCGTTGCTCACGAAGCGGGCCTCGCGCACCGGGCCGTCGGCGCGGATGAATGCGGGAAGCCGGTTGGCCGCGCCCATGCGTCCCGCGAAAGCGACCTGGGGATTGAGCGCGGGGCTCGATCCGCCGATCACGGGCTGCGCGTGGCAACCCCCGCAACTGTCGAGGTTCATGGTGGGGCCCAGCCCGTCCTCCACCGATTCGGCCTCCGCGAAGTCCGCCTGGCCGGCGGCGAAGTAATCGAGCTCGCGGGGAGTCAATCCGGAGATCGGCCCGCCCGCTCCCGCCGCGCCCGCGCGCACGCCCGGATCGCGCGCCCTGAACGCCGTCGTCTGCGAATCGGCCACCGGGATCTCGAACAGGGTCGCGCCGAGAACGACCGCGACCGGCACCGCAAAGGCGAGCTTCTTCATGCTGATCCCTCCCTGGGGTCATGATGGGGCCCTGCCGGCGGCCTTTAACGCACGCAACATGCCAGGAGCGAATCTGCCGACCGAATCAGGGAGTTGCGTCGAGCCGGCCGGGGGCCGCGGCGAACCGCGCCGTCGCCGTCCGCCGACGGGGGACGACGCGTTTGCGCGCTAGCGGCCTGAAGCGAAAGCGATTGCGCGCGTCGCCCGCCGGCGACACGAGCGAAAAAAAAGCCCGGCGCTCGGCCGGGCTCTCTCGGGAAGGGAGCGCGATCAGTTCTTGACCTTGAGCCCCGTCTGCGAAGCGAAGTAGGCGGCGATGTCCTCGACGTCGCGCTCGGTCAACCCCGCCGCCTGCGGCTGCATGATCGGGTTCTTGCGCTTGCCGTCCTTGTAATGGTTCAGGGAGGCCACGAGGTAATCCTCCTGCTGCCCCGCGAGGTTCGGGAACTCGGGGCTCACGCTGACGCCCTTGGCGCCGTGGCAGGCGGGACATCCCTTGGCGGCGGCCTTCTTGGCGCCCGCCTCGGGATCGCCCGAAGCCAGGGCCGGAAGGGCCGCGCACACGAGCGCCAGCACGAGCGGGCGAAGCATCGCGAGGGGCCTCATTGCTTGCTCCCCGCGGACTGGGCCGAGAGGCCGCCGCCGGGTCCGGCGAAGTACTCGGCGATCCGTTTCATGTCGTCGTCGCTCAGATCCTCGGCCATCGCGTGCATCGTGCCGAAGTCGCGGTCGCCCGACTTGTATTCCTTGAGCGCGTTCACGATGTAGGCCGCATTCTGCCCGCCCAGCTTCGGCACGTGGTAGACCTCGGGATAGGCGGTCTTCCAGTCCTCGATGCCGTGGCAACCCTGGCACTGGGCGATCTTGTTCTGCAGCGTGACCTGGGTGTTTTCCGCGGCGGCGACCGGGAATACGGCCGCGCAGATCGCCGCGAGGGCGACGGTTCGGATCGGAGGCATTGGCGTGGTGGAGTCTTGGAGACGGGTTTTCTTGGATGACGCTGGCGGGCGATTATAGCAGCCGCCCCGGGGACGGTCGATTCGGGCCGGACGGACGCTAGGTTCCCTCGAACAGCGCCTCCCACGGGCGCGGCGGGGAGAGGTAGTAGCCCTGGCCGAGCGGAATGCCGATCTGCACGAGCTTGCGCGCGATCTCCTCGGTCTCCACGTACTCGGCGATCGTCTGCAGCCCCAGGCTCGTGCCGATCTTCTGGATCGACTCCACCAGCGCGTAGTCGAGGTAGTTCTTCGCCACTCCCTTCACGAACAGGCCGTCGACCTTGATGCCGTCCACGGGGAAGTGCTTGAGGTAGTTGAACGAGGACAGCCCGCTGCCGAAGTCGTCCAGCAGGAAGCGCACGCCCAGGCCGCGCAGCGTCTCGATGAGGCCGCGCGCGCGCTCCACGTTGGCGATGGCCGCGGTCTCGGTGATCTCGAAGTACAGGCACTGCGGCGGCACGCCGTGCTGGGCGAACCTCTCCTGCATGAAGTCCGCGAAGTCGGGGCTGGAGAGCGTGTGCCCCGAGAGGTTGATCGAGAATTCCGCGGGCATGGGCTCGCCGCGCATCTTCACCAGGCGCTTGTAGTCGGCGAAGGCGCGCTCGATCACCCAGCGGTCGATGGTGCGCATGAGGTCGTAGCGCTCGGCCACCGGGATGAAGGACATCGGCAGGATCAGCTCGCCCCCGGTCTCGCTCATGCGCAGCAGCGCCTCCACGCGCGGCTTGCTCGCGACGCGCGGCATCTCGATCGGCACGATCGGCTGGTAGAGCAGCGTGAAGGCGCCTTCCGAGAGCGCGTCGTTGATGCGCTTGAGCCATCCGCGGCTCGTCTGGCGCATGTACTGCGAGGTGCTCGCGTCGTGGAAGGCGAAGACGCGGTTGCGGCCCTGCTCCTTCGCGGTGAAGCACGCGGTGTCGGCCTCGGAGAGCACGGCCGACAGGCTCGGCGAGAGCTTGGTGATCGCCACCACGCCGATGCTCACGCCCACCTGGAAGGCCTTCTCGTCCCATTCGAACTGCCAGGCCTGCACGGCGTCGCGCAGCTGGGTGGCGGCGGCCTGCGCGAACTCGGCGCTGCAGTTCTCGAGCAGCACGGAGAACTCGTCGCCGCCGATGCGCGCGAGCATCTCGCCCTCGCGCAGGCTCGCCTGCAGCACCGGGGCGAGGCGCCGCAGCAGCTCGTCGCCCGCCAGGTGCCCGAACGAATCGTTGATGCGGTGAAAATGGTCGATGTCGAGGTAGAGCAGCGCGTGGGTGCTGCCGTGGCTCTTCGCGTTCGCGATCGCGCTCTCCAGGCGCTCCTCGAGCGTCTTGCGGTTGGGCAGCCCCGTGAGCGGATCGTGGTTGGTGAGGAAGAAGATCTGCTGGCGCGCCGTGTCGAGCCGCTCCTGCATCTTGGCGTGCTGGTCGCGCAGGGTCTCGGTGAGGCCGAGCACGTCGTGCTTGAGGTCCTCGAGCGGCGCCGTGAGCTCGGGCAGCTCCGGGGAGGGGCCCCCGTCGACCGCGCTCCGCACGGCCTCGCGCACCGCCTCCACCTCGCCCACGACCGCGCGCGCGGCGAACGAGCCCAGGAGGAAGAGGCTCAGGACGCTCCCCACGAGGCCGAAGGTGAGGGTCCAGACCTGCGCGTGCGTGGTCTCGATGCCCAGCACCCGCGAGGCGACGAGGTAGACCGCGCAGAAGACCGCGATCGGGATCGCGCCCAGCCCCACGAGGCGCGCGGCGAGGCGCTTGCGCGGCTCCGGCTGCGGAGCCTCGGGCGCGGGCGTCACGCCGTCGCGGGATGCAGCCACAGGCATTTCCCCCTGCTGTCGCGCTCGATGCGCTCGCACAACGCCGCGTGGCGCGCGCGCTCGGCCTCGCTCGCGCGCAGCACCACGAGGCGTCCGGCGCGCGGCGCCCCGGCGAGCGCCGCCGCCGGCCCGGCGGCGATCCCGATGTCGAGCGTCTCCTGGCCGCGCGTCATCGCGAGCCACACGTCGGCGAGCAGCTGAGCGTCGAGCAGCGCCCCGTGCAGCGTGCGGCGCGAATGGTCCACCGCGTAGCGCTCGCACAGTGCGTCGAGCGAGTTCTTCTTGCCAGGATGGAGCTCGCGCGCCATCGCGAGCGTGTCCGAGACGGCGCAGAACGTGGCGAGCGGCGGCCGGCCGAGGAGCGCGAGCTCCGCGTCGAGGAACGCCACGTCGAAGGGCGCGTTGTGGATGAGGAGCTCCGCCCCTTCGACGAACTCGACGAACTCGTCCGCGATGTCGGCGAAGCGCGGCTTGTCGGCCAGGTCCTCGTCGGTGAGGCCGTGCACCTGGCTCGCCGCCGCGTCGATCGCGCGCTCCGGGTTCACGTAGCGATGGAAATGCCGGCCCGTGAGGCGGCGCCCCTGCAGCTCGAGGCAGGCGAGCTCGATCACGCGGTGGCCCGCCTCGGGCTCCAGCCCCGTTGTCTCGGTATCGAGCACGATCCTGCGCAAGCTCCCCTCTCCCTTTCGATCCCCGCCGCCCGCCCCCGGGCGTTCACGCCAAGCCGCCTTCGCGGCCCCTTGAGCGGCGCATTCAGCTCCCCGCTCCGAGCGAGGCCACTCCCTTGTTCGCGAGCGCGTCGGCCCGCTCGTTGCCGTCGTGGCCCGAGTGGCCCTTCACCCACACCCAGCGGATGCGGTGCCTGCCGACCGCCTCCTCGAGCTTCTTCCAGAGGTCCGCGTTCTTCACCGGCTCCTTGGCGGCGGTCCTCCAGCCCCGCGCCTTCCACGCCGGGAGCCATTCCGTGATCCCCTTGTGCACGTACTGCGAATCGGTGTGCACGACCACGCGCGACGGGCCTTTCAGCGCCGCGAGCGCCTCGATCACCGCGGTGAGCTCCATGCGGTTGTTGGTGGTCGAGGGCTCCCCGCCGCAGAGCTCCTTGTGCCGGCCGTCGTACTCGAGCAGCACGCCCCAGCCGCCGGGACCCGGATTGCCCTTGCACGCGCCGTCGGTGTAGACGTTGACGGCCTTGCCTTCGGAGCCGTGGGACGCGTGCGGCGCGGCGCGGTCCAATTTACTTCACGATCCTCAGGCGCCCGGCGGACTTCGACGCCGAGATCACCTCTTCGGCGCGCCCCGCCGCCTTGGCCTCGCGCTTGGCCGCGGCGATGAGCGCCTTCTCGCGCGCCTTCTTCTCCTGCCACGCCGGCGTGATGAGCCGCATGCCGCGCACGCGCTTGACCGCCTGCAGCATGTACACCGCGCCTCCCACGGCCCACCAGCGGTCGCCCGCGGGCTCCATGAAGCGGAAGCGCCGGCGCAGCGCGCCGCTCTCGAACGGCGGCGCGTAGGCGGTGAGCCGCCCCGCGGACACGTCGAAGCCGAGGAGCGACAGCCAGTCCTTCACGCGCAGCAGCGAGACGAAGCGCCCGTTCCACGGCACCTCGCCGCGCGACGGCCCCAGAGCGCTGCGCAGGCCCCACAGGCTCCACGGGTTGAAGCCCAGGATGACGAGCCGCCCCTCGGGCATCATCACGCGGTCGACCTCGCGCAGGATCGCGTGCGGATCCTCGGCGAACTCGAGCACGTGCGGCAGCAGGACGAGGTCGATCGACTGGGTCGCGAACGGCAGCTCGTCGCATTTCGCGTAGACGTCGGGACGCTCCGAGCAGGCGACCCGCACGCGGTGGGCGATGCGGCTTTCGCGCAGGAGGTCGAGCCCGGCGAGCCCCAGCTGCAGGGCGTGGAACCCGAAGATGTCCGGCGTCACGTCGTCGAGGTACGCCTGCTCGCGCTCGAGCAGGTACTGCCCGAGCGGCGTCGCGAACCAGTCGCCCAGCGTGGTGGCCATGGTGCAATTCTAATAGACTCGGAATCATGGTGCAGATCGACGCGGTCCCGGCCTTCGAGGACAACTATTTCTGGGTGCTCTCGGAGGCGGGTGCCGCCGCGGTGGTGGACCCGGGCGACGCCGAGCCGGTCGAGCAGTTCCTGGGCGCTCACGGCCTCGCCCTCCAGTCGATCCTCGCGACCCACCACCACGGCGACCACGTGGGCGGCGTGGCGGACCTCGTGGGCCGCTGGGGTTGCCCCGTGTTCGGGCCGGCACGCGACGGCGTGCGCAACCTCACCCGAAGCCTCGCCGAGGGCGACCGGCTGGTGGTGCCCGGCCTCGATTTCGCCGTCGAGGTGCTCGACGTCCCGGGGCACACCGCGGGGCACATCGCCTACGTGCACCGGGGCGCCGATCCCGCGGTCTTCTGCGGCGACACGCTGTTCGCGTGCGGCTGCGGGCGGCTCTTCGAGGGCACGCCGGCGCAGATGGCCGCATCGCTGGCGAAGCTCGCGAGCCTTCCGGCCGACACGCGCGTGTACTGCGCCCACGAGTACACGCTGGCGAACATCCGCTTCGCCGAGGCGGTGGAGCCGGGCAACGCGCGGCTAGCCGAGCGCAAGGCGCGCGAGGCGGCCAAGCGCGGGCGCGGGCTGCCGACCGTGCCGTCGACGGTGGGGGAAGAGCTCGCCACCAATCCCTTCCTGCGCTGCGCCGTCCCCGAGGTGGCCGCCTCCGCCGAGCGCCACGCCGGGCACCGGCTCGCCGGCCCGGTCGAGGTCTTCGCCGAGATCCGCGAGTGGAAGAACCGCTTCTGAAGCCGCCAAGCGCGCCGTTCGCGATCCGCGAGGCGAATCCCGGGGACGTGGCCGAGATCGTGCGCCTGGTGCGCGAGCTTGCCGAGTACGAGAAGCTCGCCCACATGGCCGAGGCCACTCCGGAGAGGATGGGCGAGGCGCTCTTCGGCCCGCGTCGCGCGTGCGAGTGCCTCGTCGCCGAGCGCGCCGGGCGCGCGGTCGGATTCGCACTCTACTTCACCACCTTCTCCACCTTCCTGTGCCGGCGCGGGCTCTACCTCGAGGATCTCTTCGTCGAGCCTCGCCACCGCGGCGCGGGGATCGGCAAGGCCCTCCTCGCGCGCCTCGCCCGGCTCGCGGCCGAGCGCGAATGCGGGCGCCTCGAGTGGCGCGTGCTCGACTGGAACGAGCCCTCGATACGCTTCTACGAGTCCCTGGGCGCGAGCCTGATGAAGGAGTGGGTCCTGGTGCGCATGACCCGGTCGGAGTTCGAGCGCCTCGCCGAAGCGCGGTAGAATGCGGCTCGGGCCGCCCATGAGGCGGCCGGTTCTTTTCCGAAAGCTCCGCCATGCTGGATACCCTTCAGCGGGAATTCAAGTCCCTCGCGCCCGCCGTCGATTTCTGCGCGCTGCGATTCGTCGAGGAATCGAGCGAATACCTCGCGGTGCGCCAGGACGTCCCCGAGCCCCCGAAGCTCGCCGTGAACCGCGGCGCCATGGTCACCGTGATCGACCGCGGGGGCCTGGGCTACGCGGCGACAAGCGATCTCTCGCGCGCCGGCCTCCAGCGGGCGATCGCGAAGGCGCGCCGCTACGCCGCTCTCACCGCCGGCCGCGGCGTCCTCGACTACGGGAGCGTGGCGATGCCGCGCCCGCGCGGACAATACCGCTCGCCCACGGGACGGGATCCCGCCTCGCTCTCGCGCCGCGACAAGTACGAGCTGCTCGCCGCCGAGGCGAAGAACTGCCGCATCGACCCGCGCATCGTGGACTGGGAGGCGAACCTCTGGACCACGACCTCGAAGCAGGCCTACTTCACCGCCGACGGCGCCGAGGCGGTCCAGGAGTTCCATTTCGTCGTGCCGAACCTTTCCGCGACGGCCTACGCGGAGGGCGAGTCGCAGACGCGCACCCACGGCGGGCGCTACAACGGCTTCTGCCGCCAGGGGGGCCTCGAGATCCTGGAGGCCTTCGGCCTCGACGGCGCGGGCCGGCAGGTCGCCGAGGCGGCGCTCGAGCTCCTCGCCGCGCCCAACTGCCCGAGCGGCCGCATGGACGTGCTGCTCATGCCCGACCAGATGATGCTGCAGATCCACGAGTCGATCGGGCACCCCCTCGAGCTCGACCGCATCCTCGGCGACGAGCGCAACTTCGCCGGCACGAGCTTCGTGACGCTCGACATGTTCGGGACGTACCGCTACGGCAGCGAGCTGCTCGACGTGACCCACGATCCCACCCGCCCCGAGCAGTACGCGAGCTACGGCTGGGACGACGACGGCCTCGCGGCCGAGAAGCGCTACCTCATCCGCGGGGGCATCCTCGAGCGCCCGCTGGGAGGGGCCATCTCGCAGAAGCGCGCGGGCATCGAGGGCGTCGCCAACACCCGGGCCTGCTCCTGGAACCGCGCGCCCATCGACCGCATGGCCAACCTCAACGTCGAGCCGGGCAGCTCCCCGCTCGAGGAGCTCGTGGCCTCGGTCGACCACGGCGTCATGATGCGCACCAACGTCTCGTGGTCCATCGACGACTCGCGCAACAAGTTCCAGTTCGGGTGCGAGTGGGGACGGATGATTCGGAACGGTCGCCTGGCCGAGGTGGTGAAGAATCCCAACTACCGCGGCGTCTCGGCGACGTTCTGGCGCTCGCTCGCGGGCGTCGGGGACGCCTCCACCTTCGAGGTGATGGGCACGCCCTACTGCGGCAAGGGAGAGCCCAACCAGGTGATCCGCGTGGGGCACGCCTCGCCCGCCTGCCGCTTCCGCGACGTGGACGTCTTCGGAGGCGCGGCATGAGCGACATGCGCCCGTACTTCGAGGAGGTCGCCTCGCACCTCGATCGCCTCGCGCGCCCGGGCGAGGCGATCCTCTCGGCCCTCTCGGCGGAAGAGAGCGATTTCATCCGCTTCAATCGCAGCGCCGTGCGCCAGGCGACCGCCGTGCGCCAGGCGGCCTGGACCGTCTCCCTCATCCGCGGGCAGAAGCGCCTGGAAGCGCGCCTGAGCGTCGCGGGCGATGCCGCCGCCGATCGCCCCGTCCTCGCCGCCCTCGTAAGCGAGCTGCGCGCCGGGCTCGCCGACGTGCCCGACGACCCGTTCCTCCTCGTGGAGACGGCCCCGGCGGCGAGCGCCGCGCACCGCGCGGGGCGGCTGCCCGATCCCGCGCAGGTGATCGACGAGGTCCTCGCGGCCGCGCGCGGCGTGGACCTCGTGGGCTTCCACGCCTCGGGGCCCGTGTGGAAGGGATTCTCGAGCTCGGTGGGCGTGCGCCACTGGCACGCGGTCGAGAGCTTCGGCTTCGGCTGGTGCCTGTACCACGACCGCGACAAGGCGGTGAAGAGCACCTACGCCGGCGCCGAATGGTCGAGCGCCGCGTTCGAGGCGCGGATGCGCTTCGCGCGGGAGCAGCTCGCGCGCCTGGGGGAGAAGCCGCTCGAGCTCGCGCCCGGCCCCTACCGCGCCTTCCTCGCCCCCGCCGCCATGAACGAGCTCCTCGGCATGCTGTCGTGGGCGGGCTTCGGCCTGAAGAGCCGCAACACGAAGCAGAGCGCGCTCATCCGCATGGCCGACCAGGACGCGCGGCTCTCGCCGATGGTGACGATCCGGGAGAACACGCGCGAGGGCATCGCGAGCGGCTTCCAGTCCGAGGGGTTCGTGCGCCCGGCCCAGGTCGCGCTCATCGACGCCGGGCGCCTCGCCGCCCCCCTCGTGAGCCCGCGCTCGGCGCGCGAGTACGGCGTGCAGACCAACGGCGCGAACGCCGCCGAGACGCCCGAGTCGCTCGACCTCGCTCCCGGCACGCTCGCCGATTCCGCGGCGCTGGAAGCGCTCGGCACGGGCATCTACGTCGGCAACCTCTGGTACCTCAACTTCTCCGACCGCTCCGCGTGCCGCCTCACGGGCATGACCCGCTTCGCGTCGTTCTGGGTCGAGGACGGCCGCATCCGCGCGCCCCTCAACGTGATGCGCTTCGACGACACGGCCTACCGCATGCTGGGCGCCAGCCTCGAGGCGCTCACCCGCGAGCGCGACCTCGTGCCCGACACCGACACCTACGGGGAGCGCTCGACGATGTCGGTGCGCACCCCGGGGGCCCTGCTGGGCGAGCTCACCCTCACGCTGTGAGCCTTCTCATTGACGCCGCCGGGCCCCGAAGGTAGCATTCCAAAAAACGCAAGGGAAACAACGGCTAACTTGATGCACTTCGCGCGATACCTGAGCATCGGCGCCGTCCTCCTGGCCGCCCTCTGCGCCCCCGCCTTCGGGGAAGCCCCTCCCGCGGCGCCGAAGTCCGATCCCGCGGCCGCGAACCTGCCTTCGGCCTTCGACGAGGTGGACGACGTCCCGCTGCCCGACCCCGACCTCTGGGAGCGCATCCGCGAGGGCTTCGCCCTCGAGCCGCTCGACTCGCCGCTCGTGGCCGAGCAGGAGGAGTGGTACACGAGCCGTCCCGACTACATCAAGCGCTTCGTCGACCGCGGAAGCCTCTACCTGCACTACATCGTCGAGCAGGTGGAGAAGCGCGGCATGCCGACCGAGATCGCGCTGCTGCCCGTGATCGAGAGCGCCTTCGCGCCCCGGGCGACCTCCCGCTCCCGCGCCTCGGGCCTGTGGCAATTCGTCCCGTCGACCGCGAAGAACTTCGGGCTCAAGCGCACGTGGTGGAGCGACAACCGCAACGACATCGTCGCGGCGACCGATGCGGCGCTGAGCTACCTCGAGCGGCTGCACGAGCAGTTCGGCAGCTGGGAGCTCGCGCTCGCCGCCTACAACTGCGGCGCGGGCTGCGTGAGCCGCGCGATCGCCTACAACCAGAGGCGGGGGCTGCCCGTCGACTACCTCGGCATCTCCCCGCGCCTGCCCCCGGAGACGCGCAACTACGTCCCGAAGCTCATGGCGGTGAAGAACATCGTGCTCTCGCCCGCCACCTACGGCGTCGACCTCGAGTCGCTCCCGGACCAGCCGTACTTCACGACCGTGCAGGCGCCCGCGAAGATCGACGTCAAGGTGGCCGCGCAGCTCGCGGGCATGAGCGAGGAGGAGTTCACCGCGCTCAACCCGGCGCATCGCACGCCCGTGGCCACCTCGGGCGAGCTCGTGCTGCCGCTCGCCAAGGCCGAGGCGTTCAAGGAGAACCTCGAAGCCTACGACAAGCCGCTGGTGACCTGGACGACGTACTACGCGCGGCGCGGGGAATACGCCGACGTGATCGCGCGCCGCCACGGCCTCACGCGCCGCGAGCTCCTCGCGGTGAACCAGGGGCTGCGCCTCGACAAGCACGGGCGCCTGCGCTGGTCGGGCCCGGTGGTGGTGCCGATCCGGCGCGACGGCCCCGCGCACGCCGTGCCGGCCTCGCTGCGCACCGTCTCGGCGGCGGCCGGGCCGTCGCGCGTGCCGGTCGCCGCTTCCCGGGGCGGGTGGTACGTGGTGCGCTCCGGCGATACCCTCTACGGCATCGCGCTGCGCTTCGATACCGAGGTCGGGACGCTGCGCGAGCTCAACGACCTCGGCGAGCGCACCCTCATCCACCCGGGCCTGAGGCTGCGCGTCCCCGGCGAGTAAGCGCGCCGCGGCGCGCGCTCACCAGATCGTCACGCGCTCGCCCGGCGGCCGGTACATGCCGTCGCCTTCCTTCACGCCGAAGGCCGCGTAGAACGGCTCCTCGTTCGAGGGCGGCCCGTCGGCGCGGAATCGCCCCGGCGAATGAGGGTCGATCTTGAGCAGGCGGATCGCTTCCTCGGGGCGCCGCTTCTCGGCCCACACGCGCGCCCAGCCGATGTAGAAGCGCTGCGCCCCCGTGAAGCCGTCGATCACGGGCGCGGGCCTCCCGCCGAGCGCGATCCGGTAGGCCTTCCACGCGATCGCGAGGCCCGAGTTGTCCGCGATGTTCTCCCCGAGGGTGAGCTTGCCGTTCAGGTGATAGCCGGGCAGCGGGCTGTAGGCGTCGTACTGCGCCACCAGCGCCGCGGTGCGCTCCCGGAACTCGCGGCGATCCTCCTTCGTCCACCAGTCGCGCAGGTTCCCCTGGGCGTCGTACTGGCTGCCGTGGTCGTCGAAGCCGTGGCTGATCTCGTGCCCGATCACCGCCCCGATCGCCCCGTAGTTGAGCGCGTCGTCGGCCGACGCGTCGAAGAACGGCGGCTGGAGGATCGCCGCGGGGAACACGACCTCGTTCATCGGCGGGTAGTAGTACGCGTTGACCGTCTGGGGGCTGAGGAGCCATTCCTCGCGGTCGACGGGCTTGCCGAGCTTGGCGATGTTGCGCTCGTAGTCGAAACGCTGGCCGCGCATCACGTTGCCGACCAGGTCGCCGGGCTCGATCTCGAGCTTCGAGTAGTCGCGCCATTTCGCCGGGTAGCCGATGTGCGGCGCGAGCGCGGCGAGCTTCGCGAGCGCGGCCTTCTTGGTCTCCGGCCCCATCCAGGTGAGGCCCTCGATGCTCTCGCGGTAGGCGGCGACGAGGTTCGCCACCAGCGCGTCCATGCGCGCCTTCTTCTCGGGCGTGAAGTAGCGCGCGACATAGAGCTTGCCGAGCCCCTGGCCCATCGCCTCCTCGACGACCGAGAGCCCCCGCTGCCAGCGCGGGCGGTTCTGCGGGATGCCCTGCACCACCGTGCCGTCGAAGGCGAAGTGCTCGTCGACGAACGGCCTGGAGAGATAGGGCGAGTAGGCGTCCAGGAGGCGCCAGCGGAAGTAGTCCTTCCACGCGGGAAGCGGCGTGTCCGCGAGCAGCTTCGCGAAGTCCGTCATGTAGCTCGGCTGGCTCACGATCACCCGCCGTACGCGCCCGTCCATGTCGGCGGCGACGAGGTAGGCCTTCCAGTCGAAGCCCGGCGCGAGGCCGTCGAGCTTGCCCACGTCCACCGGGTTGTAGGTCTTCACCGGGTCGCGGTTCTCCACGCGCGTCCAGTGCGCGCGCGCGAGCCCCGTCTCGATCGCGAGGACTTCCCCGGCCTCGGCGGCCGCATCGGAGGCTCCCGCCATCCGCAGCATCTTCTCGACGTGCGCGCGGTACTTCGACCGCACCTCGGCGAGCCGCGGGTCGTCCTCCTTGAGGTAGTAGTCGCGGTCGGGCAGCCCGAGGCCGGCCTGCCGCAGGTCCACGACGTAGCGCGTCGAGTCCTTCGCGTCCTGCTCGACGTCGGCGCCGTACGGGGCGCTCACGCCGATCTCATTCAAGTGCGCGACGAGCGCCGGGATCTCGCCCTTGCTCGAGATCCGGTCGATGCGCGCGAGCTCGCCCGCGACCGGGGCGAGGCCCCGGGCGTCGATCCGCTTCTCGTCCATGAAGCTCGCGTACAGGTCGCGGATCTTGCGCGCGTCGGGGTCGCGCGCGGCCGCGGGGTCCGTCGCAAGAGCGTCGACGATGCCGTGCACCTGCTCGAGCGTGCGGTCGCGCAGCTCGATGAACACGCCGTAGTAGCCCTTGTCGGGCGGGATCGCGGTGCGCTCGAGCCACCCGCCGTTCACGTAGCGGTAGAGGTCGTCCTGGGGACGGACGGCGGTGTCGAAGTTCGCCGGGTCGACGCCCGGCAGGCGGGGCGCGGGCGCGGCGCACGCGGCGGCCAGAAGGCAGGCGGAGAGGAAGGCGGGGATGCGAAGGCTCATGGCTGGGTCTCCCGGGCGCGCTGCAGGCCCCGCGGAATCGCGGCTATGAGCCTGCGGGTGTATTCCTCCCTGGGATTGTGGTAGATCTCGTCGGAATCGGCCATCTCCACGATCCGCCCCTCGTTCATCACCATCACGCGGTCGGATACGTACTTCACGACGGCGAGGTCGTGCGAGATGAAGATGTAGGAGAGCCCGTACTCGTCCTGCAGGTCCTGGAGAAGGTTCAGGACCTGGGCCTGGACCGACACGTCGAGGGCCGAGACCGACTCGTCGCAGATCAGCACGTCGGGCTTCATCGTGAGGCAGCGCGCGATGGCGATGCGCTGGCGCTGCCCGCCCGAGAACTCGTGCGGATACTTGTGGAAGGACGCCTCCGGCAGGCCCACGCGGCGCAGCAGGTGCAGGGCCATCTCCGTGCGCTCCCGGCCGTCGCTCCCGATCCCGTGGATGCGCATGGGCTCGACCAGGATCTGCCCGATCGTGAAGCGCGGGTTGAGCGAGGCGTAGGGGTTCTGGAACACGATCTGGATGCGCCGCCGGTAGGCCATCATCTCCTTCTCCGACAGCCGCAGCAGGTCGCGCCCCTCGAAGAGCACCTCGCCGCCGGTCGCCTCGTGCAGGCGCATGAGCGTGAGGCCCACCGTGGTCTTCCCGGAGCCGGATTCGCCCACGAGTCCCAGCGTCTTGCCCTTCGGCAGGCGGAAGCTCACGTCCTTCACCGCGGGGATCGCGCGCCGCCCGAAGAGGCCCTCCTTCAGGAAGAAGGTCTTGTCGAGGTTGCGCACCTCGAGGATGATCGGGTCCGCGGCGCTCGTGCCGCGCGTGCGCTCCGCGGTGCCCGCGGCCCCCTCGCCCCGGATGAAATCGTCGATCACCGGCAGGCGGCGCGGGCGCCGGTCGAGCCGCGGGCGGCACGCGAGCAGCGCCTTCGTGTAGGGGTCCTTCGGCTTCTCGAAGATCTCCCGCACCGGCCCCTGCTCGCGGATCTCGCCGTCCTGCATCACGACCACCCGGTCGGCGATCTCGCCCACCACGCCCAGGTCGTGGGTGATGAACAGCACCGACATGTGGTGGCGCTGCTGCAGGCCGGCCATGAGGTCGAGGATCTGCTTCTGGATGGTGACGTCGAGCGCCGTGGTGGGCTCGTCGGCGATGAGCAGCTTCGGCTCGCAGGCGATCGCCATGGCGATCATCACGCGCTGCTGCTGCCCGCCCGACATCTCGTGCGGGTAGGAGTTCACGCGCAGGCGCGGGTCGGGGATGCCCACCTCGGCGAGGAGTTCCAGGGCGCGCGCCTGCGCCTGGCGCGCCCCCATGCCCATGTGCAGGCGCAGGACCTCGCCGATCTGGTCGCCCACGGTGAAGACGGGGTTGAGCGAGGTCATCGGCTCCTGGAAGATCACCGAGATCTCCTTGCCGCGGATCTCCTGCATCGCGGCGAGCGGGGCCTTCAGCACGTCGCGCCCGCCGTAGACGACCTCGCTTCGCGGCTCGACGATCGCGTTCTCGGGCAGCAGCCCGAGGATCGACATCGCGGTGACGCTCTTGCCGCTGCCCGACTCGCCCACGAGCGCGACGGTGCTGTGCGGCGGGATGTCGAAGGAGATGCCCTTCACCGCGCGGAAGGGCTCCGACTTGCGGTCGACCCGGAACCGGACGTCGAGGTCCCGGACCCGCAGGAGGAGGTTTTCGGCGCTCATCTGAGCTTCGGGTCCAGGGCGTCGCGCAGGCTGTCGGTGAGCAGCGAGAACGCGGTCACCAGGACCGCCATGCTCGCCCCGGCGGCGACGAGCTGCCACCACTTGCCGATCACGAGCTCGTTCTGCGCCTCGGCGAGCATCGTTCCCCAGGACACCATGTCCACGGGCACGCCGAAGCCGAGGAAGGAGAGGATCACCTCGGCCTTGATGAAGCCCACGGTGTACTGGGAGAGCTGCACCAGGGCGACGTGGCTCACGTTGGGCAGGATGTGGTGGAACATGCGCGAGGTGTTCGAGGCGCCGATCGCCTGGGCCGCCTTCACGTACTCGCGGTTGCAGTGCTTGATGTACTCGGCGCGCATCAGCCGGTAGATCCCGGTCCAGCCCGTGAGCGACAGCACCAGGACGATGGGCACGATCCCCTTGCCGAACTTGCCCGTGGCGGTGGCCACCGCGGCGAAGGCGAGGATCAGCAGGATGTAGGGGATCGAGGTGAAGATGTTGTAGAACCACTCGAGGAGATCGTTCACCCTGCCGCCCCAGTAGCCCGCGAGGGCGCCGAGCACCGTGCCGATCAGCGTCGCGAGGAGCGCGCTCGAAAGGCCGACGAAGATCGACACCTCGCTGCCCTTGACCGTCTTCAGGAGCACGTCGCGGCCCCACTTGTCGCCGCCGAAGGGCAGGGTCTGGGAGCGCTTCACCTCGTGCACCGCGATCTTGGCGGCGCGCTCGGCCCATTCCTTGTAGCGGGGCGCGAGCGGGTCGACGTCGGACAGGTCCACGGGCGGGGCCTTCGCCGCGGCCTTGCGCTGCTCGAGGGCCTTCGCCTCCAGGTTCACCTCGCCGGCGAGGAACGACGGGTTCGCGTAGGACACTCCCCGCTCCCTGCTCCAGTCGCCCGCGACGAGCCCCGTGTACGAGGCCACCATCATCGCGAGGTAGGCGGCGACGATCACGAGGCAGACCATGCCGACCCGGTCCTGGAGCAGGCGCCGCCATGCGAGCGCCCAGAGTCCGGGGGAATCGCGGACGGCCGCCGCGGATGCGTTGCCGAGGATGGCGCTCATCTCGTCCCCCGCCTCATTTGAGCTGCACGCGCGGGTCGACGAACTTGTACAGCACGTCGACCAGCAGATTCACGACCATGGTGATCACCGCGAGGTACACCGTCGCGGCCTTGATCACCGGGAAGTCGCTGCGGTTCACCGCGGTCACCACCTCGCGGCCGAGCCCGGGGATCGAGAAGAACACCTCGAGCAGGAACGAGCCCACGAAGACGCCGGGCAGGTTGATGCCGACGTTGGTGAGGATCGGGATGAGGGCGTTGCGCATCACGTGCTTGAGCATGACCTTGCGCTCCGACACGCCCTTCGCGCGGGCGGTGCGCACGTAGTCCTGGTGGATCTCGTCGAGGAAGAACGAGCGGTAGAGGCGAAGCTCGGGGGCGAGCCCCACGAACACCGCGAGCATGATGGGCAGCGGCGCGTAGTAGCCCAGGTTCTTCAGGACGCTCTCGCTCCACCCCTGGACCGGGAACCAGCCCAGGACGAATCCGAACAGCCACTGGAACACGATGATGTAGACGAGGAAGCTCACGGACATCGCCACCGTGCACACGATCATGATCATCCGGTCGGTGAGCGAGCCCCGCACGTAGGCCACCATCACCGCGAACAGCACCGCGAGCGAGGTCGTGATGATCAGCACCGGCACCATGATCGTGAGCGTCGGGCCCACGCGGGTGATCAGGATGTGGGAGACCAGCTCGTTGGTGGACCAGCTGCGGCCGAAGTCGAAGGTGAAGACCTGCTTCACGAACACCAGCAGCTGGTACCAGTACGGGCGGTCGACGCCGAGCTGGTGGCGGATGTTCTCGATCTGCTGGGGATTGGAGATCTTGCCGGCGAGGATCTGGGCGGGATCGCCGCCCACCCAGTTGAACAGCACGAAGATGAGCAGGATCACCCCGAAGATCGTCGGGATCATCTGCCACACCCGCCGGATGACATAGGCGGTCATTCGCTTGCCTCCTCTCTATCCCCGGACGGGGGCTATTTCATGGCCGCCTGCTGGGCCGCCACGTCGACGTCGAGCCAGCGGAAGTTCGTGTACAGGATGGGGTGCTTCTTGTAGCCCTTCACCCACGGGTATTGCAGGTGGTGGAAGATGCGGGTCACGCCGAGGCGCCAGGGCGCGTAGGCGAAGACGAGGCGCGTCATCTCCCGGTAGAGCCGGTTGCGCTCGGGGCCGTCCGGGTAGCCGAGCGACCTCTCGTAGAGGCGGTCGTACTCGGGCAGCCGGAAGCGCGCCTCGTTCGACTGGTCGGTGTTGGGCCCGTAGAGCAGCTGCAGGAAGTTCTGCGCGTCGGGGTAGTCCGCGATCCACGCGGAGCCGGCGAGCTGGAAGTTGCCGAGCCGCCGGTCGTTCAGCAGGTCGGCGAACTGAACCCCCGAGGCCTCCAGGCGGATGCCGACCGAGGCCATGCACTTCACCCACAGCTCCGCGAGCTCGCGCGGCTCCTGGCCGCCGAGGTTGTACTTGTACAGCAGGGACAGCGGCCGGCCGTCGGGCCGCTCGCGCCAGCCGTCGCCGTCGCGGTCCACGTAGCCGAACATGTCGAGCAGCGCCTTCGCGCGCGGCGGGTCCGGGTCCTGGGCGTCGGAGCGGAAATTCGGGTCGTAGCCCACCACGCCCGGGGGGATGGGGCTCTGCGCCGCGATCGCCTGCCCCTTGCGGATGATCGAGATCTCCTGGTTGCGGTCGTGGGCGAGCACCATCGCCCGGCGCAGCGCCACGCGCTCCGGCGTGTAGCCCCCGAGGGGATTCTCGGCGCCGGCCGCCTTCTCGTCCACGTTGAAGACGTCGTAGGTGATCTCCGGCTGCAGCTCCGGGAACACGCGCACGCCCTGGGAGGCGAGCTGGGGCGCGAGGCGCCCGTTGGGAAGCACCTGGTTGATGAAGGAGAAGGGCAGCTCGTCGATCAGGTCGTGCTCGTGGTTGAGGAACGCGAGGAAGCGCGGCTGCTCGTCCTCGATCGGGTAGATCTCGATGCGGTCGACGAGCGGCAGGCGCTTTCCGGCGAGGGCCTCGACCGCGCGCCGGTCCCACTCGTCGGACATGTCGGCGTAGCGCGTCTCGAGCTCGAAGCCGCGGTAGTCGGGATTGCGCTCGAGCACGATCTTCGAGCGGCGCACCCACTCGCGCAGCACGTAGGGGCCGGTGCCCACGGGATGCGCCATCGTGTCGGCCGCGTAGGCCTCGATCACCTCGCGCGCCACCGGCACCACGTTGGGCATCGCGAGGAAGTAGAGGAAATTGTAGTTCGGGTCCTTCAGCTTGAAGCTGATCTCGTAGCGCCCGCGCACCTCGATGCCCGGGACCTTCGCGTCGTAGTCGAAGCGCCCTTCCTTCCGCGCCCGCTCGGCGAGCTCGTCGAGCCCGAGGAGGTTGTGCTCGAAGAGCCATTCGTAGGCGCTGCGGTTCACCGGGTCGCGGAAGCGCTTGATCGCGTACTCCATGTCCGCGGCGACCAGCTCGCGCCGCGCGCCGCGGAAGACCGGGTCGTCGTTGAAGTAGATGCCCGGCTTGATGCGGAAGGTGTAGCGGGTGCCGCCCTCCTCCGGCTCGGGCACCGCCTCGGCCGCGAGCGGCACGAGCTTGACGGGGCGCGCGAGGTAGTCGTAGGTGATGAGGTTCTCGAACAGGTTCTCGCAGACGCCCACCGAGTAGCGGTCGAAGATCAGCACGGGGTCGAAGCCCGTCTCCGCGGCGCGCAGCGCCATGCGGATCACCTTCTTCGCGGCGCGGGGCCGGGCGCGGGCGGCTCGCGGCGCGAGGCAGGCGCCCGCCAGCGAGCCGGCGGCCAGCACGAAGCGCCGCCGCGCGGGCGAGGGTTCCGTGAATCGGGGGTGCAAGGGCGAGGCGTTCGGGGAAGTCGCGGAATTATAACGTCCTTCCGCCGCCGCCCCGACCCTCATCGCGCGGCCTCCGCGCGGCGGGCCAGGTCGATGTCGACGTACTGGTAGCCCTCCTGGAGGATGGGGTGCTTGCGCCATCCGAGGATCCACGGCTGGACCAGCTCCTGGCGCTTGCGGTAGCTGTGGAGCTTCATCGGGGCGTAGGCGGCCACGAGGCGCGCCATCTGGCGGTAGATCTCCAGGCGCTCGGGGCCGGGCGGGGTGAGCGACGCCTTGTCGTAGAGCGCGTCGAACTCCGGGAGCTGGAAGCAGCCGTCGTTCGAGATGCCGCAGTTGGGGCCGTAGAGCAGCTGGTAGAAGTCGCTCGCGTCGGGATAGTCCGCGGTCCAGCCGAGCTCCCAGGTCTGCAGCAGCCCCTGCTTCGACTTCTTGCGCAGGTCCGGCCACTTGGCGACCTCGACCGCCATGCGGATCCCGACGGCGTCCATGTCCCGCTTCCACATCTCGGTGAACTGCCGCTCGAGCTGCGAGGGGCCTGTCGCGTACCTGAACACCAGCGGGGAGCCGTCGGGCATGTCGCGCCAGCCGTCGCCGTCGCGGTCCACGTAGCCGTACATGTCGAGCAGCGCCTTGGCGCGCGCCGGGTCGTACGTGACCCCGAGGCTGAAGCCCGGGTCGTAGCCCTGCACCCCGGGCGGCACGAGCGTGAAGGCCTCGACCCCGGTGCCGTTGCGGATCAGGTCGTCCTCTTCCTCGTTGCTGTAGGCGAGCGAGATCGCGCGGCGCAGCGCGACCTTGTCCGCGGTGTACCCGCCCACCGTCGGGTCCTTCATGTTGAAGTAGAGGTAGGTCACGCTCGGATCGATGTCGGGCATGTAGCGCACGCCGCGCTTCGCGAGCCACGGGGCGAGCTCCCCGCCCGGCAGCGCCATGCTCTCGAACTCGTAGGGCAGGTTGATCCAGTCGATCTGGTCGTCGAGGAAGGCGAGCCAGCGCGGCTGCGACTCCTCGATGATGGTGATCTCGACGCGGTCGACCTGGGGGATGCGCTTGCCCTTCATCTCGGCGTAGAGCTGCTGGGAGAGCGCGTCGTCCGCGGGCGGGTGGGCGTCGTAGTATTCCACGCGGAAATTGGGGTTCTTCACGAGCACGATGCGCGAGGAGCGCCTCCACTCCGCGAGCCGGTACGGCCCCGTGCCGACCGGGTGCGCGCCGATGTCGTTGCCGTAGCGCTCCACGACCTCGCGGGCCTGGGCCCCGAACGTCGGGATCGCGAGGACGTACATGAAGTCGTAGTCGGGCTTCACGAGGTGGAAGCGCAGCGTGTAGCGGTCCACCACCTCGATGCCGGGGATCTTCGCGTCGTAGTCGAAGCGCCCCTCCTTCTCCGCCCGGGCCACCGCCTCGGCGACCCCCTGCAGGCGCCCCTGGATCAGCCACAGGTTGGGCGAGCGGATCGCCGGGTCGATGACCCGCTTGAACGCGTAGTCGTAGTCCTCGGCCGTGAGCTCCCGCTTCACCCCGCCGAAGGCCGGATCGTCGTCGAAATAGATCCCCTTGCGGATGCGCAGCGTGTACGTGCGCCCGCCGTCGGTCACCTGCGGCAGCGCCTCGGCGGTGAGGGGCACGAGCATCGCCGGGCGCGCGAGGAAGTCGTACGTGAGGGGCGGCTCGAGGATCTCCTCGATGACGGCCGTCGAATAGATGTCGGAGGTGGCGGCGGGATCGAAGTTGGTCTCGGCGATGATGAAGGCATCGTGCAGCACCTTCTCGGGCGCGGCGGCCGCGACGGCCGCGGCGAGGGCGGCCAGGAGGGCGAGGGCGAGGCGGGCGGCGCGCGCCGGCGAGCGGATCATCGTCGATCCCGGGAGAGGAAGCGGGGGATTATGCGATACACTCTCGCCCCGTCCGTGACGAATCATGACGGCTCCAATTCTACGGGGAAGGGATCGCGAGATGGGTTTCCTGCAGGGACGGCGCATCCTCGTGACGGGGATGCTCTCCAACCGCTCGATCGCCTACGGGATCGCGAAGGCCTGCGCCCGCGAAGGCGCCGAGCTCGCCTTCACCTACCAGGGCGAAGGCGTGCGCGAGCGGGTCGAGGAGCTCGCCCGCGAAGTCGCCTCGGAGCTCGTGTTCCCCTGCGACGTGACCGACGACGCGCAGATCGAGGCGCTCTTCGCCGCGCTCGCCGCGCGCTGGGACCGCCTGGACGGCCTCGTGCACGCGATCGCCTTCGCGCCGCGGGAGGCCCTTAAGGGCCCGTTCCACGAAAGCGTCACGCGCGAGGCCTTCCGCGTCGCCCACGACGTCTCGAGCTACAGCCTCGCCGCGCTCGCCAAGGCGGCCGAGCCGCTGATGAAGGGGCACCCCGCCTCCATCGTGACGCTCTCCTACCTCGGCGCGGCACGCTCGATCCCGAACTACAACGTGATGGGGCTCGCAAAGGCGAGCCTGGAGGCGTGCGTGCGCTACCTCGCCGCGAGCCTGGGCACCGAGGGAATCCGCGTGAACGCCATCTCCGCCGGGCCGATCAAGACGCTCGCCGCGGCGGGCATCGGCGGATTCGCGAAGATCCTGAAGTTCGTGGAGAGGACGGCGCCGCTGCGCCGCGGCGTGACGGCGGACGAGGTCGGCAACGCGGCCGCCTTCCTGCTCTCGGACCTCGCGAGCGGCATCACCGGCGAGGTGCTCTACGTGGACGCGGGCTTCAGCTCGACCACCGCGGGCATGGAAGGCGACGAGCCCTAGGGGCTACTGCTCCGCCCCCTGCTGCGGCTTGTCGAGCGCGCCCTTGCGCACGGTGACGCCGATGCGCTCGCGCAGGCTCCCCAGGGTCGCGTCGAACTGCGCGGCGGCGACGGCGTCGCGCAGCTGCGTCGCGAGGGCCGCGCGCTTCGCCTCGTCGATCTGCTCCGGCTCGTCGACCTTGCTCACCTGCACGAGGGAGTAGCCGAGCGGCGTCTCCAGGCCCGCGTACGCCGGCAGCTTCTTCGGATCGAGGCGGAAGACCGCCTCGATCACGGTCGGATAGAGGCCGCCCGGGCTGCGCCGGTTCACCGCGAGCGGCGCGGGCCACTTGAGGCCGGGGTCCTTGCCCGCCTGGAGCAGCTTGAGCTTCGCCTCGCCGTCGGCGGTGGCGAGCCTGAGCGCGGCGTCGCGCTTGAGCAGCCGCTCGATGTCCGCCTTCACCGTGTCCAGGGGCTTGAGCTGCGCGGGCCGGTGGTCCGCCACGTGGGCGGCGACCAGCACGTTGGGCGCGACCTCGATCGCCGAGGTGTTGCGCTTCGACTTGATGGAGTTGTCGGAGAAGATCTCCGCTTCCATCTTGGGATTCGACAGGTAGGCCGGGTCGGCCGGGACGCCCTTGCGGATCCATCCCGACTCGCGCACCGGGAGCTTCAGCGTGTCGGCGGCGGGCTTGAGGCTGTCGGGCTGCTCGTAGACCATGTTGGAGAAATTCTCCGCGCTCTCCGCCATCTGCCGCGAGGCCGCCTGCTTCTTGAGGGTGGCCTCGATCTCGGGCGTGGCCTCGGCGAGCGACTTGACCTTCGCCGGCTTCACGTCCGTCACCTCGATCACGTGATAGCCGAAATCGGTGGCGATCGGGCCCAGGATGTCGCCCTTCTTCGCCGCGAAGACCGCGTCCTCGAAGGGCTTGACCATGGTGCCGCGGCCGAAGAAGCCGAGGTCGCCGCCCTTGGCGGCCGAGCCCGGGTCCTGCGATTCCTTCTTCGCCACCTCGGCGAAGCCCTTCGGGTCCTTGCGCACGCGCGCGGCGATCTGCTGGGCCTTCTCGAGCGCGGCCTTGCGCTCGGCCTCGGTCGCGCCGGGCTTCACCGTGATGAGGATGTGGCTCGCGCGCCGCTCCTCGGGAAGCCCCCACTTGCCGGTCTTGAGCTCCTGCTCGTACATGCTCTTCACCTGCGCGGGGTCGACCGTGACCTGGGCGGCGAGCGCGTCGGTGGACAGCTCCACGTAGTCGACCTTCACCTCCTCGGGCGTCGTGTACTCCTTCGGGTGGGCGTCGTACCAGGCCTTCACCTGCTCGGGGGCGACCTTCACCTGCGCGAGGTAGGCGTCGGGCGAAAGGTTCACCACGCTCACCTCGCGCTTCTGCTCCGAGAGCCGGATGAAGCTTTCGACCGTGGCCTTGGGCACGAACGCCGTCTCGGTCACGGCGCCGCGGAACTGCTGCTCGCGGTAGTCCTGGCGAAGGCGCTCGTCGAGCCCCGCGGGAGTGAGGCCCATCGAGCGCGCGATCTGGTCGTAGCGGTCCCGGGAGAAGCGGCCGTCGACCTGGAAGGCGGGCTCGGCCAGGATGCGCTCGGCGAGCGCGCGGTCGCCGAGGCGGATCCCCGCGCGCTGCGAGCCCAGGTCCACCAGCCGCTGGCTGATGAGACGGTCGAGCACCGCGCGGCGGATCTGCGGGTTGTCCATGAGGGAGGCGTCGAAGCGCCCCTGGAACTGGCGGCGGTAGACCTCGGCCTGCTCGCGCAGCGCCTGGTCGAAATCCGCTACCCCGATGCGCGTGCGGCCCACGGTGGCGAGCGTGTCCCCGCCCACCGGGGCGCGGAAGTAGTAGTCGATGCCGAACAGCCCGAAAGGAACGAGAAGGAAGAGCGCGAAGAGGATCCTCACGATCTTCTTGTTGGCGAACTCGCGGAAGGTATCAAGCATCTTTGGATCCCGTGCTGGGATGCAGCAAAAAGGGCGAACCGTTAGGGTTCGCCCTGGAATGGCTGGCGGAGTGGACGGGACTCGAACCCGCGACCCCCGGCGTGACAGGCCGGTATTCTAACCAGCTGAACTACCACTCCTCGAAATCGGCTCCCCGAACCCGTCCCCATCGGCCGGGGACGCCACCTGGTGGGTGCTGAGGGGATCGAACCCCCGACATTCGCCTTGTAAGGACGACGCTCTACCACCTGAGCTAAGCACCCGAAAGCCCGTAATTTTACCATCATCGGGAACGGCGCAGGGGTCCCCGACTCGTCGGGGCTTCATCGTCCGGACGGCCACGGGTGAACTCCAAGCTCGTCACAACCGCTGTGGGCCGCCGCTCAACGCCCTCGAGAAAAAAGCGCCAAAGCGAGCCAGCAAGGGCCGCGGCTCGGCGCGATCGACCGGAAAGCCTCTCGGTCCGCTCAGTGCTTGGTGACGACGGGGCGCTGCTCCGGAGCGGCGGGCGGGGGCGCCACGGGCGCCTCGGCGACGGGCTCGGGCTTGCGCTCGAGCGCGCGCTCGAGCACCTCGTCGAACCAGCGCACCGGGACGATCTCGATGGCGCTCTTCACCTCGTCGGGGATCTCGGGCAGGTCCTTCACGTTCTCCTGCGGGATGAGCACGCTCTTCACCCCGCCGCGGTGGGCGGCGAGCAGCTTCTCCTTGAGCCCGCCGATGGGCAGCACCTCGCCGCGCAGCGTGATCTCCCCGGTCATCGCCACGTCGCAGCGCACCGGGATGCCCGTGAGCACCGAGGTGATGGCGGTCGCGATCGAGATGCCCGCCGACGGGCCGTCCTTCGGCGTGGCGCCCTCGGGCAGGTGGATGTGCAGGTCGAGGGTCTGGTAGAAGTCCTCGGGGATGCCCAGGCGCTTGGCGCGGGCGCGCACGACGGACACCGCCGCCTTGATCGACTCCTGCATCACCTCGCCGAGCTTGCCGGTGGTGACCGTGTTGCCCTTGCCGGGGAGCTTGACCGCCTCCACGGTGAGGAGCTCGCCGCCCACCTCCGTCCACGCGAGGCCCGTGACCTGGCCCACCTGGTTCTCCTTCTCGGCGATGCCGTAGGTGTACTTGCGCACGCCCAGGTACTTGTCGAGGTTCTTCGCGTTCACCGTGATGTGCCGGCCGCCCTCCTTCTGCTTCGTGAGGATCGACTTCACGACCTTGCGCGCGATCTTCGCGAGCTCGCGGTCGAGCCCCCGCACGCCGGCCTCGCGCGTGTAGTAGCGCGTGATGTCGCGCAGGGCCGACTCGGTCACCGTGAGCTCGCCCTCCTTGATCCCGTTCGACTTGAACTGCTTGGGCAGGAGGTACTGCCTGCCGATGTGGACCTTCTCGTCCTCCGTGTAGCCCGACAGGCGGATGAGCTCCATGCGGTCGAGCAGCGGCGGCGGGATGTTGAGGGTGTTGGCGGTGGCCACGAACATCACGTCCGACAGGTCGTACTCGACCTCGACGTAGTGGTCGACGAAGGTGTGGTTCTGCTCGGGGTCGAGGACCTCGAGCAGCGCCGAGGACGGGTCGCCGCGGAAGTCCATGCCCATCTTGTCGACCTCGTCGAGCAGGAAGAGCGGGTTCCTCACGCCCACCTTCGTCATGTTCTGCAGGATCTTGCCCGGCATCGAGCCGATGTAGGTGCGCCGGTGGCCGCGGATCTCGGCCTCGTCGCGCACCCCGCCGAGCGACATGCGGACGAACTTGCGGTTGGTCGCGCGCGCGACCGACTGCCCGAGCGAGGTCTTGCCGACGCCGGGCGGGCCCACGAGGCACAGGATCGGCGCCTTGAGCTTGTCCACGCGCTGCTGCACCGCGAGGTACTCGACGATGCGCTCCTTCACCTTCTCGAGGCCGTAGTGATCGGCGTCGAGGATCTTCTCGGAGTTGGCGAGGTCGGTGGAGACCTTGGTCTTCTTCTTCCAGGGCAGCCCCACCAGCGTGTCGATGTAGTTGCGCACCACCGTCGCCTCGGCCGACATCGGCGACATGAGCTTGAGCTTCTTGAGCTCGCTGTCGGCCTTGGAGCGCGCCTCCTTCGGCATGTGCGCCCCCTTGATCTTCTTCTCGAGCTCGTCGAGGTCCGCGCCCTCCTCGGAGTCGCCGAGCTCCTTCTGGATCGCCTTCACCTGCTCGTTGAGGTAGTACTCGCGCTGGCTCTTCTCCATCTGGCGCTTGACGCGCCCGCGGATGCGCTTCTCCACCTGCATGATGTCGATCTCGGTCTCGAGCAGCTGCAGCAGCTGCTCGAGGCGGCGCCCGACGTGGAAGTTCTCGAGGATCTGCTGCTTCTGCTCGAGCTTGAGCGGCAGGTGCGCGGCGATGGTGTCCGAGAGCCTTCCCGCGCCGTCCACGCCCGCGAGCGAGGTGAGCACCTCCGGCGGGATCTTCTTGTTGAGCTTCACGTACTGGTCGAACTGGGCGAGCAGCGTGCGCCGCATCGCCTCGACCTCGTTGGAGTCGGGCTCGTCGCCCGGCACCGGGGCGATCTCGGCCTCGAAGTTCGCCTTCTCGGTGAGCACGCGCTCGATGCGCGCGCGCTGCACGCCCTCGACCAGCACCTTCACGGTGCCGTCGGGGAGCTTCAGCATCTGCAGGATCGTGGAGACGGTGCCCACGTCGTAGAGGTCCTCGGGGTTGGGCTCGTCCTTCGCCGCCGACTTCTGGGCGACGAGCACGACGTTCTTGCCCTCCTCCATCGCGGCCTCGAGGGCCTTGATGGACTTGGGCCGGCCCACGAAGAGCGGGATCACCATGTGCGGGAAGACCACTACGTCCCGCAGGGGCAGCAGCGGGAGGAGGCGGGCGTCGGCGGAGAAGGTTGCGGTCATGGTCTTTCCTGGGTTGTATGCACGTGAAACGTGGGGGCGGGCGGCACGCCAGTCAAGTCCCCTTCGCGGGGCGGGGGAGGAAGGCTCGCGGGTCTACTGCTGGCCACTCGCGACCTTCGGCTGGTCGGAGTAGATGAGCAGCGGCTTGCCGTCGCCCGAGATGGCGCCGTCGTCGACGACGACCTTCTGGACGTTGGACAGGGACGGGAGGTCGAACATGATGTCGAGCAGCGCGTGCTCGATGATGGAGCGCAGGCCCCGCGCCCCCGTGCGGCGCTCGAGCGCGCGCTTGGCGATGGCCCCGAGGGCGTGCTCGCGGAACTCGAGCTCCACGCCTTCCATGGCGAGCAGCTTCTGGTACTGCTTCACCAGCGCGTTCTTGGGCTCGGTGAGGATCTTCACCAGCGCGTCGGCGTCGAGCTCGTCGAGCACGGCGACCACCGGCAGGCGCCCCACGAACTCCGGGATGAGCCCGTACTTGATGAGGTCCTCGGGCTCGACCTCGTGGAGCATGTCGTTCAGCTCGCGCCGGTTGTTCATCGAGCGCACGTGGGCGCCGAAGCCCATCCCGGAGCGGTCGGTGCGGTTCTGGATCACCTTCTCGAGGCCGCCGAAGGCCCCCCCGCAGATGAACAGGATGTTCGTCGTGTCCACCTGCACGAACTCCTGGTTCGGGTGCTTGCGCCCGCCCTGGGGCGGCACCGAGGCGATGGTGCCCTCGATGAGCTTCAGGAGCGCCTGCTGCACGCCCTCGCCGGAGACGTCGCGGGTGATCGAGGGGTTGTCGCTCTTCCTCGAGATCTTGTCGATCTCGTCGATGTAGACGATTCCTCGCTGCGCCTTCTCGACGTCGTAGTCGCACTTCTGGAGCAGCTTCTGGATGATGTTCTCGACGTCCTCGCCCACGTAGCCCGCCTCGGTGAGGGTCGTGGCGTCGGCGATCACGAAGGGGACGTTGAGCAGCCGGGCGAGGGTCTGGGCGAGCAGGGTCTTGCCCGAGCCCGTGGGGCCGATCAGCAGGATGTTGGACTTGGCGAGCTCGACGTCGTCCTGCTTGCCGCCGGTCTTGAGCCGCTTGTAGTGGTTGTAGACCGCGACCGAGAGGATCTTCTTCGCCTGCACCTGGCCGATCACGTACTGGTCCAGGATGTCGCAGATCTCGTGGGGGCTGGGCAGGTCGCTCTTGGCGGCCTTCTGGCCGGTGTCGGTCGAGGCCTCCTCGCGGATGATGTCGTTGCAGAGGTCGATGCACTCGTCGCAGATGAACACCGACGGCCCGGCGATGAGCTTCCTCACCTCGTGCTGGCTCTTGCCGCAGAAGGAGCAGTAGAGAAGCTTCTCGCCGCCGACCTTTTCCGTCATATCGCCGAGATCCCTTTCATGCCACGGCCGATTCGCTGCGGGCCTTCAGCACCCGGTCGATCAGCCCATACTTTACCGCGTCTTCGGCGCCCATGAAATTGTCGCGATCGGTGTCGCGCTCGATCACGTCCAGGGGCTGCCCGGTGTGCTCGGCCATCATCTGGTTGAGCTTGCGCTTGAGGTACAGGACCTCCTTCGCGTGGATCTCGATGTCCGAGGCCTGGCCGGAGAAGCCGCCCGAGGGCTGGTGGATCATCACCCGGGAGTTGGGCAGGCAGAAGCGCTTGCCCCGGGCGCCCGCGCAGAGCAGGAACGCCCCCATGCTCGCGGCGAGCCCCGTGCACAGGGTCGAGACGTCGGGCTTGATGAACTGCATGGTGTCGTAGACGGCCATGCCCGCCGAGACGCTCCCCCCCGGGGAGTTGATGTAGAGGTGGACGTCCTTGTCGGGGTTCTCGCTCTCGAGGAAGAGGAGCTGCGCGACGATGAGGTTCGCCATCGCGTCGTTGATGGGGCCGACCAGGAAGATCACGCGCTCCTTGAGCAGCCGCGAGTAGATGTCGTAGGCCCGCTCGCCGCGCCCCGACTGCTCGATCACCATCGGGATGAGGCCGAGGCCCTCGGGTTCTTCCTGGTTCGATTCGTGCTTGATGAACATTGGATCTCTAGCCCTTCCTGGTGCCCATGAGCTCGTCGAAGTCCGTGGCCCGGTCCTCGACCTTCATCCTGCCCAAAGCCCATTCTACGACGTTGTCCTCCATCACGAGCGCCTCCACCTCCGCGAGCCGCGCCGGCTCGGCGTAGTACCAGCGCACGAGCTGCTCGGGCTGCTCGAAGCTCTCGGCGTGCTCCTCGATCGCCTTGCGCACCTGCTCGGGCCGCGGGGCGAGCCCGTGCTTCTTCACGAGGTCGGCCACCAGCAGCCCCACCCGGATGCGCCGCGCGGCGCGCTCGGCGAAGAGCTCGTCCGGCAGCGACCCGTCCTGGACCGCCATGCCGCGCTGCTTCAGGTCCTGGAGCGCGGCGGCGCGCATGCGCTCGATCTCGCCGTCGAGGAGCGAGCGGGGCACGTCGAAGGCCGCCGCCTCGTTGAGCGCGGCCATGACCTGCTCCTTCACGCTCGAGCGCACGCGCTTGACGGCCTCCTTCTCCATGTTCTCGCGCACCTCGCGCCGCAGCTGCTCGAGGTCGCCGCTCGCCACCCCGAGGGCCCGGGCGAACTCCGCGTCGAGCGGCGGCAGCTTCGGCTCCGCCACCTGGTTCGCGGTGACCGTGAAATCGGCGGTCCGCCCGCGCACCGCCTCGGCGTAGTCCTGCGGGAAGGTGAGCGGGAAGGTCTTGCGCTCGCCCTGCCTCATGCCCACGATCGCCGCCTCGAAATCGGCGAGCATGCGGTTCTCCCCCAGCACCACCGTGAAGTTCGAGGCCTGGTTGCCCTCGAACGGCTGGCCCGCGATGAGGCCCTCGAAGTCGATGTTCACGAGGTCGCCCGATGCGGCGGCGCGCTCCGTGCGCTCGTACTTCGCGCGCTGGCGGCGCAGCGTCTCGAGCGTCGCCTCGACGTCGGACTCCTGCACCTTCGCGACGGGGCGCGTCACCGTGCGCGACGAGATGTCGCCCATCCCGACCTCCGGATAGACCTCGAAGGTGGCGGTGTACTCGACGTCGTGGGCGCCCTGCTCGACCGGCTTGGGCTCGAAGCGCGGCGGTCCGGCCACGCGGTAGTTCTGCTCCTTCACCGCCTCGGCGAAGGTCTTCTGCACGGTGTCGGTGACCACCTCCTGGCGGACCTGGAAGCCGTAGTGGCGCTCGACCATCTTGAGAGGCACGTGGCCCGGGCGGAAGCCCTGCATGCGCACGGTGCGCGCGAGGTTCTTCAGGCGCGAGGCGATCTCGGCCTCGATGCGCGCGATGGGCACCGAGACCGTGATGTTGCGTTCGAGCGGGCTCACTGCGTTCTGGACTGCTTGCTGCATCGGGTTTTCCTTGTCGGGTGTTCCCTCATGCCTTCGCGAGGGCGGCCGCGCATTCCGGAAGGAGCGACCTGGTGCGAAAGGAGGGACTCGAACCCCCATGCCTTTCGGCGCTGGAACCTAAATCCAGTGCGTCTACCAATTCCGCCACTTTCGCGGTCGCCGGATTATAACCGAAATCGATCTCTCCCGGCCCCGCGCGAAGGGGGCCGGGGCACCGATATAATCATGAAAATTCAGGCCTTTCCCCCCTCGCCTTGCCCGTCGACCACTACGAGAACTTCCCCGTGGCCTCCTGGCTCCTGCCGGCCCGGCTGCGAGCGCCGATCGAGGCGATCTACGGGTTCGCCCGCGGGGCGGACGACATCGCCGACGAGGGCGACCTTTCCGATGCCGAGCGCCTCGCGGGACTGGACCGGTACCTGCGCGCGCTCGAGGCCATCGAGGCGGGCCGCGCGCCCGAAGCCGGCTTCGAGCGCATCGCGCAAGCCGTGGCCCGCTACGCGCTTCCCGTGGCGTTGCTGCGCGACCTCGTCGACGCCTTCCGCCAGGACGTGCTGAAGAAGCGCTACGCCACGTTCGCCGAGCTCACGGACTACGCGCGGCGCTCCGCGAACCCCGTGGGGCGCCTCCTCCTGCACCTGTTCGCGCAAACCGGCGACGGACCCCGATCCCCGGACGGAACGCGCTCCGCCGCGACCGGCGGAAATCGGGGTCCGTCGCCGATTTTCGAATCGCAGTCGGACCGCATCTGCTCGGCCCTGCAGCTCATCAACTTCTGGCAGGACGTGCCGGTCGACTGGGCGAAGGGCCGCGTCTACATTCCCCGGGAGGACCTGGAGCGCTTCGGCGTCTCCGAGGAGGCCATCGCCCGCGGGGCCGTCGACGCACGCTGGACCGCGCTCATGGCCTTCGAGTGCGCGCGCGCCCGCGACATGCTGCTCGCCGGCGCTCCCCTCGGCGAGAGCCTGCCGGGGCGCATCGGCCTCGAGATCCGCGCGACGGTCGCGGGAGGGCTCGCGATTCTCGATAGAATCGAGGCCGCGGGGGGAGACGTCTTCCGGCGTCGGCCCGTGCTCACGAAGGCCGACTGGATGAGGATGATCGCCCGCGCGGTCGCGCGCCGCGGGGCGGGACGCTGAAGCGCACGAGGCACCGGATCCCGGTCCCATGACCCCGGACGAATACTGCCAGCAGAAGGCCGCGAGGAGCGGGTCGAGCTTCTACTACAGCTTCCTGTTCCTGCCCCCGGAGCGCCGGCGCGCCATCACGGCGCTCTACGCCTTCTGCCGCGAGGTCGACGACATCGCCGACGAGGTGCACGACGCGAGCGTGGCGCGCGCGAAGCTCGCGTGGTGGCGCACGGAGGTGGCGAACCTCTTCTCCGGCGACCCGCAGCACCCGGTCACGCGCGCGCTCGTCCCGTTCGTGGCCGGCTACGGGCTGGACGCGGCGCGGCTGAACGAGATCATCGACGGGATGGAGATGGACCTCACGCACCACCGCTACGCCGACTTCGAGGCGCTGCGCCTGTACTGCCACCGGGTCGCCGGCGTAGTGGGCCAGCTGTCGGCGTCGATCTTCGGGTTCACGAACCCCTCGACCCTCGAGTACGCCGAGGCGCTCGGCATCGCCTTCCAGCTCACCAACATCATCCGCGACGTGGGCGAGGACGCGCGGCGCGGGCGCGTGTACCTGCCCGCCGACGAGCTCGCCCGGTTCGGGCTCGGCGCCGAGGACATCCTCGCGCGCCGCGGCGACGCCCGCTTCGCGGGCCTCATGGCCTTCCAGGCCGAGCGCGCCGCTTCCTACTACGCGGCCGCGTTCGCGCGCCTCGCCGCCGAGGATCGGCGCAGCCAGCGTGCGGGGCTCATCATGGCCGCGATCTACCGCGCGCTCCTCGACGAGATCCGCCGCGACGGCTTCGCGGTCCTCGACCGGCGCGTCGCGCTCACGCCGCTGCGCAAGCTCTGGATCGCCTGGAAGACGTGGGTGACGACGTGAGCGCCGCGGGCCCCCTCTACGCCCCGCGGCGCCGCGTCGCGGTGATCGGCGCCGGGTACGCGGGCCTAGCCGCGGCGGTGGAGCTCGTGCGCGCGGGCTGCGCCGTGAGCGTGTTCGAGGCGAACCGGGTGCCGGGAGGACGGGCGCGGCGCGTCGTGTACCGCGGCACGCCCCTCGACAACGGCCAGCACATCCTGCTCGGCGCCTACCGGGAGACGCTCGCCCTCATGCGCGAGGTCGGGGTCTCCGCGCACGCGCTGCAGCGCCATCGGCTCACGCTGCGCATCGCGGGGCGCTTCGCCCTCGCCGCGCCGCGCCTTCCCGCGCCGCTCAACCTCGCCGCAGGTCTCGCGCTCGCGCGCGGCCTCACGCCTGCCGAGCGCTGGGGCGCCGCGCGCTTCGCGCTGGCGCTCGAGCGCCGCGGCTTCGAGGTGCCGGCGGGCGCCACGGTCGGCGAGCTGCTGGCCGCCCACGGCCAGTCGGCGGCGGCCGTGGAGCTCCTGTGGGGACCACTGTGCGTCTCCGCCCTCAACACGCCGGTCGCGCAGGCGGACGCGCGCACCTACGCGCACGTGCTGCGCGACGCGTTCTTCCGCCGCCGCGAGGATTCCGACCTGTTGATCCCGACGTGCGACCTGTCGTCGCTGCTGCCCGACGCGGCCGTGGAGTGGCTGGGCGAGCGCGGCGCCGACATCGCCCTCGGCGCGCGCGTGAGCGCCGTGGAGCCCGAGGGGCCGGCCTGGCGCGTCGCGGCCGGCGGGCGCGCCCAGCGCTTCGACGCGGTGGTGTGCGCGGTGGCGCCGTACCAGGCGAGGCCGCTCATGGCCGCCTCGCCCGCGCTCGCGCCGCTGGCGGCGCATCTCGAGGCCATGGTCCACGAGCCGATCGCCACCGTGTACCTGCAGTACGAGGTCCCGTCCCGCCTCCCCTTCCCGATGGTGGGGCTCGCGGGCGGCCACGTGCAGTGGGTGTTCGACCGCGAGGCGCTCTCGGGCGCGCGCGGCCTGCTCGCCGCGGTGATCTCCGCCTCCGGGCCCCACATCTCGCTCAGCAACGACGTGCTCGGCACCGTGGCCCACCGCGAGATCGCCGCGGCGCTGGGGGAGCGCCCCGCCCCGGCCTGGACCAAGGCGATCGTCGAGCGGCGCGCCACCTTCGCGTGCACCCCCTCGGCGTTCCGGCCGCCCAACGAGACCGCCGCGCCCGGGTTCTTCCTCGCCGGCGATTACACCGCGTCCGACCATCCCGCGACGCTGGAAAGCGCGGTCGCGAGCGGAAGACGCGCCGCGGCCGCCGCGATCCGCCACCTGGCCCACCATGACGAGCGAAGGATCCATACCCGATTCCTATGAGCCGCCGGCGGACCTGCTCGCCGGGCGCGTGATCCTCGTGACCGGTGCCGGCCAGGGGCTCGGGCGGGCGGTCGCGCTCGACTGCGCGGCCCACGGGGCCACGGTCGCGCTCCTCGGACGGCGACAGGACAAGCTCGAGGCGACCTACGACGCGATCGAGGCCGCGGGCGGCCCCGAGCCCGCGCTCATCCCCCTCGACCTCGGGAGCGCCGGCACCCCCGAGTACGAGGCGCTCGCCGCCCTGGTGCGGCGCGACCTGAAGGGCCTCGACGGCATCGCCCATTGCGCGAGCCACTTCGTGCCCCTCGGCCCGCTCGCGGAGCAGACCCTGGAGCAGTGGCTGGAGCTGCTGCGCGTGAACCTCGCCGCGCCCTTCGCCCTCACCCGCGCGTGCCTGCCGCTGCTCGCCGCCGCCGCCGATTCCTCGGTCGTCTTCACGGGGGAAACCCACGGGGCGCACCCCCTCGCCTACTGGGGCGGATTCGCGGTGTCCAAGGCGGCCCTCAGCACGCTCGCCGCCATCTGGGGCGACGAGACCGCGCTGCACGGGCGTCCCCGGATGAACGTCCTGGTGCCCGGCCCGATCGCCTCCCCGCAGCGCGCCCGCAGCCACCCGGGCGAGGACCCCGCGAAGCTGCGTACGCCGCAGACGGCGGCCCGCGCCTTCCTGTACCTTCTGGGACCGGGGAGCCGCCCGCTCAACGGCCGCACCGTCGAGCTGTGAGCTGTGAGGCGCGACACAGGCTTTTTCGCGGCGTATCGGTTAAACTAGGAATTGCCCGAAATTCGCATTGTAAGTCCCTGCATTACCACAACTAAATCGACAACCAGAACGAGGCCGGCGAAGCGCCGTTCCAAACAGGCCGCACACGATGCTCGATCAGGCAAATCGAACGTTCATCTGCAGCGTCGTGTTCATCGACCTGGTGGGCTACTCGAAGAAGCCCGTCACCGAGCAGATCCGCCTGAAGACGAGCCTCACGAACAATCTTTCGGAGGCGATCCAGGACATTCCCGTCAACGACCGCATCATCCTCGACACGGGGGACGGCGCGGCGATCAGCTTCCTCGGCGACCCGGAGGACGCGCTCTTCGTGACGCTCTCCCTGCGCGAGAAGATGATCGCCGAGGGAATGACGGCGACGATGGTGGAAGCCTCCGGCGAGGACTCCGTGCGCATGGGCATCAACCTCGGGCCCGTGAAGCTGGTGAAGGACATCAACGGGCACCCGAACATCATCGGCGACGGGATCAACGTCGCGCAACGCATCATGAGCTTCGCGCGCCCCGGGCAGATCGTGGTGTCGCGCTCGTACTACGACGTGGTCTCCAACCTCGCGAGCGAGTACGCCAAGCTCTTCACGTACGAGGGCTCGCGCACCGACAAGCACGTGCGCGAGCACGAGATCTACGTGGTCGGCCACAACGAGGGAGCGCTGCAGAAGGCGAAGGACGGCATCAAGGACCGCGCCTCCTCGACCACGCCGAACGCGCGCAAGGCGAAGGCGGGCGCGGGCCCCGCGGGCAGCTCCACCGTGACGCTCACGATCCCGTCGTTCGTGCAGGACAAGAAGAAGCTCACGATGGTGGCGGGCGGGCTCGCCGCGCTGGTGATCGTGCTGGGGATCCTGGTCGCGATGAAGAAGCCGTCCGCGCCGCCGCTCGCCTCGAGCACGACCTCCTCGCCCCTGGAGACCGCCTCGCAGCCGAGCGTCGCCGCGAGCACGCCGCCCACCGAGCCCGCCAAGCCGCCGGAGCCGACGAAGCCCGAGGCGACGCAGCCCGAGTCCCACGTCCTGTCGCCTCCGCCGCCGGCCGGGCAGGTCCCCGCGCCCGCCCCTGCCGGCACCGCCACCCCGGCGCCGGCGTCCACGCCCGCGAAGGCCGAGGCGCCCGGCGGGAAGGCGCCCGAGGCGAAGCCCACGGAGGCGAAGCCGGCCGCGAAGCCCGCCGAAGCCCCGAAGACGGAGACCGTCAAGGCCGAGCCCGCGAAGCCGGCCCTGCCCCCCGCGACCCTCGTGTTCGCCGTGCAGCCGTGGGGCGAGATCTACGTGAACGGCAAGCCGCGGGGCGTCACTCCGCCGATGAAGTCCCTCAAGCTCGAGCCGGGCAAGTACAAGATCGAGGTGCGCAACACCACGTTCCCCGTGCACACCGAGAACCTGGACCTCAAGGCCCGCGACGAGGTCACCGTGAGGCATAAATTCCAATGACGCGCACCCACGCTTCCCCGAGGATGCTCCTCGTGGTCGCGGCGCTCGCCGTCGCGGCGTGCCAGGAGTTTCCCATCTCGCAGCAGCCGAAGCCGCAGCCCGTGGCCCCGCAGATCACGGAGGAGGTGCTGCGCCAGCGCGCGCAGGATTCGCTCGCCGCGGGCGTCAAGCAGTACGACGCCGGCGACTACGAGCGCGCCGAGAAGAACCTGTCGGACTCCCTCGACCACGGCCTGCTCTCGCACGAGGACCAGTCGAGGGCGCGCAAGTACCTCGCGTTCATCTACTGCACCTCCAACCGCGAGACGCAGTGCCGCGACGAGTTCCGCAAGGCCTTCGAGATCAACCCGTCGTTCTCGCTCACGCCCGCCGAGGACGGCCATCCCGTCTGGGGCCCGGTGTATCGCGACGTGCGCACGCAGCTCATCGCCGAGCGCGAGGCGGCCAAGGAGACCAAGGGCGAGGCCGCGCCGATCGGCAAGGCGGAGAAGCTGCTCGCCGACGGGGTCGTGAAGTACGACGCCGGCGAGTACCCCGCCGCCCGCAAGTCGCTCGAGGCGGCGCTCAAGGAAGGCCTCAAGGAGAAGAAGGACCAGGCGCGCGCGATGAAGTACATCGCGTTCACCCTGTGCCTCGAGCGCCGCTACAAGGATTGCCGCGCCGAGTTCATCAGGATCTACGACGTGGACCCGGACTTCGACCTGAGCCCCGCCGAGGCGGGGCACCCGTCGTGGACCCACACCTTCGCCGCAGCGAAGGCCACGGCCAAGCGCGAGCTCGCCGCCAAGGCCGCGAAGGAAGCCAAGGAGGCGAAGCAGAAGGCCGCCCCGCCGACGGCCTCCGTCCCCGGGAAGTGACCGCTCGATGATCTCGACGCTCGGCCGCTACAAGATCATCGCGGAGATCGGCCAGGGCGCCATGGGCGTCGTGTACAAGGCCGTCGACCCGATCATCGACCGCACGGTCGCGATCAAGACGATCAACCTGAACCTCTCGCGCCAGGAGCTCGAGGAGTACGAGGCGCGCTTCCAGCAGGAGATCAAGGCGGCCGGCCGCCTGAACCACCCCAACATCGTCACGATCTACGACGTGGGCAAGACCGACCAGGTCGCCTACATGGCGATGGAGTTCCTCGAGGGGCAGGAGCTCAAGGACATGATCGCCTCGGGCAACCTCCCTTCGGCAGACCAGGTGGTGGACATCATCGCGCAGGTGGCCGACGGGCTGTGGTTCGCGCACCAGCAGGACATCGTGCACCGCGACGTGAAGCCCTCGAACATCATGGTTCTCAGGGGCGGCATCGCGAAGATCACCGACTTCGGCATCGCGCGGCTGCCCAACTCGGCGGTGAAAACCATGACGGGCCTCATCCTCGGCAGCCCGCGCTACATGTCGCCCGAGCAGGTGATCGGCAAGGCGATCGACGCGAGGAGCGACATCTTCTCGCTGGGCGTCGTGCTCTACGAGGCGCTCACCGGCATCGCCCCGTTCGACGGCGACAACGTGAACGCCATCATGTACGCGACGGTGAACACGACGCCCCCGCCGCCGTCCTCGCACAACCGGGGGCTCCCGCCGATGCTCGACCTCATCTGCGCCAAGGCGATGGCGAAGCTGCTCGAGGACCGCTACCAGACCATCAAGGAGTTCGCCGACGACCTGCGCGAGGTGCGCCGGCAGATCGACTCGGTGCGCCCGGCCGCGGCCCTCAAGGCGACCACCGCGCCGCCTTCGCAGGCGCGCCCGGCCGCGCCCATCATCCCGCCCGAGCGCATGGTCGACACCGCGACCATCCCGCTCACGGGCGAGGCGGCCGCCAAGGACGACGATTCCGGCAAGGCCCTGTCGATTGCCAAGGGGTTCGATTCCTTCGACGCGACGCTGCGGCTCGCCGCGATGACGGACCAGACCGACGACTTCCGCGACTACATCACCGCCACGCAGAAGATGCGCGCCTACAAGGGCAAGATCGAGGCGGGCTCGCCCCTGGCCGCGAAGCCCGCGCCCGCCACGCCGGCCCCGGCGCCCGCGCCCGCCGAAAAGGCGAAGCCCGCGCCGCGGGCCGCGGTGACCACACCGCCCCCGGCGAGCGAGGCCGCCTCGGCGGGCGGCGCCTCGAACCTGCTTGCCGTCACGGCGATCGTCGTGCTCGCGATCGTCGCGGTGGGCCTCACCCTCGCGCTCCTCCTCAAGTAGAGGAAATCGCATCCACCGCGTCGGCGACGCGGTCCACGGCGAGGATCTCGAGGCCCGGAATCGGCGCGCGGGGCCGGTTGCCGGCCGGGACGATCGCGTGGGTGAACCCGAGCTTCGCCGCCTCGCGCAGGCGCTCCTGGCCGCGCTGCACGGGACGCACCTCGCCCGCGAGCCCCACCTCGCCGAAGACCACGTGCTTCGCGGGGATCGGCCGGTTGCGCAGGCTCGAGACCACGGCGAGCGTCACCGCGAGGTCCGCGCCGGGCTCCGCGATCCGCACCCCGCCCACGGCGTTCACGAAGATGTCCTGGTCGTAGCACGCGATGCCCGCGTGGCGGTGCAGGACCGCGAGGAGCATCGCGAGCCGGTTGAGCTCGAGGCCCACCGTGAGGCGCCGCGGGCTTCCCCCGTGGGCGTCGTCCACCAGCGCCTGGAGCTCCACGAGGAGCGGACGCGTGCCCTCCTGCGTCACCATCACGCAGGATCCCGCCACGCCGCCGTGGTGCTGCGAGAGGAAGAGCGCGGACGGATTGGCCACCTCCCGCAGCCCCTTCTCGGTCATGGCGAAGACGCCGATCTCGTTCACCGCGCCGAAGCGGTTCTTGAACGCGCGGATGAGGCGGAAGCTCGTGTGGGTCTCGCCCTCGAAGTAGAGGACGGTGTCGACCATGTGCTCGAGCACGCGCGGGCCCGCGAGCGCGCCCTCCTTGGTGACGTGGCCGACGAAGACGATGGCGGTGCCGGTCTGCTTGGCGAGGCGCGTGAGCTGCGCGGCGCATTCGCGCACCTGCGCGACGGAGCCCGGGGCGGAGGTGAGCGCGCCCGAGTAGAGCGTCTGGATCGAGTCGATCACCGCCACGCGCGGGCGCGTCGCGGCGAGGCTCGACTGGATCTTCTCCAGCTCGATCTCCGGGAGCAGCCGCACCTTCGAGGCGTTCACCGCGAGGCGCCGCGCGCGCAGCGCCACCTGCTGCGCCGACTCCTCGCCCGTCACGTAGAGCACGGGCACCTGCTCGGCCAGCCGCGCGGCCGCCTGGAGGAGCAGCGTCGACTTGCCGATGCCCGGATCGCCGCCGATGAGGACGACGCCCCCTTCCACCAGGCCCCCGCCCAGCACGCGGTCGAACTCGCCGATCAGCGTGGGAAGCCGCGGGAAATCCCGCGCCTCGACTTCGGCGAGCGCGACCACCTCGCCGCCGCCCGCGAGCGCGGCGAAGCGGTGAGCGCCCGCCGCACGCGCGCCCTCGATCGCCGTCTCGACGAGCGTGTTCCACTCGTTGCAGTGCGGGCATTGCCCCTGCCACTTGGGCACCTGGCCGCCGCACTCGGTGCAGGTATAGACCGTCTTCGCCCGGGCCATCAGCT
>DASPRQ010000106.1:0-33701 GCA_035624355.1 Usitatibacter sp. | reverse complement strand
GACCGTCGGCTGCCCCGCCTCGATGCGCGGGTAGCAGAAGATGCACTTCTCGGCCTTCCCCGTCGACCAGTTGTAGTAGATCTTCTTGTAGGGGCAGCCCGAGACGCACATGCGCCAGCCGCGGCACTTGTCCTGGTCGATGAGGACGATGCCGTCCTCCTCGCGCTTGTAGATCGAGCCGGAGGGACAGCTCGCCACGCACGCCGGGTTGAGGCAGTGCTCGCACAGGCGCGGGAGGTACATCATGAAGGTGTTCTCGAACTCCCCGTACATCGCCTTCTGGACGTTCTCGAAGTTGGCGTCCTTCGAGCGCTTCTCGAACTCGCCGCCCAGGATCTCCTCCCAGTTCGGGCCCCATACGATCTTCTCCATGCGCTCGCCGGTGATGAGCGAGCGGGGGCGCGCCACGGGCGCGGCCTTCATCTCCGGGGCCGTGTGCAGGTGCTCGTAGTCGAACGTGAAGGGCTCGTAATAGTCGTCGATCTGGGGCAGGTTCGGGTTGGCGAAGATCTTCATGAGGAGCGAGAGCCGGCCGCCCTGCCTGGGCTCGAGGCGCCCGTTCTTCTTCACCCACCCCCCGTTCCAGCGCTCCTGGTTCTCCCACTCCTTGGGATACCCGATCCCGGGCTTCGTCTCCACGTTGTTGAACCACGCGTACTCCATGCCCTCGCGGTTCGTCCACACGTTCTTGCAGGTGACCGAGCACGTGTGGCACCCGATGCACTTGTCGAGGTTGAGCACCATGCCGATCTGCGCGCGAATCTTCATTGCCGTGCCTCCTTCCCCGCCGCGCTCACGCGGACGCCTCCACGCCCGCGGGCGTGTCCATCCAGTCGATCGTCCTCATCTTCCGCACCACCACGAACTCGTCGCGGTTGGTGCCGATGGTCCCGTAGTAGTTGAAGCCGTACGAGAGCTGCGCGTAGCCGCCGATCATGTGCGTGGGTTTCAGCGTGATGCGGGTGACCGAGTTGTGGATCCCGCCGCGCGTGCCGGTGATCTCCGAGCCGGGCGTGTTGATGATCTTCTCCTGCGCGTGGTACATGAGCACCATGCCGCGGCTCACGCGCTGCGAGACCACCGCCCGCGCGGCGATCGCGCCGTTCGCGTTGTAGAGCTCCACCCAGTCGTTGTCGACGATCCCCGCGCCCTTCGCGTCCGCCTCGGAGAGCCACACGATCGGCCCGCCGCGGGAGAGCGTGAGCATGATCAGGTTGTCCGAGTAGGTCGAGTGGATGCCCCACTTCTGGTGCGGCGTGATGAAGTTGAGGACGATCTCGGGGTTGCCGTTGGGCTTCCGGCCGCGCACCGGCGCCACCGTCTTCATGTCCACGGGCGGGCGGTACACGCACAATCCCTCGCCGAAGCCCAGCATCCACTTGTGGTCCTGGTAGAACTGCTGGCGCCCCGTGAGGGTGCGCCACGGGATCAGCTCGTTCACGTTGGTCCATCCCGCGGTGTAGCTCACGTGCTCGCTCTCGATCCCGGACCAGGTGGGCGAGCTGATGATCTTGCGCGGCTGGGCCTGGATGTCGCGGAAGCGGATCTTCTCGTCCTCCTTCACCGCCGCGAGGTGCCGGTGGTCGCGGCCCGTCGCCTTCGAGAGCGCCTGCCAGGCCTTCACGGCGACCTCGCCGTTGGTCTCCGGGGCGAGCATGAGGATCATCTCGGCCGCGTCGATGTCGGTCTCGATCTTCGGCTGCCCTTTCGCGACGCCCTCTTCAACCACGCGGTAGTTGAGGGCGGCGAGGTTCTTCACCTCCTGCTCCGTGTTCCACGTGATGCCCTTGCCGCCGTTGCCCAGCTTCGCCATGAGGGGTCCCAGCGAGGTGAACTTCGCGTACGTGGCCGGGTAGTCGCGCTCCACCACCGTCATCTGCGGAGCCGTCTTTCCGGGCACCAGGTCCACCTGCCCCTTCTTCCAGTCGCGCACGTCGAGCGCCTGGGCGAGCTCCGCCGGGGTGTCGTGCATGAGCGGCGTGAGGACGAGCTCCCGCTCGACGCCGAGGTGCCCCGCGCAGACCTCGGAGAACTTCCGCGCGATGCCCTTGTAGATCTCCCAGTCGCTCCTCGCCTCCCACGCGGGATCGACCGCGGCGGAGAGCGGATGGATGAACGGGTGCATGTCCGACGTGTTGAGGTCGTTCTTCTCGTACCAGGTCGCCGTCGGGAGCACCACGTCCGAGTACAGGCACGTGGTGGACATGCGGAAGTCGAGCGTCACCAGGAGGTCGAGCTTTCCTTCCGGCGCCTCGTCGCGCCACGCGACTTCCTCGGGCTTGCGCCCGCCCTCGGCGCCGAGGTCGCGTCCCTGCACGCCGTGGCGCGCCCCTAGCAGGTGCTTGAGGAAATACTCGTGCCCCTTGCCGGAGCTCCCCAGCAGGTTGCTGCGCCAGACGAAGAGGTTGCGCGGGAAGTTGGCCGGGTCGTCGGGATCCTCGCACGCCAAGCGCAGCGTCCCGTCCCTGAGGGCCTTCACCGCGTACGCCTTCGGATCCACCCCGCGCGCTTCCGCGTCCTTCACCACCTCGATGGGATTGGTGCGCAGGGCCGGCGCCGACGGAAGCCACCCCATCCGCTCGGCGCGCACGTTGAAGTCGATGAGGCTCCCGGTGTAGTCGTTGGGGTCGGCGAGCGGCGAGAGGATCTCGGTCGTGTCGAGCTTCTCGTAGCGCCACTGGTCGGTGTGCGCGTAGAAGAACGACGTCGCATTCTGCTGGCGGGGCGGGCGCGACCAGTCGAGCGCGAAGGCGAGCGCGGTCCAGCCCGTCTGGGGCCGCAGCTTCTCCTGGCCCACGTAGTGCGCCCAGCCGCCCCCGGAGATCCCGACGCAGCCGCACAGCATCAGCAGGTTGATGATGCCGCGGTAGTTCATGTCGCTGTGGAACCAGTGGTTCATCGCCGCGCCGATGATCACCATCGACTTGCCGTGCGTCTTGTCGGCGTTGTCCGCGAACTGGCGCGCGAGAGTGATGACGTCGCGCGCCGCGACCCCGGTGATCGCCTCCTGCCACTTCGGGGTGTAGGCGACGTCGTCGTCGTACGAGGCGGCGACGTTTCCGCCCCCGAGGCCGCGGTCGATGCCGTAGTTCGCCGCGACGAGGTCGAACACCGTCGCCACGAGCGCCTCGCCTTCGGCGAGCCGCACGCGCTTCGCCGGCACGTTGCGCAGCAGGATGTCGCCGCCCTGGTCGTTGGACTTGAAGTGCTCGGGCGCGATTCCGGCGAAGTACGGGAACGCCACGGGCACGACCTCGTCGCGCCGCCCGAGGAGCGTGAGGGCGGGCACGATCTGCGCCCCGCTCGCCCCGTCCCGGGCATCGAGGTTCCACTTGCCGAGGTCGCCGCCCTCCTGCTGGCCCCAGCGGTACCCGATCGAGCCCTGCGGAGCGGAGAGGTTGCCGCTCGTCTCGTCGACGACCACGGTCTTCCACTCGGGATTGTTGGCCTGCCCGAGGCGGTCGGGGAGCTCGGAGGCGCGAAGGTACCGGTCCGGCACGTAGCGCTCGCCGCGCTTCACGAGCTTCACCAGCATCGGCAGGTCGGTATAGCGCCGGCAGTAGTCGGTGAAGTACGCCGAGGGCCGCTCGAAGTGGAACTCCTTCATCACCACGTGGCCCATCGCCATCGCGAGCGCCGCATCGGTGCCTTGCTGCGGGTGCAGCCAGAGGTCGCAGAGCTTCGCCACCTCGGAGTAGTCGGGCGTGATCGCCACCACCTTGGCGCCCTTGTAGCGCACCTCGGTGAAGAAGTGCGCGTCGGGCGTGCGCGTCTGCGGGACGTTGCTGCCCCAGGCGATGATGAAGGTCGAGTTGTACCAGTCGGCCGACTCCGGAACGTCGGTCTGCTCGCCCCAGGTCTGGGGAGAGGACGGCGGCAGGTCGCAGTACCAGTCGTAGAAGCTCATGCACACGCCGCCGATGAGCGAGAGGTAGCGGCTGCCCGCAGCGTAGCTCACCATCGACATCGCGGGGATCGGGGAGAAGCCCACCACGCGGTCGGGGCCGTGCTTGCGGATCGTGTAGACGTTGGCCGCCGCGACGATCTCCTCGGCCTCCTCCCACGTGCAGCGCACGAAGCCGCCGAGGCCGCGCACCGACTTGTACGCCCTCGCCTTCGCCGGGTCCTCGACGATCGACGCCCACGCCTCCACGGGCCCCATCGTCGCCCGCGCCGCGCGCCAGAGGCGGACGAGCCGCCCGCGCACCATCGGATACTTCACGCGGTTCGCGCTGTACAGGTACCACGAGTACGACGCGCCCCGCGCGCATCCGCGCGGCTCGTGATTCGGCATGTCGGGCCGGGTGCGCGGGTAGTCGGTCTGCTGGGTCTCCCAGGTGACCACGCCGCCCTTCACGTAGATCTTCCAGCTGCAGGAGCCGGTGCAGTTGGTGCCGTGCGTCGAGCGCACGATCTTGTCGTGCTGCCAGCGCTTGCGGTAGCCGTCCTCCCACCGGCGGTCCTCGTGCGTGACGACGCCGTGCCCGTCCGAGAAGGGCTCGCGTTCGCGGGTGAAGTAGGTGAGGCGGTCGAGGAAATGGCTCATCGTTGCTTCCTTTCCGCCGTCCGGCGCAGGTAGAACCACGCGGTCGCGGCGATGCACGTGAGGTAGAAGAGGAGGAAGGGCACGAGCGCGGCGCGCAGCCCGCCCGTGAGCGCCACGGCGGTGCCGTAGGCCTTGGGGATGAAGAAGCCGCCGAAGGCCCCGATCGCCGAGGCGAAGCCGAGCACCGCTGCCGCGTGCGCCGGCCCGCCGCGCGAGGACGAGGCGCGGGCGCGCTCGTTGAAGACGGCCGGGATCAGCTGGAACACCGCGCCGTTGCCCGCGCCGCTCGCGACGAAGAGGACCGCGAAGACCGCGAGGTAGGCGCCGAAGGAGACCGCCGGGACGGCGAGCAGCAACGCGACGGCCGCGGCCATGGCGACGAAGCTCGCGAGCGCCACGCGCGCGCCGCCCACGCGGTCGGCGAGCCAGCCCCCGAGCGGGCGCGCGAGCGCCGCGGCGAGCGGGCCGGCGAAGGCGAATCCCTCGACGTCCACGCCGGAATACTGCGTCTCGGTGACGAGCGGAAACGAGGCCGCGAAGCCGATGAGCGATCCGAAGGTGCCGAGGTAGAGCCACGCGAGCACCCAGGTGTCGCGGCGCACGAAGACCACCGCCTGCTCCGCCGCCGCGGCCTCGATCCCCGGGAGGTCGTCCATGTACCGCCACGCGAGCGCCGCCACCACGAGGATCGGCGCGACCCAGATCCATCCCGCCCGCTGCAGCGCGAGGCCGCCCGCGGCCGCCGCACCCGTCCATGCCTGCGGCCCGGCGAGGATCGCGCCGGTCGCGGCCAGGGGGACCACGAGCTGCGCGAGCGTGATGCCGAGGTTGCCGAGGCCGGCGTTGAGGCCGAGCGCCGTCCCCTGGCGCTCGAGCGGGAAGAAGAAGCTCACGTTGGCCATGCTCGAGGCGAAGTTGCCGCCGCCCAGCCCCGCGCAAAGCGCGACCGCGAGGAACGCGGGATAGGTCGTCGCCGGGTCCTGCACCGCGAGGGCGAGCCCGATCGCGGGCACGAGCAGCAGCAGGGTGGACACGACGGTCCAGCGCCGGCCGCCGAAGATCGGCACGGCGAAGGCGTAGAAGAGGCGCAGCGTCCCGCCCGCGAGCCCGGGAGCCGCCGCGAGCCAGAAGAGCTGCCCGGTGGTGAAGCCGAACCCGGCGCGCGGCAGCATCACCACGACCGCGCTCCACAGCGTCCACACGGCGAACGAGAGCATGAGCGCCGGGATCGAGACGAGGAGGTTGCGGCGGGCGACGCGCGATCCTTCCCGCGACCAGAAGACGCGGTCTTCCGGTTGCCAGTAGAGGATCGGCGCGTGCATCCCGCCTCGCGCGCTAGCAGGGCATCGACGCGTTGCGCCGCGCGTAGTACCACCACGTCACCGCGATGCAGGTGAGGTAGAACGCGATGAAGCAGTAGAGCGCGAACTCGGGGCCGCCGGTCATCGTGATCGACGTGCCGTAGCTCTTCGGGATGAAGAAGCCGCCGTACGCGGCGATGGCCGCGGAGAATCCGAGCACCGCCGCCCCTTCCTTGTTGCCCTCGCGCGCGGCGCGCTCCTGCTCCTCGGCCGAGCGGCCCGCCGCGCGCTGCCGCTCCGTCGTGAAGATCACGGGGATCATGCGGAAGGTCGAGCCGTTGCCGATGCCGGTCGTGAAGAAGAGCACGATGAACATGGCGAAGAAGCCCGCGAAGCTCCCGCCCGAGGCGCCCGACGGCAGGAAGTAGAGGACCCCTCCCACGGCCGCCGCCATCACGATGAAGTTCCAGAACGTGACCCGCGCGCCTCCCAGCCGGTCCGCGAGCCAGCCGCCGAAGGGCCGCACGATCGCGCCCACGAACGGCCCCATCCACGCGTAGTAGAGCGGGTTCACGCCGGGAAACTGGCTCTTGATGAGCAGCGGGAAGCCGGCCGCGTAGCCGATGAACGAGCCGAAGGTTCCGAGGTAGAGCCAGCACATGAGCCAGTTGTGCTTGCGCCGGAAGATCACCGCCTGCTCGCGGAAGGATGCGCGGGCCGACGCGATGTCGTTCATGAAGAGCCACGCGAGCACCGCGCACAGCGCGATGAACGGCACCCACACGAGCGCCGCGTTCTGCGCCCAGATCGTGGTCGCCTGGCCGGCCTTGCTCACGATCGTCTGCGGCGAGCCCGACAGCGGGCCCCAGATCGGCATCGTCACCACGAGCGGCGCGAGGAACTGCACGCTCGACACGCCCAGGTTCCCGAGGCCTGCGTTCACCCCGAGCGCCGATCCCTTGCGCTCCTTCGGGAAGAAGAAGCTGATGTTCGCCATCGACGAGCTGAAGTTGCCGCCCCCCAGGCCGCAGAGCAGCGCGAGCGCGAGCATCGTGACGAAGCCCGTGGAGGGATGCTGCACCGCCCAGCCGATCCCGAGCGCGGGCAGCAGGAGCGAAGCGGTGGAGATCGCCGTCCAGCGCCGGCCGCCGACGATGGGCACCATGAAGGAGTAGAAGATGCGCAGCGTCGCGCCCGAGAGCGCGGGTGCGGCCGCGAGCCAGAAGAGCTGGTCCGTCGTGAACCGGAAGCCCAGCGAGTTGAGGTTCACGGCGACCACGCTCCAGAGCTGCCACACGGCGAACGCGAGGAAGAGCGAGGGGACGGAGATCCAGAGGTTCAGCCGCGCGATGGCCTGGCCCTGCTGCTCCCAGAAGGCCTTGTCGTCGGGGTTCCAGATGTCGAGGACTCGCCCGCGACGTTTTGCGGCCGGCGCGGCGGGGGTGGTGGTGGTGTCGGTGTCGTGCGGATGGGTAGCCATCGCGAGCTCCTTCGCCGAAGCGGTTGCGGACCTTCAGCCCCTGAGGCGGAACGCCTTGGCGCGCGGGCCGATCACCTCGGCCTGGCGCACCTCGGTCCAGTACATCCAGATGAGGGACACCCAGACGACGCCGTACATCAGCATGAAGCAGCTCGTGCGCACGCCGGTGAGGTCGAGCAGGGCCCCGAAGAGGATGGGAAGAACGAATCCGCCGAGGCCGCCGGCGAGGCCCACGATTCCCGAGACCACGCCGATGTTGTGCGGATACTCGTCGGAGATGTACTTGAACACCGAGGCCTTCCCGAACGCCCACGCCATGCCCATCACGAACATGAGCGTCGTGAACACCCAGGGGTTGAGCCCGATGTGGAACGATTTGGGACCCGCGACCGTGACGATCGTGAGGTCGGTCTGCGGGTAGGACAGCAGGAAGAGGCAGATCCACGACACCCAGAGCACCCACCAGGTGACGCGGTGCGCGCCCCACCGGTCGGCCATCCAGCCGCCGAAGGCGCGCAGCACGCCGCCCGGCAGCGAGAAGCACGCCGCGAGGAGCGCCGCGAGCTGGATGCCGAAGCCGTACTCGGAGACGTAGAACTGCGTCATCCAGAGCGCGAGCGCCACGTAGCCCCCGAACACGATCGAGTAGTACTGGCTGTATTTCCAGACGTTGGGGTCGCGGAGCGCGGCGAGCTGCTCGCGCCAGGTGACGTGGGCGCCGACCTTGTGGCCCTCTTCGGTGAAGCTCGCGAGCCAGAAGAGCAGCGCCGTGCCGAGCATGACCGCGGCGTAGACCTTGGGCACCGCCGTCCAGCCCATGGCGACGATGATCGCGGGCGCGACGAACTTGTTCACCGCGGCCCCCGAGTTGCCCGCCCCGAAGATGCCCATCGCGAAGCCCTGGTGCTCGCGGTCGAACCAGCGCGCGACGTAGGGCGTGCCCACCGAGAACGATCCGCCCGCGAGCCCCACGAAGAGCCCGAGGACGAGATACTGCCAGTAGGCCGTCGCGTACCCGATGAGCCACAGGGGGACCACCGTGGAGAGCATCAGGACGAAGAGCACGATGCGCCCGCCGTACTTGTCGGTCCACATGCCCAGGGGCACGCGCACGAGCGAGCCCGTGAGCACGGGCATCGCCGTGAGGATGCCGAACTCGGTCGCGTTGAGGTCGAGCGCCTTTCGGATCGGGATCCCGACCACGCCGAACATCATCCACACCATGAAGCACACCGTGAACGAGAGCGTGCTGCCGGCGAGCACCCAGGCGGCCTTCGCCTTGTGCGACATGCCCTCGGTCCTGCGCTGCGCCGCCGTGCCGGTGGCCGCCGTGTTGGCCATGGCCTGATCCTCCATGTGATGGAGGAACTGTAGGGGCGTGCGCCCGCCGCGGCCATTCGCCGGCCGGGGGTCCGGCTTCCGGCAAACGGCGTAGGGGGGGATCGTCCGAAAGGACTAGGGGCGGCGGCGCCTTTAGGAACGCGGGGCCACGCCGTGCTCGATCGCCCACACGGCGGCCTGCACGCGCGAGGAGAGGTTGAGCTTCCTCAGGATGTGCTGCACGTGGATCTTGACGGTGCTCTCGGCGAGCTCGAGGGCGCGCGCGACCTCCTTGTTGCTCGAGCCCCGGGCGAGGTGCGCGAGGATCTCGCGCTCGCGGGGCGACAACCCGTCGGCCGGCGCCGCAGCCGGCCCCGCGCGCACGCCCTTCACGAGCTTGCCCGTCATCTCGGAAGAGACCACGGACTCGCCCTCGGCGGCGCGGCGGATCGATTCGACGAGGAACTCGCTGTCGATGTTCTTGAGGAGGTACCCGTCGGCGCCCGCGCGCAGCGCCGCGAGGAGGTCTTCGGCGTCCTCCGACACGGTGAGCATCACGACGTGCGCTCCCGGCGCCTCCTTGCGGATCGCCTGGAGCGCCTCGACGCCCGAGATGCCGGGCATGTTGAGGTCGAGCAGCACCACGTCGGGACGGCTCGCGGCCGCGACGCGGATCCCCTCGAAGCCGTCGGCGGCTTCGCCCACGACCGCGAATCCCGGCTCGCGGCCGAGCAGCGCCGTGAGGCCGCGCCGGAAGAGCGTGTGATCGTCGATGACGACGACGCGGATGGGCTCGCTCATCGCGGCGCGGGCGGGCGCGGGCTCACGCGGCCGCGCGCTGCGCCACGGGCAGCGTGAGCGCGACCTCGGTGCCCCGCCCCGGCGAGGAGCGCACCTCGAGCGTCGCCCCGATGAGCTGGGCGCGCTCGCGCATGATGCGCAAGCCGACGTGCTCGGCCGCCTCGGGAAGCTCGCGGGAGGCGTCGAATCCGCGGCCGTCGTCGCGCACGACGAACCGGTAGCCGCCCGCGCGCTGCAGCTCGACGCGCACCGCGGTCGCGGCGGCGTGCTTGCGCACGTTGGAGAGCGCTTCCTGCAGGATGTGCATCACCTGGAGCTGCTCGTCGGGCCCGATGGGGAGCGCCGACCCGCTCGCCTTTAAGATCACCGGCACTCCCGTCTGGCGCTCGAAGCGCGCGAGCAGCGTGCGCATGCCGTGCTCGACGTCGCCCTCGCTCGTGGGCGTGCGGAAGTGCACCAGCAGCTCGCGCACGTCCGCGTAGGACTCCTGCACGCCCTCCTGGATCTCGTCGAGGATCGCGCCGGCCTCGGCGCCTTCCGCGGCTCCCGGAAGCGCGCGGCGAAGCATCTGCACCTGGAGATTGAGGAAGGCGAGCGACTGCGCGATCGAATCGTGCAGCTCGCGCGCGAGAAGCCCCCGCTCCTCGCTCGCCGCGAGCTCGCGCTCCCGCGAGACGAGCCGCACGTTCTCGATCGCCACGCCGAGGTGCTTGCCGAGGCTCTCGAGCATGTGGCGCTCCTCGCTCGCCACCTCGCGGGCTTCCTGGAAGAACAGGTTGTAGATGCCGATCAGCTGGCGCTGCGCGCTCACGGGGAAGGCGGCGACCATGCCGAAGCCCGCTTCCCGGCAATGGGGGAGCGTGACGGTGATCGGGACGCGCCGCCCGCCCAGCACGTGGATCACGGCCGAGTTGCCCACCGCGGCCCCTCCGCACGCGCACTCGCCCCGCGCGAGGCAGCGCTCGCTTTCCCGGAACGCGGCCGGCAGGCCCTCGTCGACGTAGAGATGCAGGCACTCGTCGTTCCTCGAGACGAGCCGCACGGCGCCGGCGGCCGCGCCCGTGGCGGCGATGAGCCTGCGGAGGAACCCCCGGCAGAGGTCCTCGACCGATCCCGGCGCGTTGAGGAACGCCGTCATGTCGTAGAGCGTGGCGAGCCGGGCGTTCTGCTCGGCGAGCGAGCGGGTCTTCTGCTCGACCCGGGTCTCGAGCGTGCGGTACGACTCCTCGATCTGCTCGGCCATGTGGTTGAAGCCGCGCGCGAGCGCGCCGAACTCGTCGCCCGTCTCGACGGGCACGCGCGCGGCGTGCTCGCCCCGCGCCACGCGGTTGAGCCCGTCCTCGATCCGGTGCAGCGGCCGGATGATGAAGAGGAACGAGAGATAGATGAGCGCGGTCGCCCCGGCGATGGCGAGCGCGACGAGGGCGAGCTGGATCGTGCGCAGCAGATCCGTCGTCCGGGCGATGTCGTGCTCGAGGCGCGCGACGAGCTCGTTCACCACGCCGACGAACCGCTCGACGCGCGGCCGCTCCACGGGCGCGGATGCCCCGGCCGCCACGGCGAGCAGCTCGGGCTCGAGGGACGCCCATTCGCGGTCCACCACGGCGAACTGCTCGCGGATCGGCGTCGTGCCCGGCACGAAGAGCGGACGGGCCGGGTCGCCGCGGCGAAGCCCGGCGAGGACCTTCTCGAAATCCCGGGTCTCCGTGCCGATGAGCTCGCGGTCGCGCGCGCCGGACTCGGATCCCGCGGGCGCGCGCTCCTCCAATCCGCGTGCCAGGTACGCGAGGCGATAGGTCCGCATGCGCAGGCTACCGGCGTCGTTGATCGCCGCGGCGCTCCCCTCCAGCCGCCAGGAGACGAAGAGCGTGAAGCCGATCGACACCAGGGCGACCGCGAGGAAAAAGACCTGGACGCCGACCAGCTTGGCCGAGAGCTTGCGAGGCTTGCGCATGCGTACACCTTTGCCCCATTCCGGGGCGTCCCGCTTGAGGCAAATCAAATGTCCCGCGCCGCGAGCCAGCGCGCGGCCGCCCCGGTGTCCGGGAACAGGCGCACGTTCACGCCGCGATTGACCGCCACCGTCTCGGCGAAGCGGGCCTTGGCGGGATCGCCTCCCCCGCACTCCACGTAGGCGATCTTCGCGAGCTTCGACCCGTCGGCGACCCGTTGCGAGATCACCTCGAAGATGCTCCCGGCATCGAGGCTCGGGCCCTCGAGGCACATCTCGAGGAGCAGCGCCCCGCGCCCCCCTTGCACGCAGGCGGCGTAGGCGTCCTCGAGGAACCGCAGGGCGTTGCCCGGCGTGAGCTCGCCGTCGGCCCGGGCGTGGAGGTACGAGGGATGCTCCCGGATCGTCAGCCGGTAGGGGGCCTGCGCGCCCGGGGATCCCGCGCCCATCGCCGCCGCGCCGCAGCGCCTATCGAAGCACCGGCGTCGTGCCCGCCCGCGCCGTGATGGCCGAGGCGCGCCGATCCATCTCCTGCCACAGCGACCGGGGAGGCGCGTCGAGGATCGAGTGCGCATCGGCGGGCACGAGGCGCCAGTCGCCGCGCTGGATCTCGGCCTCGAGCTGGCCCGGGGCCCAGCCCGCGAGCCCGGCGAACACGCGCAGGTCCTCGGTCGGATGGTCGCGACCTAACAGGTCGTGCAGCAGGTCGAGGCTCGAGCTGATATAGACGCCCTCGAAGAGCTTCTTCACGTCGCCGCGAGGAAGGGGCGCGCGGAACACGTACACGACCACGTCGCGGGCGACCGGGCCGCCGAAGAAGATCCTGTCCTCGAGGCCCGCGAGGCGCTTCTCGTCGGAGAAGACCTTCGAGAGCGGGATGTCCGTCGGGCGGTTCACGATCACGCCCAGCGCCCCCTCCGGCCCGTGGCGCGTGAGGAGCACCACCGTATCCTGGAAGTTCGGGTCCGTCATGCCGGGGCGCGACACCAGGAAGATGGGGACGTTCGGGTCGATGCCCTGCCCGGCGCACACCAGCGGGAGGGCGACCAGCAATGCCGCGCAAAGCCGTCGGAAGAACATGGCCATCTCACCTCTGCGATCAGCCTAGCTCCGGCCGTGCCGCGCCGCAAGCTCGCCCCGCTCAGGTCTCCAGCAGCGCGACCGTGGCGAGCCCTCCGTCGGCGCAGACGGAGACGATCGCGCGCTTGCCCGCGCCGAGGGCCGCGAGCTCCTTCACCGCCTGCGACAGGATGCGCGCGCCGGTCGCGCCGAAGGGGTGCCCGATCGAGATGCTTCCGCCGTTGGGGTTGAACCGCTCCCACGGGAAGCGGCCCAGGCGCGCGTCGATGCGCACGCGCTCCCGGAGGAAGTCCTCGCTCTCGAGCGCGGCCACGTTGCACAGGACCTGCGCCGCGAACGCCTCGTGGATCTCCCACAGGTCGATCGCCTCCAGCGTGAGGCCGCGGCGCGCGAGCAGGCGCGGGATCGCGTAGGCCGGCGCCATGAGCAGGCCTTCGTGGAAGATGTCCACCGCGGCCATCTCCCAGTCGACGAGCCGCGCCCGCGGCCGCCCCGGAGGCAGCCGCGCGAGGCCGGCGTCGTCGGCGACCCAGACCGCCGCCGCGCCGTCGGTGAGGGGCGAGGCGTTGCCTGCGGTGATCGTGCCGCGCCCGCTCGCGCGGTCGAACGCGGGCCTGAGCGCGGCGAGCTTCTCCGCGGAGCTGTCGGCGCGCGGCACGCCGTCCTTCGCCACGCCCTCGACCGGCACCACGAGGTCGTCGAAGAAACCCTCCGCCATCGCCTTCACCGCGCGCTGGTGCGAGGCGAGCGCGATGCGGTCCTGGTCCGAGCGCGCGATGCTCCACTGCTGCGCCATTTCCTCGCAGTGCTCGCCCATGCTCTTGCGGGTCGCGCGGTTGGCGATGCTCGGCACGTGGAGCCGCACGTCGCGCGCCCTCAGCTCGCCGAGCCGGTCGAGCCGCTCGCCGAGCGAGCGCGCCTGGCCCACGCGCCGGATCCAGTCCGACAGCCCCTGCGCGAGGCCGATCTGCACGCGGCTCATGCTCTCCACGCCGCCGCAGAGCGCGACCGAGCGGCCTGCCCCGAGCATGCCCGCCGCCTCGATCGCCGCGACCATGCTCGTCGCGCACGCGAGCACCGTCGAGAAGGCCGGCGTGGACGGGTCGAGCCCGGCGTCGACGACCGTCTCCCGCGCGATGTTGCTCCAGCCGAGGTTGGGCGCCACCGTGCCCCACACGACGAAGTCGGGACGGTCGCCGGCGGGAAGATGCGCGGCCATCGCGCGCACCACCGGGACCGACAGCGCCACCGCGTCGAGGCGGCGCAGCCCCCCGTCGACGCGCGCGAACGGCGAGCGCAGTCCCGCGACGATCCAGCGCGCCTCGCCCATCAGCCGCGTTCCCCGGCGGTTCCCGTCATTGCCATCCCTTCCTCCCGTGCTCGCGCTCGAAGCGCTCGCGGTCGCGCGCGAACTGCCGCTCGAGCTCCTCGCGTCCGGCCTTCGCCAGGGACATGCGCCGCGCCTCGTCCCGGTAGAACGGCAGCGTCGCGTCCACGCTCGCGATATTGTGCCGCCGGAACGCGTCGGCGAGCTCGCGGGCCCGGTACGGCTCGAAGCCGAGGCGCTCGAGCGCGGCCCGGCCCACCCGCAGCGCCGACTCGAAGGTCTCGCGCTCGGCGACGTTCACGCCCCGCAGCCTGAGCTCGAAATAATGGCTCACGTTGCGCGCGCGGGAGAGGATCTCGAGGCCGGGGAAGCTCGCGCGCGCGCGGTCGACCAGGGCGAGGCTCGCCTCCACGTCGTCGATCGCGTTCACGAGGAGCCGGGCGTGGCGCGCTCCGGCCGCCTCGAGCAGGTCGAGGCGCGTCGCGTCGCCGTAGAACACCCGGTAGCCGAACTTGCGCAGGCTGTCGACCTCGTCGGGATCGTGGTCGATCACCACGGCCGGGATGCCGCTCGCGAGCAGGAGCCTTCCGACGATCTGGCCGAAGCGCCCGAACCCCGCGATGATCACCGGGCCTTCGGCCGAGATGGCGTCCGCGGCGCGCTCCCGGCGCTCGCGCCGACCCGCCAGGCGGTCGTAGGCGAGCAGCAACAGGGGCGTCGTCGCCATGGAAAGCGCCACCGTGATCGTGAGGAGCGCTTCCCACTCCGGATCGAAGAGCCGCGCGTCGCGCGCCGCGCCGAAGACCACGAAGGCGAACTCGCCGCCCTGCGAGAGGAGGAAGGCGAAGAGCGTGCGCTGGCGGCAGGCCGCGATCGCGCGGGCGATCGCCCACAAGGTTCCGATCTTGAGCGCGAGGAATCCCCCCAGCAGCAGCGCCACCGTTCCCGGCCGGCTCGCGACGAGCCCGAAGTCGATCGTCATGCCGACGGAGATGAAGAACAGCCCCAGCAGCAGGCCCTTGAACGGCTCGATGTCGCCCTCCAGCGCGTGACGGAACTCGGATCCCGCGAGGAGCACGCCGGCGAGGAAGGCGCCCAGCCCCATCGACAGGCCCGCGGCCGACATGAGCTCGGCGATCCCCACCACGAGGAGCAGCGCGAACGCCGTGAAGACCTCGCGCAGGTTCGCCCGGGCGATGAGCCGCAGCGCCGGCCGCGTGAGATAGCGGCCGATCACCACGACGCCCGCCACCGCCGCCACGGCGAGCCCCACGCGCATCCACAGCGGGCTCGCTCCCGCCCGCTCGGCCTGACCCACGAACGGCACCAGCGCGATGAGCGGGATCGCGGCGAGGTCCTGGAAGAGGAGGATCCCGAACGCCGAGCGCCCCGTCGGAGTCTCGAGCTCGTTGCGCTCCGCGAGGGCCTGCATCGCGATCGCGGTCGAGGACAATGCGAGCGCGAGGCCGCCGACCAGCGCGGCGCGCCACGACATCCCGAGGAAGGCGAGCGCGATGGCGAGCGCCGCTCCGCTCGCCGCGAGCTGCAGCGTTCCGCCGCCGAAGACGACGCCCCGCATCGCCAGCAGCCGGCGCGGGTCGAGCTCGAGGCCGATCACGAAGAGCATCAGCACCACGCCCAGCTCCGCGAGACTGTGGGTGGCATCGACATCGCCCACGAGCCCGAGGCCCCACGGGCCGATCGCCGCGCCGGCGATGAGGTAGCCCAGCACGGACCCCAGCCCGAGCCGCGCGGCCACGGGCACGCAGATCACCGCGGCGCCGAGAAAGACGAGGACTTCCTTCATTTCCGCTCGCCCGCCTCGCGCAGGCGCCACTGCTCGACGCGCGTGCGGAGCGCCTGCGCCGATTCGCGCAGCGCCTCTTCTTCCACGAGGTGCGCGCCGTGGACCACGAAGGGCTCGTGCCAGAGCATCCCGCAGAAGCGCGCGGTCTGCTCCACGACCGGCACGAACGCGGCGAACGGATGGCCGTGCGGGCCCGCCTCGCCGTAGGCCGCCTCATCGCCGCCGGTGGTGACGGCCCAAAGGCACTCCTTGCCCGCGAGCGCGGCGCCGCCCTCGCCCCACGCCCAGCCCTCCACCAGCACCTGCTCGAACCAGAGCTTGAGGAGCGCGGGCGCCGTGTACCAGTAGACCGGGTGCATCCACACGACGAGCCGCGCGCGCTCGAGGGCGGCGCGCTCGGCCGCCGCGTCGATGTCGAAATCGGGATAGCGATCGTAGAGCGAGCGCACCTCGACGCCGGGCAGGTCCTCGATCGCGGAGCGCAGCGCCGCGCAGCCGCGCGAGTGGCGCGGGTAGGGGTGCGCGTAGACCACGACGATCATCGCCCGAGCCAGTCGAGGACCGGCTTCCACGGGAAGGTGTCGGCGAGGATGCCCGCGAAGACGACGCCACCCACCCAGTTGTTGTGGCGGAACGCGCGGAAGCACCCCTCGCGGGTGCGGCCGCGGATCATCGGAAAGTGCGAGAGCGCGATCGCCGCCGCGCCCAGCACCCCGGCGTAGTAGAAGCCGCCGTAGCCCTGCCACCATCCGATCGCGGCGAGCGCGCCCAGGAAGATCGCGTAGCACGCCATCACCGCGGCGACGTCGAGACGCCCGAAGAGGATCGCGGAGGTGCGCATCCCGATCTTCACGTCGTCGTCGCGATCGACCATCGCGTATTCGGTGTCGTAGGCGATCGTCCAGAAGACGTTCGCGCCGAGCAGCGCCCAGGCGAGCGGCGGGACGGTCGCGGTGAGCGCGGCGAACGCCATGGGGATCCCGAACCCGAACGCCACGCCGAGCCAGGCCTGGGGCATCCAGAAGAAGCGCTTCGTGAAAGGATAGATCGCGGCGACGGCGAGCGCCGCGAAGGAAAGCCGGATCGCGAGCCCGTTGAGCGGCTGGATGAGCGCGAAGGCGCACGCGGCGAGCGCCGCCGCCACGACGAGCGCCTCCCAGGGGCGGATCGCGCCGGTGGCGAGCGGCCGGTTACGCGTGCGCTCGACGTGGGCGTCGAAGCCCCGGTCCGCCCAGTCGTTCACCGCGCAGCCGGCCGAGCGCATGAGCACCGTGCCCAGCACGAAGATCCACAGCACCGCGGGGGGAGGGATCGCGCGGCGCGCGAGCCACAGGGCCCAGAGCGTCGGCCACAGCAGGAGGAGGATCCCGATCGGCCGGTCGAGACGGACGAGCTTCTCGTACGCGTCGAGGCGCGCGAGGACGGCCGCCTTCATCGCCCGAGGCCCCCCAGCGAGGGTAGGAACACTTCGGTCACCACGAGCGGCCTTCCGCGCAACGTGAAGCGCGAGCGGCGCGCCCGCAACGCCGGGAGCCGCGCGCCGAGGAGCCTGCACGCCCGCTTCCACAGCGGATGGCGCGGGTCGATGCGCGCGTACTCGAACGGCGCGCGCCGCACGCGCGGATCGCCGAAGAGCATGGCGGCGAGCGGCCGCGTCCCCAGGCCGCGCAGCGCGTGCCAGGCCCCGTCGAGGTCGCGGCGCGCGGCGATCGAGTGGGCGAGCACCACGGGGCCCCCGCCCGCGTGCAGCACCACCTCGCGCACGAAGGCGAGGCGATGGCGCGGGCGGCCGAGCGCGGCGTACTCATCGTCGTTGGGAAAGCGCAGGCGCTCGCCCACGATCTCGACCCGCATCGTCCCCGCGCGCTCGACGATGCGGCGCGTGAGGGAGCCGTGGTAGGTGAGCCAGGCGCGCCAGGGATCCGAATGCGCGGGGGCCGCGGGGCGCCATCGGCTCATGCCCGGAGGAAGAACTGCCGCGAGCCGAGCCAGCGGTCGAGGTGCCGGGCGACCGAGGGCGAGCGCGCGGCGAGCAGCTCGTCGGCGGCGCGGCGCGCGGCCTCGAGGAGGTCCGTGTCGCGCTCGATGTCCGCGAAGCGCAGCAGCGGTGCCCCGCTCTGGCGCGCGCCCAGCAGCTCGCCGGGCCCGCGCAGGAGGAGGTCCTGGCGCGCGATCTCGAAGCCGTCGTGGTTCTCGTAGATCGCCTTCAGGCGCGCGCGGGCGAGCTCCGAGAGGGGCTGCGAATAGAGCAGGATCGCGAGGCTGCGCTTCGCCCCGCGTCCGACGCGGCCCCGCAGCTGGTGCAGCTGCGCGAGCCCCATGCGCTCGGCGTGCTCGATCACCATGAGCGTCGCGTTGGGCACGTCCACGCCCACCTCGATCACCGTGGTCGCCACGAGGAGCTGGATCCGGCGCGCCTTGAAGTCGGACATCACCTGCGCCTTCTCCGCGGGCTTCATGCGGCCGTGCACGAGCCCCACGGCGAGGTCGGGGAACGTCGCCCGGATCGTCTCGAAGGTCTCGATGGCGGCCTTGAGCTGCAATTGCTCGCTTTCTTCCACGAGCGGGCAAACCCAGTAGGCCTGGGCGCCCTCGCGGCAGCTTTCGCGCACGCGCTCGATCACCTCGTCGCGGCGCTCGTCGGAGACGAGCTTCGTGAGCACGGGCGTCCGGCCCGGCGGCATCTCGTCGATCACCGTCACGTCGAGGTCGGCGAAGTAGCTCATGGCGAGCGTGCGCGGGATGGGCGTCGCGCTCATCATGAGCTGGTGGGGCTCGGCGCCCCCCTTCGAGGCGAGCGCGAGGCGCTGCTCGACGCCGAAGCGGTGCTGCTCGTCGACGATCGCGAGCCCCAGCTTCGCGAAGGCCACGCCCTCCTGGAAGAGCGCGTGGGTGCCGATCGCGAGCTGCGTCTCGCCGCCCGCGATCGCCTCCAGCGCCGCCTTCTTCGCGCGCGCCTTGAGCCCGCCCGCGAGCCACGCGATCTTCACGCCGAGGGGCTCCAGCCAGTGCGACAGCTTGAGGTAGTGCTGCTCGGCGAGGATCTCCGTGGGCGCCATGAGGGCCGCCTGCCAGCCGTTCTCGATCGCCTGGAGCGCGGCGAGCGCGGCCACCAGCGTCTTGCCGCTTCCCACGTCGCCCTGCAGCAGCCGGCGCATCGGGTGCGGCTGCGCGAGGTCCTTCGCGATGGCCGACTGCGCCTCGCGCTGCGCGCGCGTGAGGGCGAAGGGCAGCGAGCGCACCAGCGCGTTGGTGAGCGTGTGCGCGTCGGGCAGCTTCGGGGCGCTCTTCGCGCGCCGCTCGCGGTAGGCGACGCGCATCGCCAGCTGCTGCGCGAGGAGCTCGTCGAACTTGAGGCGCCGCCACGCCGGATGCGTGCGCTCCTGCAAGCTCGCCGCGTCCACCTTCGGCGGCGGACGGTGCAGGAAGAGCACGCTCTCGCGGAAGCCCCCGAGGCGCAGCTTCGCGAGGATCTTCGCGTCGAGCGTGTCCTCGAGGGCGAGGGTGTCGAGCGCCTCGTCGATCCTCCTGCGCAGCTCGCCCTGGGGGAGCCCCGCGGTCGTCGGGTACACGGGAGTGAGCGACTCGGCGAGGGGCGCGCCCTTCTGCACGAGCCGGTAGCGCGGGTGCACCATCTCGTCGCCGAAGAAGCCGGGGCGGACCTCGCCGAAGAGCCGCACGCGCTTGCCGGGCGCGAGCTGCTTCACCTGGCTCGGGTAGAAGTTGAGGAAGCGCACCCAGAGCTCGTGGGCGCCGCGGGCATCCCCGCCTTCCTCCGGCGTCGTTTCCCTGAGCTTCACGACGAGCGTGCGGCGCGGCCGGTACTTCACCTCGGAGTCGACCACCTCGGCCTCCACGAGCGCGGGCTCCCCGGGCCGCACGTCCGCGAGCGCGGTGAGCCGCGTCTCGTCCTCGTAGCGAAGGGGCAGGTGCAGGACGAGGTCGAGCTTCGTGCGGACGCCGAGCTTCTCCAGGCGCGCGTCGGTCCCCGGCTTCGCTGCGGGGGTTCCCGGCTTGTGGGGGCTGTCGCGGGCCCCGACGGCGACCTTCACGCGGCGGATGACGGCCCCAGGCACATCACGGCGTCGATCTCGAGCAGCGCCCCGCGCGGCAGCGACGCGACGCCGACGGCCGCGCGCGCCGGGTAGGGCTCGCGGAAGTAAGTGGCCATCACCTCGTTCAACTTGGCGAAGTGGCCGAGGTCCGTGAGGTACACCGTGAGGCGCACGACGCGGTCGAAGTCGCCGCCCGCGGCACGGGCCACCGCGCGCAGGTTGTCGAACACGCGCCGCGCCTGGTTCTCGAAGCCCTCGACGAGCTGCATGCTCTTCGGGTCGAGCGGGATCTGGCCCGAGAGGTACACCGTGTCGCCCGCGCGCACGGCCTGCGAATAGGTGCCGATGGCGGCGGGCGCTTCGGAAGTATGGATCGCCTTCATGACGTCTCCGTTCGATGACGGCGTGTGATTATTGCTTCTTCTTCAGGCGCGAGAGGCGGACGACCTCCGGGATGCGCCGCAGCCTCCGGAATACCTGCGCGAGGTGCATCCGGTTCTTCACCTGGATCGTGAAGACCACCGTGGTGTACGCGGGGCTGGTGCGCTCCTCCGTCTCGATGTGGTCGATGTTCGAGTCGGCCTCGGAGACCTCGGCCGCGAGCCGCGCGAGCACCCCGCGGTGGTTCTGCGCGACGAGCCGCACGTTCACGTCGAAGAAGCGGTCCGGCGAGGGAGCCCACTGCACGTCCACCCACTTCTCGGGGTCGAAGTGGAACGGATGGATCGCCGGGCAGTCGTGGGTGTGGACCACGAGCCCCTGCCCCTTCTTGACCTGCGCGATGATGGGGTCGCCCGGGATCGGGCGGCAGCACTGCGCGAACTGGACCGCGAGGCCCTCGGTGCCGCGGATCGTGATCGGGCCGATGCGCGCCTCGCCGTCGGTGGGCTCCGCGATCGAGAGCAGCTTCCTCGCGACGACCACCGCGAGCCGCTTGCCGAGCCCGATGTCGGCGAGCACCTCCTCGCGCGACTTCGCCGCGTCGCCCTTGAAGAAGTGCGTCCAGTGGACCTCGCCGATCTCGTGGGGATCGGCTTCGAGGGAGCGCAGCGCCTGCACCAGCAGCAGCTCGCCCACCTCCGCCGACTCCTGCAGCTGCATGGTCTTGAGGTAGTGGCGGATGTGCGAGCGCGCCTTGCCCGTGGCCACGTAGGAGAGCCAGACCGGGTTGGGGCGCGCGTGCGGGTCGGTGACGACCTCGACGCGGTTGCCGTTGCGCAGGATCGTGCCGAGCGGCACGGGCGAGCCGTCGACCTTGGCGGCCACGCAGTGGTTGCCGACCTCGGTGTGCACCGAGTACGCGAAGTCGATGGGGGTCGCTCCCTTGGGCAGCGCGAAGATCTTGCCCTTGGGCGAGAACACGTAGACCTCGTCGGGGAAGAGGTCCACCTTGATGTGCTCGAGGAACTCCAGGGCGTCGCCGCTCTCGCTCTGGATCTCCAGCAGCGACTGCAGCCACTGGTGGGTCTTGAGCTGCACGTCCTTCGCGTCGCCCTCGCCGGTCTTGTACATCCAGTGCGAGGCGACTCCCGCCTCGGCGACCTTGTGCATGTCCTGGGTGCGGATCTGGATCTCGACCGGCATGCCGAAGGGGCCGAAGAGCGTGGTGTGCAGCGACTGGTAGCCGTTCGCCTTCGGGATCGCGATGTAGTCCTTGAACTTGCCCGGGATCGGCTTGTAGAGCGTGTGCAGCGCCCCCATGGCGAGGTAGCAGCTCGGCACGTCGGGCACGATGATGCGGAAGCCGTAGATGTCGAACACCTCCGAGAACGAGATGTTCTTCTCCTGCATCTTCTTGTAGATGGAGGAGATGTGCTTCTCGCGGCCGCTCACCTGCGCCTCGACCTTGAACTCCTTCAGCCGCGCCTGGATCGCCTCCTGGATCTTGCCCACGGCGTCGCGCCGGTTGCCCCTCGCCTTCTTGAGGGCCTTGTCGAGCACGCGGAAGCGGTTGGGGTGCAGGTAGTGGAACCCGAGGTCTTCCAGCTCGTAGTAGAGCGAGATGAGGCCCAGGCGGTTGGCGATGGGCGCGTAGATGTCGAGGGTCTCGCGGGCGATGCGCTCCTGCTTCTCCGGCGGGACGGCCTCGAGCGTGCGCATGTTGTGCAGCCGGTCGGCGAGCTTGATGAGGATCACGCGCACGTCGCGGGCCATCGCGAGCAGCATCTTGCGGAAGTTCTCCGCCTGCGCGTGCTGCAGCGTGGCGAACTCGATGCGGTCGATCTTCGACACGCCGTCGACGAGCTCGGCCACGGCCTTGCCGAAGTGCCGCGCGATCTCGGCCTTGGTCGTGGGCGTGTCCTCGACCACGTCGTGCAGGAGCGCGGCCATCAGCGCCTGCGCGTCGAGGTGCCACTCGGCGAGGATCTTGGCGACCGCCAGGGGATGCGTGATGTAGGGCTCGCCGCTGTAGCGGTGCTGCCCCGAGTGGGCGGCGCGCGCGACCCCGTAGGCCTGCTCGATGGCCTCGATGTCCTTCGGCCTGAGGTAGCCGAGGACCGCCGTGAGCTCCTCCGGGCCCGGCCCCGGCAACGACGTCCCCGGGGCCTTGAGGGCCCCTGCGACCGACTGGACGCCGAGTGCGGGCGGGCTCATCTCGAAAATGGGGTCAGGTCAGTTCCTGAGCCTGGCCCCATTTCGGGTTCCTAGAGCACCGGGGGCGTGGGTGCCGGAGGGTTGAGCAGCTCCTTGCCCACCTTGCCGGCGGCGATCTCGCGAAGCGCGATCACCGTGGGCTTGTCCTTGTTGGGCTCCACGAGGGGCGTGGCGCCGAGCGCGATCTGGCGCGCGCGGTTGGTCGCCGCGAGGGTGAGCTCGAAGCGGTTGGACAGGAACTTGATGCAGTCGTCGACGGTGATGCGGGCCATGGCGCGGTCTCCATTACTTGAATTCGGCGAGCAGCGACGCGAGGTGGACGGACTGCGATGCGCGGGCGAGCCGCGTGGCGCGCACGATCGCCTGCAGGTCCGATACCGCCGCGTCGAATGCCTCATTGACAATTATATATTCAAATTCAAGAACATGCGAGACCTCCTCGCGGGCGCTCGCCATGCGCCTCCCGATCGACTCCGCGGAGTCCTTGCCGCGCGCCTCCAGGCGCCTGCGAAGCTCGCCGATCGACGGCGGCAGGATGAAGATTCCCACCATGCCCGGGAAGAGCGCGCGCACCTGCCGGGCGCCCTGCCAGTCGATCTCGAGCAGCACGTCGTGGTCGCCGGCGAGCTCGGCCTCGATCCAGCGCCGCGAGGTGCCGTAGTGGTTGCCGTAGACGTTCGCGTGCTCCAGGAAATCGCCCGCCGCGACCATCTTCTCGAACTCCGCGCGGGAGACGAAGTGGTACTCGCGCCCGTTCGACTCGCCCTCACGCGGCGCGCGCGTCGTGTACGAGATCGACAGGCGGATGCGCGTCTCGCGCTTCAGCAGCTCCGCGACGAGGCTCGTCTTCCCGGCGCCCGACGGCGCCACCACGACGAAAAGATTCCCCGACGGGGAATTCGCCTGCCGACGTTGACCGGCGCCACCGGCGTCCGGTCCAACGTCGTTCCCGCTGCTCCTTTTCGCTCCGCTCATTCTATGTTCTGGACCTGCTCGCGCACCTGCTCGATCAGCACCTTGAGCTCCACCGAGATGCGCGTCATCTCGCTCGCCACCGACTTCGAGCCGAGCGTGTTGGCCTCGCGGTTGAGCTCCTGGCAGAGGAAGTCGAGCCGCTTGCCGCAGGCCCCGCCGCGGTCGAGCACCCGCCCGAACTCGGCGATGTGCGTGCCGAGACGCTCGATCTCCTCGTCGACGTCGATGCGCGCCGCGTAGAGCACGATCTCCTGGTGCAGGCGCTCGTCGGACGGCGAGGCGCCCGCCTCGGCGATCTTCGCCGCGAGCTTGTCCTGGAAGGCCTTGATCGTCGCGGGCATGAGCGGGCCCGCCTCCGTCGCGAGGACGGACATGCGCGCGAGCCGCTCGCGCAGCACCGCCTCGAGCTTGGCGCCCTCGCGCCGGCGCGTCTGGTCGAGCTCGGCGAGCGCGCGCTCGAGCAGCCCCATCACGTCGTCCTTCGCCCGATCGGGCGAGAGCGTGGCCTCCGCGAGCACGCCGGGCCAGTGCAGGATCTCCGAGACCGACAGCGGCGGCGCGTCGGGGAAGCGCTCGCGCACGGCCTGCGCGGCCCCGCGCAGCGCGGCGAGCGCGGCCGCGTCGGGCGCGAGCGAGCGCTGCGCGGCCGTGGCCTGCGTGTAGGTCACCCGGCAATCGACCTTGCCGCGCGTGAGCCGCGAGACCACCGCCTCGCGCATCGCGGGCTCGAGCGGCCGGATCTCCTCCGGGACCCGCGCCTGGAACTCGAGGTAGCGGTGGTTGACCGTCCTGAGCTCCACCGCGAGGCTGCCCTCGGCGGTCTCGAGCACGACCGCCGCGAAGCCCGTCATGCTGGCGATCATGGGGCCTCCGAGCGGCGCTTCGCGAAAGCCTTTCCGTGCCGGCGCTTCCTCATCGAAGGGTCCGTGGGTTACGTTCGCAACAAAGGGGCGCCGCCACAGCGGATCGTCGCCTTTACAAGGCGCAGGCGAGTGCCGACAATGACCGGAATTATATCGGAACCCCCCCGCTCCTCCATGCCCCAGCAGGCGAACCAGCCGCTGCCGGCCGGCTATGTGCTGAACGGCTACCGGATCGAGAAGCCGCTCTCGTCCGGCGGGTTCAGCATCGTCTACCTCGCGCGCGACGAGAGCGGGACGCCGTTCGCGATCAAGGAATACCTGCCCTCGTCGCTGCCGCTTCGCACCGAGGGCGCCGAGGTGAAGCTCGCCGACGACGCGAACCTCGCCGTCTTCCGCCACGGCCTCAAGTGCTTCTTCGAGGAGGGCCGAGCGCTCGCGATGATCTCGCACCCGAACGTGGTGCGGGTCGAGAACTTCTTCCGCGCCAACGAGACGTGCTACATGGTGATGCAGTACGTGCGCGGGCGCACGCTCCAGTTCCACATCCAGCGCCACCGCCACGAGTTCAACGAGGGCTTCATCCGCCGGCTCTTCATCCACCTGATGAACGGGCTGCGCGAGGTGCACTCGAGCAAGCTGCTGCACCTCGACATCAAGCCGGCGAACGTCTTCATCTCGATGGAAGGCCGCCCCGTGCTGCTCGACTTCGGCGCGGCGCGTATCACGCTCTCCGACGAGGCGATGAAGCTCAAGCCCATGTACACCGCCGGCTTCGCCGCCCCCGAGCACTACCGGTTCAAGCCCGGCGAGCTGGGGCCCTGGAGCGACATCTACTCCGTGGGCGCGACCATCTACACCTGCATCGCGGGGGCGCCCCCCCAGGCGGGCGACCAGCGCGAGCAGGAAGACCGCATGATCCCGCTGCGCACGCTCGCCCGGCAGCCCTATTCCGACGACCTGTACGACATCGTCGACGCGTGCCTCGCGGTCGATTACCTGAAGCGGCCCCAGACCGCCTACGAGCTGCAGCGCCGGCTCATGAACGAGCCGGGAAGCGAGAAGCGCGGCTTCCTCGAGACCATCAACCGCCCGTTCTCGAAGCTCTTCTCGCGCTAGATGCGATTCACCATCTTCCAGGACAGCCGCCTCGGCGACCGCAAGGGCAACGAGGACCGCGTCGCCTACTCCTACGGCCGCGACGTGCTGCTCATGGTGGTGTGCGACGGCATGGGCGGCCACGAGCGGGGGGAAGTGGCCGCGGAGATCGCGGTGACCGAGATCACGCGCCGCTTCCAGCAGGAGGCGCGCAACCGCCTGCGCCGCCCCTTCGAGTTCCTGGTCTCCTCGATCCAGGCGGCGCACCGCGCGATCGTCTCCTACGCCGTCGAGCACAACCTGCTCGAATGCCCGCGCACGACCTGTGTGGCGTGCATCGTGCAGAACGGCCGGGCCTTCTGGGCGCACGCGGGCGATTCGCGGCTCTACGTCCTGCGCGGCGGCGAGCTCGTCGCCCACACCCAGGACCACTCCAAGGTGCAGCAGATGATCGACGCGGGCGAGATCACGCCCGCGGCCGCGGCGCGCCACCCCGACCGCAACAAGATCTTCAGCTGCCTGGGCGGCGTCGTCCCTCCCGTGATCGACACCGGGCGCGACGTGGCGCTCGAGGTGGGCGACACGGTCCTGCTCTCGACCGACGGCTTCTGGAGCCAGATCCCGTCGAACATCCTCGGCGGCATGCTGCGCAAGCAGCCGGCGGTGGACCTCCTCCCGGGCCTGCTCACCGAGGCCCAGCGGCGCGCGCAGGGCGAGTCCGACAACCTCTCCGTCGTCGCGATGACCTGGGAGAACCAGGACGATCCGCGCCTGCCCGATACGCAAAGCCTCGACCAGGAGCAGTTCGCCACGTCCGCCAACACCACCCAGCAGCTCGGCAGCGGGGTACCCGGCGCGCTCGAAGAGGTGACCGACGAGGACATCGAGCGGGCGATCGCCGAGATCCAGAACGCCATCAAGAAGGTCCCGCGCTAGCCGGCACGAATCGCGAAGGGCCCGTCCATGCCGCGCTACCTCGACCGCCCCGCCGCGCAGCTGCGTCCCGTGCGCTTCACGCGCCGCTTCACGAGGCACGCCGAGGGCTCGGTGCTCGTCGAGATGGGGGAGACGCGCGTGCTCTGCACCGCGAGCGTCGAGGAGAAGGTGCCCGCCTTCCTCAAGGGCAAGGGCAGCGGCTGGGTCACGGCGGAATACGGGATGCTGCCGCGGGCGACCCACACGCGCGGCGCGCGCGAGGCGGCCTCCGGCCGGCAATCGGGCCGCACGCACGAGATCCAGCGGCTCATCGGGCGGAGCCTCCGCGCGGTGACGGACCTCGCCGCGCTGGGCGAGCGGCAGGTCACCGTCGACTGCGACGTGCTCCAGGCCGACGGGGGCACGCGTTGCGCGTCCATCACGGGCGCGATGGTCGCGCTCGCCGACGCCCTCTCGACGCTTCGCGCGAGCGGCGCGCTCCAGCGCGACCCGCTGCGCGACCTGGTCGCCGCCGTCTCCGTGGGCATCGTGGGCGGCGAGGCGCTGCTCGACCTCGACTACGCCGAGGACTCGGCGTGCGAGACCGACATGAACGTGGTCATGACGGGAGCGGGACGCTTCGTCGAGGTGCAGGGAACCGCCGAGGGCGTTCCCTTCACGCGTGCGCAGATGTCGGAGCTGCTCGACCTCGCCTCGTCCGGCATCGCGCAGCTCATCGCGCTGCAGCGCGAGGCGCTCGCGCAAAATGCCGGGAACGCGGATGACCGCGGCTGAAGGCGAACGCAGATGACTTCGTGAACCGGATCGTCATCGCCTCCAACAACCCGGGCAAGCTGCGCGAGCTGCGGGCGATGCTCGCGCCCCTCGGCATCGAGGCGAGCCCGCAATCGGAATTCCACGTCGCCGAAGCCGAGGAGCCCCACGACACCTTCCTCGAGAACGCGCTCGCCAAGGCGCGCAACGCAGCCCGCGCCACGGGGCTGCCGGCGCTCGCCGACGACTCGGGGCTGTGCGTGCCGTCGCTCGGGGGCGAGCCCGGCGTGCACTCCGCGTACTACGCGGGCAAGGGCGGCAGCCGCGAGGAGCGCGACGCGCGCAACAACGCGAAGCTCGTCGAGGCGCTGCGCAGCCGCGCCGATCGCGCGGCTTTCTACTACTGCGCGCTGGTCCTCGTTCGCGGGCCGGGCGACCCGACCCCGATCGTGGCCGAAGGCGCGTGGCACGGCGAGATCGTCCTCGAGCCCCGGGGCTCGGGCGGCTTCGGCTACGACCCCTATTTCCTCACCTCCGCGGGCGCCACCGCGGCCGAGCTCTCCGCGGAGGAGAAGAACCGGGTGAGCCACCGCGCCCGCGCCCTCGCCGCCCTCGCCGCCCGTCTCGCCGGGAAAGCCCGAGGCGCCGTGGGATAATCGTCGCTGCCGACGATGTCCCCTTCCGCCCTCGAAACGCCCGCATCGCGCGAGATCGCGCTCCACGCCACCGGCGCCGTGCGCCTCGCGGAGCTCCCGCCGCTCGCGCTCTACGTGCACGTCCCGTGGTGCGTGCGCAAGTGCCCCTATTGCGACTTCAACTCGCACGAGGTCCGCGGCGAGCCGCCCGAGGGCGAGTACGTCGACGCGCTCGTCGCCGACCTCGAGTCGAGCCTTCCCGCGGTCTGGGGCCGGCGCACCCGCACGGTGTTCATCGGGGGCGGCACGCCGAGCCTGCTCACGCCCGCGGCGATCGACCGGCTCCTCACGGCCGTACGCACGCGGCTTCCCGTGGATCCCGACGCCGAGGTCACGATGGAGGCGAACCCGGGCACGTTCGAGGCCGCGCGCTTCCGCGGCTATCGCGACGCGGGCGTGAATCGCCTCTCGGTCGGCGTGCAGAGCTTCTCGGACGCGAAGCTCGCGGCGATCGGGCGAGTGCACGGCGCCGACGAGGCGCGCCGGGCGCTCGCGGCCGCGCTCGGGATCTTTCCCACCGTGAACGCGGACCTCATGTACGCGCTCCCCGGCCAGTCGCCCGAGGAGGCGCTCGCCGACGCGCGCGAGGCCGTGGCGCTCGGCGCGCCCCACGTGTCGGCCTATCACCTCACCCTCGAGCCCGGCACGCGCTTCCACCGGGATCCGCCCGCGCTGCCCGGCGAGGACGCGGCCGCCGACATGCAGGACGCGATCGAGGCGGCCCTCGGCGAGGCGGGATACGAGCACTACGAGACGTCGGCCTTCGCGCGTCCCGGCCATCGCGCGCGCCACAACCTCAACTACTGGACCTTCGGCGACTACCTGGGGCTGGGCGCGGGCGCGCACGGCAAGATCTCCTTCCCCGACCGCATCGTGCGCGCGAGCCGCATCCGCAGTCCCCGCGGCTACATGAGCGCGGCGCTCGCGGGCGACGCCGTCGACGAGTCGCACGAGGTGGCGCCCGGCGAGCTCGCCTTCGAGTTCATGCTGAACGCGCTCAGGCTCGTGGAGGGCTTCCCGGCCGCGCTGTTCACGCAGCGCACGGGCCTTCCCATCACGGCGGTCGCGCGGGAGCTGGAGCGCGCCGAGCGCGACGGCCTCCTCGAGCGCGATCCCGTCGTCGTCCGTCCCAGCGCGAAGGGCCGGCGCTTCCTCAACGATCTGCTCGAGCGGTTCCTTCCCGCCGCCGCACCGCCCCGCAGCCGGGCTCCTAGCCTCCGTATTTACCCGGCGGATACTTCTTCCCGTCCTTGAGGAAGGGCGGCTCCCGTCCGCAGAGCGCCTCGAGCATGGTGAGCTCCGCATCGGTGTGGTCGCGGAACTTTCCCGGCTCGGCCCGCATGATCCCGCCTTCCTCGGTGAGCAGCAGCGGGTCGTCGTGGTGGTGCGTCTTCACGACCTTCTCCTGCATGCGCGGGCCGTCCACGACCGCCTCGCCGTAGCACAGGCAGAAGTACACGCTCGCGGGATCCACCTCCAGGTAGCAGGCGGTCCCGCGAATGCCGATCGTCGCGTTCGCCGCGCGGATCGTGAGCGGCTTCTTCGAGAAGACCGAAAGCAGCGCGCCGGTCTTCACGAGCAGATCGCCCACGAGGCCGTCCCTCTCGCGCGTCTCGATGATGGTGTTCGAGCGCATGAGGAAGGCGTCGCGCCCGATCACGAGGACCGCCTGGCTGCCGGGGCCGGTGGTCACGCGATCGCCGGGAGACACGGCCGAGCCCACGTGCGCCGGCCGGCCCGCCACCGTCGCGGTGCCCTCGAGGCGCACCACGCCCTGCTTCGGACCCATGTCCCCGTTGGCGAGCGCGCGCGCGATCCAGCCCGCGAGCCCCGCGCCGCCTAAGGCGCCCGCCGCCGCGAGCCGTGCGAGCCACGCGCGCCGCGCGCTTTCCCGTGCTTCGCCCATCGATTCACTCCCTCACGAAGAGCAGGTCCCAGACGCCGTGCCCCAGGCGGCGCCCGCGCTGCTCGAACTTGGTCTCGGGCCGCCCGGCGGGGCGCTCGGCGAACCCCCGGGCGGTGTTGCGCAGCGCGGGAACCGAGGACAGCACCGCCAGCACGTGGTCGGCATATTCCCGCCAGTCCGTCGCGACGTGCAACTGGCCGCCCTTCGCGAGGCGCGAGGCGGCGAGCGTGGCGAACGCGGGCTGCAGAAGGCGGCGCTTGTGGTGGCGCTTCTTGGGCCACGGGTCCGGGAAGAACACGTGGATCGCCGCGAGCGAATCGGGCGGGACCATGTCGCGCAGCACTTCCACCGCGTCGTGCTGCACCACGCGCACGTTCGAAAGCCCGGCCTCCTCCACGCGCCGCAGCAGGCTCCCCACGCCCGGGGCGTGGACCTCGATCGCGAGGTAGTCGACCTCCGGGTGCTCGGCCGCGATGCGGGCGGTGGTCTCGCCCATGCCCGAGCCGATCTCCACGACGACCGGGGCGCGCCGGCCGAAAAGCGCCGCGAAGTCGAGGGGCCCGGGCCGATAGGGCACGCCCAGCCGCGGCATGAGGTCCGCATAGGCCCGCTGCTGGGCCGGGGAGAACCGGCCCTGGCGCAACACGTAGCTGCGAATGGGGGGGTGGGACACGAGGGGTTGTGGATTGACAGCGCGGCCGCGGGACGCCTAAATTGCACGGAAAGGTCGGGGAAAACAATGGCTTTATCGAGGCGCCTCCCTGCTTTCGCGCTCGCGGCCCTGCCCGCCGCGGCGCTTGCCGGCGATTACGTCGGAACGCTCAAGGTTCCCACGACGTTCGCCTCGGGGGAGGTCTATTCGTTCTCCGCCCTCCCGCTCGCATCGCCCACTCCCGCCTCGCCGACCGACGAGCCGTTCCGGCTGAAGCTGGGCTACCAGTACTCGCCGCACTTCGCGGTGGAAGGCGAATTCAACGACCTCCCGCGCGGACCGTCCGACGCCTTCGCGAGCGCCGTGAGCCCGTCCTCGCCCTTCCGCTCGACCGGCTTCGGCATCGACACGGTGGCCACGCTCCCCGTCTGGCGCTTCTCGTTCTACGGGCGCATGGGCGCCTACCACGGCGATGCGGCGCTGCCCTTCGCGACCTATTCGACCTCGCTCCTCGCCGACTCGACCTCGCGCACGCGCTGGCGCTACGGGCTCGGCGTGCGCTACGACTTCACGAGCGCGCTCGGCGTGCGCGCGCAGGTCGAGCACTACTCGCCGCTGGGCACTCCATTCGGAAGCGAGGCCGACAGCGACCTCTTCTCGGTAGGCGTGAGCTGGCGGTTCTGAGGCCGGGAATCTACTTCGGGGCGGACGCGGACGGGGCGATGAGCCCCGAGGCCGGCGAGCTCGCGCTCGCCTCGTAGGGCTTCGCCGGCATGCGGCCGGCGAGCCAGGCTTCGCGGCCCGCCTCCACCGCGAGCTTCATCGCGCGGGCCATGCGCACCGGCTCGCGCGCCTTCGCGATGGCGGTGTTCATGAGCACGCCGTCGCAGCCGAGCTCCATGGCGATCGCGGCGTCCGAGGCCGTCCCGATTCCCGCGTCCACGAGCACCGGCACCTGCACCCGGTCGATGATGATGCGCAGGTTCCAGGGATTCACGATGCCCATGCCGGAGCCGATGAGGGAGGCGAGCGGCATCACCGCGACGCAGCCCAGGTCCTCGAGCTGCTTCGCCATGATCGGGTCGTCGCTGCAATAGGCCATCACCTGGAAGCCATCGGCGACCAGCGTCTTCGCCGCGGCGAGCGTTTCGGGCATGTTGGGATAGAGCGTGCGGGCATCCCCCAGGACCTCGAGCTTCACGAGCGCGTGGCCGTCGAGCAGCTCGCGCGCGAGGCGCAACGTCCGAACCGCGTCCTCGGCCGTATAGCAACCCGCGGTGTTGGGCAGGATGGTGTAGCGCGACGGGGGAAGCGCCTCGAGCAGGCTCGGCTCGCCGGCGTTCTGCCCGATGTTCGTGCGGCGGATCGCCACGGTCACGATCTCGGCGCCGCTCGCCTCGACCGCGCGGCGCGTTTCGTCGAAGTCCCGGTACTTGCCCGTGCCGACGAGCAGGCGCGAGCGGTACGCCTTCCCGGCCACGACCAGCGCGTCGCCGGCCTCGATCCTCTCGGGCGCGTTCATCAGCCGCCCCCCACGGCCATCACGACCTCGATGCGGTCGCCGTCCGCGAGGCTCTCCTCGCCGAGGCGGCCGCGCGGGATGATCTCGCCGTTGCGCTCGACGGCGAGCCGACGGCCCCCGAGCGCGAGCTCGTCGATGAGCTCCGAGAACGTGAGCGGCGCGGGAAACTCCCGGGGCGCGCCGTTCAGGACGACACGGATGGGCGCGGACATGGAACCGCAATTCTATAACGCCGAGGGGCCGCGCCGCGCTCGACCGCGATCACATCTGCTTGAAGCGGTGCGCGTAGGCGCGGCTCACGGGAAGCTCCGTGCGCCCGTCGCGCAGCTTCACGAACACCCGTCCGCCCAGGTCGCGGCGCGTCGAGGCGACCTCGTTCGCGTTCACCACGGTGGCGCGGTGGACCTGCCAGAACGCCCCGGGGTCGAGCTGCCCGGCGAGCTCGGCGAGCGGCATGCGGATCAGCCACTCGCCCGCGCGCGTCACCACGCACGTGTACTTGTCCTGCGCCTGGAAGTAGAGCACGTCGTCGACCGCGATCTGCTGCACGACGTCGCCCTTGAGTGCGCGGATCCAGCGCAGCTTCTCGCCCCCCGCGGGGAGCGCGCGGGCGATGCGCGCCAGCACCTCGTCCAGCGCGGGCGGCCGCTCGCGCGCCTCGAGCCGGCGCCGCAGGCGCGCGACGCACTCCGCGAGCCGCTCGTCCGTCACGGGCTTGAGCAGGTAGTCGGCCGCCTCGCGCTCGAAGGCCTCCACCGCGTACTGGTCGAACGCGGTCACGAACACCACGTGGGTGCGCCCCTCGATGCGCCGCGCGAGCTCCAGGCCCGTGAGCCCCGGCATGCGGATGTCGAGGAACGCGGCGTCGGGCGCCTCTTCGTCGATCGCCCGCAGCGCCTCGATGCCGTTGGCGGCGAGCGGCAGCACCTCGAGCTCGGGCCACAGCCGTTCGAGGCGATCCCGCAAGTGCTCCGCGAGGTGCGCCTCGTCGTCGGCGATCAAAGCGCGCGGCGTCATGCCGGAAACCTCACGGCCACGACCGTGCCGCCCCCCGGGTTCTCCCCGATCGCGAGCGCCGCGCGTTCGCCATGCAGGCCGCTCAGGCGGTCGCGGAGGTTCGCAAGGCCCACGCCGCCGCGCGTCGTGGCCGCGAAGCCCGCGCCCGTGTCGCGGACCTCGACCACCACGGCGTCGCCCTCGCGACGCGCCCGCACCACGATCTCGCCGCCCTCGACCTTGGGCTCGAGCCCGTGGCGGATGGCGTTCTCGACCACCGGCTGGAGCAGCATCGGAGCGAGCGTGAAGCCCCGCAGCTCTTCCGCCACCTCCACGCGGTAGCGCAGGCGCGCGCCCATGCGCACCTGGAGGACATCGAGGTAGGCCGCGATGAGCTCCGCTTCGGCGCCGAGCGTCGTGTTCTCCGCGCGCGTGGCCGCAAGAGAGGCGCGCAGGAACCGGATGAAGCTCTCCAGCATCCGCTTCGCCTTCGGCGTGTCGCTGTCCACCAGGCTCGTCGCGTTGGCGAGCGTGTTGAAGAGGAAGTGCGGCTCGATCTGCGCCTGGAGCGCGCGCAGGTTGGCGAGCGCCGCCTCGCGCTCGATCCGCTCGGCGCGCACGCGCTCGTGCTCGTACCTCGCCTGGGCACGCGCCTCGCGCTCGCGCCAGAAGAAGATCGTCGCGAGGATCCCCGAGATCACCACGCTCGTCGTCCCGATCGACGTGAACCAGCCCGGCTCGGTGAGCCAGTGGTCGAACCCGAGGTCGAACACCTGCGAAGCCGCCCAGAACCCGACGACCGTGCCGAGGAGCGGCACGCCGGTGTAGTAGACGACCTTGGGCACGTACCCGCTCGCGCGCGCCCAGCCTTCGAGGCCGATCCACGTTCCCACGTAGAAGCCGGCATGGATGGCGTAGCCGATGAAGCTCGAGATGGCGAGGTAGATCCCGTACGCGCGCAGCGACGGCCACTGGCCCGAGAAGCCGATCCCGATCAGGCAGAACACGGTGCCGAAGCCGCAGCTCCAGATGAACGTGTACAGCA
>DASPRQ010000103.1:0-86629 GCA_035624355.1 Usitatibacter sp. | reverse complement strand
TAGGCCTTCGCCTCGCCCCCGTACTTCTTCGACAGCACCAGCGTCATCGCCGCCGTCAGCGTCGTCTTCCCGTGGTCCACGTGGCCGATCGTGCCCACGTTCACGTGGGGCTTGGTCCGCTCGAACTTGCCCTTTGCCATGATTTGCCGTCCTGGAGAACGTTGGTGTTGAGTGCTTTCGTGCCGCCGAGTTGCCTGGTGCCCATGATGCGGATTGAACGCATGACCTCTCCCTTACCAAGGGAGTGCTCTACCACTGAGCTACATGGGCGAGTCCGTGTCTGGAGCGGGTGAAGGGAATCGAACCCTCGTCATAAGCTTGGAAGGCTTCTGCTCTACCATTGAGCTACACCCGCCTGTTCGATCCCTCGTCCGGGAGCCGTCCTGCCGGACCCCGCGCTTCCTTGGCCCCTGTCCCGGCGGCCCGTGATGACTGGTGGAGGAGGTTGGATTCGAACCAACGTAGGCGCAAGGCCAACAGATTTACAGTCTGCCCCCTTTAACCACTCGGGCACCCCTCCGGGAAAGCCTTTAATTATCCACGATTTCGGGTCGTTCTGGCAAGGGAACATCGGCTTGCGGCCTCGCCCCTCACGGAGCGCCGTGACGCCGTTTCTCGCCGGCCGGCCGGTCAGAAGAGCTGGCGGGTGATCGACTTGGTTCCGCTCACGCCGTCTACCGTGTACGTGAGAGTCCCGTTGTTCGGGTCCTCGAACATGAGCTGCACCGTGCCGACCGGCGCGGCCGTGACCTGCACGGGATCGAACGACGCCGCGAACGGCGGCCCCTTGGTCCGGTAGAGCGTCCCGGAGCACCCGTACTGGCCGACGAAGACGGCGCAGTCCGAAGCCACGAGCCACGTCGGCTTGCCGGCCCCGTCGTACTCGAACCAGGCGAGAAACATCACGTCGTAGCGATGGGTGACGGCGAGGCCCCAGCCCGACTCCGCGGGGTTCCACCACAGGTCGGTCAGATCCACCGGCGGCGGCACGACGCCGACAGGCAGGGGCTGCCGCTCGATCGACACGGAGCGTGTCTGGCCCGCGACGGTGTAGGTCATCGAGCCGCTGTTGGCGTCGGTGAAGTCGAGCCGCAAGGTTCCCGCCTGCGCGACGTGGACGGCCGCGGGATCGAAGGGGGGCGCGAAGAACGTCGGGCCGGTGACCTCGTAGAGGGGGCCGGTACAGCTGCCGCCCGCGGCGGCTGACGGAAGCTCGCAGCGCGATGCCACGTACCACTTCGGATTTCCGGCGCCGTCGTACGTGTACCAGGCCGCGAAGACGATATTGCCGCGCTGCGTGAAGTCGATTCCCCAGCCGGACTCGGCAGGGTTCCACCACAGCCCGCTCAGGGATCCCGGCGACTCGGCCGGAATGACCGGGATCGAAGAGGCCGTGGCCCACTGCAGGGCGCCCGTGTCGCCGGCGTACTTGAGGATCCGGAACCCGTACCCGCCGATCGAAAAGGCATGGGCCGCCACGAAGACGCCGTCGTTGCCGTCGAGCCCCACCGCCATTCCTGCGTCGCCGCTCGGGTAGCCTGCACTCCAGAGCTGCCTCCCGTCCGGGCCGCTGTACTTGATGGTCCTCACGCCGTTCGCACCGCCGGCCTCCGATGAGAATCCGGTGACGACCGCGTTGCCGACCGAATCGACCGCCAGCGCGTAGGAGTAGTTGTCGTCACTCGCGGTGCCCGAGTACGCGACGTTCCATGACAGCGCCCCGCTCGCGCCGTCGAGTTTCACCGTTCGCATGCTGTAGTGCGTGGCGTCGGAATAGCCGGTCACCAAGACGCTCCCGGAGGCATCGATGCCCACGGATTGTGCGGCGCCTCTGCCGGCCGGCGTTCCTGGCACCGCAGTCGTCCATCGAATCGCGCCGCTGGCGGAGTCGTACTGGATCACCCGATAGTTGCCTCCGCTTGCGGCCTCGACGGTGCTGCCGGCGACAACGACGTTGCCGTCGGAGTCGATCGCCGCGTCGACGCCGGAATCGACCCCATCCGCCCCCACCTCGCCGGTCCAAACCTGCGCGCCGGTCGCCGCATCGTAGGCGATGGTCCGGAAATTCGAGCCCCCGGTCGTGGGGGTGACCCCCCCGGTGACGAACACGTGCCCCGCGGCATCGGCGACGATCGCGCGGCCGACGTCGCCGCTTCTTCCATAGCCGTCGAACGACGCGGTCCATATCTGGGCGCCCGTCGTCCCGCCGTACTTGACGGTCCGGATGTTTCCGTTCGCGTCGGGAGGATCCTCGCTCTGCCCGGTGACATAGACATCGCCGTTTCCGTCCACCGCGATCGCGTTTGCCTGAGCATGCCCGTAGGCAGCGAATGTCGACGCCCAGAGCTGCGCGCCCCTCGCGCCGTCGTATTTCACGCCGACCAGGAGCTGCTTTCCGCTCGCGCCGGCCGTGTAGCCGGTCACGAATACGTTTCCGGAGGCGTCGATGGCAATTGCGGTGCCGCCCGAGTTCCCGGCAAGCGTGTCGCCGTACTTCGCGCTCCAGATCACCGACCCGTCGGAGCCGCGGTATCTCACCGTGAGAATCGCGTCGTATTCCATGCCGGTATGCAGGCACCCCGTGACGATCGCGTCACCGTTCGGGGCGATCACCATGTTGCGGGTGGTTCCGTAGGGGCGGGATTGACAGCCTGGATAGGACTCGAAATACGCGCGGGCGCCGCTCGAGGCCAAGACCGCGAATAGCGCGAGGAACCCCAGAATGCGTCGCTCCATCCTCATCCTCCCCGCAATGTTGGCGCACGAGCCACGTGCCGATCGCGCGATCGTGGTGCCGGCACTCCGAATCGAACGGAGGACCTACCGCTTACAAGGCGGTTGCTCTACCGACTGAGCTATGCCGGCCGGGACCAGAAGCGTGAGTGCCGCGAGGATCTCGCAGCAAGCGCTCACTTCACCAGCTTGAGCCGTGTCTTGCCGTTTGCGCTCGGCGGCTTGGGCGGCTCTGAGTCCCCCTCGGCGACCGTCGCTTGGGAGACCGGCGCGGCGGCGGCGAGAGCCGCCGGGGCCTCGACCGTGAAGAAGGCCCCCTGCCCGTTCTCCCGGGCGAAGATGCCCTGGACCCGGTCGACGGGGATGCTCACCTCCCGGGACACGCCGTTGAAGCGGGCGGAGAACTGAATCAGCTCGTTGTTCACCGTGAGATTGCGCGTGGCATTGAGGCTCACGTTGAGGACGATCTCCCCGTTCTTCACGTACTCCATGGGCACCCGGGTGCGCTCGTCGACCCGCACGCTCAGGTACGGCGTGTACCCGCAGTCGGAGCACCACTCGTAGATGGCGCGGATGAAGTAGGGCTTGGTCGAGACGTCGGCCATGGCGCCAAGCTTAACCTACCGGCGCATCGCCTTCTCGGAAGCCGTCATGGAGTCGATGAAGGCCTGGCGGGAGAAGAGCCGCTCGGCGTACTTGAGCAGCGGCGCCGACTGCTTGGTGAGCTGGATCTGGTAGTGGTCCAGCCGCCACAGCAGGGGCGCGATCGCCACGTCGAGCATCGAGAACTCCTCGCCCAGCATGTACTTCTGCTTCACGAAGATCGGGGCGATCTGGATGAGGTTCTCGCGGATGTAGAGGCGCGCCTTCTCCTGGGCCTTCTGGGTGCCCGCCTCGAGCGTCTGCACGTGGTTGAAGAGCTCCTGCTCGAAGCGGAACAGGAACAGCCGCGCGCGCGCCCTCATCACGGGGTCGGCGGGCATGAGCTGCGGGTGCGGGAAGCGCTCGTCGATGTACTCGTTGATGATGTTCGACTCGTACAGGACGAGGTCGCGCTCGACGAGCACGGGGGTGCGGTTGTAGGGGTTCATCACCGCGAGGTCCTCGGGCTTGTTCATGAGGTCCACGTCGATGATCTCGAAATCCATGCCCTTTTCGTAGAGCACGATCCGGCAGCGGTGGCTGAAGGGATCCGTGATCCCCGAGTAGAGCGTCATCATGGTTGTTCATCCCCCTGGTGCGACGGCGCTGGGTCGCGGCCCGCCTGTCAGCGGACGTCCTTCCAGTACTCCTTCTTGAGCAGCATCGTGAGCACGAAGAAGCCCGCGAGGAAGAGGAGCACCACCACACCCCACATCCTGCGGGTCTCCTGCGCCGGCTCCGACATGAACACGAGGTAGTTCACGAGGTCGCCCACGTAGCGGTCGTAGGCCACGGGCGAGAGCGTGCCGGGCTCGCCGGGGACGAGGCGGTAGGTCTCGATCCGGTCCCCGGTGACCTCGTCGATGCGCGTCGAGATCTCGAGCTTCTGCTGGCCCTGGTACTTCCAGAGCACGTGCGGCATCGCCACGCTCGGAAAGACGAGGTTGTTCCAGCCGGTCTTGCTGTTCGGGTCCCGGTAGAAGCTGCGCAGGTAGGTGTAGAGCCAGTCGGCGCTGCGCGAGCGGGCGATGAGCGAGAGGTCCGGCGGGACCACCCCGAAGGCCGTCTTGTAGAGGTCGGGGTCGATCGGCGGGGACATCGTGTCGCCCACGCGCTCCGTGGTGAAGAGGAGGTTCTGCTCGATCTGCTGCTGGGTGAGGCCCAGGTCCTCGAGGCGCCCGTAGCGCATCGCCGTGGCCGAGTGGCAGTTGAGGCAGTGGTTCACGAAGATGGCCGCCCCGCGCTGCAGGGAGGCGTGGTCGCTCAGGTTGACGGGCGCCGCGTCGAGCTTCGGGCCCTCTTCGGCCGCCCAGGCGAGCGCGGGCGCGACGAGCAGCAGGACGAGGATGCGTTTCATCACCAGGTCACCCTTTGCGGCTCCGGCTTCTCCCGGTCGTGCGCGGTGTACCACGGCATGGCGAGGAAGAAGAGGAAATAGAGCAGCGTGAACAGCCGCGCGACCCACACGGCGATGTAGCCGCCGCCGACGAGGGGCACCCCCTCGGCGAACGTGCCCCACACCGTGATCGGGTGCACTCCCAGGTAGCCCAGGACCAGGAAAGCGAGGACGAAGATCGCGAAGGCGACCTTCCAGCGCGGCCCGCGGTAGCGGATCGACTTCACGCGCCCGCGGTCGAGCCACGGCAGCGCGAAGAGGATGAGCACCGCGACCCCCATCACCGCCACGCCGGGGAATTTCGAGTCGAACATCGGCGGCACGGCGCGCAGGATCGCGTAGTACGGCGTGAAGTACCACACCGGCGCGATCTCCTGCGGCGTCTTCAGGGGGTTGGCCGGGATGAAGTTGTTCGCCTCGAGGAAGAAGCCGTCCATCTCCGGGGCGAAGAAGATCACCGCCGAGAAGACGATCAGGAAGACGGCCACGCCCATCAGGTCCTTCACCGTGTAGTACGGATGGAACGGGATGCCGTCGAGCGGCCTGCCCGTGCGCGGGTCGAGGTTCTTCTTGATCTCGATGCCGTCGGGGTTGTTCGAGCCCACCTCGTGCAGCGCCATGAGGTGCGCGGCGACGAGCCCCACGAGCGCCAGCGGCAGCGCCGCCACGTGCAGGGCGAAGAAGCGGTTGAGCGTGGCGTCCGAGATGTTGTAGTCGCCGCGGATCCAGACCGCGAGACCCTCGCCGACGAAGGGGACCGTCCCGAAGAGGTTGACGATCACCTGGGCGCCCCAGTAGGACATCTGGCCCCACGGCAGCAGGTAGCCGAAGAACGCCTCGCCCATGAGGGTGAGGTAGATCACCATGCCGAAGATCCAGATGAGCTCGCGCGGCTTGCGGTACGAGCCATACATCAGGCCGCGCGCCATGTGCAGGTACACGGAGATGAAGAAGAACGAGGCGCCCGTGGAATGGATGTAGCGGATGAGCCAGCCGGCCGGCACGTCGCGCATGATGTACTCGACGGACGCGAACGCCTCGCGCGAGTCCGGCTTGTAGTTCATCGTGAGGAAGATCCCGGAGACGATCTGGATCACCAGCACGAGGAGCGCGATCGAGCCGAAGTAGTACCAGAAGTTGAAGTTCTTCGGCGCGTAGTACTCCGAGAGGTGCTCCCTCCAGAGCGACATCAGCGGGAAGCGCTGGTCGATCCAGGTGAGCGCGCCGTTGAACGGCCCGGCTCCCGTCACGGGGGTCTTCTCGGTGGCGGCCATCGCGCTAGGCTCCCTTCGGGTTCTCGCCGATCACGACCACGTTCTCGTTCGCGTACCGGTTGGGCGGGATCTCCAGGTTGATCGGGGCGGGCGAGCCCTTGAAGACGCGCCCCGACAGGTCGAACCGCGAGTTGTGGCACGGGCAGAAGTAGCCCCCCGGCCAGTCCGCGCCCATGCCCTGCAGGTCGCCGGCCTTCTCCTTCAGGTTGGGAATGCAGCCGAGGTGCGTGCAGATCCCGATGCAGACGAACATCTCGGGCTTGAGCGAGCGGTCGATGCCCTTGATGTAGGGGGGCTGCTGGGGCACCTTGCAGTCCGGGTCGACCAGGAACGCCGCGTTGCCGGGCAGGCGGTCCAGCATGTCCTTCGTGCGGCGAAGGAGCCAGATGGGCTTGCCGCGCCACGCCACGGTGATCTGCTGTCCCGGCTCGATCTTCGACACGTCGTACTGCACCGGGGCGCCGGCCGCCAGCGCCCGCGCGCTCGGGAACCAGCTCGCGACGAAGGGCCCGGCGATGCCCACGCCGGCCGCGGCTCCTGCGACCGACGTGGCGACGATGAGGATGCGGCGCCGTTTTTCGTCGACGGCGTCGGTGACGATGGCGGTCATTGCGTGGCGAAGGGAAACTTGACGGAGGAGAAACGGGGAGTTCGGCATTTTACCGGAAACGGCCCCCCCTCTTAAAGCCCGGCTTGCGGCGACCGTTGACGCGGCCGGCCGGCGCCCCCTAGATTGCCGTTGGTTTTCCCCCGGAGGAACGGACCATGAGCTTCGCATCCGAATTCAGGGAGTTCGCGATCAGGGGCAACGTCGTGGATCTCGCCGTCGGCGTGATCATCGGCGCCGCCTTCGGCAAGATCGTCGACTCGCTCGTGAACGACATCGTGATGCCGGTGGCCGGGCGCATGTCCGGCGGCCTCGATTTCGCCAACTACTTCCTCGCGCTCGCGCCCGTCCCGCCCGGGGTGCCGGGCACGCTCGAGGCGGTGAGGAAGGCGGGCGTGCCGGTGATCGCCTGGGGCAACTTCGCGAACATCGTGATCAACTTCGCGATCCTCGCCTTCGTGGTGTTCCTGATGGTGCGCGCCTTCAACCGGCTGCGGCGCCGCGAGCCTGCCGCCCCGCCGGCCCCGCCCGAGGACGTCGTGCTGCTGCGGGAGATCCGCGACTCGCTCAAGTCGCGCTAGCGGGGGCCTGCGCGGGCCCGCCCGCGCAGGCAATGAAGGTAAAATGGAGCGTTTCGGAAACGCTCCCGCTTCCCCATGCGCAACGTCTGGCTGGTCTTCGCCCAAACCGTCACGGTCACCCTCGCCGTCATCTTCGTGGTGAGCCTGGTGAGGCCCGAGTGGATGGCGTGGCGCCGGCCGGTGATCCAGATGCACGAGAGCGCCTCTCCCGCGCCCGCCTCCCCCGTGGTGCCGGCCTCGCTCGCGCCCGCCCCCGTCCGCGACACGCCCGCGAGCGGCCCGCACGCCTACTCCTTCAGCGCGGCCGCCCTGAAGGCGATGCCCTCCGTGGTCAACATCTCGGCGACGCGCCAGGTGCGCCGGCGGGACCCGCTCCTCGACGACCCGGCCTTCCAGCGCTTCTTCGGCGAGCGCTTCAACCTGCCGCCGGTGACGCAGATGTCGCTCGGCTCGGGCGTGATCGTGAGCCGCGAGGGCTACATCCTCACCAACGACCACGTCGTGGACGGCGTTTCCGACATCCAGGTGACGCTCCAGGGCGGGCGCACGCTCCCGGGCAGGATCGTGGGCACCGACCCCGACACGGACCTCGCCGTGGTGCGCATCACGGCTTCCGGCCTCACGCCGATCACCTTCGGCCACTCGGACCAGACGCGCGTGGGCGACGTGGTGCTCGCCATCGGCGACCCGTTCATGGTGGGCCAGACCGTGACCATGGGCATCGTGAGCGCCGTGGGGCGCGAGATCTCGTCCAACCCGTTCGGCAGCTTCATCCAGACCGACGCCGCCATCAACCCGGGCAACTCGGGCGGGGCGCTGGTCGACATCAACGGCGACCTGATCGGCATCAACACCCTGATCTTCTCGCGCTCCGGGGGCTACCAGGGCATCGGCTTCGCGATCCCCGTGGGGCTCGCCAAGCACGTGATGGAGCAGATCATCGAGACCGGCGGCGTGACCCGCGGCTGGCTCGGCGTCGAGCTGGGGGACATCACGCCCGAGCTCGCGGAGTCGCTGGGGCTCAAGGACACGCGCGGGGCGATCGTCGGGGCCATCGAGCGCGACAGCCCCGCGGAGAAGGGCGGCATGAAGCTCGGCGACGTCATCGTGGCGGTGAACGGGAGCCCCGTGGCCGACACGACCGCCACGCTCAACGCCATCGCGGAGATGCATCCGGGCAAGTCCGTGCCCGTGAAGGTGCTGCGGCGCAACCGCGAGGTGCAGCTCGACGTGATGGTGGGCAAGCGCAGGCCGCGCCCGCGCACCGCCGACGACTAGCCTTTCTCTCCCGTGCCCGCCGCGAGCTCGCCCGCCTTGCGCCGGCGCGCGACGATCTGGGCGAAGAAGATGCCGGCCTCGTAGAGCAGGCACATGGGCACGGCGAGCGAGATCTGCGAGACCGCGTCCGGCGGCGTCACGATCGCGGCCACGATGAAGATCCCCACCACCACGTAGCCGCGCCAGGCCCGCAGCTGCTCGACGGAGACGAGGCCCGTCATCACGAGCACCACGACCACGACGGGCACCTCGAACGCGATCCCGAAGGCGAGGAACATCCCCAGCACGAAGTTGAAGTACGCCTCGATGTCGGGCGCGACCGAGATGCTCTTCGGCGCGAAGCGCGCGATGAACGCGAAGACCCTGCGGAACACCACGAAGTAGCAGAAGGCCATCCCGACGAAGAAGAGGATCGTGCTGCTCACCACGAGCGGCAGCACGAGCCTCCTCTCGTGGGCGTACAGGCCCGGGGCGACGAAGGCCCACGCCTGGTAGAGCACGTAGGGCAGGACCGCGAGGAACCCCGCCATGAAGGCGATCTTCATCGGGACCACGAACGGCGTGATGACGCCCGTGGCGATCATGTGCGAGTTGGACGGCAGGCTGTTGATGAGCGGCATCGCGAGCAGGTCGTAGAGCTCGGAGCTGAAGTACACCGCCGGGATGCACGCGATCGCGAAGGCGAGGAGGCTGCGCACCAGGCGCTGGCGCAGCTCGATCAGGTGCGAGAGGAAGGTCTCCTCGACCTCTTCGGTCATGACGGGCGGCCGGCGCGCGTCAGGAGGGCTTGCCGGGGCCCGCCGCCGGCGGCTCGTCGATGGCGAGCTCGAGCTGCGGCGAGGGCGGCGGGGCGGAGGGTGCGCCCGCGACGGTCGCGGCGCCGGCGGCCTTCGCGGCCTCCCCGAGCTCGCCCTCGACCGAGGCCTGCGCCTCGCGCACCCCGCGCTCGGCCTCCGCCGCCTGGCCCTCGACCTCGGACTTGAAGGAACGGGCGGCGCTCTCGAACTCGCTCTTCACCTTGCCGAGGTCCCCCATCTCCATCTCGCGGTTGATGTCCGCCTTCACCTGCGCGACGTAGCGCTGCATGCGCCCGAAGAGCACCCCCAGCGTGCGGGCCACGCGCGGCAGGCGCTCGGGGCCGATCACCACGAGGGCCACGATCGCGATCACCAGCATCTCGGAGAATCCGACGTCGAACATGCGGGCCTCGGCCGGCGCGGGGACGGTGCGTTGCGCGGCGCGCGGGCCGGGCGCGTCCCGCCCTCAGCCCTGCTGCTTTTCCTTGACCTCGCCCTCGATGGTGCTCGCCTGGGAGGTGATCTCCCCGGCCGGCTTCGGGGGCGCCGCGTCCTCGCGCATGCCCTGCTTGAAACCCTTGACGGCGCCGCCGAGGTCCTCGCCGATGTTGCGCAGCTTCTTCGTGCCGAAGATGAGCAGCACGATCACGAGCACGATCAGCCAATGCCAGATGCTCAGACCACCCATTGCCTTCTCCCGGTGTCGCGCGGCCTCTAGTCCTCGGCTCCCGGCGGGGGGAGCATGCGCGGAAGGGGCTTGGGGCCGCCGAGAATGTGTATGTGCAAATGATACACGTCCTGGCGCCCGATCCGCCCGGTGTTCACGATGGTGCGGAAGCCGTCGGGCGAGCCCTGCTCCCGGGCGAGGCGCCCGGCCACGGCGAGCATGCGGCCCAGCACCCGCGCGTGCCGCTCGTCGACGTCGGCGAGGGAATCCACGTGCTCCTTCGGGACGATCATGAAGTGCACGGGAGCCTGGGGGTGGATGTCCCGGAAGGCGAGCATGTCGTCGTCCTCGTAGACCTTGCGGCTCGGGATCTCGCCCCTCACGATCCTGCAGAAGATGCAGTCGGTCATCGCCTATCCTTTCGGCCGGGAGGCCTTCTCCTCGATTCCCGAGCGGCCCTCGCGCCGCTCGAGCTCCGCGAGCACCTCGTCGACGCCCACTCCGTGCCAGTCGAGCATCACGAGGCAGTGGAACCAGAGGTCCGCGGTCTCGCGCACCACGGCTCCCCGGTCCGGGCCCTTGGCGGCGAGGACCGCCTCGGTCGCCTCCTCGCCCACCTTCTTGAGGATCGCGTCGAGCCCCCTGGCGCGCAGGGACGCCACGTAGGAGGTCGCGGGGTCGGCCCCGCGCCGCTCCCGGATGGCCGCCGCGAGCCGCTCGAGGATCGGGGCGCGCTCAGCCATCGCCGCCCGCCGGCTCGATCACGGGGTCGGTCGCGGTCCAGCGCCGCTCGCCGCCCTCGCCCTCCAGAAGCCGGAAAAAGCACCGGCGCCGCCCCGTGTGACAGGCCACACCCCCGACCGACTCGACCTTGAGCAGCACGGTGTCGCCGTCGCAGTCGAGGCGCACCTCGCGGACCCTCTGCACGTGGCCCGAGGTCTCGCCCTTGCGCCACAGCGCGCGGCGCGAGCGCGACCAGTAGGTCGCCTCCCCCGTGGCGAGCGTGCGCTCGAGCGCCTCGCGGCTCATCCACGCGAGCATCAGCACCTCGCCCGAGCGCGCGTCCTGCGCCACGGCGGGCACCAGCCCGTCGGAGTTCCACGCCACTTCGTCCAGCCACGATCCCGGGTTCACAGTCGCATCTCGATTCCGCGCGCGGCGAGGAACCGCTTCGCCTCGCCGATGGTGAGGTCTCCGAAATGGAACACCGAGGCGGCGAGCACCGCGTCGGCTCCGCCCCGCTCGATGCCGAGGGCGAGGTGCTCGAGCGTGCCCACCCCTCCGCTCGCGATGACGGGCACCGTCACCGCGGAGGTGACGGCGTGGGTGAGCTCGAGGTCGAAGCCGCTCCTCGTGCCGTCGCGGTCCATGCTCGTGAGCAGGATCTCGCCCGCGCCGCGCCCGGCCATCGCGCGCGCCCATTCTACGGCATCGAGGCCGCGGGCCTTGCGCCCGCCGTGCGTGTAGACCTCCCAGCGTCCCGGCCCGGCGCCGCGCGCGTCGACCGCGACCACGATCGCCTGGGAGCCGAAGCGGTGCGCCGCCTCCTCGACGAGCGCGGGATTCTCGACCGCGGCCGTGTTGATGCTCACCTTGTCCGCCCCCGCGTTGAGCAGCTTCCTCACGTCCTCCACCGAGCGCACGCCCCCGCCCACGGTGAGCGGGATGAACACCTGGTCGGCCACGCGCTCGATCACCGCGACCATGGTGTCGCGCGCGTCGCTCGAGGCGGTGATGTCGAGGAAGGCGAGCTCGTCGGCGCCCGCCTCGTCGTAGCGGCGCGCGACCTCGACGGGGTCGCCCGCGTCGCGCAGCTCGACGAACTTCACGCCCTTCACGACGCGGCCGGCGTGCACGTCGAGGCAGGGGATGATGCGCTTGGCCAGTCCCATGGCGGAGCGCGCGGGCCCTCAGGCCTCGCCCGCGGCCACCTTGAGCGCTGCGGCGAAGTCCAGGCGCCCCTCGTAGATCGAGCGCCCGGCGATGCACCCGGTGATGCCCTCGCCCTCCACCGCGCGGAGCCTGCGGATGTCCTCGAGCTCGTTGAGGCCCCCGCTCGCGATCACGGGCACGGCGAGCGCCTGGGCGAGCCTCACCGTCGCCTCGATGTTGACCCCCGTCATCATGCCGTCGCGGCCGATGTCGGTGTAGATCACGGCCTCGACCCCGTAGTCCTGGAAGCGCTTCGCGAGGTCGATCACGTCGTGCTTGGTGAGCTTGGACCAGCCGTCGGTGGCGACCTTCCCGTCCTTCGCGTCGAGGCCCACCATGATGTGGCCCGGGAAGGCGTCGCACGCCTCGTGCAGGAAGCCCGGGTTCTTCACCGCCGCCGTGCCGATGATCACGTAGGAGACGCCGTCGTCGAGGTAGCGCTCGATCGTGTCCAGGTCGCGGATGCCCCCGCCCAGCTGGATCGGCACGTCGGAGTCCACCGAGGCGACGATGGCCTTCACCGCCGCCTCGTTGCGCGGCTTGCCGGCGATCGCGCCGTTGAGGTCCACGACGTGCAGGCGGCGCGCCCCCTTCTCGGCCCAGCCGGCCGCGGTCCCGCCGGGATCGCCGGAGAAGACCGTGGCGCGGTCCATGCGGCCCTGCTCGAGGCGCACGCACTGCCCGTCCTTCAGGTCGATCGCTGGGATGATCAGCATGGATGCGGGGCGGAACCTCTAGGGATTCCAGGTGGCGAAGTTGCTGAGTAGCGTGAGCCCCGCGACGCTGCTTTTCTCGGGATGGAATTGCGTCGCGAAAATATTATCGCGCGCGATGGCCGAGGTAAAGGCGTCGGGGTAGCGGGTGCGCGCGGCGACGAGGGCGGGATCGCCCGGCACGCAATAGTAGCTGTGCACGAAGTAGAAGCGGCTGCCGTCGGCGATGCCGCGCCACAGCGGGTGGCTGCGCGCCTGCCAGACCTCGTTCCACCCCATGTGCGGGATCTTGAAGCCGGCCGCGAGCCGCTCGGGCGTGGCCTCGAAGCCTACGACGCGCCCCGCGAGCAGCGCGAGGCCCGGCGTGTCGCCCTCGGCGCTGCGCTCGAAGAGCATCTGCTCCCCGATGCACAGGCCGAGGAACGGCTTCGAGGAGGCTGCCGCCCTCACGGCCTCGCCCAGGCCGCTCTCGTTCAGACGTCTCATGCAGTCGGGCATCGCCCCCTGCCCGGGAAAGACCACGCGGTCGGCGCGGCCGACGACCGCGGGGTCGTCCGTGATCGCGACCCCGGCCCCGGGCGCGACGTGCGCGAGCGCCTTCTGCACCGAGCGCAGGTTGCCCATGCCGTAGTCGACGATCGCGATGCGCTGGGACATGAGGGCGCGGGTGCGCGCGTGCGGTCCTAGAGGGTGCCCTTGGTCGAGGGGACGGCGCCGGAGGCGCGCGGGTCGAGCTCGACGGCCGCGCGCACCGCCCGAGCGAAGGCCTTGAAGACCGTCTCGCACTGGTGGTGGGCGTTGTCGCCGCGCAGGTTGTCGATGTGCACGGTGGCGAGCGCGTGGTTCGCGAAGCCCTGGAAGAACTCGTGCGTGAGGTCCACGTCGAACTCGCCCACCCGCGCGCGCCGGAAGTCGACGTGGAACTCGAGGCCGGGGCGCCCGGAGAAGTCGACGACCGCGCGCGAGAGCGCCTCGTCGAGCGGCACGTAGGCGTGGCCGTAGCGGCGGATGCCCTTCTTGTCCCCGAGGGCCTTCGCGAACGCCATGCCGAGGGCGATGCCGATGTCCTCGACGGTGTGGTGCGCGTCGACCTGCAGGTCGCCGTGCGCCTCGACCTCGAGGTCGAGCGCGCCGTGGCGCGCGACCTGGTCGAGCATGTGGTCGAGGAAGGGGATCCCGGAGGCGAGCTTCGCCGCGCCGCGGCCGTCGAGGTCGACGGCGACCCGGACCCGGGTCTCCTTGGTGTCGCGTTGGATTTCCGCCTTGCGCATGGGTGTCAGGCGAGGGCCGGGACGAGGGCTTCGACCAGCTTGTCGTTCTCGTCGGGGGTGCCGACCGTGAGCCTCAGGCAGTGCTCGAGCAGGGGATGCGAGCCGTGGAAGTTGCGGACCAATATACCACGCGCGCGCAGCCCCTCGAACGCCCGCGGCGCGTCCGGCACGCGCGCCAGGACGAAGTTGGCCGCCGACGGGAACCGCCTCACGCCCGCGATCCCGTCGAGCGAGCGCTCGAGCCGCGCGCGCTCGGCAACGAGGGCGCGCGTCTGCGCCTCGAGCACGTCGCGGTGGGCGAGCAGCAGCTCGGCGGCGGCCATCGTGAGCGCGTTCACGTTGTAGGGCAGGCGCAGCTTCTCCAGCTCCGCGATCCACGGGCGCGGCCCGACGGCGAGCCCGAGCCGCAGGCCCGCGAGCCCGAGCTTGGAGACCGTGCGCACGAGCACGAGGTTGGGGTGCCGCCCCACCTCGCCCATCAGCGTCGCCCCGCCCGAGAACGCGTGGTACGCCTCGTCGACGACCACGAGCCCCGGCGAGGCCTCGACGAGGCCGAGGATCGCCTCGCGCGGGAAGAGGTTGCCGGTGGGGTTGTTCGGATAGGCGATCCAGGTGACCGCGGGGCGCAGCTCGCGCACCGCCCCGAGGAGCGCCGCCTCGTCGAGCGAGAAGTCGGCGGCGAGCGGCACGCCCGCGTAGCGCAGGCCGCAGGCGATGGCGCTCAGTCGGTACATCGCGAACGAGGGCTCGGGCGCGAGGGCGACGGCGCCGGGCCGCGCGAGCGCGAGCGCGATGATCTGCAGCACCTCGTCCGAGCCGTTGCCGAGCAGGACGTCGAGCGCCTCGGGGATCGCCATCGCCTCGCGCAGGCGCTCCTTCAGCGCCGGCGCCGCGGGATCCGGATAGCGGTTCACCGGCACGCGCGCGAGGCGCTCGCCCATCCGCGCGGCGAGGGCCGGGGGCAGGGCGTAGGGATTCTCCATCGCGTCGAGCTTCACCATGCCGGCCGCGGGGGCGACGTGGTAGGCGGCGAGCGCGAGCACTTCCGGGCGGACGAGGTCGGCGGGTCCCTTGCTCATGGAGCGGCCGTCACGCGGAGCTCACGCGCCGGGGGGCTCGCCGCGCGCGACCGCCTCGTCGCGGTAGCGCCATTCGGCGCTGCGCGCATGCGCCTCCAGCCCCTCGGAGCGCGCGAGCGTGGCGGCGATGCGCCCGAGCTTCTCCGAGGCGCCGCGCGGCACGCCGATGAGGCTCGAGCGCTTCTGGAAGTCGTAGACGCCGAGCGGCGAGGAGAAGCGCGCCGTGCGCGAGGTCGGCAGCACGTGGTTGGGTCCCGCGCAGTAGTCGCCGAGCGATTCCGACGCGTAGTGACCGAGGAAGATCGCCCCGGCGTGGCGGATGCGGGCGAGCAGCTCCTCGGGCTCCGCCACCGCGAGCTCCAGGTGCTCCGGGGCGATGCGGTTGGCGAGCGCGCACGCCTCGTCGAGGTCGCGGACGTGGACGAGGGCGCCGCGCGAGGCGAGCGCGGCCTCGATGATCGCCCTGCGCGGGAGCTCGGCCACCTGGCGCGCCATGGAGCGCGCGACCCGCTCGATGAGGTCCCCGTCCGGCGAGAGCAGGATCGCCTGGGCGATCTCGTCGTGCTCGGCCTGCGAGAAGAGGTCCATCGCCACCCAGTCCGGGTGCGCCGTCGAGTCGGCGATCACCAGCACCTCCGAGGGGCCCGCCACCATGTCGATGCCGACGCGGCCGAACACGCGGCGCTTCGCGGCGGCCACGTACGCGTTGCCCGGCCCCACGATCTTGTCCACGGCGGGCACGGTGGCGGTGCCGAAGGCGAGCGCCCCCACCGCCTGCGCCCCGCCCACGCGCACGATCCGGTCGACGCCGGCGAGCGCGGCGGCCGCGAGCACCGGGGCGTTGAGCGCCCCTTCGGGGGTGGGCGTGACCATCACGAGCTCGGGCACGCCGGCCACCTTCGCCGCGACGGCGCTCATCAGGACCGACGACGGATACGCGGCCTTCCCGCCCGGCACGTAGAGGCCGACGCGGTCGAGGGGCGTGACCTGCTGGCCGAGCACCGTGCCGTCGTCCTCGCGCACGCGCCACGAGGACTGGAGCTGGCGCTCGTGGTAGGCGCGGATGCGTGCGGCCGCCGCCTCGAGCGCCTCGCGCTCGGCCGCGGCGAGCCCCGCGAGCGCGCGCTGCGCCTCGCCCGGCGCCACCGCGAGTTCGGCGGCCGAGGCCGGCGACCAGCGGTCGAGGCGCGCGGTGTACTCGAGGAGCGCCGCGTCGCCGCGCGCGCGCACGTCGTCGAGGATCGCGGCGGTCGCGCTCTCGACGCGCTCGTCCTGGGCCGCCTCGAAGGCGAGGAGCCGCGCGAGCTCGGCCTCGAAGCCCGGGTCGGCGGACGAGAGGCGGCGGGGCTCAGCCACGGCTCGCCTCGCGCAGGGCCTCGATGAGGGGCACCACCGCCGCGCGCTTCACCTTGAGGGAAGCGGGGTTCACGATGAGGCGGCTCGAGACCGGCATGATCTCCTCGACCGCCTTGAGGCGGTTCGCCCGCAGCGTGTTGCCGGTGTCCACCAGGTCCACGATCGCCTCCGCGAGCCCCACCAGGGGCGCGAGCTCCATCGAACCGTAGAGGCGGATGAGGTCCACGTGCATGCCCTTCGCGGCGAAGTGCTCGCGCGCGGTCCCCACGTACTTCGTCGCCACCCGCAGCCGCGCCCCCTGGCGCACCGCGCCCTCGTAGTCGAACTCCTCGGGCACGGCGACCACCATGCGGCACTTGGCGATGCCGAGGTCGAGCGGCTGGTACAGCCCCTGCCCTCCGTGCTCCACGAGCAGGTCCCGTCCCGCCACGCCCAGGTCCGCGGCGCCGTACTGCACGTAGGTGGGCACGTCGGCGGCGCGCACGAGGATGAGCCGGAGCCCTTCGCGGTTGGTGGCGAGGATGAGCTTGCGCGAGGCGTCCGGATCCCCGGACGGCCGGATGCCCGCGGCCGCGAGCAGCGGCAGCGTCTCCTCGAAGATGCGGCCCTTCGCGAGGGCGAGCGTGGTCTGCGCCATGGGCCCCTAGGATACGCGTGCGATGCGCGCGCCGAGCTGGCCGAGGCGCGCCTCGATGCGCTCGTAGCCGCGGTCGAGGTGGTAGATGCGGTCGATCACGGTCTCGCCCTCGGCGACGAGCCCGGCGATCACCAGGCTCGCCGAGGCGCGCAGGTCCGTGGCCATCACCGTCGCGCCCGTGAGCTTCTCCACGCCGTGCACGAGGGCGGTGTTGCCCTCGATCCTGATGCTCGCGCCGAGGCGGCGCAGCTCCTGCACGTGCATGAAGCGGTTCTCGAAGATGGTCTCGGTCACGAACGCGGTCGCGTCGGCCACGGCGTTGAGCGCGATGAACTGCGCCTGCATGTCGGTCGGGAAGCCGGGATAGGGCGCCGTGCGGATCGACACCGACCGCGGCCGGCCGGCCATGCGCAGGTGGACAGCGTCCGTGGAGACGTCCACGCGCGCGCCCGCTTCGCGCAGCTTCTCGAGCACCGCGTCGAGGCTCCCCACCGGGGCGCCGGTGAGCGCGACGTCGCCGCGCGTGGCCGCCGCGGCCGCGAGCAGCGTGCCCGCCTCGATGCGGTCGGGCATGACGGCGTGCTCGACGCCGTGCAGCCGGTCCACGCCCTCGATCGCGATCACGTCCGAGCCCTCCCCGCGGATGCGCGCGCCCATCGCGGCGAGGCAGCGCGCGAGGTCGACCACCTCCGGCTCGCGCGCGGCGTTCTCGAGCACGGTCTCGCCCTCGGCGAGGCAGGCGGCCATCATCAGGTTCTCCGTGCCGGTCACGGTCACCGTGTCCATGAAGATGCGCGCCCCCTTCAGGCGCCGCGCCTTCGCGTGGATGTAGCCCTCCTCGATGGCGATCTCGGCGCCCATCGCGGCGAGTCCCCTGATGTGCAGGTCCACCGGGCGCTCGCCGATCTGGCACCCGCCCGGCAACGACACGCGCGCCTCGCCGAAGCGCGCCGTGAGCGGGCCGAGGGCGAGGATCGAGGCGCGCATCGTCTTCACGAGCTCGTAGGGCGCGAAGGGCTCGCGGACCGCCGAGGCGTCGAGCTCGACCGCGTGCTCCGAGCGGCGCGCGCGCACGCCCATGCGCTCGAGCAGGCGCACCATCGTCGCCACGTCGTTGAGCTCGGGCACGTTGGCGATGCGCGCCGGCTCGGCGGTGAGGAGCGCGGCCGCGAGGATGGGCAGCGCCGCGTTCTTCGCGCCGGCGACGCGGATTTCGCCCGAGAGCGGCACGCCGCCGTGGATGGAGAGTTTCTGCATCGGTCAGGCCGGCCGCGGGGGCCGGAAAGGGTTCAGCGCGCCGCCCACTCTTCCGGGGTAAGCGTCCTCATGGACAGCGCATGGATCTCCGAGCGCATGCGGCCGCCGAGCGCCGCGTAGACCCGCTGGTGCCGGCGCACGCGGTCGAGGCCCGAGAAGTCGGGGCTCACGATGAGCGCCTCGAAATGGGCTCCGTCGCCGCGCACCTCGAGGTGGGTGCAGGGCAGGCCCGCGCGGATCGACTCTTCGATGGAGCGGGGTTCGACCATGGGCGTGAGGCGGGTGCCGGGGCTCGCGCTCCCGGCCGGGGAAATGCAGGGGGAACCATGATAGGGCAGCGGGGGCGGCGCCCGCAAACGCGGCGCCCTCGGCGGGGAGCGCGCCGGGCCCCTCGGCGGAGGCTCACGGGCCCGCGGGATGCCCGGGCGGCTGGATGAGGTCGGCGACCCCGTAGAGCTTCGCGAGCGCTATGAGGTTCGCGGGCAGGTTCGTGAACTCGAGCGCCTTGCCCTGCGCCTGCGCGAGACGCCGCCATTCGAGCAGCAGCGCGACCGCCGAGGAATCGACGCCCGTCACCGCGGAGAAGTCCACCGTGATGCGCGGCGGCAGGTCGGTCCGCGCCGCGAGCTTCGCGCCCTCCTCGAGCACGGACTTCACGGTCCCGAAGTCGAGCGCGCCGTTGAGCCGCACCACCTCGCCTTCGGCGGAGATGGCGTTCACCGCGACGCGGCCTTCGCGGGCTGCTGGGCGGAGTGGTTGCGCTCCTGCAGCGTCTTCACCAGGCCGTCGATCCCCGAGCGCTGGATCTGGTCGTTGAACGAGCCCCGGTAGGTGGTCACGAGCGACGCTCCATCGACCACCACGTCGTAGACCTTCCAGGTGCCGTCCGGGGCCTTCTCCATGCGGTAGTCGATGGGGATGGGGGGCCCGCCTTCCTGGATCACCGCGGTGCGCACCAGCACGTCCTCGTCGCCGGGCGACGACTGCAGCGGCTTCACCTCGATCTTCTGGTTGCGGTATTCCGAGAGGGACGCGGAGTAGGTGCGCACCAGGAGGGTGCGGAATTCCTTGATGAGCGCCTCCTGCTGCTCGGGCGTGGCCTGCCTCCAGTTGCGCCCCACGGCGAGCCGCGTCATGCGCGTGAAGTCGAAGTGCGGGAGCACCTTCGCCTCGGCGAGCGCCACGACCTTGGCGGAGTTGCCCGACTGCAGCTCCTTGTCGGACTTGATGATGGCGAGCACCTCGTCGGCGATGCGCTTCACGAGCGCGTCGGGCGCTTCCGCGGCGAGCGCGCCGAGCGGCAGCAGCGCGGTGAAAAGCAGGATCAGCAGTCGCGGCATGGACAATCCTGGGGGTTGGGGACTCGAAGGCTTCGACCCTGCGGCGGGGCGGGCGGTTCCGGCGCTACTTCGCCCCGGCGGCGGGAGCCGCCTTGCCGCTGGCGGGCTCCTCCTGCGCCTTGTTGAAGAGCATCTGCCCGATCAGCCGCTCGAGCACCACGGCCGACTGGGTGATCATGATGCGGTCGCCCGGCGCGAGCATCTTCTCGTCGCCGCCCGCATCCAGGCCCACGTAGTTCTCGCCGAGCAGCCCCGAGGTGAGGATGGCCGCGCTCGTGTCCTTCGGGAACATGTAGCGCTTGTCGATCGCGATCGTCACGTCGGCCTGGTAGCGCTTGTTGTCGAAATGGATGTCGGACACGCGCCCGACGAGAACCCCGGCGCTGCGCACCGGCGCGCGCACCTTGAGCCCGCCGATGTTGTCGAAGCGCGCCTCGACCTTGTACACCTGGTCGCCGCGCTCGGCGCCGAGGTTGCCGACCTTGAGCGCGAGCACGAGCAGCGCCGCGAACCCCGCCGTGACGAAGGCTCCGAACCACAGGTCGATCGTCGTCCTTTCCATCGTGTCGTTCCGTGATCGTGGGCCGGCTAGCCCTGGCCCCGCAGCATGAAGGAAGTGAGCACGAGGTCCAGCGCGAGGATCGTGAGCGCGGAGCTCACCACCGTGCGGGTGGTGGCCCGCGAAACGCCCTCCGCGGTCGGCGGCGCGTCGTAGCCTTCGAAGGTCGCTATGACGGTGACGGCGATGCCGAACACGAAGCTCTTCACGACACCGTTGAGGACATCATACCGGAAGTCGACCGCCGACTGCATCTGCGACCAGAAGGCGCCCCGGTCCACGCCGATCAGCACCACGGCCACCACGTAGCCGCCGAAGACGCCCATGGTCGAGAAGAGCGCGGCGAGCAGCGGCATCGACATCACCCCCGCCCAGAAGCGCGGCGCGATGACGCGCGCCATGGGCGAGACCGCCATCATGTCCATGGCCGCGAGCTGCTCGGTCGTCTTCATGAGCCCGATCTCCGCCGTGATGGCCGAGCCCGCGCGCGAGGCGAAGAGCAGCGCCGAGACCACCGGGCCCAGCTCGCGCACGAGCGAGAGGGCCACCAGCACGCCGATCGATTCCGTCGCGCCGTACTTCTGGAGCGTGTCGTAGCCCTGCAGCCCGAGCACCATGCCGACGAACAGCCCCGAGACGATGATGATCACGAGCGAGAGCACGCCCGTGAAGTACACCTCGCGCATCACCAGCCGGAAGCGCTCGAAGCTGGTGGCCGAGGAGGCGAGCACGAGCCCGAAGAAGCGCGCCATCGAGCCCGCGCGCCAGACGCCCTCGATCACCCGGTGGCCCAGGCTCTCGATCGGGCGGCGCAGCCTCTCAAGCACGCGCGCCCCCGGCGGCGAGGCGCACGTCCTGCGCATAGGGCGGCGCGGGATAGTGGAACGGCACCGGCCCCTCGGTCGCGCCCTGCACGAACTGGCGCAGGTAGGGCACGTCCGAGCGGCGCACCTCCGCGGGCGTGCCCTCGCCCATGATGACGCCGTCGGAGATGAAGTAGAGGTAGTCGACGATGGCCATCGCCTCGACCACGTCGTGCGAGACCACGATCGAGGTCGCGCCGAGCGCGTCGTTGAGCTTGCGCATGAGCTCGCCGATGACCGCCATGGCGATCGGGTCGAGGCCCGCGAAGGGCTCGTCGTACATCACGAGCATCGGGTCGAGCACCACGGCGCGCGCGAGCGCCACGCGCCGCGCCATGCCGCCCGAGAGCTCCGAGGGCATGAGCGCCTGCGCCCCGCGCATGCCGACGGCCTCGAGCTTCATGAGGACGAGGTCCCGCACGAGGCGCTCGGGCAGGCCCGTGTGCTCGCGCACCGGGAAGGCCACGTTGTCGTACACCGACATGTCGGTGAAGAGCGCGCCGAACTGGAAGAGCATGCCCATGCGGCGGCGCAGGGCGTAGAGCTCGGCCGAGCCGATGTCGCGCATGCGCCGGCCCGCGACGCTCACCTCCCCGTCGGTCACGCGCAGCTGGCCGCCGATGATCCTGAGCAGCGTCGTCTTGCCGCTGCCCGAGGCGCCCATGATGGCCACCATCTTTCCGCGCGGCACGCGCATGGTGATCCCTTTGAGCACGGGCCGGCGGCTGAAGCCGTCGTATGCGAAGTTGACCGACTGGACGTCGACCAGGATGTCTTCGGTCACGCGGGGAAGGGGGCGAACGAAGCGGACGGGAAGAGGCGCATTTTATCAGCTTTGACCGCCCGCCCTCCCCTATAATCGCCCGGTGCACTGCAGCGCCCGATAACGGCGGCCGCGACGTGACCAAGCCGCGCCTGCTGCTCGTGGACGACGACCCGCTCATCGGCGAGTCGCTGTCGTTCGCGCTCGCGCGCGACTACGACGTGGCGCAGGCCCGGGACCGCGCCTCGGCGGTGGTCCAGCTGCGCTCGGGCGCGCCCCCCGACCTCGCCCTCATCGACCTGGGGCTTCCCCCGGTGCCGAGCCTGCCCGACGAGGGCTTCAAGCTCATCGGCGACCTGCTCGCCCACGCGCCCAAGGTGCGCATCGTCGTGCTCACCGGCCAGAACGAGCAGTCGAACGCGCGCCGGGCCCGCGCGCTGGGCGCGGCGGATTTCGTTCCGAAGCCCTGCGACCCGGAGGCCCTGCACAAGGCCCTCGCGCGGGCGCTCGAGGCACCGCCGCCCGCGGGCCCCGGAGGCGGGGACGAGCACGCGCTGGTCGGGGACAGCCCGCCGATCCGGCGCCTGCGCAGCCAGATCGACCTGTACGCCGCCTCGTCCTTCCCCGTCCTGATCGAGGGCGAGTCGGGCAGCGGCAAAGAACGCGTGGCCCGGTCGCTCCACCACCTGAGCCCGCGCGCGGCCCAGCCGTTCCTCGCGCTCAACTGCGCGGCGATCTCGCCCACGCTCGTGGAGCCCACGCTCTTCGGCTACGCCCGCGGGGCCTTCACCGGCGCGCAGCAGGCGAAGTCCGGCTATTTCGAGGACGCGGGCGAGGGCACGCTCTTCCTCGACGAGATCGGCGAGCTGCCCGGCGACCTCCAGGCGAAGCTGCTGCGCGTGCTCGAGAACGGCGAGTACCAGCGCGTGGGCGAGACGCAGACCCGGGTGAGCCGCGCGCGGGTGGTCGCCGCGACCAACCGCGACCTGCGCGAGGAAGTGCGCCGCGGGCGCTTCCGCTCAGACCTGTACCACCGGCTCACGGTCTTCGAGCTCGCGGTGCCGCCGCTGCGCGAGCTGGGCGAGGACAAGCTCGGCCTGCTCGACCACTTCCGCGCGGCCTACGCGGCGCAGCCGGGAGGGCGCTCCTTCGAGCTCGACGCCCGCGCCCGCGCCCGGTGGCTCGCCTACGACTTCCCGGGCAACGTGCGGGAGCTCAAGAACGTCGTGATCCGCCTGGTCACCAAGTACGCGGGGCACACCGTGGGGGAGGCCGAGCTCGAGGCCGAGCTCGCCCCGCCGCGGGAGGCGGCGCAGGCCGATCCGGTCGCCCGGGCGCGAGCCGAGCTCCTCGCGGGCGCGCCCTTCAGCCTCGACGCGGTGCTCAAGGGCGTGGAGCAGGCCTACCTGGACGCCGCGCTCGAGATCGCCAACGGCAACGTGTCGCAGGCCGCGAAGCTTCTCGGCGTGTCGCGCACCACCCTCTACGGAAGGCTCGAGGCGGCGGGGCGATCGGGTGCTAAACTGGGCCCCTCCGATCCGGGCGAGGCGCGGGGCTGACAGGGACGGCAGGCGACGCCGCGCGACCGCCGAACGCCATGACGATGTATCTGGAACACTTCGGGCTGCGCGAGGCGCCGTTCCGAATCACGCCGCACACGGAGTTCTTCTTCTCGGGGGCGAACCGCGGAGCGACGCTCGAGGCGCTGATGTACGCCATCACCGCCGGCGAGGGCATGGTGAAGGTGACGGGCGAGGTGGGCAGCGGCAAGACGATGCTCTGCCGCGTGCTGATGGAGCGGCTGCCCGAGACGGTCGAGACGATCTACCTCGCGGTGCCGAGCCTCACCCGCGACGAGATGCTCGCCGCCATCGCGACGGACCTCGAGATCGACACGGCCGGCGCCAACACCACGAAGCTCGTGCGCGCGCTCCAGGAGCGCCTCATCGAGATCCACTCCGGGGGGCGCCAGGTCGTGGCGCTGATCGACGAGGCGCACGCGATGCCGCTCGCCACGCTCGAGGAGATCCGGCTCCTGTCGAACCTCGAGACGGGCAAGGAGAAGCTGCTGCAGATCGCGCTCTTCGGCCAGCCCGAGCTCGACGAGCACCTCGCGCTGCCCCACATGCGGCAGCTCAAGGAGCGCATCACGCACGGCTTCACCCTCGCGCCGCTGCCGCCGCGCGACGTGAAGGACTACGTGAACTTCCGCCTGCGCGCGGCGGGCTACCACGGCCCCGACCTCTTCGGCGCCGAGGCGCTGCGCCTCATCGCCGAGGCCTCGGAGGGCCTCACGCGGCGCATCAACATCTACGCCGACAAGACGCTGCTCGCCGCCTTCGCCGCGGGCACGCACACCGTGAGCGCGGACCACGCGCGCGCCGCCATCAGCGACACCCAGATCGTGGTGAACCGCAGGTCGTCGCCGCGCCGCCTGGCCGTGGTCGCCACGGGCGGGATCGTCCTGGGCGTCGCCCTCGGCTTCGCGGCCGCGCAGTACTTCGCCGGGCAATCGCCGGCACCCGCTCCGCACGTGGCGCCGGTCGCGGCGGCGCCGGCGGCGGCGCTGCCCGAGACTCCGGCTCCGGCCTCCGCTCCCGCGTCGAAATCGGCGCCCGTGGCGGCGCCTGCGCCCGCCGCGGCGGGGCCCGCGAAGGCTCCGACGGCGAGCCCGACACCCGCCCGCCCGGCCGCGCCCCCTTCGGCCGCGGCGAAGGCCGAGCCGGCCACGCCCGACGCCGTGGCCGACCGCACCGCCGCCGGGCGCGACCTGATCGCCGAGGGCTCGACCGCCCGCTACGCGGTCCAGCTCATGGTCACCGACGCGCGCAGCCGCGACTACCTCGCCGCCTACCTCGCCGAGGCGGGCAAGCCGCTCGGATCCGATCGCCTGTACGTGATCCCGATCCCCGGGGTCGAGGCGCCGCGCGTGGCCGTGCTCTACGGCTCCTTCCGCGACCGCGACGAGGCGGCCGCCGCCCTGGGCGCCCTGCCCGACGGCCTGCGCCAGTTCCGTCCCTTCGTGCGCTCGATCGACGGCGTGCGCGAGGAGTCGCGCCGCCTCGCCGCGCGGTGAAGCGCCCCCGCAAGGGAGGCCGAAAACCCCTGTCGCCGCCGGGGATTTTTCATTGCGTTCCGCCGGCGAAAAAGATATAAAGAGGGCGTGCCGGTTCTTTTCGTAAAACAAATACTTACGCATCGTTCCTCGATGCGTTTCCCCGCAGCCGCGCCCTGCCTCGCCTGCGCCCTCGTGCTCGCCGCGTGCGGCGCGGCCCCGATCGCGCAGCCCGATGCCCACATCCAGCCCGAGACGGTGGCGCACGCGGAGTCGATCCCGCAGCCGGTGCGCGCGGTCCCGCTGCCCCCGGCCCCCCGCGCCGTCCCGCAGGAGATCCGCTACTCGGTCGTGGTGGTGAGCCAGCCCGTGCGCGAGGTGCTGCTCGCGATGGCGCGCGAGACCCGGGTGAACTTCGACATCGGGCCGGGCGTGGAGGGCAACGTCACGCTCAACGCCGTCGACCAGACCCTCAAGCAGATCCTCACGCGCATGGCGCGCCAGGTGGACATGCGCTGGGAGCAGGACGGCCAGACGATCTCGGTGACGCGCGACACGCCGTACCTCCAGAACTACCACGTCGACTACGTGAACATGGACCGCGACGTGAACGAGACGGTGGGCATCGCCACCCAGGTGATCTCCGGCACGCCGGGCGTGACCTCGGGCGGCGGCAGCAGCGCGAACAATTCCACCCTCACCGTCACCGGCATCGCGAAGAACCGCTTCTGGGAGACGCTCGAGAAGAACATCAAGGACCTGCTGCGCGAGACCGACAAGCTCCTGCCGCAGGGCAGCAGCGAGACCTTCGTGCAGAGCACGGGACAGACGCAGGCGGCCACGAGCCAGTCGCGCACGGCCACGACGCGCGCGGGCGGCGCGGGGACGAGCGTGCAGACGCCCGGCGAAACCTCGTCCGCGCAGTCCGGCGAGAAGACGGAGCAGCGGCTCACCTTCCGCGAGGCCGCCTCCGTGATCGTGAACCCCGAGACCGGCATCGTGTCGGTGCGCGCCACCTCGCGCCAGCAGGCCCGGGTGCGCGACTTCCTCGAGCAGGTGGCCGCCGCCTCGCGGCGCCAGGTGCTGATCGAGGCGACCGTCGTCGAGGTCGTGCTGAACGACAACTACCAGGCGGGCGTGGACTGGTCGGCGCTCGGGATCAACGGGCTGGGCTACAGCATCCGCCAGAACTTCCTCGGCCAGAACCTCACCGACGCGCCGTTCTTCTCGATCCAGTACAACAACCCGAACGCGGCCGCGGGCGGGTCCCTCAGCAGCACCGTGAAGCTGCTCGACACCTTCGGCAAGACGCGCGTGCTCTCGAGCCCGAAGCTCATGGTGATCAACAACCAGACGGCGGTGCTGAAGGTGGTGGACAACCGCGTCTACTTCACGGTGAAGGCCGACACGGTGACCAACCAGACGACCTCCACCACGACCTTCACCACCACGCAGAACGTGGTGCCGGTGGGCTTCATCATGAACGTAACGCCGCAGATCAGCGCGGGCGACATGGTGATCCTGAACCTGCGCCCGACGATCACGCGCATCATCGACTTCGTGAACGACCCCAACCCGTCGCTCGCGGCCGCGAACGTCGTGAGCAAGATCCCCGAGACCCAGACTCGCGAGATGGAAAGCGTGCTCAAGGTGGCGAGCGGGCAGACGGCGATCCTCGGCGGCCTCATGCTCGACAGCTTCCAGGGCAGCACCTCGGGTCTGCCCGTCGCCTCGCGCATCCCGCTGTTCGGCGACCTGGTGAGCTACCGCAACGACACCGCGCAGAAGTCCGAGCTGGTGATCTTCATCCGCCCCGTGGTGATCCGCGAGGCGAGCCTCGAGGGCGACCTCGCGCCGTACCGCCAGTACCTCCCCGACGAGGAGTTCTTCCGCGACACGCGCCCGCCGCTGCCGCAGCTGCAGGAGCAGCTCAACCGCATCGAGCAGGGCCACCTGCCGCAGGGCGAGCCGGTGCCCGTGGTGCCGACGCCTCCCGCGCCCGGGAGTGGCTCGTGAGCCTCCTGCTCGACGCGCTCAAGCGCGCGGAGCAGGAGAAGCTCGGGCGGGGCGGCGCCCCGGAGTCCGCGGGCGAGGCCCGGCCCGCGGGCGGCGCCCCCTCGGCCGCGCCTTCGGCCGCGGTGCTCGAGCTGCAGCCGATGGGCGGTCCCGCCGCGGCCGCACGCGCCGACGCGCATGCCGCGCAGGCCGCGCAGACCGTCTTCGACGCGAAGGCGGCGCAGCCCGCGCCCCGCAGCCGCGGGATGCTGTGGGCCACTCTCGCGGCCGTGGTCGTCCTGGTCCTCTCGGCCGGCGCGTACGTCTGGTACACCCTGAAGGGGCTCGCCCCGCGCGCGGCGATGGTCTCGCGCATCCATCCCGCTCCGATCCTGCCGCCGGCCGCGCCCGCCAACGCGCCGGCGCCCTCGACCCCGTCCGCAGGTCCCGCCGCCCCGCCCGATATCGCGGCCGCGCCGGCGCCGGAACCCGCCGCGATCACGTCCTCCGCCCAGCCCGGCCCGGCGCCCGCGAGCGCCGCGCCGGCCGCTCCCGCGAGGCCCGTCGACGAGCTGCTGCGCGAGGCGAAGCCCGTGGAGGCCGAGCCGCTGAGCCTCGCGCCCTCGAAGTCGCAGGGCCCGAGCGTGCCCCCCGAGGTGGAGGCGGGCTACGAGGCGCTCATGGCGGGCGACCTCGATGCCGCGCGCACGCGCTACGAGGCCGCCGTCCGCGCCGATCCGCTGAACGTCGACGCGCAGCTCGGGCTCGCCACCGTCGAGGCCCGCGGCGGGAACGTGCCGGCCGCGGCGCTCTGCTACCGGCGCGCGCTCGAGGTCGACCCGGGCAATCCCACGGCGCTCGCGGGCCTCGCGGCGCTGGCGGGCTTCTCCAGGCCCGAGGCCGCCGAGGGCGAGCTGCGCTCGGAGCTCGCCGCGTCCCCGCGCAGCGCCGCGCTGCAGGCCACCCTCGGCAACCTCTACGCCTCCCAGGAGCGCTGGGGCGAGGCGCAGGCCGCCTACTTCGAGGCGCATCGCCTCCAGCCCGAGAACGCGGACGTCACCTTCGATCTCGCGGTGAGCCTGGACCACCTCGGCCAGCGCAAGCTCGCCGCCGACTTCTACCGCCAGGCGCTCGAATCGCGGCGCGGCGCGACGGCGCAGTTCGATCCCGCGGCCGCGGAGCGGCGCCTCGCCGAGCTGAAGCGCTGACCCGATGGCCACCGTCCCGCAGCAACAGGCGTCGCCGCTTTCGCAGATCCCGCTCGGCCAGACGCTGCTCGGCAAGGGCATCATCAGCCAGGACCAGCTGAACATCGCGCTCACCGAGCAGAAGCGCTTCAAGACGCCGCTCGGCAAGGTCCTCGTCACCCTGGGGTTCGTCACCGAGGCGACGATCCGCGACATCCTCTCGGAAACGCTGGGGCAGGTCTCGATCGACCTCGAGAACACCATCGTCGACCCGGCGGCCCTCGCGCTCGTGCCCAAGGAGATGGCCCGGCGCTACCACGTGCTGCCGGTGAGCTACGACGCGGACAAGAAGCTGCTGCTCGTGGCCGTGTCGGACCCGTCGAACGTCGTGGCGCTCGACCAGATCCGGACGACCGCCCGCGAGGACCTGCGCATCGAGCAGGTGCTCGCGCGCGAATCCGACATCACCATCGGCATCGAGCATCACTACGGCTTCGAGCTGTCGATCGACGGGATCCTCAACGAGATCGAGACGGGCGAGATCGACTACCAGTCCCTCGCCGCCGACTTCGACGAGTACAGCCAGCCCGTGGTGCGCCTCGTGGACGCGCTGCTCAACGACGCCGTGAAGCGCAGCGCTTCCGACATCCACTTCGAGCCGGAGCAGGGGTTCCTGCGCATCCGCTACCGCATCGACGGGGTGCTGCGCCAGATCAGGAGCCTGCACAAGAACTACTGGGCGGCGATGGTGGTGCGCCTGAAGGTGATGAGCGGGATGAACATCGCCGAGACGCGCGCCCCCCAGGACGGGCGCATCTCGCTCATGCTCTCCGGCCACCAGGTGGACTTCCGCGTCTCCTCGCAGCCCACCACCCACGGCGAGAACATCGTGCTGCGCATCCTCGACCGCGACAAGGGCATCGTGCCCCTCGAGGACCTGGGGCTGCACGCCGAGGACCTGAAGACGCTCAAGCTCATGCTCGCGCGTCCCGAGGGCATCATCCTCGTGACCGGCCCCACCGGCAGCGGCAAGACGACGACCCTCTACTCGATCCTCAACTACATCAACACCGAGGGCATCAACATCATGACCCTCGAGGACCCGGTCGAGTACCCGATGGCGATGATCCGCCAGACCTCGGTGAACGAGGTGGTGAAGCTCGACTTCGCCTCGGGCATCCGCTCGATGATGCGCCAGGACCCGGACGTGATCCTCGTGGGCGAGATCCGCGACCAGGAGACGGCCGAGATGGCGTTCCGCGCCGCGATGACGGGCCACCAGGTGTACTCGACGCTGCACACCAACTCCTCGATCGGCGCGGTCCCCCGCCTCATGGACCTGGGCGTGCTGCCCGACATCATGGCGGGCAACATCATCGGCGTGGTGGCGCAGCGCCTCGTGCGCAAGCTCTGCTCGCAGTGCAAGGCGCCCTACGCGCCGGACGCGGCCACGCGGCGCCTGCTCGGCGTGGACGCCGACGACGAGCGCCCGATCTACCAGGCGACGGGCTGCTCGCGCTGCGACAACCTCGGCTACAAGGGGCGGCTCGCGATCATGGAGCTGTTCAAGCTCGACGCGGAGATCGACGAGCTCATCGCGCGGCGCGCCACCGGGCGCGAGATCCGCGCGGCGGCGGCGGCCAAGGGCTTCCGCTCGCTCGCCGAGGACGCGATCTCGCGCGTGCTGCTCGCGCAGACCAGCCTCGAGGAGATCTCGCGCGTGGTCGACCTCACCGACCGCGTGATCTAGGAAGCGCGGGCATGGCGCTCTTCGCGTACCGCGCCGTCGACGCCGAGGGGCACATCTCGAACGGCAACCTCGACGCGATCAACGCGATCGACCTGGAGCTCAGGCTCAAGCGCCTCGGCCTCGACCTGATCAACTTCGACGCCGTGAAGCGCTCCGCGGCGCGGCGCACGCGCCGCGTCACGCGCACCGAGCTCATCGCCTTCTGCTTCCACCTGTCGCAGCTGCTCAACGCCGGGGTGAACATCATCGAGGCGCTCACCGACCTGCGCGACACGGTGGACAATCCCGGCTTCCGCCAGGTGATCGCGAGCCTGCTCGAGGACATCGAGGGAGGGCTCAAGCTCTCGGAGGCGATGGCGAACCATCCCTACTGCTTCGACACGGTGTTCGTGGCCCTGGTGCGCGCGGGCGAGCAGAGCGGCCAGCTCACGGAGGTCCTGGACAAGCTTTCCGAGAACCTCAAGTGGCAGGACGAGATCGCCGCCCAGGCGCGCAAGGCGCTCGTCTATCCCACGATCGTGCTCGCCGTGATCATCGCGGTGATCTTCGTGCTCATGATCTTCCTCGTGCCGCAGCTCGCCTCGGCCTTCCGCAGCATGGTGCCGAAGCTGCCGCCCGAGACCGAGATCATGGTGAAGCTCTCGGCCATCTTCGTCCGCTGGTGGTACCTGCTGCTCGGCGTGCCGGTGGCGGCCGGGGTCGGCGCCTGGATCTTCGCGCGCACCAACGACTCGGCGCAGCGCGCGATCGACTCCCTGTCGCTGCGCCTGCCCGTGCTGGGCCCCATCCGCCAGCGCATCATCCTCGCGCGCTTCTCCACCTACTTCGCGATGCTGTACCGCTCCGGCATCAGCGTGCTCGACTGCATCCAGATCTGCGAGAAGATCGTGGGCAACCGCGTGATGGAGGAGGGCCTGCAGCGCGTCGGACGCAGCATCTCCGAGGGCCAGGGCATCACCCAGGCCTTCGTCGCGACCAAGCTCTTCCCGCCGCTCGTGCTGCGGATGCTGCGCGTGGGCGAGACGACGGGGGGCCTCGACGCGGCGCTCTCGAACGTGAGCTACTTCTTCAACCGCGAGGTGAGCGAGCGCATCGACCGCATGCAGCAGATGCTGGGGCCGGCCACGACGGTCGTGCTGGGGCTGCTCATCGTGGCGATCCTCTACTCGATCTTCCTGCCGATCTACGACGTGATCGCGAAGATCAAGTTCTAGGGAGCGCGCGTGTCGCGACACTTCATCTACCTCACGAACAGCCGCCTGGTGAGCATGGTGACGAGCGGCAAGCGCATCACCACGCGGCGCGAGTTCGCCGCGTCGGGCGCGGGCGCGGCGGAGTTCGAGCGCCACCTCGCCACGCTCGCCGGCGTTCCGGTCCACCTGTTCACGGACCTCGCCGAGGAGGACTTCCGGCTCGACACCATCCCGCACGTGGGCGGCCGCGACCGCGAGGCGATCCTCGCCCGCAAGCTCGCCCAGATGTTCCGCAACACCCCGTACCGCTACGCCGTCGTGCAGGGGCGCGAGCCGGAGGGCCGGCGCGACGACCGCGTCCTGTACACCGCGATCACCAACCCCGAGGTCCTGCGGCCCTGGCTCGAGGCCGTCGAGCGCCTGAGCGTGCCGCTCGCGGGCGTGCATTCGGCGGCCGTGCTCAGCAGCGTGATGCTCGACGAGCTCGACCTCGGCTTCCCGCACACGCTGCTCGTGACCTTCACGCCGGGCGGGGCGATGCGGCAGACCTACTTCCGCGACCGCGAGATGAAGTTCAGCCGCCTCACCCCGATCGACCCGGAGGAAGGCCAGAGCCTCGGCGCCGTGATCTCGGAGGAGACGACGCGCACGTGGCAGTACCTGGACAGCCTGCGCCACTTCGGCGAGGGCGACCGCCTCGAGGTGTGCGTGATGCTGCACCCGAGCGACCGCGTGATCGTGCAGCCGGCGCTGCGCGACTTCGCGCAGATCCAGCACCGCATCCTCGACATGGAGCAGGTCGCCGCCAAGCTGAGGCTCAAGCCCCCGCCGCTCGGGTCGACCGCGGAGGAGGTGTTCGTGCACCTCTTCCTCATGCGGCCGGGCGCGAACCACTTCGCCTCCGCCGAGATGCGCCGCTTCGAGACCCTGCGGCGCGCGCGCGTGGGCCTCGTGCGCGCCTCGGCGGGGGTCCTGGCCGCGTGCGCCGCCTGGGGAGCCTGGAACGTGAGCCAGGCGCTCGAGACGAGCGACAAGGGCCAGCACGTGTCGCAGCAGATCGCCTCGTTCGACCAGGAGTACGACCGCATCAGCCGCTCGCTGCCGTCGTTCGGGGCGGCCGGCTCGACCATGCACGACACGGTGGCGTTCTACAACTCCGCGATCCGCGGCTTCCCGCGGGTCACCGATTTCGCGGCCGCGCTCTCCCGGATCCTCGAGCGCCACCCCGAGGTGAGCCTCTCGCAGATCGCGTGGCTCGCGACGGACGATCCGAAGGCGGCCCCCGTCCTCGCGAAGACCGCCCCGCCCCCGGCCCCGCCCGTCACCTCGGTCGACAAGGAGTCCGCGGCCGCGACGGCGAGGCCGGTCGAGCCCGCGCAGCACCCGTTCTCCGGCGGGCGCTACGAGGTCGCGCTCGTCGAGGGCACGGTGCGCGTGCCCAGCAACGACTTCCGCGGCGCGCTGGACGCGGTGCAGGGCGTCGCGAAGGACCTTTCCGCGCTGCCGCAGACGCACGCCGACGTCGTGGCGAGCCCGCTCGACACGCGGCCCTCGGTGGAGATCAAGGGAGTGCAATCCACCGACGAGCCCGCCACGATGGAGCCGCGCTTCGTGCTGCGCGTCGTGCGCGACCACGAGGGCGGCGCGTGAGTCCCATCTTCAGCCCCGAGGGCTGGAAGGCGCTGAGGGCCTCCTGGCTGGTCCTCGGGGCCGCCATCCTCGCCGGCGGCGCGATCGTCTACGGAAGCTACTGGTACGGGACCAAGGAGACGCGCGACAGCGCCAACGCGAGCCGGCGCCTGCTGGAGGCGAGGACCCGCCTGGACAACGCGCGGCGCGAGCGCGAGAGCCTGAACGAGTCGGCGGAGGTGTTCCGCACCCTCGTCGACCGCGGGCTGCTGGAGCGCGAGAAGCGCCTCGACCTGGTGGAGCTCGTGAACTCGCTGCGCTCGCGCTACCAGCTGTTCACGCTCGACTACGAGATCGCGCCCCAGCGCACCCTCCCTCTCGCGGGCGTGCGGGTCTATCCCGCGATCGACATCCTCGCGAGCCGCGTGAAGCTGCGCGCGCGCGGGCTGCACGAGGGCGACGTCCTCGGCTTCCTCGACGAGCTCACCCGCTCGCAGCGCGGCTTCTACCCCGTGGACCGGTGCACGCTGCGCCGCCTCGAGACCCCGCCGACGGCGATCCAGCCCCACGTCGAGGCCGACTGCTCGCTCGAGTGGATCACCCTGAAGGACAAGGTGGGCCACCGTGCCGGCTAGGCTCCTCGGCTGCGTCCTCGCCGCGGCCGCGCTCGCCGCGGCCACCGCCCGGGCCGACGGCCTCGGCACGCTCTTCTTCACGCCGGCCGAGCGCGCCCGCCTCGACCAGGAGCGCCGCGGCGAACCTGTCGAGGCGAGCGCCCCCGCGGCCGAAGGCGCCCACGCCCTCACGGGCTACGTCGAGCGCAGCGACGGTCACGCCACGATCTGGATCGACGGCCGCCCCATGCGCGTCCCGGGCCCCGGGGCCCGGCGCGCCCTCGACCCCGGCGAGGTGAGCGCCTATGCGCGCAGCGCCGAGAAGGTGAAGGTCGAGCGCGAGAAGGCGCGCTGAGTCAAGCGCACACCGCGCGCGGCTCGCGCGGGGTTTCGACGGGCGCACGCGGCCGCGCTGCGCGATGCTGCATCCTCGATCCCACCGGAGAGCGGCATGCCGGGCACCGGGCGCCCGCGCGGCGCCATCCTTCTCTTCACCACGCTCGTCCTGCTCGCCTGCGCGCTCGCGCTCGTCGCTACCGCGGCGGGCCTCGCCACGGCGGCGCTGCGCGGGCGCCTCACCGAGCACGCGCTCGGCGAGGCGCGCGAGGCGCTCATCGCCTATGCCGCCGACCGTCCCCTCACGTCCGCCGTCGGCCCCGGCTACCTCCCCTGCCCCGACCTCGACGGCGACGGCTGGGCCGAGCCGACCTGCGGCTCCCTCGACGGCGCGAGCGGCGCGGACGAGCGGGTCGGCCGGCTGCCGTGGAAGACGCTGGGCCTCGCCGAGCTTCGCGACGGCGACGGCGAGCCCCTGTGGTACGCCGTGTCGAGCAAGCACAAGGGATTGCTCAACTGCGCGGCGAGCCGGCCGTGCGTCGACATGTCGCCCGCGGCGGCGCTCGGCGCGATCACGGTGCGCGATCTCTCGGGGAGCGTCGTCCACGACGCGACGCTCGCCGATCCGGCGCGCGCGCAGCAGGGCGGGGCCGCGGCGGTGGTGATCGCGCCGGGGGCGCCCCTCGCGCGCCTCGGGCCGGACGGATCCCGCGTCGACCAGCGGCGCGAATGCGCGCCCGGCGCCTGCGACTCCGAGGGCCGCTGCATCCTCGACCCGCCGCGGCGCGCCGCGCGCTGCGATCCGGCGAACTACCTCGACCGCGCCCCGGGTGCCGCGGGCGAGGACAACGCCGACTTCGTGGACCGCAACGACGCCGCCGGCCGAGCGCTCGACGCCAACGGCTTCATCCAGGGCCCGGTGCGCCTGCCCAGCGGCGAGGTCGTCGTGAACGACCGGATCGCCGCGATCACGTACCGCGATCTCATGCCCGCGGTCATGCGGCGCGTCGCCCTCGAGGTGGTGCATTGCCTGCGCTACTACGCGACGCGCCCCGAGAACGCGGGACGCTATCCGTGGCCGGCCGCCTCGTGCCGGGAAACGGCTTTCGCCGGAAACGCGCCCGATCTCGAGGGCGCCCCGCTCGGCGGCGTGCCCGACACGCCCTTCGAGCGCAGCGCCGGTTCGAGCGGCGGGCGCATGCTCGAGCGCTGGTGGCGCGCCACGCCGCGCCACCCCGAAAGCCGCGACGAGCTTCCGACCCGGGAAGACGCGTGCGGCATCGCGGTGGCGCCCGACGACGCGGGGCCCGTGCGCGACGCGCCCGCCGGGACGCCCGCGGACGAGGGCGAGACCGCGAGCCTCGCGGGCAACGCGTGGTGGGGCACGTGGCGCCCGTACGTCTCCTACGCGCTCGCCCGCGGCTTCTCGCCCGAAGGGCCCGGCACGCCCGACTGCGCCGCGGGTGGGTGCATCGCGATCGACGAGGCGACCGGGCGCAACGTAGCGCGCGGGGCGCAGGTCGCGGTGATCGTGACGGCGAGCTGCGCCGAGGCGCCCGCCTGCGCGTCGGCCTCCTGCGATCGCGTGGTCCTCGCGCCGGATCCCGACCATACCCGCCATGCGGCTGCGACCTATCCTTGAGCGCTTCGCCGGCCGGGCGCGCGGGTTCGCCCTGCTCGAGATGGGCGTCGTGCTCGCCGTGCTAGCGGTGATGCTCACGGGGCTCGCGCTGCCGCTCGCGGCCCAGGTGCAGCTGCACCGCCAGGCCGAGCTGCGCCGCACGCTGCGCGAAGCGCGCGACGCCCTCCTGGGTTTCGCCGCGACCCACGGGCGCCTGCCGTGTCCCGCCGTGGACGGCGGCAACGGGCTCGAGGCGTTCGCGCCGGGAGCCGACGCCTCGACGGGCGAGTGCGCGGCCTTCTACGGCGGATACCTGCCCGCGGCGACCCTCGGGCTCGCCGGCCTCGATTCCGAGGGATTCCTGCGCGATCCCTGGGGAAGCCCGAACAACCGGATCCGCTACGCGGTGTACGGGGGCGCCGTGGGCGGCGTGGCCAACCCGCTCACGCGCACCGACGGGCTGCAGGCGGCCACCCTGTCCGGCATCGGCGCGGCCCCGCGCTTCCTCGTGATCTGCTCGAGCGGGCGCGAGGCCACCGGCGCGGGCTGCGGGCCCGCGACGCGGCAGCTCACGCGGCGCGCCGCCTTCGTGATCCTCTCGCTCGGGCCGAACGCCACGGCCACTCCCGCGCCGGCGAGCGACGAGGCGCGCAACCTCGACGGCGACGCCGTGTTCGTCTCGCACGAGGCCAGCGCGGAGCCCGGCAACGCGTTCGACGACATGCTCCTCTGGGAGCCGATCCACCTGCTCACGCACCGCCTCATCGTCGCCGGACGGCTGCCCTGAGGGCCCGGCCGCCGGTTTCACGGCCCGCGCCGCCGCCCTATATAATTGAAAGTCCTGCCGACAGGTTCCCGATTCCGACATGAACCAGCGCGAGGCGAGCGCCTCCATCCCCGACGTCCAGGCCACGCCCGACACGCGGCGCCTGGCGATCGACCGCGTCGGGATCAAGGACATCCGCCATCCCGTGAAGATCCGCGAGCGCGCGGGCGGCGTGCAGCACACCGTCGCCCAGTTCGGCATGTACGTGGGGCTCCCGCACCACTTCAAGGGCACCCACATGTCGCGCTTCGTCGAGATCCTCAACGCCGGCGAGCGCGAGATCTCCCCCGACACCTTCCGCCTCATGCTGCGCGAGATGGTGAAGAAGCTCGAGGCCGAGACCGGGAAGGTCGAGATGACGTTCCCCTACTTCGTGTCGAAGAAGGCCCCGGTCTCCGGCGTGCAGAGCCTCATGGACTACGAGGTGACCTTCGTGGGCGAGATCCGCGACGGCCGCGAGACGTTCACGCTCAAGGTCGTCGTCCCGGTCACGAGCCTGTGCCCCTGCTCGAAGAAGATCTCGGAGCGCGGCGCCCACAACCAGCGCTCCCACGTCACGGTGGCGGCGCGCATCAACGCCTTCGTCTGGATCGAGGACCTCATCGACCGGGTCGAGAGCCGCGCCTCGTGCGAGCTCTGGGGACTGCTCAAGCGTCCCGACGAGAAGTACGTGACGGAGCACGCCTACGACAACCCCAAGTTCGTCGAGGACATGGTGCGCGACATCGCCTCCGACCTGAACCGCGACCCGCGCATCGTGGGCTACGTGATCGAGAGCGAGAACTTCGAGTCCATCCACAACCACTCGGCCTACGCGATGATCGCGAAGGGCATGGACGCGGCCCGCGGCTAGTAGCGCTTCGTGAGCGTCATGTAGGCGCCGTCGCGGCGCATTTCGGTGCGGTTGAGGAAGCTCATCCCGAGGAGCGCCACATCGAGCCCCTGAGCCTCGGCCACCACGGCATCCACGTCGTACGCGGTGATGCTGCCCACGGTCACGCTGTCGAGGGTGACGTGCCAGGCCTGCGCGGACCCGTTGGCGGTCTGGATGCGCCCGGGCTCGCCCTTGCGGTAGTCGATGCCCAGCCGCCGCGCCTCGGAGGCCGGCAGCAGCACGGAGGTCGCGCCCGTGTCCACCATGAAGCGCACGTGCGAGCCGTTCACCTGGCCGCTCGCGTAGAACTGGCCGCGCGAGTCGGCGGGGAGCGTCACGGTGGGGCGCGAGTCGGACTGCGGCGCCGCGGTCTCGTAGCTCTGCCCCATCTCGAGGGCCTGGCGCTTGCCGTCGATCTCGACGACGGCGCCCTTCGAATCGGCGGAGATGAGGAGCACGCCCTCGGGCGTGCGCTCCCCGGCGGACACCGTGCGCGGGGGGCCGCGGTCGATCACGAGCACCGCCTTCCCCGGGAAGAGGCCGATCACGTTCACGTCGGTCGCCCCCGCGCCGCATGCGGCGAGGGCGCACAGGGCGGCTGCGATCTGGCGAATCCTGAGAGAGGGCATCGGTGAAGCCGGTCCTGGTCTTCCGTTGCGCGCGCACCGAGGGGCCGGGCCATTTTGCCACATTCCTCGCCTCGCACGGCGTCGACTGGAAGCTCGTCGCGCTCGACGAAGGCGAGGCCGTGCCCGCCTCGAGCGAGCCCTTCGCCGGCCTCGCGTTCATGGGCGGGCCGATGAGCGCGAACGACGAGCTCCCGTGGACGCAGCCGGTGCTGGCACTCATGCGCGACGCGGTCGGCCTCGGCGTGCCGGTGATCGGCCACTGCCTCGGCGCCCAGATGCTCGCGCGCGCCCTGGGCGCGCGCGTCTCGGCCAACCCGGTGAAGGAGATCGGCTGGGGTCGCGTGCGCGTCGAGGACACGCCGCTCGCGCGCGACTGGTTCGGCGGCGAGCCGCGCGAGTTCGTGGCCTTCCAGTGGCACGGCGAGACCTTTTCGATCCCGCCCGGTGGCGAGCGCATCCTCACGGGCGAGCACTGCGCGAACCAGGCCTACGTGGTCGGCGGGCGGCACCTCGGCCTGCAATGCCACGTGGAAATGACCCCGGAGATGATCGCGAGCTGGATCGAGAGCGGCGCGCGCGAGCTGGAGGAAAGCCGCGCCAGCCCGGCGGTGCAGGCGGGAGCGCGCATCGCCGAAGAGGCGCCGCGGCGCCTGCCGGCGCTCGGCGCGGTCGCCAACCGCCTCTACGGGCGGTGGCTGCGCGACGCGGTGCCCTTAGCCCGGATCCCTCGCACTTAGACAGGGTGTAACGCGCAGCCGGATGCCCATGACGCCCTGAAGGCGGCGATCACCAAGGTGTCCAAAGCGAGGCGCCAGCGCTGCCGCGGAACCCCCCTCGAAGATCGGCGCCTGTAGGCAAGTATCACCAGCAATGCTCGACTATTTGCTGGGACGCAGTAGCGATGACCCGGTGACAGATCCGGTCGGTTCGATGCGAGCTTGAGATCCGGCCGGCTCGATGAGAGCTTCAGATCCGGCCGGTTCGACGAGACCTTCATAACGCTTGACCTTGGATTCCGTCGGAGATTCGCCGATCAACCTGGCTTCTTCCGTGCCGGATGTGACCGTCAGCGTGTAGGGCAACGTCCACTTGAATGGTATCTCACCTCTTCCGGCTTCCGTTGCCCCGATCTGGTAGATCCAGATGGTCATTTCCTTGTGCCCCTTGAGCTGGCTCATCGTCGGACCCATGACCTGCACGGCCGAAGAATGCTCCGGCAATAGGGCCCCCGTCTTGAGCGGTACCGTCACCACGGCTTGACCGTCCAGGTCGAACTCGCACACGGCACGTGATGTATCCAGTACTCGGGGAGAACTGTTCGTCAGGGTGACGCTAACGACCGATGCATCGGAATCGGCTTTGTAGAAGGGGATGCGATATACCGAATATATCTTTGGGGCACCCGGCATGAACAGAAGATACTTTCCGTTGACCCGGGAAGTCACATCGTAGCGGTAATAGAGTTTCGGAGAATTCGAAGAGAGATCCAGCTTGACTTCGATTCCGTCACGCGACTGTGCTTCCGGACTGCCGAGGAAACTGACCGACGTCTTCTCTACGTCGACAGGGTAGCTCGCAGGACTGGCCGAGCCGGTACCGCTACCGATAGGTGGAGGTTCGTTGCCGGTTGCGCACGCAACCAGCACAAGACTCATCATGCTGGCGCAAGCGATATGCCCGAGTGGACACCCGATGATCTGCTTCATGGAAGTACCGTGCAATGCTGTTCACCTCTTCTGCAATCCGTTCTTCAGATACTCGACCAGCTGCTTGAGCTGCTGATCGTCGAGATTGGGATGCGGCGGCATCGGTTGGCTCAAATCCTTGTAAAGCTTCTCGGAACCGGCCCGACCCTGCTTGATCACATGTGCGATGTCGGCTTCACTGGCCGACATCACAAACTTGTCGCCCTTGAGTGAGGGCGCCAAACCCGGGATGCCCTCCCCGTTCGGTCCGTGGCAACCGGTGCAGTCCTGAGTATGAAACAACTTCGAGCCGGCCGCATCGCTGTCGCTGTCCGCCGCGAGCGCCTCGCCGCAACTGAACAGCATGCCGGCACCTGTCGCCAAGGCACAGGCCAGACAAAGACGCAATCTGAGGATATTCATGGGAAGCGGTCCTCGCAGCACAAGGTTAGGCGGATATGCACCGCGCTGAGAAAAGAAAGGGTCGGGAATGCCCCGACCCTTTCCATGCCTGTGTTCCCGTCGCTCTACATCGGGAAGTCGAGAGTTACGGAGAAGCTGTATCCCCCCGTTTTCGCCGGAGCGGTAAGCGAGAGAGTGGACGCGTTCGATATGCTACCCACAACCGCAAAGTTCATGGCCGGCTGATAGATCAGATACATGGTCCACGAGTCGGGGGTGTCGATGTTGTACGACTTGCCCGTATGGTCCGTGAATTTCTGCTTCAGGGAGTGCGTATAGATCGGCTGGGCGCAATACGTATGCATCCAGCAGTACAGGAACGAGGCACCGAGTGAACTCGTCTCGAACGAAGCGCTGTCCTTGTACGTGTCCTTGCCATAGCCATATCCAGCCGCGAGCAGCCAGCTGGTCCCGCCATCGGCTCCGACGTCGGACTTCTGCCAACGAATTTGCGGAGTGTAGGCGACGTTCCTGTCGAGGTCGGTGTTCAGGTAAGGGCCAAGACCGGCGCCGCGCGTCGCCGAAATACCGGGAATGGCGTCCCTGTACGTGTAGACGAGCGGATTCTGGTTGGCTCCACTCTGCGTATTCGTGCTGGTCGCATACGGGATCTCGTCATCGCCCCATTGACCCATGAGCCGCAGCGCAATCGTATCGTCGCTTGCGTTCCTGAAGAAATAGGCCGCCGAGTATTCGTACATCTTCTGGGCCCAACCGCTGTTGTTGTCGCCGGTGCGTATTCCGAATTGCCACACCCACCGGTCGTGCATCCAGCCGGTCGCTCGGAAGCCACCCTCCGGGGGATGGTCATAGCCACCAATCCCGCCGCGCGGACCGATGAAGCTCGGCACGCCGCCCGGGCCGGGACCGAAACCGTCGGTCTCCGAGATGCCCTGGTTGGTGAAGCGGATGCTATAGACGTCACCGTTTTCCTGGATCGCATCCGGATTGACGGTCCAGACCAGATCGTATTCATCCCACGCCGTGAGCCCCGGGGCCCAGGCGCTGCCTCCATCGCCACTGCCCCCTATGGCGTTATTGGCGCCATTGCCGGTGAAGTAAAACTCGTTCCAGAAGCCGATATGGTCGGTCACCGGCCCGGTCGCAAAGAACGCAAATCGGGTCGTAGGGTTGCTGGCGGTTTCGGTGGTTTCACCGCCCGGCGCCTTGGACTTGCTCACAAGATCGCTTTCGAAACGGAAGGAAAGGTAGTCCCACATGGGCAGGTCGAGCGTCTCACCCTGCGTAGCGCCCGGCGAACCCGCGCGCAATTTGGTGGCGCGCTCCGGAATGCGATAACCCATGGACCGGAACTTCATGCCCTGGATCGTGAAATTCGGCACCGGGTCGTGCGTGAAGTGGCATTGGTTGCAGCTCATGCCGGTTTGACGGACGAACGATGGCATTGCCTGCGCCGAATTCATGGTGAGCACATTCAATGCGAGCGCGCTTGCGGCCGCCAGACACAAGCGAACCATTGACCGTTGTAGGTATCTCATTGTGTTGGTACTCCCCCTCAAAGAAGTTGTAATTACCTGTCAATCTCGCATCCGGTGGGTCCTCACAACTCGCTCATGACGGTGAATGGGGCGGGTAGGTATTCGGAGGGGCCGTTTGAAGGCCGTTCTTCAAGTAGTCGACGATCGCATCGACTTCACCTACGTCGAGATAATTGAACTCCGGCATACCGGAATAGGCCTTGAAATGCTTGTACGGACCTTGCCTGCCATCGATGACCGTTTGGGCGACGATATTCGCCGGCGCACTGGTCACGAAGGGATCTCCCTTGAGGGGGGGGCCGAAAATGCCGATTCCCTGCCCCCAATTGCCGTGGCATGAGGAGCAGTGAACCTGATACTGCTTCTCGCCATTCCAGAATTGGTTTGCAGGGCTGTCGGCGAGAGCCTGGGTTTGCGCCGACATGCAGCCGAAGCCGATTGCAATTGAACCTAATAGCGTAGTAGTTGTTGGTCTCACGTTCTCCCTCCTCCTCGAAAGGGTTAAGTAGACGAAGAGCCAGAAATCACCAGATTAGGCGGGTCAATTTTCACGGCGAAACGTGAGGCGGCATGACTTGATTCATTATCTATTCTTATGATCACAGTCATTTATTCTCATGATCGATGGGGCGTCATGTCCAACAACCGCAACGGCAAATCCACGGACCCTACGGCTGATCTGGCAGGTCCCTGCCATCGCAGGTCCGCTTCGATCTCTGTCGTAGATGTCTGTTTGAGCCGAGGATATATCTCAGTTTGACAATACGTGTCAACTCTTATTACAAATCAAGATATCGCAAGATTTAACTTCGTCCGCTGGCGCTGTAGGCTTTTCCGCCTGCAACCAGGTGCGGGTGGGCGAGCAGGATGCCGAAGGCCTATGGACACCTCGCGTTGGGTGGATCGAGCGCGCGGCGAGCGGGCAAGAGCTTTGAAGGTGAGGGATCTGGCGGCGGAACCGCCGTCAGAACCGGCGCATCCGCGAACGCCTCGGAAACGGGACAGCCGAACCCGCCGGGCGAGGCCCGCCGGCAAAAACTCCCGACTGGCTGGCTAGTCGCGGAAGTTCTGGTAGGAAAGCGGCACGTCGGTGACGCCCGCGCGCACCAGCGCGATCGCCTCCTGCAGCGCGTCCTTCTTGGCTCCGGCGACGCGCACGACGTCGCCCTGGATCGAGGCGCTCACCTTGAGCTTCGAGTCCTTCACCATCTTCACGATGCGCCTCGCGAGGTCGGCGTCGACGCCGTTCTTCACCGCCATCTTCTGCTTCACCTTGTCCCCGCCGATCTTCTCGGGGTTCCCGGGCTCGAGGAAGCGCGCGTCCACGCCGCGCTTGGCGAGCTTCGCCATCAGCACGTCGCGCACCTGCCCGAGCTTGAACTCGTCGTCGGCGAACGCGGTGATCTCGCGCTCCTTCTCCTTGAGCTCGACGCGCGAGTCGGAGCCCTTGAAGTCGTAGCGGTTGGCGATCTCCTTGTTCGCCTGGTCGACGGCGTTCTTCACCTCGACGGCGTTGGCTTCGCACACGATGTCGAACGACGGCATCCGGCTTCCTCCGGCTTGGGGCTCCCGATGGCGGAATTCTATCGCGCCGCCCGGTCCGCCGCCCCGACGCGCGGATCGGGGCGGGTTCCTGACGTAGAATCGCCCTTTTCTCCCCGCGCAGCCCGGGCTCCGTGGCCACGATCCTGCAGTCCCTCCCCGCCGGCGAGAAGGTCGGCATCGCGTTCTCCGGCGGGCTCGATACCAGCGCGGCCCTGGCGTGGATGCGCGAGAAGGGCGCGATTCCCTACGCGTACACCGCGAACCTGGGGCAGCCCGACGAGCCGGACCACGACGAGATCCCGCGGAAGGCTCGGCGATACGGCGCCGAGAAGGCGGTGCTGGTGGAATGCCGCCCGCAGCTCGTGGCCGAGGGGATCGCGGCGATCCAGTGCGGCGCGTTCCACATCTCCACCGCCGGCGCCACTTACTTCAACACCACGCCGCTCGGGCGCGCGGTGACGGGCACGATGCTCGTGGTGGCGATGAAGGACGACGGCGTCCACGTCTGGGGCGACGGCAGCACCTTCAAGGGCAACGACATCGAGCGCTTCTATCGCTACGGCCTGCTCGCGAACCCGAACCTGCGCATCTACAAGCCGTGGCTCGACCAGCGCTTCATCGACGAGCTGGGCGGCCGCAGGGAGATGAGCGAGTACCTCATCCGGCGCGGCTTCGACTACAGGATGAGCGTGGAGAAGGCCTACTCCACCGACTCCAACATCCTCGGCGCCACGCACGAGGCGAAGGACCTCGAGTTCCTCGACAAGGGCATCCGCATCGTGAACCCGATCATGGGCGTCGCGTTCTGGCGCGAGGACGTGGCGGTGAAGCCCGAGACGGTGACGGTCGCCTTCGAGGAAGGCGTGCCGGTCTCCCTCGACGGGCAGACGTTCAAGGACGCGGTGGCGCTCTTCGCGGAGGCGAACGCCATCGGCGGGCGCCACGGCCTGGGCATGTCCGACCAGATCGAGAACCGCATCATCGAGGCGAAGAGCCGCGGCATCTACGAGGCGCCCGGCATGGCGCTGCTGCACCTCGCCTACGAGCGGCTGGTGACCGGGATCCACAACGAGGACACCCTCGAGCAGTACCGCGGGAACGGCCGGCGCCTGGGGCGGCTGCTCTACCAGGGCCGCTGGTTCGACCCGCAGGCGATGATGCTGCGCGAAACCGCGCAGCGCTGGGTCGCGCGCGCCGTGACGGGCGAGGTGACGGTGGAGCTGCGCCGGGGCAACGACTACTCGATCCTCGACACCCGCAGCCCCAACCTCACCTACAAGCCCGAGCGGCTCACGATGGAGAAGGGCGAGGCGTTCTTCACCCCCGCCGACCGAATCGGGCAGCTCACCCTGCGCAACCTCGACATCGCCGACACGCGCGACAAGCTGCGCCTCTATTCGGAGACCGGCCTCCTCGGCCCGGCGAGCGGCGGCGTGCCCCTGCTGGGCGAAAAGGGCGAGTAGGGATTCCCTACGTCTCGACCTTGCCGAGGAGCAGGTATTCCATGAGGGCCTTCTGGACGTGGAGGCGGTTCTCGGCCTCGTCCCAGACCACGCTCCGCGGGCCGTCGATCACCTCGGCGGAGACTTCCTCCCCGCGGTGCGCGGGCAGGCAATGCATGAAGAGGGCCTTCGGGTCCGCGGCGGCCATCATCTCCGCGTCGACGGCGAACGGGGCGAACGCCTTCCGGCGCTTCTCCTCCTCGCCCTCCCAGCCCATGCTGGTCCACACGTCGGTGGTCACGAGATCCGCGCCCCGCGCGGCCTCCATGGGGTCGGCGAACACCTCGACGCGCCCCCGATCCGCCGGCGACACCATGCCGGTGGCCACGCCGTAGCCCGGCGGAGTCGAGATGCGCAGCCGGAAGTCGAAGAGGCGCGTGGCCTGGATCCACGTGTTGCACATGTTGTTGCCGTCGCCGATCCAGGCCACGCTCCGTCCCGCGACCGGCCCGCGATGCTCGAGGAAGGTGTAGAGGTCGGCGAGCACCTGGCACGGGTGGTAGTCGTTGGTGAGCCCGTTGATGACCGGCACGCGCGACTGCGAGGCGAAGCGCTCGATGATCGAGTGCTCGAAGGTGCGGATCATCACGATGTCCACCATGCGCGAGACCACGCGCGCGACGTCCTCGATGGGCTCGCCGCGCCCGAGCTGGGTCTCGCCGGTGTTGAGCACGATCGAGGAGCCGCCCAGCTGGTGGATGCCCGCCTCGAAGGACACCCGCGTGCGCGTCGAGCTCTTCTCGAACACCATCGCGAGCATGCGGTCGGCGAGCGGCTGGTAGGCGACGTAGTTCTTGAAGCGCTCCTTGATGAGCCGCGTGCGGCGGAAGAGGTGCTCGAGCTCCCCGCGATCGAGATCGGTGAGCTGCAGGAAGTGCTTCACGCGGCCGGGGAGAGCGACTCGGCGAGGAACGCCTTCACCAGGGAGGCGAGGATCGAGACGAGCCGGTGCGCCTCCGGCTCCCGGATCACGAGCGGCGGCAGCAGCCGCACCACGCGCTCGGCGGTCACGTTGATCACCAACCCCTCGGCGAGCGCCCGGCGCACGAGATCGCCGCACGGGCGGTCGAGCTCGACGCCGATCATGAGCCCCATGCCCCGCACCTCCTTCACGCCGGCCACCCCGGCGAGCTCGCGCCGGAGGCCCCCCTGCACGATCTCGCCCATGTGGTAGGCGTGGGCGAGGAGGCCTTCCTTCTCGATCACCTCGAGCGTCGTGTACGCGGCCACGCTCGCGAGCGGGCCGCCGCCGAAGGTCGACCCGTGGTTGCCCGGCTTGAAGACTTCCGCCGCGGCCCCGCGCGCGAGGCACGCGCCGATGGGCACGCCCGAGCCCAGTCCCTTGGCGAGCGGCATCACGTCGGGCACGATGCCGGACCACTGGTGGGCGAACCACTTGCCCGTGCGCCCGATGCCGCTCTGCACCTCGTCGATCATGAGCAGCCACTCCCGCCGGTCGCACAGCTCGCGCAGGCCGCGCAGGTACCCGGCGTCGGCGACGTGGATCCCGCCCTCGCCCTGGAGCACCTCGAGGAGCACCGCGACGATGGAGGCGTTGTCGGCGAGGCGCTCGACGGCCGCGAGGTCGTTGTAGGGCACGCGCAGGAACCCGCCCATGAGCGGCTCGAAGCCGGCCTGCGCCTTGCGCGAGCCCGTGGCCGAGAGCGTGGCGAGCGTGCGCCCGTGCCACGCTTTCTCCATCACGACGATCGCCGGGCTTTCCACGCCGCGCCGGTGCCCGTAGAGGCGCGCGAGCTTGATCGCCGCCTCGTTCGCCTCGGCGCCGGAATTGCAGAAGAAGGCGTTGTCCATGCCGGCGAGCGCGCAGACGCGCTCGCCGGCGCGCTCCTGCTCGGGGACCCGGAAGAGGTTGGAGGTGTGGATGAGCTTCGCGACCTGGTCCTGCAGCGCCCGGACGAGCACCGGATGGGCGTGGCCGAGGCCGTTCACCGCGATGCCCGAGAGCGCGTCGAGGTAGCGGCGGCCCTCGGTGTCCCAGAGCCAGGCCCCCTCGCCGCGCGCGAAGGCCACCGGCTGGGGAGCGTAGGTGTGCATCAGGTGCTCTGCGGTCATGGTCGCCTCTCGGTGGAATGGCGGGGGACGGCTGAAAACGAGAACGGCGGCCTCGAGCCGCCGTCGCTCGGGGCCGCCGACGGGATCAGGCGCGCGGTGCGGCGAGCGCCTTGATGCGCGCCGCGAGGCGGCTCTTGTGCCGCGCGGCCTTGTTCCTGTGGATGATGCCCTTGCGCGCGACGGCGTCGATGGTCGACTGCTCGGCCTGGAGCGCGGCGAGCGCTCCGGCCGCGTCCCCCGCGTCGAGCGCCTTGCGGACCTTCTTGATGGCGCTGCGCAGCTCGGTGCGCAGGCTCACGTTGGCCGCGCGCTGGCGGATCGACTTCTTGGCGCGCTTGGTGGCCTGCTTGGTGTTTGCCATGAGTAGCGGGTTCCCCGGTGGTTGAAGTCCTCGCGGACCCTCCCGGGACCGCGAAGCGAAGCCTGATATGATACACCGCTTGTCCATACGAAACAAAGCCCTAGATTAGCGCGCCGCCATGAGCCTGCTGCGCGCCGCCGCCTCGGTGAGCGGCATGACGCTGCTGTCGCGGATCCTGGGCTTCGTGCGCGACGCGCTGCTCGCGATCCTGTTCGGGGCGGGATCGTCGATGGACGCCTTCGTGGTCGCCTTCCGCATCCCGAACCTGCTGCGGCGGCTCTTCGCCGAGGGCGCGTTCTCGCAGGCGTTCGTTCCGGTGATCGGGGAGTATCGCGCGCGCCGCGGCGAGGAGGCCACGCGCGAGCTCGCCGGCAAGGTCCTCGCCCTCCTCGCCGCGGTGCTCTTCGCCGCCACCGCCGCGGGCGTGATCGCCGCCCCCGCCGTGGTGTGGGCGAGCGCCTCGGGGTTCGCCGCCGACCGCGACAAGTTCGACCTCACCGTCGCGATGCTGCGCATCTGCTTCCCCTACATCCTCTTCATCTCCCTCGTCTCCTTCTGCGCGGCGCTCCTCAACACCTACGGCGCGTTCAAGGCCCCCGCGTTCACGCCGGTGCTGCTGAACCTCTCGTTCATCGGCTTCGCGGCGCTCGTGGCGCCGCACCTCGCCGAGCCCATCGTGGCGCTCGCCTGGGCGGTGTTCTTCGGCGGCCTCGCGCAGCTCGCCTTCCAGCTGCCCTTCCTGCGGCGCATCGGCCTGTGGCCGGTGCCGCGCTGGGCCCCGCGCGACGAGGGCGTGCGGCGCATCCTGCGGCTCATGGGGCCGGCCGCATTCGGCGTGTCGGTGGCGCAGGTGAGCCTGCTCATCAACACGCAGATCGCCTCGCACCTCGGCGACGGGCCGATGTCGTGGCTCTACTTCGCCGACCGGCTGATGGAGTTCCCCTCGGCGATGCTCGGCGTCGCGCTCGGCACCGTGCTGCTGCCGTCGCTCGTGCGCCACCACAGCGTCGGGGACCCGGCCGCGTACTCGCGGCTGCTCGACTGGGGGCTGCGCGTGACGCTGCTGCTCGCGCTGCCCGCGGCGGTGGCGCTCGCGCTGCTCGCCATGCCGCTCGTCTCCACGCTCTTCTGGCACGGGGCGTTCACGCGCCACGACGTGATCATGACGCGGCACGCGCTGATCGCCTACGCGGTCGGTCTCACCGGCATCATCCTCGTGAAGATCCTCGCCCCGGGCTTCTACGCGCGGCAGGACATCCGCACGCCCGTCAAGGTGGCGCTCGCCACGCTCGTCGTGACCCAGGCCTTCAACGCCGCCTTCGTGCCGTGGCTGGGCCACGCCGGCCTCGCGCTCGCGATCTCGCTGGGCGCCTGCTTCAACGCCGGCTGGCTGTGGTGGCTCATGCGCCGGGCAGGGATCTACCGCCCGGAGCCGGGGTGGGCGGCGTTCCTGATCAAGCTCGGCGTGGCGCTCTACGTGATGGGCGGGGCCCTGTGGTACTCGATGGGCACCGAGGCGTCGTGGTTCGAGATCGGCACCGCCGACCGCGCCGTGAAGCTCGCGCTCGTGATCTCCGCGGGCGTGATCGCCTATTTCGGGTCGCTCGCCGTCATGGGTTTCCGGCTGCGCGATTTCGCGCGCGAGGCCTGAGGGGCGCCGCGCCGTGCGCATCGTGAGGCACGCATCGGCGGGCGGGGAGCGCACCGTCATCGCGATCGGCAGCTTCGACGGCGTGCACCGCGGGCACGCCGCAGTCGTCGAGCGCGTGCGCGACGAGGCCCGCGCGCTGGGCGCCGCGGCCGCGGTGCTCACCTTCGAGCCGCTGCCGAGGGAGCTCCTCGCGCCCGCGAGGGCGCCGGCGCGCCTCACCTCGCTCGCCGAGCGCCTCGTCGAGCTCGCCCGCCTCGGCGTCGACATCGCCTTCGTCGAGCGGTTCGACGCCCGCTTCGCCGCGCTCGACCCGCAAGCCTTCGCGCGGCGCCTGCGCAGCCGCTACGGCGCCCGCCGCGTGCTGGTCGGCGAGGACTTCCGCTACGGCGCGGGGCGCGCGGGCGACGCGGCCTCGCTCGCGCTCGCCGGCCGCGATCTCGGGTTCGAGGTGGAGACGCTCGCCGCGGTGCGCGACGGAACCGAGCGCATCTCGAGCACGCGGGTGCGCGCGGCGCTCGCGGCGGGCGACTTCGAGACGGCGGCGCGGCTCCTCGGCCGCCCCTACGCCATCTGCGGGCGCGTCGTGCACGGGGCGAAGCGCGGCCGCGGGCTGGGCTTTCCCACGGCGAACGTGCGGCTCGGGCGCGAGCGCGCGCCGCTCGGCGGCATCTTTGCGGTAAAATGCCACGGCGTTGCAACTCGCGGACTCGAGGGAGTGGCGAGCCTCGGAATCAACCCGGCCGTGCAAGTCGGCGGCCCGGCGACTCTCGAAGCGTTCCTCTTCGATTTCTCGGGCGACCTCTACGGCCGCCGCATCTCGGTCGAGTTCGTGAAGAAGCTGCGCGACGAGGCGCATTTCGCCTCGCCGGAAGAGCTCGCCGCGCAGATCCGCCGCGACTGCGACGAGGCGCGGGCGCTCTTCCGCGCGCAGGCCCCGCGATGAGAGCCCGATGCCGAACGACGCGAAGACCGACTACAAGCGAACGCTGAACCTCCCGGAGACGCCCTTCCCCATGCGGGGCGACCTCGCCAAGCGCGAGCCCGCGTGGATCGAGCGCTGGCGGGAGACGAAGCTCTACGAGCGCCTGCGCGCGCGCTGCAAGGGGCGGCCCAAGTTCGTCCTGCACGACGGCCCGCCCTACGCGAACGGCGACCTGCACATGGGACACGCGGCGAACAAGGTCCTCAAGGACCTCGTGGTGAAGTCGAAGACGATGGCGGGGTTCGATGCGCCCTACACGCCCGGCTGGGACTGCCACGGGCTGCCCATCGAGCACCAGATCGAGAAGAAGTACGGCCGCGACCTCGAGCCGAACCGGGCGCGCGCCCTGTGCCGCGCGTACGCCGCCGAGCAGATCGAGCGCCAGAAGAAGGACTTCATGCGCCTGGGCGTGCTGGGCGACTGGGACCACCCGTACCGCACCATGGGGCTCGAAACCGAGGCGGCGGAGATCCTCGCCCTCGGCCGCATCTGGAAGAACGGGCTGCTCTACCGGGGCCTCAAGCCCGTGAACTGGTGCATCGAGTGCGGCTCCGCTCTCGCCGAGGCCGAGGTCGAGTACGAGGACAAAACCTCGGTGGCGATCGACGTCGCCTTCGAGGCGGTCGACCCGGACGCGGTGGCGAGGGCCTTCGAGGCCGAGCGCTCGAACACCCGCGTCTTCGCGGTGATCTGGACCACCACGCCCTGGACGCTGCCCGGCAACCGCGCGATCGCGGCGCACCCCGACCTCGTCTACGAGCTGGTGGCCACCGAGCGCGGCGCGCTGATCCTCGCCGCGGAGCTGCGCGAGGCGTGCCTCGAGCGCTACGGCCTGCAGGCGAAGCGGGTGCTCGGGCGCGCCGCGGGGGCCGCGCTCGAGGGGCTCTTCTTCCGCCATCCGCTGGAAGCGCGCGAGGTCCCCGTCGTGATCGGCACCCACGTGACGCTCGAGGCCGGCACGGGCCTCGTGCACACCGCACCCGCCCACGGCGCCGAAGACTTCGACATGGGCGTGAAGTACCGGCTCGCCCTCGACCAGCCGGTGGACGACGCCGGGCGCTTCAAGGCCGGGGTCCCGCACTTCGCGGGCCTCGGCGTGCGCGAGGCGGAGAAGCCCATCCTCGCGAAGCTCGCCGAGAGCGGGGCGCTCCTGCATTCGGTGCAGGTGCGCCACAGCTATCCCCACTGCTGGCGGCACAAGACGCCCATCATCTTCCGCGCCACGACCCAGTGGTTCATCGGCATGGACCGGCCCTCGGCCGCGGGCGCGCCGGCGACCGGGGGACGGACGCTGCGCGAGCTCGCCACGCGCGCGATCGAAGCGACGGCGTTCTACCCGTCGTGGGGCCGCTCGCGCCTCGCGGCGATGATCGCCAACCGGCCCGACTGGACGCTCTCGCGCCAGCGCTACTGGGGCGTGCCGCTGCCCTTCTTCCTCGACCGCGCCACCGAGGAGCTGCACCCCGACACCGAGGCCCTCGTCGAGAAGGCCGCGGCGAAGGTGCGCGAGGGCGGCATCGAGGCGTGGTTCGCCGCGACCTGCGAGGATTTCGGCGTGGATCCCGCGCGCTACCGCAAGCTCTCCGACACGGTGGACGTCTGGTTCGACTCGGGCACGACCCACTTCACGGTGCTGCGCGGGCTCGCCGGGCAGCGCTGGCCCGCGGACATGTACCTCGAGGGCAGCGACCAGCACCGCGGGTGGTTCCAATCGAGCCTGCTCACGGGCTGCGCCATGGACGGGCGCGCGCCCTACGACTCGCTCCTCACCCACGGCTTCACGGTCGACGGCCAGGGCCGCAAGATGTCGAAGTCCCTCGGCAACGTGATCGCGCCGCAGAAGGTCACCGACACGCTGGGCGCCGAGATCATCCGCCTGTGGGTCGCTTCCACCGACTACTCCGGCGAGCTCTTCATCTCCGACGAGATCCTGAAGCGCGTCGTGGAGAGCTACCGGCGGATGCGCAACACGCTGCGCTTCCTGCTCGCCAACACCGCGGACTTCGATCCCGCCAGCGACCTGCTCGCGCCCGGCCGCTGGCTCGAGATCGACCGCTACGCGCTCGCCATGACGCGCGCCATGGCCTCGGCCTGCATCGAGGACTACGGCCGCTTCGAGTTCCACCTCGTGGCGCAGCGCCTGCAGAACTTCTGCTCCGAGGACCTCGGCGGCTTCTGGCTCGACATCCTCAAGGACCGCCTCTACACCGCGCCCGCCGCCTCGCGCGCCCGGCGCAGCGCCCAGTCGGCGCTGCACCACGTCACGCAGGCGCTGCTGCGCCTCATGGCCCCGATCCTGTCCTTCACCGCGGAGGAGGCCTGGGCGGTGCTGCATCCGGCCGGCGGCGACAGCGTCTTCTTCCACACCTGGAACGACGTCCTTCCGCCCCAGGACGGCGAGGAGGCGCTGCTCGCGCGCTGGTCGCGGCTGCGGGAGATCCGGGCGGCGGTCGCCAAGCGCCTCGAGGACAGCCGCGCCGCCGGCGCCATCGGCTCCTCGCTCCAGGCCGAGGTCACGATCGAGGCGGGGGGCGCGGATCTCGCGCTCCTCGCCTCGCTCGGCGACGACCTGCGGTTCGTCCTCATCACCTCGAAGACGGCGCTGCACGCCTCGAGCGGCGAGGGCATCGTGAACGTCGAGGTCGCGGCGAGCGCCCATCCCAAGTGCGAGCGCTGCTGGCACTGGCGCTCCGACGTGGGGTCCGACGCGCGCCACCCGGCGATCTGCGGCCGCTGCGTCGCGAACCTGGAAGGGCCCGGGGAGCCACGCGAGCATGCCTGAGCGGGCGTCCGGCCGAGGCTGGGCCCGGTGGCTCCTGGTGAGCGCCGCCGTGGTGGCGCTCGACCTCGCGACGAAGGCGTGGGTCGCCGCGGCGTTCGCGCGCGGGGAGGCGCTCGACGTCACCGGGTTCCTGAGGCTCGCCCTCGTCTACAACCCGGGTGCGGCCTTCAGCTTCCTCGCCGACGCGGGCGGGTGGCAACGCTGGTTCTTCACCGCCGTGGCGGTGGCCATCTCCGCGGGCATCGTCGTGATGCTGCGCCGCCCGCACGAGCGCCGCGTCGTTCCGCTCGCCCTCGCCCTCGTGCTCGGCGGGGCGCTCGGCAACCTCTGGGATCGCGTGACGATCGGGCGCGTCGTGGACTTCGTGGTCGTGCACGCCGCGGGGCACGCCTTCCCCGCGTTCAACGTCGCCGACTCCGCGATCACGGTGGGCGTGGCGCTGCTCGTCGCCGACGGCGTGTGGCCGCGGCGGCGCGGCGCGCCTGCCCGCCCGGCGCCCGTGGAGGAGCCATGAACGACCGCCCCGAGCCGCCCGCCGCGGACGCCGAGGTCCTGCTCGCGAAGCCTCGGGGCTTCTGCGCGGGCGTCGACCGCGCCATCGCCATCGTCGAGCGGGCCCTGGAGCTGCACGGCGCGCCGATCTACGTGCGCCACGAGATCGTCCACAACCGCTTCGTCGTCGAGGATCTCCGGGCCAAGGGCGCCGTGTTCGTCGACGAGCTCTCGGAGGTGCCCGCCGGCGCCACGGTGATCTTCTCCGCCCACGGCGTGGCCCTCGACGTGCGCCGCGAGGCCGAGGCGCGCGGCCTCAAGGTCTTCGACGCCACCTGCCCGCTCGTCACCAAGGTGCACGTGGAGGTCGCGCGCATGCGCGACCAGGGGCGCGAGGTGGTCATGATCGGCCACGAGGGCCACCCCGAGGCCGAGGGGACGATGGGACAGTCGGAATCGGGCATGTACCTCGTCGAGAACGAGGGGGACGTGGCGAAGCTCGCCGTGCGCGACCCCGGGCGCCTCGCCTACGTGACCCAGACGACGCTGTCCATCGACGACTGCGCCCGCGTGATCGCCGCCCTCAGGGTGCGCTTCCCCGCCATCGTCGGGCCCAAGAAGGACGACATCTGCTACGCGACGCAGAACCGGCAGGACGCGGTCAAGTTCATGGCGCCGCAGTGCGACGTGGTGATCGTCGTGGGCTCGCTCGCGAGCTCGAACTCGAACCGGCTGCGCGAGGTCGCGCGCAACCTCGGGCGCGAGGCCTACCTGGTGGACAGCGCCGAGGAGCTGCGGCCCGAGTGGCTCGCCGGCAAGCGTCGTGTGGGCCTCACCGCCGGCGCCTCGGCCCCCGAGGTGCTGGTGCACGAGGTGATCCTGCGCCTGCAGGCCCTGGGCGTGCGCCGCGTGCACGAGCTCGAGGGCATCGACGAGCACGTGACCTTCCCCCTGCCGCGCGGGGTCGGCGGCCCGCACGCGGGATAGCTACTTCAGCACCCCGGGCGAGGGCGGGGCGAATTCCACCTCGACCCGCTTCACGCTCTTCACGGGCCGGCCGAAGCGCACCGCCGGATCGAAGCGCGTCGCCTCGAAGGCGCGCACCGCGCCGTCGCGGAAGGACGCGGGCACGCTCGACTCGAGCACCCGGACGCGGTCCACCCGGCCCTCCGCGTCGATGTAGACGTCCATGCGCAGCGTGCCGTAGTAATCCACGCCCTCGCGCCCCGGGGGGAACGCGAGCCCGACGTCGCGCAGCGGATAGGCGACGCGGCTCACCTCGGAAGCGGCGAACCAGCGCCACGGCGCCCACATCCAGGCGTAGCCGCCGCCGATCGCCACCGCGGCGATCGCCGCCCCGGCGAGCCAGGAGCGCGGCTTCACGGGCGGGAAAAAAAGCGCCCGGCCGCGGGCCGGGCGCTCTCGGAGTGGCCGCGGATCAGTTGAGCAGCTCCCTCCACTGCACGCGCTTGCCGACGTTCGTGCCGCCCGGGTAGCTCGGGTTGCCGAACACCGGGTGCTGGTCGTCCGACGTGGTGATGGTGCTCACCACGCGGCCGTCCGGCAGGCGATACGTGTTGAGACCCACGGCGATCGAGTTGCCGATCTTCTGTCCCGCGACGTTGCCCGACGACGTGCTCACGAACTGGCCGGTCGAGTAGTCGAAGAAGTAGAGCCAGCTCGTGCCGCCGACCGTGCACACGCTCTTCTCCGGGACGTTCGTCGCGACGGCGAGCACGCCCAGCTGCAGCTTCGGATCGACGTTCACGCGCTCGCCCGGGCTGTCGTTGGACGGGTTGAAGTCCAGGAACCAGCCGCACTTCGACGCGAGGTCCACGGGAAGCGTGGAGGTGGAGCGCGTGTTCGAGTCGATGATGGTGAGCGACTGCTGCACCAGCGGGCACGTCGTCTCGGTGCGCGCGTTGCCGAGGCCCGTCGCGTTGAGCTGGTCGACGATCGCGTACAGCGACTGCTGGTTGGTGTCGGTCAGGTCCGAGGTGCCGAGGTAGCGGCCGGTCGCCACGTAGATCACGGGCTTGTTGTTGACGATGCCGAGCTCGGGCGCCGTCGTGATCGGCTGCTGGTACGTGCCCACCTGGAAGAACGCGAGCTGCGTGGCCTCGATGCCGGCCGGCGGGATGATGTTGTCGATGTCGAACCGCCAGAGGTTCCCGAGCATGTCGCCGCCGTAGATGCGCTGGATGGTGTTGTCGTTCAGGCCGTCGTTCACCCAGGCGGCGATCCTGCCGAGGCCCGAGGGCGAGGTCGAGGTGCCCACGTTCGTGCTGACCGTGAACTTGAGCGTCCCCGTGTACGCGTTGAGGACGTACAGGCGCCCCACGCCGTCGGCGCTCGGGTTGGCCGGCGGCGTGTTGTTGTAGCCCGAGGTGAAGGCCACGATCCACGTGCCGTCGGTGAGCTTGCCGATCACCGGGTTGCCGTAGCTGAAGCCGAGGTTCGTGTCGCTGTACTCCCAGATCACGGTGGGCGCCGCCGGGTCGGTGATGTCGAGCGCGTAGTAGCCCTTGCCGCCGCCGTTGAGGCCCCCGACGAGGATCGTCCTCCACGCCGTGCCGGTCCAGACGTCGCTCACCGTGGGCGAGCCGTCCACGTAGTACTCGTGGGCGTTCGCGTAGTTGTCGTCGGCGAGCGCCTTCAGGTTGGGAATCACGAACGACGGGACGTAGGCCCACAGCTCGTTTCCGGAGAGCGAATCGAAGGCGTGCAGCATGCCGTCGTTGGCCGCCACGTACACGACGCCCTGGCGCGAGGCGAGGCTCGTCTTGAACGTCTGGTAGCTGTTCTCGCTGTAGTTGAACGGCGGGCTCTTCACGTAGACCGGCTTGCCGTCGATGATGTCGCCGAGCACGTGGTCGCGCTCGCGGTAGAGCTGCACCGCGTTCGAGCCGCGCTCCTCGTAGCCGAACTGGCCCCGCAGGTAGTTGATGAGCGTGTCGGGGGTCGCCGCGGCCACCTGGGTAGGCGTCCATCCCGCGAACTGCGACAGCGCGGGCGAGGCCGTGGGATCGAACCACGTCGATTTCTGCCCCGTGGTGAAGCTCGAGGGCGCGAAGGACACCTGCGCGCCGCCCAGGAACGTGAAGATCGTCCGCGAGTCGCTGTTGAGAGAGACCTGCGTGTCGAGCTGCGCCTGCCCCGACCAGATCGGCGTGGAGGATATGGCCCCCGTCACGAGGTCGATCGGGCGCGCCTGGATCTCGCCGTCCCACTTGACGGTGGTGTAGCTCGCGACGAACGCGAAGTTGTCGCCGGCGACCGGCTCGAGGTTCGAGGTCGCCGCCGCGGCGCCCGCCGCCTCGCGCGCCGAGACGCCCGCGAGCGCCTGGCGCAGGCCCGAGACGAGCAGGTCCGGGTTCTTCGCGCTGAAGTACTCGCCGTGCCCGTCGACCGCCGCGTGCCACAGGTCGTCGATCGTGGTGAGCGTGTCGCCCGTGGGCACCGGCCAGTTCTTCGAGCCGGACACGATCGCGTTGTAGTCGGCCGACCCGCCCGAAAGGTAGTCGGACGAGAAGCCGAGCAGGCCGTTCGTGCCCAGGCCCAGGGTGAACGTCGTCATGTGCTGCCACGGGGCGCTGTCGGCGCCCGAGACCGGCACGTTGTTCTGGCAGACGTCCGCGCCGCCCACGCCCGAGTTGCAGTTGGTGGTGCGGAGGTCCGTGTTGTAGTAGTACGCGGAGGCGTCGGCCAGCGTGTTCGACGCGCCCGAGAGGCCGCCGTCGTACATCGGCCGCGGTGTGGCGGTGGCGTTGTTGTCCTGGTTGCCCACCGCGGTCGAGCCGTCGAGCTTCACGGCGTTGGCCGTGCCCGCGTTCCAGTAGCCGTCCGTCGTGAGGATGAGGAAGTTCTGCTGGCACGAGTACTGGATGGGATCCGGGCCGAGCTTGCCCGCGATGTTGCGCCCCGCGGTCGAGAACGCGGTCTTCAGGGGCGTCGATCCGCCGGCGGTTTCCCCGTAGAACTTCGAGTACCAGGCGTCCTTCTGCGTCTGGTCGAAGTCGTTGATCGCCAGGTAGTTCGGGTCCGTCGTGCTGCTGCTCGGCGTGGCGTAGATCGTCATGAAGCCCACGCGGTAGTTCGACCCGATGCTCGCGAAAGCGCGGCCCGCGCCGGACTTCATCATCAGGATGCGCCACCGGTAATAGCTGAACCAGTTCGCGAAGTTCTGGCGCTCGTCGGTGCCGCCGGGGCCCGAGGTCGCGCTCACGATGACCTTCTGGAACGGGGTGAAGGCCTGCACCGCCGCCGATATGGGAGCCGACAGGGTGAACGACGAGGCCGAGTAGTTCATCGTGCTTCCGGCCACGAAGGCCGAAGGCGTGAGCGTCTTGCCGCCCGACTTCGTGACGACGGGCGTGAAGCCCGCCGCCGAGAGCGGGCCGCTGATCGTGATCGTGCTGCCCGAGGCGCTCGCGCTGAAGCCGTTCTGGTTGATCTTCGCGGCGACGTTGGACGCGACGGTGTTGCTGCTGCTGCTCGCGGTGGAAGTGCCGCTCATGGTCTCGAGGCCGTTCACCTTGATGCTCGACACCGACGTGCTGCCGCTGCCCGAGACCGTGATGGTCGCCGTCGCGGTGACCGGCTGGATGGTGACCACGGGCACGAGCCCGGCGGACCCCGCGGGACCGGTGATCGTGACGGTGCTGCCGGAGGAGGTCGCGCTGTAGCCCGCCAGACTGATGTTCCCGGCGACGTTGGTCGCCATCGTGGTCGTGCTCGTGGTCGCGGAGGTGGCGCCGATCATGATCTGGGTGCCGCCCACCTTGATGCCCTGCACGATCGAGTTGTTGCCGCCCGCGGAGAACGTCACGGTCGCGGTCGGCTGCGGCGGCGACGTGGTGACGACCGGAACGACCCCCGCGGCCGAGGCCGGGCCGTTGATCGTCACCGTGCTGCCGGAGGCGGTCGCGCTGTAGCCGGCCACCGTGATCAGCGCCGCCGTGCTGGAGGCGAGCGTGCTGGAGCTCGTCGTCGCGGAGGTCGAGCCGCTCATGATGTTCAGCCCGTTCACGGTGATGCTCACCACGGCCGTGCTGTTGCTGCCGGAAAATGTGATCGTCGCGTAGGGCTTGGGCGACTCGTTCAGGTTGCACTCCTTGTAGAACTGGCTGCTGGTGTTCTGGTAGTTGACGCCGCTCGGCGTCTGCGAGCCGAGGTAGAGGTAGTAGTAGGCGGGCTGCGCGGTGTCGGTGCCCGCGCCGAAGCTGCTGGTGTTGTCGTAGGCGTAGAAGGAGCTCGACAGGTCCACCGTTCCCGCGCCCGTGGTGAAGCCGTTCTTCCAGGCGCCGGTAAAGCTCGAGTTGGGGTAGTCGGTTCCGTCCGAGTGCTTCGGCGGCACGTACTGGATGTCGGGACGGTAGTAGATGCTGTTGCATTGCGTGGTCTTGTAGCCCACCTTGCTGGCGAAGGGCTGCGACTCGTCGGGCGCGTGCGACCATGCCATCGAGCCCGAGGAGTCGAGCACGAAGCTGATGTTGGGCTTCACGATCCCGCTGGAGCTGCTCGCGAGGGGAGATTGCGAGAGGTCGATCAGCGCCGCGGCGGCGGGAAGGACCGTGCCCAGCCCGCTGGCAAGCACCAGCGCCGCGATGCAAAGGCGCGCGCGCGACGGCGACGGGGACATGGCGTGCTTCATGAACGTCTCCTTGAGAGGGCTCCTCGATTCACATCACATCTCGATCACGGCCTGCACGTAGCTCACCGTGTTCTTGGGTCCGTTGACCCGCGCGGTGACGCGGTAGTAGGCCTCGTTCTGGGTATAGAGTCCGTACGACGAATAGTCGGGCGCGTTCTGCGTGCTGCCGATGCCGCTCACCGTGGCGGTCGTGCAGCTCTGCAGCGGCAGGTTGACGCTCCCCGGGATCGAGCACAGCCGCTGGATGAGGTAGAACACGTGGTTGCCGGTGCCGTCGAGGGCGGTGCCCGCGTCGAAGGCCTTCACCGGCTGGGAGGGATCCGACCCGCCCCAGTCCACGCCGTCCGTGCCCCCCGCGGTGAGGTTGCCGGTGATGTCCAGGTTGTCCTGGCGCGTGGAGTAATAGCCGGCGGCCGGCTGGTCGTTGTCGAGGGCGAGCTGGTTGGCGATGAGCCACGTGCGCGCCGCCTCGACGCCGCTGTCGCCGCTCGCGGTGGCCGCCTCGCGGAAGCCGATGTTCCCGGCGACCATGGTGCCGGTGTCGATCGAGCGGATGAGCCCCAGGGCGGCGAGCGTCATCGCCACCAGCACGATGAGGGCGATCATCAGCACGACGCCTCCCTGGCGCCGCGCCGGTGCGGACCTGCGATCCATGGCGTTCCTCGCGTTCGAAACCATCACGGCCTCCAGACCAGGTTGCGCAGCGGGACGACCGTCTGGAACAGCTTGTAGCGGTAGCAGTTGAAATCGGTCACGGCCCCGCCGTGCGAGACGTCGATCTGCGCGCCCGCGAGCGATCCCACGGCCAGCGCCGCCAAGGGCTGGTACCAGTCCGTCGTCTGCGCGCGGTCCGGCCGCGTGGGATCGGGGGTCGTGTCGCACGTCGTCGAGCCCGGCGACGGCTTCTCCCTGAGGTTGCTGCGCGCGGTGATCTCGATCGCCACGGCGAGCGTGCGCAGCACGTCGTTCGCGGCCGCGAGCGGGTTGCGGCTCCACTGGTCCACGACGCCGTCGCCGAGCGCGGTCGAGCCGGCCGGCGGCGAGCCGACGTAGTCGCCGCCGAAGATCGCGTGCATGCTCACGATGTCGTTCACGACCACGTCGTAGTTGGCGACGTTCGTGCAGTCGGCGGTCACCGCGTTGCACATCGTGAGGTTGCCGTTGCGGATGGCGTAGATCTTGACCTCGGGGGCGCCGCCCATGTCGAAGAGCTGGGCGCCGTTCGCCTGGTTGAGCCGCGGGACGGGAACCCCGCCCGGATCCACGATGCCGCCCGCCGCGTTGTGCGTCGGGGTCGTGTTCGCGCAGGCCGCCGAGTTGTTCTTGTAGACCGAGGTGCCGTGCAGGAGGTAGCTGCTGCCCGGCGGCAGCGGCGCGCTGCAGCTGCCGTTGGCGGACGGAACGGCGGTGAGCTCGTTCAGCACGCAGCTCGTCGAGCCGCCGGCCCCGCCGCCCGGCTGGACGCCGACCACCAGGTCCCCGTTGCGGAACCCGTCGCGGTTGACGGTGATGTCGAACTGGTCGGTGCTGTTCGCCACCTGGTTCGCGGCCACGCCGGTCACGAAGCTGTCGGAGGTGCCGTGCGCGACGAGGATCACGTCGGTGTTCGGGTCGCCCGCGGGGATGCCGGCGGGATTCACGTCCACCGGGACCCAGCGCACGGCGGTGCTCGTCCCCGAGGCGCTGTTCCAGACGACCACCGACGTGCACCCGGCCATGACGAGCGGGGTGATGCCGTAGCCGGCGTTGCGCAGGTCGCGCTGCAGCAGGTAGAGCGCGATGCCGCCGTTCACCTGCGCGTCGGTGCCGCTCGTGGCCGTGCGCTTGTAGCCCTCGGAGACGGCGAAGGTCTGCATGATGACGACGATGCCGATCACGCCGATCAGCAGGCCGATCATGATCTCCACCAGCGTGAAGCCGGCGGGACGGGAGGGAGCGCGGCGCGGGTTCGGGCTCATGGATTGATGTTCCCGACGGCGAGGAACTGGTGGGTCACGACGTCCTCCGGCTGCCGCCACTGCAACGTCACGGTCACGAGCGACCCCGCGACCACGATATTGGCCGCGCCCTGCGGGAGCGTCGCGGCGACGAGCGTGTCCCAGTCCGCGCGGCCGGAATAGCCCGGCGTCTGGTAGCTCGCGAGGTTCGTCTGGTCGACCCACATCTTCCCGAGGATCTGGTTGGCGAGGTAGCTCGCGTCGGTGCGGTACTTCGCCTGGCCCACCTGGATGATGGAGTTGGCCTGCAACCCCATGACGGCGACGATGCCGAGCGTGAAGATGAGGATCGCCACCAGGGCCTCGATGAGCATCACGCCCTTCTGCGAGCCGGGCGTCCGGCGCCCCGATTGCCGTTTCATGTCGATCTTCTTCATTGGCAGCCCTGCGGATTGACGGCCTTCGAAAGCTGCGGGTCGCACATGTGCACCTCGCCCGCCGTTTCGATCCGGATCGAGAGGCGGCGCTCGTCGCCGGCCGCGAGCGTCGGGTTGCGCAGGTCGATGCGCGCGATGTTCACCGGCGAGCTGGGCGAGACGCGGCCGAAGGAATCGAACGCCACGAGCGCCGGGACGCCGCTTCCGGCGTTGAGGGGGGCCGCGTAGTTGGTGAACGCCGTCTCGACCCCGACCCGCGCGTTGCTCGAGCTCGACCCCGGCGCGGCCAGGAGGTCGCCCGGCGAGCAGGCGTCCGAGGGGATGTCGAAGAGGCAAACATGCCAGGCGGTCGAGTTGGGGTCCGTCAGCTCGAAGGCCACGGTGGTGTTGCGCTTGAGCGCCTCGATGCGCGCCGACTGAAGGCCGCCGAGGATCGAGTCCGCGGCGTTGCGCAGCTGCGTGTTCTGCAGCCACACTCTCATGGAGGGGAACCCGAAGGCGATCACCATGGCGATGATCGCGAGCGTGATGAGGATCTCGACGAGCGTGAAGCCGGCCGGGCGGGCGGCGCGATTCAGCATGACCCGCCCTTGCGCAGGACCCAGCAGTTGTTGGGCGAGGCGGCCGTGTAGCCCGAGCTCGCGCCCGAGCCGCTGAAGGTCGACGTCTTGTTGTTGTCCTGGTCGATCGTGTAGGCGAAGCCCGTCATGTCGGCGACGCCCGTGGCGGTGACGGTGTAGGTCGTGGCGCTCAGGTTCGAGCAGGAAAGGGTGAAGTACTGCAGGTTCTGCACCTGCACGTTGTTCAATCCCGGCGAGGTCGGCGCGATCACGCAGCCCGTGGGGTAGGTGCGGTTGTCCTGGTAGTACTGCTCCATCTTCACCCGCGCGTCCGCGAGGCCGCCCGTGGCCTCGGTGAGCTTGCCCCGCGTCACGTAGTCGCGGTAGTTCGGCAGGGCAATGGCAGCCAGGATCGCGATGATCGCGACGGTCACCATGACCTCGATCAGGGTGAAGCCTCGTTGTCTGCGCAGCATTTTCGGAGCCCTTTCTGGGGGTTAGGCGGCAATCTAAGGATCGGCCCGGCGGGTCGACAAGCGCATCCCGACGCGCGGCCATTCTAAGCCGATGGGCGGCGAGCCCGGGCCGACGGGCGGAGGGCCCTGCGGCCCCCGATTTCAAGGGCTTGCGCGCGCCCGCGGCTACCGGGAGGAGGGCCGATGACGGTATAATCGTCGGCCGTGCTGTTGTAGCTCAGCTGGTAGAGCAACTGATTCGTAATCAGTAGGTCGGTGGTTCGAATCCACTCAACAGCACCACCTTTCCGCAGGGCGTCAGAGCCGCGCGGCGAGAGCGCCGAGCGCCTCGTCCCAGCTCGCCCAGGACCTCTCCCCCGCCACCTCGACCGACGGATACCAGGGCGAGCGCCCGGCCTCGTCCGGCACCCAGTAGTGGAATGGCGGCCAGCCGTGCAGGAACACGACCGTCGCGGGCGCGCCGATCGCCCCGGCGAGGTGCGCGGTCACGTTGCTCGAGGTGACGACGCGCTCGCACGCCGCGATGGCGGCGAGCATCCCCTCGAGGTCGCTCCACGGATCGAGGCCCTCGAGCCGCGTGAGCAGCCCCGGATAGCGGGCGTGGAAGCGCGCGCGCTCCTCGCCCACGTCGCCGTATTGGAGATCGAGGAGGCGCACCCCGGGGGCGCGTGAGAACGCCCCGAACGCCTCGAGCGGGATCGACTTGCGCTCGGCCATCGCGCGCCGCTCGCCCTTCTGCAGGCTCCTCCACGCGATGCCGATCCAGCGGCCCGGGCCCAGCCGCGAGCGCATCTCGTCGACCCGCGCGCGGTCGGGCTCGAGCAGCGCCCGCGGCTGGCGCGCGAAGTCGTCGGCGCCGCGGCGGAAGAGCGCCGGAAGCGAGCCCAGCGGAAGCTGCGCGTCGCATCCCGCGAAGGCGGAGTCCGGCGCCGGCTTGCCGACGAAATCCATTCCGGGGAGGCTGCGGCGGAAGGCCTCGCGCAGCCGCGGATCCACCTCGACCACCGCGCCGATCCCGCGCCGCGCGAGCTCCGGCAGCAGCGTGGCGAAGAGAATCTGGTCCCCGATGCCCTGCTCCGACCACACGGCGACGCGCCGCACGCGATCGAGGTCGCCCGGCGCGAGGCTCGCGAGCGGCAGCTCGCGCCACGAGGCCTGCGGCGGGCGCGTGGCGAAGCGCCGCTCGTAGCCGTCCCAGCCTTCGGCCCAGCGGCGCTCGCGCAGCGCCACAACCCCCAGCCCGTAGCGCGCGTCGGCCGAGCCCGGGGCGATCGCCAGCGCCCGCTCGAAGAGGGAGCGCGCCGCCCCGAGATCGCCGACGTCCGCCGCGGCGCTCGCCGCGTTGACCAGCGCTTCGACGAAGTCGGGACGCTCGGCGAGCGCCTTGCGGTACATCTCGCCCGCCGCCGCCAGGTCGCCCGTCTCCCGCAGCGCGTTGCCCAGGTTGAGCAGGGCCTCCGGAAAGCGCGGCCGCCGCCCGAGGGCCTCGCGATAGCGCGCGAGGGCCGCGTCCATCGCGCCCTCGGCCTGGAGGGCGAGGCCGAGGTTGTTGAGCAGGTCGGGATCGCCCGGCAGGAGAGCCAGCGCCCGCTCGAAGCACGCGCGCGCTCCCGCGAAATCCCGGGCGCCGAACAGCAATCGCCCGAGCGCCGCGTGCGCCCCGGGCTGTCCCGGGTCGAGGGCCGCGGCGCGCCGCAGCGCGGCGAGCGCCTCCTCGCCGCGGCCCAGCCGCCCGAGCAGCGTCCCGAGGTGCAGGAACGCGGCGGCGAAGCGCGGGTCGCCCTGCACGGCGCGGCGCAGGTCGGCCACCGCCTCCTCGAGCCGCCCCGCGTCCGCCAGCACGCGCGCGCGGTTGTTCAGGAACGCGGGGTTGCGCGGCGCCTGGCGCAGCGATCGGTCGATGAGGTCGAGCCCGTCCTGCGTCCGTCCCGCGCGGGCGAGCACGCAGCCGAGGAAGTGCAGGGCGTCGGCATCGTCGGGGCGCTCCGCGAGGATCGCGCGCCACGCGGCCTCCGCCTCCTCGAGCCGCCCCGCCTGGAGCAGCGCGAGCGCCTTCGCCTCAGGCGCGGAGGAGCTCATCGACGCGCGCCATCGCCTTGTCCCACGTGTCGAGCCCGCGCGCCGTCACGACACGCACCGAGGGATACCACAGGCACCGGCCGTCGGGGCCCGGGACCCAGTAGTGGAACGGCGGATTGCCCGAGAGGTACACGAGCAGCGTCTCCTTGCCCAGCGCGCCGCCGAAATGGGCCGTGACGTTGCTGGTGGTCACCACCAGGTCGCAGGCCTGCACGGCCGCGAGCACGCCCTCGAGGTCGTCGTACAGGTCGAGCTCCTCGAAGCGCTCGAGCCGTCCCCCCGCCGTCGCGAAGGCCTCGCGCTCGGCGGCGGTATCGCCGTACTGGACGTCGAGGAGGCGCAGGTCGTCGCGGCGCGACAGGCCCATGAACGCGGCGAGGTCCATCGACTTCTTGCGCTGGAGGTATCCGCGGGCCTTCGGCTGGAAGCTGCGCCACGAGACGGCGACCGAACGCTTTCCCGGAGCGGCGATGCGCGACCGGTAGGCTTCCACGCGAGCCGGATCGGCCGCGAGGAGCGCGCGCGGCTGGCGCGCGAAGGTCGCAGCCGTGGGCCGCAGAAGCCGCGCCAGCGATCCCACGGCGATGTGCCGATCGCAGGAGGCGAACGCCGCCTCCGACGCGCCGGGCTCCACCACCGTCCAGTCGGGGTGCGCGCGCGCAAGCGCGGGCACGAGGCGGCGGTCGGCCTCGAGCACGAAGGACTGGCCGCGCTCGGCGAGCTCGGGCAGGAGCGTCGAGTAGAGGAGCTGGTCGCCGATTCCCTGCTCGCGCCAGACCGCCACGCGGTGGGGTCCTTCCCAGTCCGCGGGTGTGAACGGCGGCATGGCGAGGCGCCGTGCCAGCGCGATGGGGGGAACGGTCTCGAACCGCTTCTCGTGAAGCTCCCAGCCGGGCGTGAAATCGTGGCGCGCGAGGAGCGCGATCCCCAGGTTGTAGCCGGCGCGAGCGAGACCCGGGTTCGCCTCGAGGGCGCGGCGGTAGTAGGCGATCGCCTCCTCCACCCTTCCCTGCTCCTGGAGCAGGTAGCCGACGTTGCTGAGCGCGTCCGAGTGGTCGGGCCTGAGCTCGAGCGCCTTGCGGTACGAGGCGATCGCCGCGTCGGCCTCGCCGCGCTCCTGAAGCAGCACGCCCAGGTTGCTGTACGCGTCGGGATGGGCGGGCGCGCGCTCGATCACTTCCCGGTAGCAGGCGGTCGCCTCGGCCTCCTCTCCGAGGGAGGCGAGCGCGTTGCCGAGGTTGTTGCGCGCCTCGACGAAACCGGGCTCGAGCTCGAGCGCACGGCGATAGCAGGCCGCCGCCCGAACGTCGTCGTGGCGCTCGTGGTAGGCGATTCCCAGGTTGTTCAGCACCGGCGACGAGTCGGGCTTGAGCTGCGCGGCGCGCTCGAGCAGCGGGATCGCCTCCTCGAAGCGCCGCAGCTCGCGCAGCAGCGTGCCGAAGTTCGACAGCGCGTCCGCGAGCCGCGGATCGGCGCGCACCGCCTCGGCGTAATGGGCGAGCGCCTCGTCCGTGCGTCCCGCGACCTTGAGCGCGTTGGCGAGGTTGTTGTGGGCCTGCGCGAACTGCGGCCGCAGGGCGAGCGAGCGCCGATAGCCCGCGATCGCCTCGTCGGCGCGCCCCGATTCCTGGAGGAGGCGCGCCAGGTTGTAGTGCGCCTCGGCCATGGAGGGATCGGCCTGGACCGCCTTGCGGTAGGCGCGCTCCGCGCCCTGCGCATCTCCCGAGGCGGCGAGCGTGCTGCCGAGCAGGTTCCAGGAAGGCGCACGATCCGGCGCGAGCCGCAGGGCCTTCTCGAGGTCGGCGCGCGCCTCGGCGAGGCGGGCCAGGTGGAAGAGGGCCTGCGCGCGGTTGTGCAGGATCGAGGCCGAGGTCGCGCGCGCGTCGAGCGCGCGGTCGAGCGCCGCGAGCGCCTCGGCGTGGCGCCCCTGCATCCCGAGGGCGACGCCGAGCAGCTCGAGCGCGTCGGCGCGGCGCGGCTCGGCGTCGAGCAGCTCGCGCACCGCCCGCTCGCACTCGGCGACGCGCCCGGCGCGGAAGTGCGCCACCGCGCCCTCGAGCGCCGCCCTCGCCGGGTCCCGATGGCGCGGGGCGCTCACCGCAGGAAGAGCCGGTACGCCGGGTTACGCGACTCGTCGGTGTAGTCGTAACCCAGGTCGCGCAGGAAGGCGCGGAAGGCGCCGCGCTCGCCCTCGGGCACCTGCATGCCGACCAGCACGCGCCCCACGTCGGCGCCGTGGTTGCGGTAGTGGAAGAGCGAGATGTTCCAGCCGGTGCCCATGCGCTCGAGGAAGTTCATGAGGGCGCCGGGCCGCTCGGGGAACTCGAAGCGGTAGAGCATCTCGGGGATCTCGAGATCGGCGCGGCCGCCGACGAGGTGCCGGCCGTGCAGCTTCGCCATCTCGTTGTCGGAGAGGTCGACGGCGCGGATGCCGTGCTTGCCGAGGAGGGCCACGAGGCGGTCGGTCTCCTCGCGCCCGGAGACCGCCACGCCGAGGAAGACGTGCGCGTCGCGGCCCGCGGCGTAGCGGTAGTTGAACTCCGTGACGCTGCGGTTGCCGAGGAGCGCGCAGAGCTCGCGGTAGCTTCCCGGCCGCTCGGGGATGGTGACCGCGAGCACCGCCTCGCGATGCTCGCCGAGCTCCGCCCTCTCGGCCACGAAGCGCAGGCGGTCGAAGTTCATGTTCGCGCCGCTCGCGATGGCGACCACGGTCGCACCCTTCGCGCGCCGGCGGCCGATCCAGCGCTTGGCTCCCGCGAGCGCCACGCCGCCCGCCGGCTCCAGCACCGTGCGCGTGTCCTCGAAGATGTCCTTGATGGCCGCGCAGATCTCGTCGGTGTCCACGAGCACCATGTCGTCGACGAGCTCGCGGCACAGGCGCAGGGTCTCGCGGCCCACCTGGCGCACCGCCACGCCGTCGGCGAAGAGGTTGACGTGGGAGAGCGTCACGCGGCGCCCCTCGCGCAGCGACGCGTGCATCGCCGCCGAGTCCACGGGCTGCACGCCGATCACCTTCGTGCGCGGCGCGACGCGCTTCACGTACGCGGCGATGCCCGAGATGAGGCCGCCGCCGCCCACGGGCACGAAGACGGCGTCGATGGGCCGCGGATGCTGGCGCAGGATCTCCACGCCGATGGTGCCCTGTCCCGCGATCACGAGGGGATCGTCGTACGGGTGCACGAACGTGAGCCGGCGGCGCCGCGCGAGGGCCGTGGCGTACGCCGAGGCCTCGTGGTAGGTGTCGCCGTGCAGCTCGACCTTCGCCCCGCGCGCGGCCACCGCCCCCACCTTGATGCGCGGCGTGGTGACGGGCATGACGATGGTCGCCTGCGCCCCGAGGCGCTGGGCGGCGAGGGCCACGCCCTGGGCGTGGTTCCCGGCCGAGGCGCAGATCACGCCGCGCGCGAGCTCCGCGGCCGCGAGGTTCGCCATCTTGTTGTAGGCGCCGCGCAGCTTGAACGAGAAGACCGGCTGCTTGTCCTCGCGCTTGAGCAGCACGTGGCTGCCGAGCCGGCGCGAGATCGCGGGCGCGGGATCGAGGGGGGTCTCGATCGCCACGTCGTAGACCTTCGCCGTGAGGATCTGCTCGAGGTATCTTTCGGTCTTCACGCGCGCATCCTGGGTGAACCCGGAAGCATACCAAGAAGGCGGCGCCGCGCCCCTGGAGTATGCTTTCCGGCATGGACCCGAACGCGCTCAAGAAGGCCGCCGCCGAGGCCGCGCTCGCCTACGTCCCGGACGACACCATGGTCGGCGTGGGCACGGGGTCCACGGTCAATTTCTTCATCGACGCGCTCGCCGCCCGCAAGGCGCGCATCACGGGCACGGTGGCGAGCTCCGAGGCGAGCGCGAAGCGCCTGCGCGACCTGCGCATCCCGGTGCGCGAGCTCAACGACACCGACGGCTGCGACGTCTACGTGGACGGGGCCGACGAGGTGACCGAGCACCTCGCCATGATCAAGGGCGGCGGCGGGGCGCTCACGCGCGAGAAGATCGTGGCCCAGGCGAGCCGCAGGTTCGTCTGCATCGCCGACGCGAGCAAGCTGGTGCCGGTCCTCGGGAAGTTCCCGCTGCCCGTGGAGGTGCTGCCCATGGCGCGCAGCTTCGTCGCGCGCGAGCTGGTGAAGCTCGGCGGCATCCCGGAGCTGCGCGTGGGCGTGACCACGGACAACGGCAACCTCATCCTCGACGTGCGCGGGCTCACGATCCTCGATCCCGTGCGCCTCGAGACCGAGATCGACATGATCGCCGGAGTGGTGAGCAACGGCATCTTCGCCCGGCGCCCCGCCGACCTGCTCCTCCTCGCCACGCCCGAGGGCGTGAAGACCTACCAGCGCCCGCGATAGGAAGGCGTTTCAGGACTTGGGGACATAGCCGGCGGCGCTGTCCGCGCCCTCGCCGAAGAAGTGGCGGCGCATCTGCTCCTCGAGGTACTTGCGCGCGCGCGGGTCCGCGAGGTTCAGCCGGTTCTCGTTCACCAGCATCTTCTGGTGCTCGAGCCACTGCTTCCACGCCTCCTTCGAGACGCTTTCCCAGAGCCGCCTGCCGAGCTCGCCCGGATAGGGCGGGAAGTCGAGGCCCTCGGCCTCGCGCCCGAGCTTGATGCATTTCACCATGCGCGCCATGCGCCTCCTTTACGAGCCTCACAGCTCCTTCACGAAGACCTTCGAGCGCCGGTCCGGGTTGTAGCGGGCCCGCCGGCGCTCGGGCAGCCGGCCCGGGTCCGACTCGACGAAGCCGCGCTCCAGGAACCAGTGCGTCGTGCGCGTCGAGAGGACGAAGAGCGACTTGAGCCCGGCCGCGCGCGCCTTGGCCTCGGCGAAGGCGAGCAGGCGCTCGCCGCGGCCCCCGTCGCGGTAGAAGGGGTTCACGGCGAGCGCGGCGAGCTCCGCGGTCCTCTCCTCGTCGTAAGGGTAGAGCGCCGCGCAGCCGAGGATGTTCCCCTCGGAGGCGATCACGAAGAAGCGGTCGACCTCGCGCTCCAGCTCGTCGGGGGGGCGCTTCACGAGGATGCCCTGCTGCTCGAGGGGCTCGAGGATCTGCACGATGCCGGGCATGTCCGCGGGGGTGGCCGCGCGGATCGTCTCGGGCGACTCGGGCACCACCATCGTGCCGATGCCGTGGTGCGTGAACAGCTCCAGGAGGAGGGCCCCGTCCACGTGGCGGCTGATGAGGTGGGCGCGCTTCACGCCCTCGGAGCACGCCCGGATCGCGCACGGCAGGTACACCTGCACGTCCTCGGGCAGGTTGTTGGAGGCCATCACTTCCTTCGCCTGCATCACCGTGAGCTCCGGGATGAGCCGCCCCTTCGCATCGAGCGCCCCCGCCGTCTCGGTGAGGAAGATGAGCTTGTCGGCCTGCAACGCCACGGCGATCGAGGTGGCCACGTCCTCGAGCGTGCAGTTGAAGACGTCGCCCATGGGCGAGAAGCCGACGGGCGAGACGAGCACCACCTCGTGGTCGTCGAGCCGGCGGCGGATGCCCTCGGCATCGACCTTGCGCACCTCGCCCGTGTGCTGGAAGTCCACCCCGCCCACGACGCCCACGGGCTTGGCGGTCACGAAGTTGCCCGAGGAGACGCGGATGTCGGCGCCCCACATGGGGCTGTTGGCGAGCTCCATCGAGAGCAGCGCCTCCATCTCCATGCGCACGATGCCGTTCGCCTCCTTCACGCACGCGAGCGCCCGGTCGTCGGTCACGCGCCGCCCGCCCACGTAGCGCGGCGTCACGCCGTGCTGGCGCATCTGCTCCTCGATCTGGGGCCGCGTGCCGTGCACCAGCACGACGCGCACCTCCAGGCTCACGAGCACGTTGATGTCGTGGGTGAGCTGCTGGAACTCCCCGTCGGCGAGCACCTCGCCGCCGAAGCCGATCACGAACGTCGCCCCGCCCCAGCGGTGGATGTAGGGCGTGGCCGCGCGGAACCACTTCACGAACGCTTCGGTCTTCGGGGTGCCTTTCGCCATGGCGGACGATCCTAGCGCGGCGCGGCGCCCGAGAAATCGCCCCAGAGCGCGTGGATCGCCGCGAGCGCCGCCACCGGCGCGGTCTCCGCGCGCAGCACGCGCGGCCCGAGCGCGAGCGGCTCGCAGCCGCGGCCGAGGGCGAGCTCGCGCTCGCGCTCCGACAAGCCCCCTTCGGGTCCCACCAGCAGCTCGAATGGCGCCTGCGGCGCGGCGTGCCCGGCGAGCGGCGGGGCGTCGGGCTGCAGCATCCAGCGCGCGAGGGGCGACGGAGCGGCGATCCAGCTCTGGAAGCCGAGCGTGGGCCGCACCTCCGGGATGCGGTTGCGCCCGCTCTGCTCGCACGCGGCGACCGCCACGCGCCGCCAGTGCGCCTCGCGCCGCGCCGCGCGCTCGCCCGACAGGCGCACGACGCTGCGGTCGCACACGAGGGGCTGGATCCAGGCCACGCCCAGCTCCACCGCCTTCTGGATGATCCAGTCCATCTTGTCCGCCTCGGGCAGCCCCTGCACGAGCCCGATGGCGAGCGCGCTCTCGCGCTCCACGTTGCGCCCCGCGCCGACCTTCACCTCGACGCGCTCGCGGTCGATGCGCTGGATCACCGCCTCGAACTCGCCGCCGCGGCCGTCGAAGACGGTGAGGCCGTCGCCGACCTTGAGCCGCAGGGCGCGCGAGACGTGCTGCGCGGCCTCGGGGGCGAGCGCGAACTGGGCGCCGGGGCCCAGGCGGACGTCGCAGTGGATGCGGGGGAACGGCATGGATCGTTCGGGGCGCTTCTCACCCGATGCTAGCATGGCCCCGGGGCCCTTCAGAGCGCGAGCGCGCGCACGTAGTTCGGGAGCGCGAAGAGCGCCCGGTGCACCTCGCCGTTGTAGTACTGCAGGTCGCGGATGCCGCGCTCGGCGATGACGCGCTCGGCCTCGGCGGGCGAGAGGGCGCGCGGGTCGAGCGAATCGGACGCGCAGGCGAACCCCCAGATCGAGCCGTAGAGCGGGATGTGCACGAAGTACGGCGCCACGACCGGGAAGACGCTGCGCAGGTTGCCGAGCGTGGAGCGCACGCGCTGCGGGTGCGAGAAGGGCGAGCCGATGTGCAGCGTGAGCGCCCCTCCGGGCGCCATGGCGCGGCGCGCGAGCGCGAAGGTGGCGGGCGAGTAGAGCTCCGTCGACGGGCCCACCGGGTCGGTGAGGTCCATGCAGACGAGGTCGTAGCGGACCGCCGTCTCGCGCAGGTAGGCGAGCCCGTCGCCCACGGTCACCTTCAGGCGCGGGTCGTCGAACGCCCCGCGGTGGACCTTGCCGAACCGGGCCTTCGCGACCTCGATCACCACCGGGTCGAGCTCGGCCATGTGCACCGCCTCGATCGTGGAGTGCTTGAGCAGCTCCTCGGAGGAGCCGCCGTCGCCGCCGCCGATCACGAGCGCGCGCCTCGGCGACGGATGGGCGACCGCGGCCGGATGCACGAGGTTCTCGTGGTAGAAGAACTCGTCGCGCTCGGAGGTCATGTTGTAGCCGTCGAGCCGGAAGATGCGCCCCAGCTCGGGCGTGTCGTAGACCTCCAGGAGCTGGAAGGGCGTGCGGCGGCGCTCGACGAGCGTGCCCTCGAAGTACACGCCGCTCGCGTCGTTCAGCCTCTCGAGGATCTTCTCCGGCACCGCCGCTTCGCGTCAGGCGACGCGCTGCTTCTTGAGCGGCAGGTCCTTGCCCCGCATCACGCGCTCGACGAGGACGTCGCCGGGCTTGAGCGCCTTCGCGAGGGCGGCGTACACGGCCTCGGCCTTGCCGGTGTTGTCCGAGGTGTAGTTGCAGACGTACACGTCGAGCGTGGCGGCGTCGCGCTCGGGCCAGGTGTGGATGGCGAGGTGCGATTCGGCGAGCACCACGGCGCCCGTGGCCCCCCCCTGCTGGGTGCCGTCGGCGCCGCTGAACTGGTAGAAGTGGTCGCCGAGGACCGTGAGCCCGGCGTCGCGGCAGGTCGCGACGCAGAGCCGGCGAAGCTTCTCGGACGAGGCGAGCAGCTCGCCCTTCTGGCAGTTGTAGAGGTCAGCGATGATGTGCAGTCCCTTCACTCCGATACCCCCTTCCAAGTAAAGATCCGCGGGCGGGGACTGCGCGCGCTACCTCGGGCGACCCTCCTCGCGGCGGGGCGCCCTCAAACCCAGGGCGGCGGGCGAAATCCTTCTTGCAGAGGTTTACCCAAGCGAAAAATATCGCGGTGAAAAGTGCGCAAGTATAATCTCATTATTGCTCGTGCGTGAAGGATTTTCACGCGTTTCCACCATCGGCACCGCTTCCCCGACGCGCTCTCCCATGCCCGAAGCCACCGATCGAACCGCCGGCGCCGCGCTCGCGCGCGCCCCCGAGGTCTCCTACGCGGAGATCGTGAACGCCATCCGCGCGCTCGCGATGGACGCGGTGCAGAAGGCGAACTCGGGCCACCCCGGCATGCCCATGGGCATGGCCGAGATCGCCGAAGTCCTGTGGCGGCGCTTCCTGCGCCACAACCCCGCCAACCCCGCCTGGCCCGACCGCGACCGCTTCGTGCTCTCGAACGGCCACGGCTCCATGCTCCAGTACGCGCTGCTCCATCTCACGGGCTACGACCTTCCCATGGAGGAGATCCGGCGCTTCCGGCAGCTCCATTCCCGCACTCCCGGCCATCCCGAGGTCGGCCTCACGCCCGGCGTGGAGACCACCACCGGGCCGCTGGGCCAAGGTCTCGCCAACGCCGTGGGCTTCGCGCTCGCCGAGAAGCTCCTCGCCGCGGAGTTCAACCGCCCGGGGCACGCGATCGTGGACCACCGCACGTGGGCGTTCGCGGGCGACGGGTGCCTCATGGAAGGCATCTCGCACGAGGCGTGCTCGCTCGCCGGCACCCTCGGGCTCGCCAAGCTCGCCGTCGTCTACGACGACAACGGCATCTCGATTGACGGCGACGTGCACGGTTGGTTCCGCGACGACACGCCGAAGCGCTTCGCCGCCTACGGCTGGAACGTGATCCCCGGCGTGGACGGCCACGATCCGCGCGCCGTCGCGGCGGCGCTCGAGCGCGCGTGCGCCGAGACCGCGCGCCCCACCCTGGTTTGCTGCCGGACGGTGATCGGCAAGGGCGCGCCGAACCGCGCGGGGAGCGCGAAGGCGCACGGCGAGGCCCTGGGCGAAGCCGAGGTCGCAGCCACGCGCGCGGCGCTCGGCTGGAACCATCCCCCGTTCGAGATCCCGGAGGCCGTCTACCGGGCCTGGGACGCGCGCGAGGCGGGCAAGGCGCGCGAAGCGGACTGGAGCCGCCGCTTCGAGGCCTACGCGGCCGCCTACCCCGAGGCCGCGCGGGAATTCCGGCGCCGCATCGCGGGAGAGCTCCCCGCCGACTGGCGCTCGATCGCGCAATCGCTCGTCGACCGGGCGGTCGCGAAGGCCGAGACGGTGGCGACGCGCAAGGCCTCCCAGCTCGCGCTCGAGGGGCTCGGGCCCCGGCTGCCGGAGCTGCTGGGCGGCTCGGCGGACCTCACCGGCTCCAACCTCACGACGTGGTCGGGCTCGAAGACCGTGTCGGCGGCCGAGGCCGGCAACTACGTGCACTTCGGCGTGCGCGAGTTCGGCATGGCCGCGATCGGCAACGGCGTGGCGCTGCACGGCGGCTTCATCCCCTACTCCGGCACCTTCCTCGTGTTCTCCGACTACTCGCGCAACGCCCTGCGGCTGGCCGCGCTCATGAAGGTGCGCAACGTCTTCGTCTTCACCCACGACTCGATCGGGCTCGGCGAGGACGGTCCCACGCACCAGGCGGTCGAGCAGCTCGCGAGCCTGCGCCTCATCCCCCGCATGGACGTGTGGCGCCCCTGCGACACGGTCGAGACGGCGGTGGCCTGGGCGATGGCCCTCGAGCGCCGCGACGGCCCCAGCTCCCTCGCCCTCTCGCGCCAGAACGTGCCCTTCGTGGCGCGCGCGCCGGAGGCGATCGAGGCGATCCGGCGCGGCGGCTACGTGCTCTCGGACGCCCCGGGCGCGAGGGCGGTCGTCCTCGCGACGGGCTCCGAGGTGCCGCTCGCGCTCGCCGCCCAGAAGGCGCTCGGCGACGAGGGCGTGCCCGTGCGCGTGGTGTCGATGCCCTGCACGGCCGTCTTCGACCGCCAGGACGAGGCCTGGCGCCGCTCGGTGCTGCCGCCGGGGCTGCCGCGCGCCTCGATCGAGGCCGGCGTCACCGACTACTGGCGCAAGTACGTGGGCCTCGAGGGTGCGACGATCGGCGTGGACCGCTTCGGCGAGTCCGCGCCCGCCGCCGACGTCTACAAGCTCTTCGGCGTGGACGCCGCCCACCTCGCGGCCGCGGTCCGCGACCTTGTCCGCCGCGGATAGCACCGAGCCGCGCCGCGCGCTGGGGCCGCGGGCCGGGCCGGCCGTCGCCGTCCGCGCCGCGTCGGTCGCCGACGCGCCGTCGATCGCGCACGTGCACCGCGAGAGCTGGCGCACCACCTACGCCGGCATCCTGCCGCTCGCCGTCATCGCCGAGGAAGCGGGCCGCAAGAGCGAGGCCGCGTGGCGCAGGCGCCTCGCGGCCCCCGGGCCGGAGTCGGCCACCTGGCTCGCCGAGATCGACGGGAACGTGGTCGGATTCGCCTCGTGCGGGCCCGCGCGGCATCGCCTGCGCGGCCTGGAGGCCGAGATCTACGCGCTCTACGTGCTGCAGGCGAGCCAGCGGCGCGGGGCCGGGCGCGCCCTCGTGCGGGCGTGCGCCGCGCATTTCGTGCGCCACGGCCGCTTCGGGTTCTACCTCTGGGTGCTCAAGGCGAACCGGGCGCGCCTGTTCTACGAGGCGCTCGGCGGCGAGGAAGCGGCCGAGAAGACCGAGCGCCTGGGCCTGCATGCCTACGCCGAGGTGGCCTACGCGTGGCAAGACCTCACGAGGCTGCTCGGCGGTTGACCTAAAGCAAGGCGCGCGCCCACCGTGCGCTAAAATGTCGGTTTCCCCGCGTCGAAAACGCTCCCGGAGCCGCCCCATGACCGTCCGCGTCGCCATCAATGGTTACGGCCGCATCGGCCGCAACGTCCTTCGCGCCCACTACGAAAGCGGCAAGTCGCACGACCTCGCGATCGTGGCCATCAACGACCTCGGCCCGCCCGAGACCAACGCGCACCTCACCCGCCACGACACCGTGCACGGCAAGTTCCCGGGCAAGGTCGAGGTGCAGGGCGACTCGATGATCGTGGACGGCGACCGCATCCGCGTGGTCGCGCAGCGCGATCCGGCGCAGCTCCCGTGGAAGGACCTCGGCGTGGACGTGGTGTACGAGTGCACCGGCTACTTCACCTCCAAGGAGAAGGCCTCCGCGCACCTGCGCGGCGGGGCGAAGAAGGTGATCATCTCGGCGCCGGGCGGCAAGGACGTGGACGCCACGGTGGTCTACGGCGTGAACCACGGCACGCTCAAGGCCTCCCACACCGTGATCTCCAACGCCTCGTGCACCACCAACTGCCTCGCGCCCCTGGTGAAGCCCCTGCACGAGGCGATCGGCATCACCCACGGGCTCATGACCACGGTGCACTCCTACACGAACGACCAGGTGCTCACCGACGTCTTCCACGAGGACCTGCGGCGCGCGCGCTCGGCGACGATGTCGATGATCCCGACCAAGACCGGAGCGGCGGCGGCGGTGGGGCTCGTGATGCCCGAGCTCAACGGCAAGCTCGACGGCTACGCGATCCGCGTGCCCACCATCAACGTGTCCCTCGTGGACCTGTCCTTCATCGCCGCGCGCGACACCTCCGTGGACGAGGTGAACGCCGTCATGAAGAAGGCGGCCGAGTCGGGCCCGCTGCAGGGCATCCTCGGCTACAACAAGGAGCCGCTCGTCTCCGTCGACTTCAACCACGACCCGCGCTCCTCGGTCTTCGAGGCGACGCTCACGAAGGTTTCGGGCCGGCTCGTCAAGGTGTCGAGCTGGTACGACAACGAGTGGGCCTTCTCCAACCGGATGCTCGACGTGACGATGGCGTGGATGGCGGCGAAGTGACGAACGGGTACTCATCGTAGTGGCGCGGGAACGGCGCGGGGGTCCCCAACTCGTTGGGGCGATTCGACTTCGGACCTTGGGCCGCTCGACGCCATCGAGCGGGCGACATCAGCCATGAAAATCCTCAGGATGGCCGACGTGGACCTGGCCGGCAAGCGGGTGTTCATCCGCGCCGACCTCAACGTGCCCCAGGACGACGCCGGGGCGATCACCGACGACACGCGCATCCGCGCATCGCTCCCCGCGATCCGCCTCGCGCTCGAGCGGGGCGCCGCGGTGATGGTCACCTCGCACCTGGGCCGGCCCAAGGAAGGCGAGTTCTCGCAGGCCGATTCGCTCGCCCCGGTGGCGCGCCGTCTCGGCGAGCTCCTCGGGCGCGACGTCCGGCTCGTGCGCGACTGGGTCGGAGGCGTGCAGGTGAAGCCCGGCGAGCTCGTCCTGCTCGAGAACTGCCGCTTCAACAAGGGCGAGAAGAAGGACGACGAGGCGCTCGCCCGCCGGATGGCCGCGCTCTGCGACGTCTACGTGAACGACGCGTTCGGCACCGCGCACCGCGCCGAGGCGACGACCCACGGGATCGCGAGATACGCGCCCGTCGCCTGCGCGGGGCCGCTGCTCGCCGCCGAGCTCGACGCGCTGGGCCGCGCGCTCGCGAGCCCCCGCCGGCCCCTCGTGGCGATCGTCGCGGGCTCCAAGGTCTCGACGAAGCTCACGATCCTCAAGTCCCTCGCGAGCCGGGTGGACCAGCTGATCGTGGGCGGCGGCATCGCGAACACGTTCATGCTCGCCGAGGGGCTGCCCATCGGCAAGTCGCTCGCCGAGGCCGACCTCGCCGGCGAGGCGCGCGAGATCATGGCGCTCATGCGGCTGCGGGGCGCGGCCGTGCCGATCCCCTCGGACGTCGTGTGCGGCAAGGCCTTCGCCGCCGACACGCCGGCGCGCACCGTGGCGGCGAAGGACGTGGGCGCCGACGACTTGATCCTCGACATCGGCCCCGAGACCTCGAAGGCGTACGCGAGGATCCTCGCCGCCGCCGGCACCATCGTGTGGAACGGGCCCGTGGGCGTGTTCGAGTTCGACGCCTTCGGCGGCGGCACGCGCGCGGTGGCCGAGGCGATCGCCGCCTCGGGCGCGTTCTCCATCGCGGGCGGCGGCGACACGCTCGCGGCGATCGCCAAGTACGGGGTGAAGGACCGCATCGGCTACATCTCGACCGGCGGCGGCGCCTTCCTCGAGTTCCTCGAGGGCCGGACGCTGCCCGCGGTCGAGGTCCTCGGGGAGCGCGCGGCCGGCGCCGGAAAGGCGGCGTGAGCCAGCGCAGCACCAAGATCGTGGCGACGCTCGGTCCCGCATCGAGCGACTCCGCGGTGCTCGAGCGGATGTTCCTCGCGGGCGTGGACGTCGTGCGGCTCAACTTCTCCCACGGCAGCGCCGAGGATCACATGCGCCGCGCGGAGCTCGTGCGCGAGACCTGCCGCAAGGTGGGCCGCGCCGTCGGCATCATGGCGGACCTCCAGGGCCCGAAGATCCGCGTCGGCCGCTTCCGCGAGGGCGGCGCCACGCTGAAGCCGGGCGACCCTTTCGTGCTCGATTCCACCTGCGAGCTCGGCGACGGCGGGCGCGTGGGCCTCGACTACAAGGAGCTGCCGCGCGACGTGAGCGCGGGGGACGTGCTGCTCCTCGACGACGGCAAGATCGTGCTCGACGTGACCGCCGTGGACGGCCCGCGCATCCACACGGTGACGCGCCACGGCGGCACGCTCACCAACAACAAGGGCATCAACCGCCAGGGCGGCGGGCTCACCGCGCCGGCGCTCACGCCGAAGGACATCGAGGACATCCGCACCGCGGCGCGGATGAGGGTCGATTTCGTCGCGGTGTCGTTCCCCAAGAGCGGCGCCGACATGTACATGGCGCACGAGCTCCTGCGCGCCGCGGGCGGCCACGCGCTGCTCATCGCGAAGATCGAGCGCGCCGAGGCGATCCCCGCCCTCGAGGACATCATGCGCGCGTGCGACGGCATCATGGTCGCGCGCGGCGACCTCGCCGTGGAGGTGGGCGACGCGGCGGTGCCGGCGCTGCAGAAGCGCATGATCCGGCAGGCGCGCGAGCTGAACAAGCTCACCATCACCGCCACCCAGATGATGGAGTCGATGATCTCGAGCCCCGTGCCCACGCGGGCCGAGGTCTCCGACGTGGCCAACGCCGTCCTCGACGGCACCGACGCGGTGATGCTCTCGGCCGAGTCGGCCTCCGGCCAGTTTCCCGTGGAGACGATCGCCGCCATGAACCGCATCTGCCTGGAGGCGGAGAAGTCCCAGGCGGTCGCGCTCGAGAGCGAGCTCCTGAACCGCGTCTTCGTGCGCGTCGACCAGTCGATCGCGATGGCCGCGATCTTCACGGGCTACCACCTGCGGGTGAAGGCGATCGCCTCGCTCACCGAGTCGGGCTCGACGGCGCTGTGGATGTCGCGCCTGAACTGCGGCGTGCCGATCTACGCCCTCACGGCCCAGACCTACACCCGCTATCGCTGCACGCTGTTCCGCGACGTCTATCCCCTCATGGTGAAATACGTGGGCCACGACCGCGAGGAGCTCCTCGCCGAGGCCGAGTCGGTGCTGGTCGCCAACGGGGTGGTCGACCCCGGCGACCTCATCGTGCTCACCATCGGGGAGCCGCTCGGCAAGTCCGGCGGCACCAACACGATGAAGATCGTGAAGGTCGGAGAGCACCGGGCCGGCGGCTGAACCCCGCAAGGAAGGAGGAAACCATGGACTCCAAGCTGATGACCGACACCGCCCGCGCCATGGTGGCCGCGGGCAAGGGCCTGCTCGCCGCCGACGAGAGCTCGGGCACCTGCAAGAAGCGCTTCGACGCCGTGAAGGTCGAGAGCACCGAGGAGAACCGCCGCACGTACCGGGAGCTGCTCTTCACCACGCCGGGGCTTTCCGAGTACGTGAGCGGCGTGATCCTCTTCGACGAGACGATCCGGCAGAAGACGAAGGACGGCGTGAACTTCGCCGAGTACCTCGAGAAGAGCGGCATCGTCCCCGGCATCAAGGTGGACGCGGGCGCGCAGGACATGGCGCTGCACCCGGGCGAGAAGGTGACCGAGGGCCTCGACCGGCTCGCCGCGCGCATGAAGGAGTACTTCGCGCTGCGCGCGCGCTTCGCCAAGTGGCGCGCCGTGATCACGATCGGCGACGGCCTTCCCTCGGCCGCGTGCATCGCGGCGAACGCCCACGCGCTCGCCCGCTACGCCGCCATCTGCCAGGAGGCCTCCATCGTGCCGATCGTCGAGCCCGAGGTGCTGCTCGACGGCGACCACACCGTGGAGCGCTGCGAGGAAGTGACCGAGGCGACCCTCGAGGCGGTCTTCCACGAGCTCGAGCGCCAGGGCGTCGCCCCCGAGCACGTGATCCTCAAGGCGAGCATGGTGGTCTCGGGCAAGGACAACGCGCGCCAGGCGGGCGTCCCGGAGGTGGCCGAGCGCACGCTCCGGGTCCTCAAGCGCACCGTCCCCGCGGCGCTGCCGGGCGTGGTGTTCCTCTCGGGAGGCCAGAGCGACGAGGACGCCACCGCGCACCTCGACGCGATGAACCGCGTCGGCGGGGCGCCGTGGCCGCTCACGTTCAGCTACAGCCGCGCGCTGCAGCACATGGCGCTCGCGACCTGGCGCGGCGCGCCGGCCAACGTCGGCGCCGCCCAGAAGGCGCTGCACCACCGCGCGCGCATGAACAGCCTCGCCTCGAAGGGCCAGTGGAGCGCGAGCCTCGAGCGCCGGGCGGCGTGAGGATGGGCGGCGCGTGAAGCCCCTCTACGAGAGCTCGATCGCGAGCCTGCCGCGGGTCGGGCGCGGCAAGGTGCGCGACATCTACGCCGTCGGCGAGGACAAGCTCCTCATCGTCACCACGGACCGGCTCTCCGCCTACGACGTGGTGCTGCCGACGCCGGTGCCGGAGAAGGGACGCGTGCTCACGGCCCTGTCCAGCTTCTGGTTCGCGAAGCTCGCCGGCATCGTGCCCAACCACCTCACGGGCATCGATCCCGAGACGGTGGTCGCCCCCGGCGAGCGCGACCAGGTGCGCGACCGCTCGGTGGTCGTGAAGCGCATGCAGCCGCTGCCCATCGAGGCGGTGGTGCGCGGCTACCTCGAGGGCTCGGGCTGGGGCGAGTACAGCGCCACCGGGACCGTGTGCGGCATCGCCCTGCCCGCGGGCCTGCAGCGCGCCGCGAAGCTGCCCCACCCGATCTTCACGCCGGCGACCAAGGCCGAGGCCGGGCACCACGACGAGAACATCTCGTTCGAGCGCATGGCCGCGACGATCGGGCGGGAGCGCGCCGAGGAGGTGAGGGACACGGCGATCCGGCTCTACCAGGCCGCGGCGGCCTACGCCCTCGAGCGCGGCATCATCATCGCGGACACGAAGTTCGAGTTCGGCCTCGATGCGGCCGACCGGCTTCACCTCATCGACGAGGCCCTCACGCCCGATTCCTCGCGCTTCTGGCCGCTCGCGACCTGGCGCGTGGGCGCGAGCCCCGAGAGCTTCGACAAGCAGTACGTGCGCAACTGGCTCGACTCCATCGGCTTCGCGCGCAAGCCCCCCGCGCCCGCGATGCCGCCGGAGGTCACGGCGAAGACCTCCGAGAAGTACCAGGAAGCGCTGCGGCGGCTCGCGGCCTGACCGGCGCGGGCCAGCCCGCCGGCGCCGTGAGACACTAGCGCGATGACCGGCCGCCTCGACGCGCTCGCGCTCACGCGCGAGCTCCTCGCGTTCAACACCATCAACCCCCCGGGCATGGAGCGCGCCTGCGCGCGGCACCTCGGCGCGATCCTCGAGCGCGCGGGCTACCGCGTGGCCTACCACGAGTTCGCCGAATCGCGCACCAGCCTCGTCGCGCGCATCGGAGCGGACGGCGCGAAGGCGCCGATCTGCTTCACCGGGCACATCGACACGGTCCCGCTCGGCGCGGCGCCCTGGTCGCGCGACGCCTTCGCCGGCGAGACCCTCGGGGACCGCCTCTACGGGCGCGGCTCGACCGACATGAAGAGCGGGATCGCCGCTTTCGTCGTGGCCGCGGTGGAGCTCGCCCCCGAGCTCGCGCGCGGCCCCGGCGCGATCCTCGTCGTCACCGCGGGCGAGGAGGTCGGATGCGAGGGCGCGAAGTTCCTCGCCGACCGGCGGCTGCTCGAGCGCGCCGGCGCCATCGTGGTCGCGGAGCCCACGGGCAACTATCCCTACGTGGGCCACAAGGGCCTCGCGTGGTTCGAGATCGAGACGCGCGGGGTCACCGCACACGGCTCCATGCCCGAGATGGGCGACAACGCCATTCTCAAGATGGCCCGGGTGATCGACGACCTCGGCCGCTTCCGCTTCCCGGTCGAGTCCCACGAGGTGATGGGGCGGCCGACGCTCAACGTGGGCACGTTCCACGCGGGCCTCAACACGAACTCGGTCCCGGACCGCGCGACGGTCACCGTCGACACGCGCACCGTCCCGGGCATCGACCACGTGCACCTGTGCGAGTCCCTCCGGGCGCTCGTCGCGCCGCGCGGGGCGAGCGTCCGCCCCATCGTCGAGACGGCCGCGCTCTACACCGATCCCTCGGACGAATGGGTGGGGGAGGTCTTCGAGCTGTGCGCGAAGCACCTGGGCGCCATGCCCTCGCCCCACACGATCACCTTCTCCACCGACGGCGCGGACCTGAAGCGCGCCATGGGCGCTCCCCCGGCGGTGATCCTGGGCCCCGGCGAGCCGCAGCTCGCGCACCAGACCGACGAGTGGTGCTCGATGGAGCGCATCGGGCAGTCCGTCGCGCTCTTCCGGACGCTGATGCAGCGCTGGAACGCGCGCTAGACGGAGGTCGCCACCTTCGCGCCCATGGCGAGGAGGAAGAGCGCGAAGATGCGTCGCAGCGTGCGCGCGGGAAGGCGGTGCGCGAGGCGCGCGCCCCAGGGCGCCAGCAGCACGCTCGTCGCCGAGATGCCCACGAGCGCAGGCAGGTAGACGAACCCCACGCTCCAGCGCGGGAGCTGCTGCACGCCCCAGCCGGCGATCATGTAGCCGGCCGAACCCGCGACGGCGAGCGGGAATCCCAGAGCCGCCACGGTGCCGATCGCCCGGTGCGCGCTCATGTTGCACCAGGTGAGGAAGGGCACGCCGATCGCCGCCGCGCCCCCGCCCACGAGCCCGGAGAACACGCCGATGCCGGCGCCGGCGAGCGCGAGCCCCGCGCCTTGCGGCAGCTCGCGCGTGGCCTCGGGCTTCAGGTCGAGGATCATCTGCGCGGTGACGAGCAGCGCGAAGCCGAGGAAGAAGTACTTGAGGAAGGCGCCCGGCACGAAGCGCGCGAGGATCGAGCCGCCGAGCACGCCCGCGAGCAGGCCGGGCGTCATGCGCCTCACCACGGGCCAGTCCACGGCGCCGTGGCGGTCGTGCGCGCGCAGGCTCGCGGCCGAGCCGGCGACGATGGCCCCGAGCGAGGTCGCGATCGCCATGTGCATCACGTAGGCCGCGGGAAAGCCGCCGTGGGCGAACATGAGCGCGAGCGACGAGACGATGATGATGCCGCCGCCGATGCCGAGCAGCCCCGCGAAGAAGCCGACCGCCGCGCCGATCGCGAGGTAGGCGACGAGCTCAGCCACCGAGGCGCCCGACGATGAAGCGCCACTGCCGCGGCGTCACCGGCGTGACCGAGAGGCGGTTGCCGCGCCGGAGCACGACCATGTCCGCGAGCTCCGGGTAGCCGCGCATCTCCTCGAGCGGCATGAGGCGCGTCTTCCTCACGAGCTCGACGTCCACCAGCACCCAGCGCGGCGCCTCGCGCCTGGATTTCGCGTCGTAGTAAGGGCTCTTCCGGTCGAACTGCGTCGCGTCGGGATGGGGCCCGCTCGCCACGCGCGCGAGGCCCGCGATGCCGGGCACCTCGCAGCTCGAGTGGTAGAAGAGCACGCCGTCGCCCACCCGCATCGCGTCGCGCATGTAGTTGCGCGCCTGGTAGTTGCGCACGCCGAACCAGGGCGTGGTGCGGCGCGGCGCGCGGACGAGGTCGTCGATCGAGAACTCGTCCGGCTCGGACTTCATCAGCCAATAGGCGGGCTCGCTCATGGGCGGGGCCGGATGTCCTGCGGTGTTCGCCCGGGCCGCACTCTCGAACCCAAGGGTTCAAGGCGGTCACCTGCCGAGCGCCGCAGGTACGTCCGACGTGGGACGCGCACAAAAGCGCTCTTGGCGGGCGTCCTGGCTGACATGCTTATCGGTTCAAAGGATGTAAGCCCGGACGAACACCGCAGAAGACCCGGGACCCCTCGCAGGAACGGCCGCGCGGGCCGCTGCTAGAAGAGATTCTCCTGGTCGGCGGCGAGCGCCGATTCCACGGTCTCCTGCATCGCCTGGATTCTACCCCGGAACTCCGCGGAGTCGAAGGCCGCGGCGGGCGGCCGGTTCGTGAGCAGCTCGTGGGCGACGTTGAGCGCAGCCATGAGCGCGATGCGCTCGTTGCCGACGACCTTTCCGGTGTCGCGCACCTCGCGCAGCTTCCGGTTGAGGTACTCGACCGAGGCGAGCAGCTGCTTCTCCTCGCCCTCGGGACAGGCCACCCGGAACTCCCGGCCGAGGAGGTTGATCGTGAGACCCCGGTCCCGGGCCTTGGCCTCGCTCATGTCTCGGTTTCGGGAATCTGCTTGAGGAGCGCCTCGATGCGCGCCTTGGCCGCGCCGAGCTTCTCGCCGAGGCGCGCGTTCTCGTCGGTCCGCGCGGCGAGCTGCTGGCGCAGCTCGCGGTTCTCGGTCCGCAGTGCATTCAGCCGCTGCAGCAGCTGGGCGAGCTTTTCCTCGAGGTCCTTCAGTTCCGAATCCATGGCTCCACCCTATTGGAAAAACCGTGCCGAGTCAACGGATAAGCAGCTATTTTGAAAGTCGTTTCGAGCGTGGGGCGAATTCCTCGCGTATGATGCCCGTGCGAACGGATGTCCGGGAAGCCGGTTGGAAGCCGGCGCTGCCCCCGCAACGGTAAGCAGGCGACGGGATCGTCACGACAGCCACTGCGGCCTTCAAGCGCCGTGGGAAGGCGGCGGTTCCAGGCCCGCGAGCCCGGAGACCGGTCCGTCGTGGTGGAAACACCCGGAAACGAACGGGACGGGTCCCGATCCCAGGCGAAGGGCGCGAGGCAACGCCCGGCCGCGGGGGCCGTGCCCATGGCCTGCGGGGACGCGGGCCGCCCGACCGAAGGATCGTCATGAAAGCGCTGTGCACCGCGGGGCTCGCGAGCCTCGCCGCCCTGGGCGCGCAAGCCCAGGTCGCCAACCTGCCCTCTTCCGCCGCGCCGATGGAGTCGCTCGTCGTGACCGCCACGCGCTCGCTCGAGCCCGCGACGTCGATGCGCGACACCGTGGTCATCACCCGGGCGCAGATCGAGGACGCGGGCGCGATCTCGCTGGGCGACCTGCTCCAGCGCCAGGCCGGCGTCGAGCTGCGCGCGACCGGCGGGCCGGGGCAGCCCGAGGACATCTTCATCCGCGGGGCCGGTGCCGCCCAGACCCTCGTGCTCGTCGACGGCGTGCGCGTGGGCTCGTCCACGACGGGCACCACGTCGATCGAGAACATCCCGCTCGAGATGATCGAGCGCATCGAGGTGGTGAAGGGGCCGCTGTCGAGCCTCTACGGCTCCGAGGCCGCGGGCGGCGTGATCCAGATCTTCACCCGCGGGAGGAACGTGCCGCACCTCTTCACGGCCCTCGGATACGGGTCGGACAAGGATCGGCGCGCCTCGGGGGGCTTCTCCAGCTCGGACGCGAACACGGTGCTCTCGCTCGCCGCGGGCGTGCGCAAGGTCGACGCGCCGAGCGCCACCAATTCCCGCTCCCCCAGCTACTTTCCCGACCGCGATCCGTACGAGAACGGCTTCGCGACGCTGCACGGCTCCTATCGCGCCTGGACGGGAGAGCTGCTCGCCGTCGACGCCTTCGTCTCGCGCGGGCGCACGAGCTTCGACTCGGGGCCCGCGCCCGACGGCGGCAATCCCGGCGACCGCAGCGACCAGACGCTCAGCGGGGTCCGCCTCACCTCGTCGGCGAAGTTCGCCGAGTGGTGGTCGAGCCGCATCGTGCTCGCCGAGGGCCGCGACAAGCTCGAGATCACCGGCCTCTATCCCTCGAACTTCGAGACGCGCAAGGACGAGGCCTCGTGGGTAAACGAGCTGCCGATGCAGGACGGCTTGCTGCTGCTGGGGGCCGAGATCGTGCGCGAGAACGTGTTGCCGGACGCCGCCTCCGACCCCGCGCAGGGGTACTCGAAGACGGAGCGCACGACGAGCTCGGCGTTCGCCTCGCTCACGCGCGCCTACGCGGGCCAGCGCATCGAGGCGAACGCGCGGCGCGACCAGGAGGACCAGTTCGGCAGCCGCGACACGGGCAGCGTGAGCTACGGCTTCGACTGGCCTTCGTTCGCGACGCTCTCGTTGACGTGGGCACGCGGCTTCCGGGCCCCGACGTTCAACGACCTCTACGGGCCGTCCTATCCCGGCTTCTACACGCCCAACCCGAACCTGCAGCCCGAGCGCAGCACGAGCCGCGAGGCGAGCATCGCGAGCCTCGCCGGGGGCGGCCTGCGCTGGAAGCTCACCGCCTTCGACAACCAGCTGGAAGACCTCATCCAGTACAGCCCCGAGGCCCAGACGGTGCTCAACGTGGCGAGCGCGCGCGTCCGCGGCATCGAGGCGAGCCTGGACGGCGCCTGGCTGGGGCTGCGCTGGCACGCCATCGTCACGGCGCAGCGCCCCCGCGACGAGACCACCGGAAGCCGGCTGCAGGGGCGCGCCGAGCGCTTCGGCACCGTAGGAATCTCCCGCACTTTCGGCTCATCGTGGAACGCGGGGCTGTCCGTGTTCGCGAGCGGCGACCGCTACGACTCCGTCGACGAGGCGCCGGCCTCGAGGCTCCCGGGCTACGCGGTGGTCGATGCGCGCGCGAGCTACCGCATCGACAAGCACTGGACCGCCGAGCTCACCGCGTCCAACCTCGCCGACAAGCGCTACGAGGCCGCCGTGGGCTACGATGCCCCGCGGCGGGGGGTCTTCCTCAACGTGCGCTTCGACGCGTTCTGAGGGCCGGAAGGCGGCCGCGGCGGGGTAAAATCGCGGCATGTCCTACCGGGCTCCCCCCATGCCCACCGGCGAGCGCGCGCAGCTCACCGAGCGGCTGATCGCCGAGAAGGGCACGGACACCGAGCGCTGGGCGAAGATGGACAGCCTCGCGACGCAGTGGGACTCGCGCGCCGCCATGGCCGCCGAGTGGATTGCCGACGGCTCGCGGGTGCTCGACGTGGGCGCGGGCGCGATGGCGCTCGGCTCGCTGCTCGGGCCGCGCTGCGCCTACCAGCCCGCGGACGTCGTGGAGCGCCGCCCCGGCTGCTTCGTCGCGGACCTCAACCGGCGCGAGTTCCCTCCGGGCGCCTACGACTTCGTGACCTTCCTCGGCGTCCTCGAATACGTGCACGACATCGACTGGGCGCTCGAGCGCGCGCGGGAAGCCGCTCCGCGCATGATCGTCACCTATTGCACCGACATCGGCGCCGACCCGGAGCTGCGCCGCGGGATGGGATGGGTGAACGACTTCTCCGCCGAGGCGTTCGTCGCGGCGCTGGAGCGCTGCGGCTGGCGCGTGGAGCGAGCGAGGGAAGTCAAGCGCGGCCCGAGCAACGTCCAGCTCATGTTCCTCTGCGCCCGCGCGGGCTGAGCGGCCCGGTGGCGAGCCCCATCGAATACGCGGCGGGCCTGCCGGAGGCGCCGTACGCCGCGATCACGCCGTACCTCGTCCCTCCGGGTCCGAAGAAGGTGAACGTGGGCGACGGGTTCATCCTCGATTCGGCCACGCACCTCATCGGCGCGCGCCCGGCGGCGGCCTTCTCCTCGCGCGTCCCGCTCTCCGACGAGGCGATCGAGGCGATCAACGCGCTGAGCTGCGTGGTCGCCGTCGGCGCCAACACGCTCAAGGACGACTTCGAGCTCGCCCCGGGCTTCGACGCGTC
>DASPRQ010000101.1:0-51101 GCA_035624355.1 Usitatibacter sp. | reverse complement strand
AAGGCGAAGAAGGAGGCCGCCGCGAGCCAGCCCGCGCTCGCCCGCACCGGCTTCTACGTGGCGATGGCGCGCCGGCCGAACGAGCGGGTGGTCCCGCGCAACGGGAGCCGCCACAACATCCTCATCATCGACGACGACGCGGACCTGCAGAAGCTCGTCTCCGAGGTGCTGTCGAAGGCGTGCTTCCTCACGCGCGCGGCGCGCAACCGCGCCGAGATCAACGCGGAGTTCAACAAGGCGTCGCTCCCCGACCTCGTGCTCCTCGACGTGACGCTGCCCGACAGCGACGGCTTCGCCATCCTGGAGCGCATCCGCGGCAACCAGAAGATCACGCGCATGCCCGTCGTCATGATGACCGGCAAGTCCGCCGTCACCGACATCGCGCGCGGCCTGTCCTTGGGCGCCGACGGCTACGTGACCAAGCCCTTCAAGCTGAGCGGCCTCGTCGCGGCCGTGAAGACCGTCCTAGCGCTCGACTGACCCTTCAGCGGCGCCGGCGCGGCGGATGGCGCCACCAGGTCCAGGCGACGGCCAGCCCGAAGGCGACGTAGAGCGCGGTGAACGCCCAGGGCGGCGCGTCCCAGAAGAGCCATGCGCGCACCCAGCGTGCGACGAATCCCCTCGCGGCGTGCGTGCCCCGCAGGGCGTCCTCCCAGACCGTGAGCGGGCAGGCGTAGCCGAGGAGCGACTCGGCCACGACGAAGGCGATGGCGGCCGCGTGCGCGCCGCGAAGCCGCGGATCGAAGGCGAAGCGCCAGCCGCGTGCGATGCCGACCCAGATCGCCGCGAGCCCTCCCACCACGAAGAGCACGAAGGCCGCGTGGACGAGGAGGATCGCGTCGGCAAGGGCCGCGGGCCTCACTCGGCGGCGCGCTCGCGAGCCCCGGCGCTCCCGGCCTTCGGGTACGGGTAGAGAGTGCTCAGGGCCGCCGTGGAGCCGTTCGACTGGACGATGCGGCAGTGCTCCCGGCGCAGCAGGCGCGGGTGGGCCACGCCGCACGAGTGCGCGATCATCTCGATGTCGCGGTTCATGCCCGTCGCGTAGTTGGCCACCCGCTGATACTTCTCCTCGACCACGAGGCCGCGCTGCAGCCGGGGGTTGTGCGTGGTGATGCCGGTCGGGCAGGTGTTCGTGTGGCAGCGCAGCGCCTGGATGCAGCCCAGCGAGAACATGAAGCCGCGCGCGGTGTTCACGAAGTCGGCGCCGACGCACAGCGCCCACGCCGCGCGCGCCGAGGTGACGAGCTTGCCGGAGGCGACGAGGCGGATGCGCTCCTTGAGGCCCGACTCGAGGAGCACGTCGGCCGCCCGCGGCAGCGCCTCCTCGATCGACAGGCTCATGTGGTCGAAGAGCGCCTGGGGAGCGGCGCCGCTGCCGCCCTCGCCGCCGTCGATCACGAGGAAGTCGGGGGCGTACTCGAGGCCGCGGCGCAGCACGTTCTCCGCGATGTCGTTCAGGAACCACCAGCCGCCGATTGCCGTCTTGATGCCCACGGGCCGGCCCGTGAGGGAGCGCACGTAGGCGACCTGGTCGAGCAGCTCGGTGGTGTTCGCCGCGTCGCGGTGGCGGTTGGGGCTGATGGAGTCCTCGCCCGCCGGGATGCCGCGGATCGCGGCGATCTCCGCCGTCACCTTCCCGCCCGGCAGCACGCCGCCCTTGCCCGGCTTCGCGCCCTGCGAGAGCTTGATCTCGAAGGCTTTCACCTGCGCGGCGAGCTCCTTCGCGCGCGCGGGCGAGAAGTTGCCCTCGGCGTCGCGGATGCCGTACTTCGCGGTGCCGATCTGCATGATCACGTCGCAGCCGCCCTCGAGGTGGTAGGGCGCGAGCCCTCCCTCGCCGGTGTCGAGCCAGCAGCCCGCCGCCGCCGCGCCGCGCGACAACGCCCGCACCGCCGGCCGCGAGATGGCGCCGAAGCTCATGCCGCTCACGTTCACGAGGGAGCGCGCGAGGAACGGGCGCTCGCACCAGCCCTCGCCGATCACGAGCGGCGGAGTCGGCTGCTTCTCCCACTCCTGCACCGGGAAGGGCGCGTTCACGAAGAGGATCGCGCCGGCAGCCTTCATGTCGTAAGTCGAGCCGAAGCCGATGAGGCCCGCGCCGTCCTCCTGCTTGGCCACGCGGTAGACCCACGCGCGCGTGGCGCGGTTGAACGGCATCTCGTCGCGATCGCCCGCGAAGAAGTACTGGCGGAAGTACTCGCCCTGGCGCTCGAAGAAATAGCGCAGGCGCCCGATCACCGGGTAGTTGCGCAGCACCGCGTGCTTCTTCTGCGTGACGTCCTCGATGAACCAGAAGACGATCACCGCGACGACGACGAGGGCGAGCAGCGTCCCCGCGCCGACCGACAGGATGCCCATCGCCTGCGACATGTCCCCTCCCCCGAGGCGTCGGTGATGCGCGGCCAGTATATCGCCTAGCTTCCGGGCTTGAGCAGCGTGCGCTTCGCGAACTCGACGGCGGCTTCCGAGAGGAAGCGGGCGTCGGGACCTTCCTCGAACCCGCCCGCGTGCGCGAAGAGGAGCCAGGCGGGAATCGAGCGCGCGCGCAGGTCGCCGGCCGCGCGCTGCGCCCGGGCGTGGGCCATGAAGGCCTCGGGGCCGTCCTGCGCCGCGAGGAGCGGACGGCCGAGGCTGCGGGCGCAATCGAGCGCGAGTGCCACGCCCTCGCCGCGGCCGACGATCGCCACACGGCTCGCGTCCAGGTCCGGCTGTGCGGCGATCCACGCGAGGAGCCCGGCGACGTCCGCGACGGCCGAGGGCTCGCGCACGTCGGGTCGTACGAGCGCCACGCCCAGCTCGCCCACGAGATAGTTGTCGCGGCCGATGAAGCCGGTGCGGGCCGGGGCGCCCGGCGCGCGGTCGATCGAGACGATCACCGGCCGCTTGCCCTTGAAGCTGCCCGGGGCGCGGTAGAGCAGTCCCGTCACGTCGCGGCCGTCGGCGCCCTTCCACCGGATCGTGCCCGGCTCCACGAAGGCGCTCGTGTTGAGGTGCGGGCTGTTGCCGTTGGTCCAGCGCGTGAGCTGGTTCCTCGCGACCTCGTAGGAGAAGACGTCGCCCGCCGAGCGCGCGGAGACCACGTCGAAGGCGACCTCGTCGGTGCCGGGCCGCCAGCGCAGCCGGCGGATCACCCCGGGCACGAGAGGCGGGCGCGGCAGCTCCTTGAGCGTGCCGAGGTCGATGAAGCGCAGCACGTCGGAGCCTTCCTCCTCGGTCGTGAACGCGATGCGCTTCGCGTCGAAGGAGATGTCGAAGTCCTCGACGGAGTGGGTCACGTGGGAGACCGTCCGCTCCTTGCCCGAAAGGAAGACCTGGACCAGGCGCCGCGGCGCCGCTGCGCGCGCGGCGATCGCGAAGATCGAGCGGCCGTCGCGCGCGAAGCGCGGCTCGGCGTAGGCCGCATCGCCGCGCGTCACGGCCCGGCGCTTTCCCGTGGCGGCGTCCATCACCCAGAGGCGGCTCGCGCGAGCGGAGAGGGCCTGCACGAGGACGAGGTGGCGCCCGTCCTCGGAGAAGGCGGGCTGCGACCAGCCGGCACCCTCGAGGCGCGCGAGGACGCGGTCCGAGGCGGCGCGCAGCGGGTCGACGACGTGCACGAGGGCCCGCTCGCGGCCGGGGGGCTCGCGATCCTGCGCGCGCGTCATGTAGGCGAGCCGGTCGCCCCGGCGCGTCCACGCGACGCCGGTCGCGCTTTCGCCCTCGGGGCTGAGGGCCGAGATCTCGCGGCTCGCGACGTCCTCGCGATACAGGCGCGGCTCGCCGCCTGCTTCCGCGCTGCGCGTGAAGACGAGGTACTCGCCGCGGCGCGGCTCGAATGCGGCATGGCCCACGTCGCCCGGCAGCCCGATGATCGCCTCGGGCGCCGCGCCCGGCTGCTTCACGAGCAGCGCCTCGTTCCTCGCCCCGGGCAGGCGCAGGCGCACGAGCATCTCGGGCCGCAGCGGATGCCACGCGAGCATCGCATGGGAGCGGAACTCGTCGTAAGGCGCGAGCGCCTTCCCGACCGCGGCGGGGATCGGCGGGACGCCGTCGAGCGTCACGTCTTCCGGCGGGGAGATCGTCCCTTCGCCGGCCGGCGCGGGCGCGGGCGCGAGCGCGAGCGCGACGAGCGCCGCGCGGGCCGCGCGCCTCATGCCGCGACGGGGCTCAACGCGCCTGCATCCCGGTCGCCACGGGGCGCGACGGATCGGCGCACCACTCGCTCCACGACCCCGGGTAGAGCCGGCCCTCGCCCAGCCCCGCGAGCTCGAGCGCGAAAAGGTTGTGGCAGGCGGTGACGCCCGAGCCGCACATGTGGACCGATTGCTCCGCCGACGCGCCGCCGAGGAACGCGAGCCACTCCTCGCGCAGCGCCGCGGGGCTCTTGAAGCGGCCGTCGGGCCCGAGGTTGCGCTGCCAAAAGCGGTGGAGCGAGCCGGGCACGTGCCCCGCGACGGGGTCGAGGGTTTCCTTCTCGCCCGAATAGCGCTGCGCCGCGCGCGCGTCGACGAGCTTCACCGCGGGATCCTCGCGGAAGCGCTCGACGAAGGACGCATCCACGGTAGCGCCGAGGCGCGGCCGCGGCACGAAGCTCCCCGCGCGCGCAGGCGGAACCTCGCTCGAGACGGGCCGGCCCTCGCGCAGCCATTGCGGGAAGCCGCCGTCGAGGAGCGCCGCGCGCTCGTGCCCGAGCCAGCGCAGCATCCACCAGAGGCGCACCGCGTAGGCTCCGCCCAGGTCGTCGTAGGCCACGACCTGCGTGCCCGGCCCCACGCCGCACCGGTTGATGCGCGCGGCGAACGCGTCGATGTCGGGCAGCGGGTGGCGGCCGTTCGTGCCGGTCAAGGGCCCGGAGAGATCGTCGTCGGTATGCAGGAAATACGCGCCCGGGACGTGCTCGTGCTCGTACTCCTCGCGGCCCGCCTTCGGGTCCGTGAGGTCGTGGCGGGTGTCGAAGACGACCCACGCGGGGTCGTCCAGGTGCCGGGCGAGCTCCTCGGCGGAGACCAGCAGCTTTTCCATGTCGGTCCTCGAATCCTCCGTGTCCTTACATGCGTTCGGCGCGCATCGCCAGCAGGCCGCTCGCCCCGATGACGAGCATGCCCGCCCACTCGAGCGGCGGGACGGGCTCGCGCCAGACGAGGGCCGTGGCGAGCGCCCCGAACACGAGCGTCGAGTAGGAGAGCGCACCCACCGCGAGCGTGTTCCCCGTGCGGTAGGCGCGCGTCATCGCGAGCTGGGCGAGCGTTCCCGCGAGCCCGATGCCCAGCAGGATCCAGACGTTTTCCGCCGTGACCGGATGGAAGCGCCCGGTCGCGGCCTGCCAGCCGGCGCAAAGCACCGAGCCCACGAGGCCGAACCAGAACACGACCCTCCAGTCGGGCTCGCCCAGGCGCCCGAGCGTGCGCACGCTCAGGTACGCCCACGCCGAGAGCACGCCGGAGGCGAGGCCGATGAGCGCGGCCGACTCCTTGCCTTCGCGGAACGTGGGCTGCAGCAGAAGCGCGACGCCGGCGAAGCCCAGCAGGATCGCCGCGAGCAGGCGCCCCGAGAACCGCTCGCCCAGGAGCACGATCGTCCCGATCGCGAGGAAGATGGGCGAGGTGTAGTTGAGGGTCTGCGCCGTGGCGAGGGGCAGCTGCGAGATCGCGTGGAAGTAGGCCATGAGCGAGATGGCGCCGACGGCGCTGCGCACCAGGTGCATGCCGAGGTAGGGCGTGCGCACGGTGCCGCGGCGAACGCGCACCACGCCGAGGATCGCGACGAACGACACGAGCGAGCGGTAGAAGGCGAGCTCCGCCGAGCCGAACTGCGCCGACCCCAGCTTCACGAGGACGCCCATCGTCGCGAAGAGGAATCCGGCGACGAGCATCCAGGACGAGGTCATGGGCGGCGGCAAAAGCAGGATTATAGCCGTCGCGTTCCCGCCCGTCCGTCACGGGGAGCGGGACGCGGCCTGCGCGACGCGCCTCAGGTCCTGCGCGATCCGCCCGGCCTGGAGCACGATCACGCGCTCGGCCGAGGCGATGGTTTCCGGGCGGTGCGCGATGAGGATGCGCGTGAGGTTGAGGCCCCGCACCGCCTCGTTCACCGCGCGCTCCTTCGCGACGTCGAGCGCGCTCGTGGCCTCGTCGAGGAAGAGGATGCGCGGCTGCTTGTAGAGGGCGCGTGCGAGGAGGATGCGCTGCTTCTGCCCGCCCGAGATCGCGGCGCCCATGTCGCCGATCAGCGTGTTGTAGCCCATGGGCATCGCGGCGATGTCGTCGTGCACGCAGGCCATGCGCGCGTAGCGCTCGATCGCGCCGTGGTCGGGCGCGGGGTCGAAGAAGCTGATGTTGTCCGCGATCGAGCCGGCGAAGAGCTGGTCGTCCTGCATCACGGTGCCCACGAGCTTGCGGTAGCGGTCGACGCCGAGCTTGAGGATGTCCACGCCGCCCGCGAGGATCTTGCCGTCGGTGGGCGCGAGCAGGCCCAGCATGAGCTTCACGAGCGTGGTCTTGCCGCCCCCGGAGGCGCCGACCACCGCCACCGACTCGCCCGGCTCCACCGTGAACGAGCAGTTGATGAGCACGAAGGGCTCGGTGTCGGAGTAGCGGTACGAGACGGAGCGCGCCTCGAGGGAGGCCTCGATGTCGTCCACGGGCGCGGCGGGCGATTCAGGCTCGGGCGCGGCCATCACGATGTCGGCGAGCCGCTCGCCCTGCAGCCCCAGCATGCGCAGCTCGATCATCTTGTCGATGAGCCCCGCCACGCGCGCCGAGAACTGGTCCTTGTACGACATGAACGCGAAGAGCATGCCCACCGAGAACGCGCCGTCCAGCACCTGGAGGCATCCGAGCCACACGATGGCGATGCGCTCGACGCCGAAGACGAGCCCGTTGGCCGACCGGAACGCGAGGCCGAGCTTCTGGGCGAGGAGGTCGCGGTTGGTGGCCTCCACGACGAGGTTGAGCCAGCGCGACCGGCGCTCGCCCTCGCGCCCGAAGAGCTTGATCGACTGCACGCCGCGCACCGTCTCGAGGAAATGGCTCTGCTGCCGGGCCGCGTGCACGATGTGCTCCTCGGTCGCGCGCCGCAGCGGGTCGTAGAACGTCCAGCGCAGGAGCGCGTACGCGACGACCGCGCACGCCGCGAGCGCCGCGAGCGGCGGGCTGTAGACGAGCATCATCGCGAACGTGGCCGCGGCCATCGCCCCGTCGATGAGCGCCTCCACGAAGCTCGAGGTGAGGGTGCGCTGGATCGCGTTCACGGCGCCGAAGCGCGACACGACGTCGCCGAGGTGGCGCTTCTCGAACCAGCCCACCGGCAGCCTCAGCAGGTGCGAGAAGACGTTCGCGAGCCACTGGAGGTTGAGCGTCGTGCCGAGGTAGAGGACGATCCAGGAGCGCAGCGCGGTGAGCGCGACCTGGATCGCGGTGAGGAGCAGGAATCCCAGCCCGAGCGCGGTGAGCAAGTCGCGGTCGGCCGAGACCACCGCGCCGTCGATCGCCCACTGCATGTAGAAGGGGCTCACGATCGCGACCGCCTGCAGCGCGAGGGCGAGCACGAAGACCTGGGCGAGGGAGCGCCCCAGCCCCACCACCGGCCCCGTGAGGTCGGCGAGGCGCACGCGCCGGCGCTCGTCGGCGGGGCGGAAGCTCGCGGTCGGGGCGAGCTCGAGCGCGATGCCGGTGAAGTGCTTCGAAACCTCGGAGGTCGGCAGCCGGCGCAGCCCGGCCGCCGGGTCGTGGATCACCACGCCGCGCGCATCCGCCGACTTGAGCACCACGAAGTGGTTCAGGTCCCAGTGCAGGATGCACGGCGCGCGAAGCTGCGGCAGCTCCTCGAGCTCGAGGCGCAGCGGCCGCGGGGCGAGGTCGAGGCGGCCGGCGACCTGCATGAGGAACGCGAGCGTGGCGCCCTTGAGCGACACCGTGAAGCGGCGGCGCAAGGCGGCGAGGTCGACGCGGTGGCCGTGGTAGCACGCCACCATCCCGATCGCCGCGAGCCCGCACTCGGCGGCCTCGGTCTGCAGGAAGACCGGCAGGCGCGGGCGCGAGGAGAAGCGCAGGTCCGCGAGCGCTTCCATGCCCCTAGGACCCCGGGGCCGGCGCCGCACGGCCGGCGAGGCCCAGCAGCGGCTCGAAGATCCATTCGATGAGGCGGCGCCGGTCGAGGAGGATGTCGGCCTCGACCTGCATCCCCGCCTGCAGCGCCTGCGGCCGCCCGTAGGCGAGCACCGACTGCGATTCGAGCGCCGCCTTGATGCGGTAGAGCGGCTCGCGCGAGCCGTCGGGAGCCACGAAGCCGAGCTCCGAGGCGCTCATCGGATTGCGCGATATCGCGACGACGCGCGCGCGGTAGCTGCCGAACTTCTGGTAAGGATAGGCGAGGTAGCGCACGAGCACTTCCTGGCCCGCGCGCACGAAGCCGATCGAGCGCGACGGCGAGTAGAGGTGGGCTTCGAGGCGCGCGGGGCGGGGGATGATCGTCGCGAGCGCCGTGCCCGGAACCACCATCTGGCCCGCCTCGACGAGCACCGTGGCGACCGTTCCCGCGGCGGGCGCGACGATCTCCGCCCGGTACTGCAGTCCGCGCTCGAGGCGCTCCTGGTCGAGCGCGGCCCGCTGCAGGTCGATGGCGGCGAGTTGCGCGGCCGCCCGCTCGTGCGCGGCCGCCTGGTCGAAGCCCACCGCGTCGAGGTCGCGCTCGAGCTGCAGGCGCGAGCGGCGCAGGCCCTCCAGGCGCGAGCGCTGCTCCATCTCGGCGTCGCGCTCGCGGTCCAGCGCGGCGCGCGACAGGAAGCCCGTGCGCTCGAGCGCGCGCGAGCGCTCGGCGTTGCGGGAGGCGAGCGCGGTGCGCTCCGACTGCGTGGCGATCTCGGAGTCGATCTGCGCGACCTCGCGCGCGAGGTCCGCCCGGCGCCGCTCGAGGGCCGCCTGCTCGGCGCGCGCGGCGGCCGCGGTGGACGCGCGCTGGCGCTCGAGCGCCGCCTGCCGCTCGCCCAGGCGCGAGGCCACGGCGCCGCCGATGTCCTCGCGCGAGCCGCTCTCGCGCCCGTCGCCCAGCACGAGCAACGTCGCCTCGCGCGCCACCTCGTCGCCCTCCGCCACGGCCACGCGCTCCACGATGCCCGTCTGCTGGGCGAGGAGGCGCACCATGCCCTGCTCGGGCGCGAGCACTCCCGCGACGCGCGCCTTGCGCGTGTATTCGCCCTCCACGAGGAACGCGGCGAGCGCGGCGGCCATGGCGAGCGCGCACGCGGTGAGGAACGTGAAGGAGAGCGGCCGGATGAGGACGATCGTCCCCAGCCATGCGTTCTCCGCGTGGGCGCGCACCTGCGCCCGGAACAGCCCCGCGCTCATGCCGGACTTCCAGTCAGGGCGTGGGGCGGAACCTCCGCCAGAAGACGACGAGCAGCGGGAAGAAGAAGACCGCGAGCACGAGCTCGGGGATCCAGCTCGAGAGCGAGCCGATGCGCGCGGGGTTCTTCTCGAGGAAGAAGGGGCCGAAGATGAACGGCGCGGCGGCGAGGTTGTAAAGGCCGTGCAGGAGCGTCCCGGGCACGAGGCTTCGGAACCGGATGTAGATCAGGGAGAAGAAGACCCCTGCGAGGGTCGCAAAGAACGTGAATTGGATATGCGACAGGCCGAAGGCGAGAGCCGAGAAGGCGACGCCCGGCCAGAGGCCGAAGCGGTGCTGCCAGAGGTTCTGGAGGAATCCCCGGAAGACGAGCTCCTCAGTGATGGGGGCGATGACGGCACTGGCCAGCGTGTAAAGGAGCACGAACCCGGCCCCGACGTGAGGGAAGTGCTCCTGGTAGCCGAAGAGCGTGAACAGCCCCGGGCGCCACTCGAGCAGCGGGAACACGAACAGAACGCGCGACGCTCCGTAAGCCCACGACCACATCAGCGCGACGAAGAGCACGACGTCCCTCGCCGCGAGAGGAACACGGCTCGGCGTGTAGAGGACCGGAAGGGACCGCCTCAGCTCCGGCACGACGAGGGTGACCAGCGCGACGAGGGACGCCGCGATCAGATGGCCGAAGAAGTCCTGCCAGGCGAACTGCCACAAGGGATCGGACGAGCGGCCGAGCTTGTATCCGACGACGGACGTGACCGCGAAGATCACGACGTAGAGGAAGACGATGTGGCGAGCGCGGACGGCGCCTTCCACGAGGGGGGCGGGGATCCGGGGGGCGCGGCTCGGAACGGCTGTTGCCATGGGATCGAACGGCTGGGGCCGCAGCCCCAGCGCGTTCGTACGCGACGTTACTTGGTGGCGTGCGCCACGGTCTCGATCACGTGGGAGGTCGCCGCCACGATGCCATCGTAGGTTCCGATCAGCGCATCGGCGAGCGAGTTGTAAGTGGAGCCGACGCTGAAGCCCGGACCGCTAATCGTCACGGTGGTGCTGCAGCTGCCGGCGCCGCCGGCCACGTCGGCGACCTGCTCGGCCGAAAGGGCCTGGCCCGGAGCGAGTTGCGTCTTCTCTTCCATGCTGAAAGTTCCTTCTCGAAGTCGGTTACCGTTCCATGTGCCGCCCGGGGGCGGGATCGTAGATCGGATTCTGCGGGTAGGTGGGCAGCGGCGTCGGCGGCAACGGCAACACCTCGCCCGAATCGTAGGGGCTCGGCGCGTATTCGCCGCCCGATACCGCGGGCGCCTGCTTCTTGTCCAACTCCTTCATGACGACTCTCCTTCGATGATCCGGTTGCTGGATGCCGTGCTCGCCCGGGCAAGCAACCTGAAGGCCCGGGAATCAATCGCATTCGGGCGGCCGGAACGCGGCCACCGGCGCTCGCCCCGGATCAGCTGGGCTCGGGCGGGCGAAGGTCGCGACCCGCGAGTCGCGCGCACTCCACCGGGTCGGATCGCGGCTCGGCGGGCGCGCGATAGGTGACCTCGTCGAGCGCCGCGGCGAGCGGAACGCCCCCGGCGATTCCCAGCACTTCCTCGAGAGTGAGCTCCTTCACGTCGTCCTCCTTCGATGCAGGCCGCCTTCGATCCGGCGAGCCGCCGATGCCCCGTTCCGGCCGTTGGACGCATCGTAGGACCGTGGAGCGCCGAACGCCGCGGGAAATCCGAATCGGTGCCCGGCGATTTTCCGTCGCCCGCGGAGCGCGACGCCGCGAGGTTGTGTACCCTAGGGCTCTCGTCCCAAATCCCCCGCATCGATCATGCTGCCCCGCAGCAGAGAGGAGGCATCGACGTGGCGAAGTATTCGACCGAGAACATCCACACCGTGGCTCTAGTGGGCCACGGCGGGGCCGGGAAGACGACGTTCGCCGAGGCCCTGCTGTGGAAAGCCGGAGCGATCGGCGCGATGGGCAGCACCGAGCGGGGCAGCACCGTCTGCGACTTCGACCCGCTCGAGAAGCAGTACGGGCATTCGCTCTCCTCGGCCCTGGTGAACTTCCCCTACAAGGGCATCCACGTCCACCTGGTCGACACGCCCGGCATGCCGGACTTCGCGGGGCACTCGATCGCGGCGCTCGCGGCCGTCGACCTGGCGGTGATCGTGATCAACGCCCAGACGGGCATCGAGCTCAACACCTCGCGGATGATGCGCGCGGCGGGCAAGCGCGGCCTCGACCGCATGATCCTCGTGAACAAGATCGACGCCGAGAACTTGGACCTCGCCGCGCTCCTCGCGCGCATCCAGGAGGTGTTCGGCAAGGAGTGCCTGCCCATCAACCTCCCCGCGCACGGCGGCAAGGACGTGGTCGACTGCTTCTTCAACCCCGACGGCGACGCCGACTTCTCCTCGGTCAAGGCGGCGCACGCGGCGATCGTCGACCAGGTGGTCGAGGTGGACGAGGACCTGATGGCTCTCTACCTCGAGCAGGGCGAGGAGCTCGAGCCCGAGCAGCTGCACGGCCCGTTCGAGAAGGCGCTGCGCGAGGGCCACCTGGTCCCCGTGTGCTTCGCCTCCGCGCGCACCGGGGCCGGGGTGGGCGAGTTCCTCGACATCCTCGCGCGCCTCGCGCCCAACGCGGCCGAGGGCAACCCGCCGCAGTTCGTGCGCTCGGCCACCACCGAGGGCGAGGAATTCCACTCCGAGCCCGACCCGGCGAAGCACGTCCTCGCGCACGTCTTCAAGATCATCATGGACCCGTACGTGGGCAAGGTGGCCGTGTTCCGGGTGCACCAGGGCACCATCAACAAGGACACCCAGCTCTACATCGGCGACGGCAGGAAGCCGTTCAAGAGCGGCCACCTGTACCAGCTGCAGGGCAAGGAGTACGTCGAGGTGGACTCGCTCGTTCCGGGCGACATCGGCGCGGTGGCCAAGATCGACGAGATCGAGTTCAACTCCGTCCTGCACGATTCCCACGACGAGGACCAGATCCGGCTGCGCTCGCTCGAGTTCCCCACGCCCATGCACTCGATCGCGGTGGAGACCAAGAAGAAGGGCGACGAGCAGCGCCTCTTCGAGGTGCTGCACCGGCTCGAGGTCGAGGACCCGTGCCTGTGGATCGAGCGCCACCCGACCACCCACGAGACGGTGATCCGCGGGCTCGGCGATCTGCACATGCGCACGAAGCTCGAGAAGATGCAGCAGCAGTACAAGCTCGACGTCGCGGTGAAGCCCCCGAAGATCCCCTATCGCGAGACGGTCACGAAGAAGGCCGAGGGCCACTGCCGCCACAAGAAGCAGACGGGCGGCGCGGGGCAGTTCGGCGAGGTGTTCCTGCGCGTGGAGCCGCTCGCGCGCGGCGCGGGCTTCGAGTTCGTGGACCAGGTGAAGGGCGGCGTGATCCCCACGGTCTTCATCCCGGCGGTGGAGAAGGGCGTGCGCCAGGCGCTCGACCTGGGCGTCGTCGCCGGCTACCCGGTGGAGGACATCCGCGTGATCGTCTACGACGGCAAGAGCCACCCGGTGGACTCGAAGGAGATCGCGTTCGTGACGGCCGGGCGCAAGGCCGTGATCGACGCGATCCTCAAGGCCTCGCCCATCATGCTCGAGCCCATCGTGAACATCGAGATCACCACGCCGGACCGTTTCGTGGGCGACCTCACCTCGGACCTCGCGGGCAAGCGCGGACAGGTGACGGGCACCGAGTCCACGGGCGGCGACCTGATGGCGATCCAGGGGATGGTCCCGCTGTCGGAAGTTTCCGAGTACCAGTCGCGGCTGCGCTCCGTGACCGGCGGCCAGGGCGCCTACACGATCGAGTTCAGCCACTACGCGCCGGTGCCGCCGCAGACCCAGCAGCAGCTCGCCTCCCAGTTCAAGCTCGACCGCGAAGAGGACTGACTGCAAGTTCGGTGCCGGGGCTCCTTCCCGCGTCGCGGCGCGAATTGTGCCGTTTCCGGTTGACTTCGCCCGCCCTCCGGAGCATTTTGGCCCCAGAGCGGGCGACGACCCGCCGTTCCTGTGAACGCGGCGAGAAGAGGGTCCGATGATCGTCATCCGGGACCAGCAGTTGAGGCTTTTGGTATTGGCGCAGCTCGTCCGCGAGCTGCAGCGCGGCGCCGAGGAGAAGGCGCCGCTCCCCGAAGGATTCACGGAGCGGCAGGTGGAAGAGCTCACCGCGTTGAGCACCGCAGAGCTCGTGAAGCTCTCGGAGATGACCGAGCCGCGGGTCGCGGTCCAGATCGACGCGGGCTCGCTCGAGCACGGCCTGCGCCAGGTCGACTACCTCACGAAGCGCGCGCGCCAGCTCGAGTTCTTCATCCGCCACGGCGCGACTTCGAGCATGCTCACGAAGCTCTTCCGCATCTCGTCGGCGGACGTGACGCTCAAGCGCCGGCTCTTCTCGGGCACGAGCTCGTCGCTGCGCCGGCCGTCGATGCCCGCGCACGCGGTGCGCGAGCAGATCCAGCGGCGATGGTACGAGATCCGCAAGGGCAAGCGCGGCGAGCCGGTCCGCGCCGAGGATTACGAGGAGCTGCACGGCGGCTTCCCGCAGCACACCTTCGCCACTCTCTGGGCGGTGGTGCACGAGTTCGACGAGGAATAGCGGCGCGAGGATCGGCAGCGGAGGAGGAGGAGAAGAAGAAGCGAACGGGGCGGCCCTCGAGCCGCCCCGTTTCGTTCGGGTCCTTCCCCGGTTTCCGCTAGACGCTCGGGCCGATCTCCCGGCGCATGAACTCGTGGAAGTGCACCATGCCGTCCTCCATGGGGGACTGGTAGGGGCCGTGCTCCTCGCGGCCGTCCTCCAGCAGCGCGCGCCGGCCCTCGGTCATGCGCATGCAGATCTCCTCGTCCTCGAGCGCGGTCTCGTGGTACGCCCTCTGCTGCGCCTGGGTGAACTCGGGCTCGAAGAGCGAGATCTCCTCGGGGTAGTAGAACTCGACCACGTTCGCGCACTTGTCCGCCCCGCGCGGGTACAGCGTCGAGACCACGAGCACGTGCGGATACCACTCCACCATCACGTTCGGGTAGTACGTGAGCCAGATCGCGCCGTGGGGCGGCGGCTCGCCGTTGCGGTACTTGAGGACCTGCTCGTGCCACATCCGGTAGACGTCGGAGCCGGGCTTCCCGAGCGCCTCGTGCACGCCCACGGTCTGCACGCTGTGCCACTCGCCGTATTCCCAGCGCAGGTCGTCGCACGTGACGAAGTGGCCGAGGCCCGGATGGAAGGGCGCCACGTGGTAATCCTCGAGGTAGACCTCGATGAAGGTCTTCCAGTTGAAGTCGTATTCGACGACGTCCACCTTGTTGAGCACGTAGCCTTCGAAGTCGAGCTCCTTGGCGACCGCGAGCTTCGCCAGGTCGCGCGCCGCCTGGCGCGGGCCGGCGAAGAGCAGTCCGTTCCAGTTCTCGAGCGCACGGCGCGGCAGGTCGAGCCCCGGGTGGTCGTCGAAGGACGGCGCCCCCAGGTGCCTGCCGCAGCCGTCGTAGGCCCAGCGGTGGATGGGGCAGGTGATGGTGCCGCCGGGGAGCGTGCCGTGGCCCTTCAGCATGATCGCCTGCCGGTGGCGGCAGACGTTGGAGACGAGGTCGTGGCGCCCGTCGTTGTTGACGATCGCCCAGGCGCCGCTCGAGCGCCAGTCGAGCACGCGGTATTCGCCGGGATTGGGCGCCATCTGCGCGTGGCCCGCGTAGCCGGGACCGCCGTCGAAGAGGATCCGGCGCTCGACCTCGGCGACGCGCGGGTCGAAGTACCACGAAAGCGGGAGATGGGGGGACGTGCGCGCGAAGGCACGCTGACTCGCGAGATCCGACATTTCTTACCTCCAGAACCGATGAAGATGAAAAAACGCGGGCTAATCGAGTCAGCTAGCTTTTAACTCTGCAGCTCCGTCCCGACCTCAGGATACGAGCCGCTATTTTGGGACAGGTTTCCTTGTCTTTCAAGACCTTCTCGCGCATCTCGGGCCGGTCGGGCGTCCGGGCCGGGAGCGGGGAAGCGGGCGCCTCCCCGACTCGATTATCATGGAACGCTTTCCGGTGACCGACATGGCTTCCAAGGACAACCCGAAGACCGCCGAGGCGCCCGACCTCACGTTCGAGCGCGCCCTCGAGGAGCTCGAGGCGCTCGTCGCGCGCATGGAGGAGGGCAAGCTCCCGCTCGAGGAATCGCTCGCGGCCTACCAGCGCGGCGCGGAGCTGGTCCGCTACTGCGAGGCGAAGCTCGCCGATGCCCAGGCGCGCATCGCGGTGCTCGACGGCGAGACGCTGCGCGACTTCACCCCCGGGGCGAAGTGAGCGCGGCGCCGGACTTCCAGGCCTGGTCGCGCGAGGTGGCCGGCCGCACGGAGAACGCGCTGGGGACCCTGCTGCCCGCCGCGCAGGCCGCGCCCCCACGGCTGCACGACGCGATGCGCTATTCGACCCTCGGCGGCGGCAAGCGCGTGCGCGCGATGCTCGTCTTCGCGGCCGGGGAGCTCTCGGGGGCCGACCCCGCGCGCCTCGAGGTCGCCGCCGCCGCGGTCGAGATGATCCACGCCTACTCGCTCATCCACGACGACCTGCCGTGCATGGACGACGACGTCCTGCGCCGCGGCAAGCCCACGTGCCATGTGGAGTTCGACGAGGCCACGGCGCTGCTCGCGGGCGACGCGCTCCAGGCGCTCGCCCTCCAGCTGCTCGCCGAGCACCGCCTCGCCGACGAGGCCGAGCGCCAGCTGAAGATGGTCCAGCTCCTCGCGGCGGCGGCGGGGTCGCGCGGCATGGCGGGGGGCCAGGCGATCGACCTCGACGCGGTCGGCAAGGCCCTCACGCTGCCCGAGCTGGAGCTCATGCACATCCTCAAGACGGGGGCGCTCATCCGGGCCTCGGTGCTCCTCGGGGCGCACTGCGGCCGGGCGATGGCGGGCGCGGACCTCGAGCGCCTCGACCGCTACGCGAAGTGCGTGGGCCTCGCCTTCCAGGTGGTCGACGACATCCTCGACGAGGAGGGCGACCCGGCCACCCTCGGCAAGACCGCGGGCAAGGACCGCGCCGCCGGCAAGCCCACCTACACGAGCCTCATGGGCCTCGTGGCGGCGAAGCGCTTCGCCCGCGAGCTGCACGCCGATGCGGCGGCCTCCCTCGAGCCGCTCGGCGAGGGCGCGCGGCGCCTGCGCGAGCTCGCCGCCTTCATCGTCCAGCGGGAGCGCTAGCGGGAGCGCGTAAGATAGCCGACGATGGCCTCGTATCCCCTCCTAGAGACGATCGACGACCCGGCGCAATTGCGCCGGCTCGACCGCAAGCAGCTCGCGCGGCTCGCCGAAGAGCTTCGCGCATTCATCGTCGAGTCGGTCTCGGCCACCGGCGGGCATCTCTCCTCGAACCTCGGGACCGTCGAGCTCACGATCGCGCTGCATTACGTTTTCCGCACGCCGGAGGACCGGCTCATCTGGGACGTGGGCCACCAGACCTACGGCCACAAGATCCTCACGGGGCGGCGCGCGGGCATGAAGCGGCTGCGCCAGAGGGGCGGGATCGCCGGGTTCCCGCGCCGCGAGGAGAGCCCGTACGACGCCTTCGGGACCGCGCACTCCTCGACCTCGATCTCGGCCGCGCTCGGCATGGCGGTCGCCGCGCAGCGCCGCGGCCTCGACCGGCGCGTGGTGGCGGTGATCGGCGACGGGGCGCTCACCGGCGGCATGGCCTTCGAGGCGCTCAACAACGCGAAGCAGACGGGCGCGAACGTGATCGTGGTCCTCAACGACAACGACATGTCGATCTCGGAGAACGTGGGCGCGCTCAACAACTACCTCGCGAAGCTCATGTCGGGGCGGTTCTACGCCGCCACCCGCAGGACCGCGGAGCGGGTGCTCTCGGCGACCCCCACGATGAAGGAGCTCGCCAAGCGCTTCGAGGAGCACGCCAAGGGCATGCTCACGCCGTCCACGCTCTTCGAGGAGTTCGGCTTCAACTACACCGGCCCCATCGACGGGCACAACCTCGACGTCCTCATCGACACGCTCAACAACGTGAAGCGCCTCGAGGGCCCGCAGTTCCTGCACGTCGTGACGCGCAAGGGCCAGGGCTACAAGCTCGCCGAGGAGGACCCCATCGCCTACCACGGCCCGGGCCGCTTCGATCCCGGGATCGGCATCGTGAAGCCGAAGCCCGCGGCCGACGCCCGCCCGCGCCCCACCTACACCCAGGTGTTCGGGGACTGGCTCTGCGACATGGCGCGCGCCGACGAGCGCCTGGTGGCGATCACGCCCGCGATGCGCGAGGGCTCGGGCCTCGTGCGCTTCTCCCAGGAATTCCCGCAGCGCTATTTCGACGTCGGCATCGCCGAGCAGCACGCCGTCACCTTCGCGGCGGGTCTCGCGGTGGAGGGCCTGAAGCCCGTGGTGGCGATCTACTCCACGTTCCTCCAGCGCGCCTACGACCAGCTCATCCACGACGTGGCCCTGCAGAACCTGCCGGTGACGTTCGCGCTCGACCGCGCGGGGCTCGTCGGCGCCGACGGCCCGACGCACCACGGCGCGTTCGACTTCTCGTACCTGCGCTGCATCCCCAACATGACGGTGATGGCGCCCGCCGACGAGGACGAGTGCCGCCAGATGCTCTATACCGCCTTCACGCTCGACGGACCCGCGGCGGTGCGCTATCCGCGCGGGACCGGGCCGGGCGTGGAGGTGCGCCCGACGATGAAGGCGCTGCCGGTGGGCCGCGGCGAAGTGCGCCGCGAGGGCAAGCGGATCGCGATCCTCGCCTTCGGCGCGATGCTCGCCCCGGCGCTCGCCGCCGCCGAGGAGCTGAACGCGACGGTGGCCAACATGCGCTTCGTGAAGCCGCTCGACCGCGACCTCGTGTTCCGGCTGGCCGCATCGCACGAGCTCGTCGTGACGGTGGAGGAGAACGTCGCGGGGGGAGGGGCGGGCTCCGCGGTCGAGGAATCGCTCGCAGCCGACGCGCTCGCGGTCCCGCTGCTCGCGCTGGGCCTTCCCGACCGCTTCGTCGAGCACGGCGACCACGCCCAGCTCCTCGCCGAATGCGGGCTCGACGCCGCCGGCATCGTGCGTGCGATCCGCGAGCGCGCGAGCCGGGCCGGGCGCCGTCCCGGGATGGCCGCCTGAGGAGGGCGCCTTGCGCATCCCCGTCCTCGTCGCAGCGCTCGCCGTTGCGGCTTCCGCCGGGGCCGCGGACCGCACCTGCGGCAAGTCCGACGCGTCGGCCGCCGGGCGGGCGATCGACCGCATCGTCACGTGGGACCAGATGCACCAGGCATGGCGCGGCTATGCCCACTGCGACAGCGGCGCGATCGCGGCCGCGTATACCGACGCCCTCGCCCGCCTCGTGATCGACTGGAAGGACGTGAACGCGCTCGCCGCCGCGATGAGCGCGGAGCCGGGTTACCACGATTTCGTGCTCGCGCACCTGAAGGCCATCCCCTCCAAGGACGACCGCGACGACGTGTATTCGCGCGCGAAGGAAAGCTGTCCGGCGGGGCTCGCCGCGTTCTGCGCCGAGGTCGGGGCCGCGGTGAAGGGCGCCCCGAGCGCGGCCGGGGCTTCCGGCACGCCCGACACCCTCGACCTCTCGCCGCTGCAGATCGTGCCGGAATCGAAGCCGCCGGCGAAGCCCGGCGCCGACAAGCCGCACTAGGGACGACGATGCGCCTCGCGGGAAAGGTGGCCCTCGTCACCGGCGCCGCGCAGGGCATCGGGCTCGCGTGCGCGCGCACGTTCGCCGCCGAGGGGGCGAAGGTGCTGCTCGCCGACGTGAACGAGGCCGCGGGGCGCGAGGCCGCCGCGGCGCTGCGCGCGGGCGGCTTCGGGGCCTCCTTCGCGCGCTGCGACGTCTCGCGCAAGGGCGAGGTCGTCGCTGCGGTCGACGAGGCGGTGGCCGCCTTCGGCCGGCTCGACGTCCTGGTGGCGAACGCGGGCATCGTGCACGCGGCCGACTTCCTCGACCTCGAGGAGGCGGATTTCGACCGCGTGCTCGCGGTGAACCTGAAGGGAGTCTTCCTCGCGGGCCAGGCGGCCGCGCGCCAGATGGTCCGGCAGGGCGGCGGCGGGGCCATCGTGAACATGTCGAGCGTGAACGCGGTCGTCGCGATCCCGAACCAGGTCCCATACGTGGTCTCGAAGGGCGGCATCAACCAGCTCACGAAGGTGATGGCGCTCGCGCTCGCGCCCCACGGCATCCGCGTGAACGCGGTCGGTCCCGGCACGATCCTCACCGAGCTCGCGAAGGGCGCGGTGCTCGGCAACCGCGAGGCCGAGCGCCGGATCCTGTCGCGCACGCCGCTCGGGCGCCTCGGCGAGCCCGAGGAGGTCGCGCGCGCGGCCGCGTTCCTCGCGAGCGACGACGCCTCCTACCTCACGGGCCAGGCGATCTACCCCGACGGGGGCCGGCTCGCGCTCAACTACACGGTGCCGGTGCCGGACTAATCCGGTAAGCTACCGGCCCTCGAAATCTTCCAGACGAAAGGCCCGACCATGATCCGCCACTGCCTCGCCGCCGCGCTCGCCGCCGCCGCGCTCGCCGCGAATGCCGCCGACGCCCCGGCCGAGATCCCCAAGCCGCAGTGCGAGCCGAAGCCGCAGGCGCCGGGCGCGCAGATGCGGGAGGACGACTTCGCGATGAAGCGCTTCAGGAGCGACGTGAAGCGCTACCAGGACTGCATGAAGGCCTACATCGCCGACCGCCAGGCGGTGATGAAGGCGAACGAGCAGGCGATCAACGCGGCCGTGGAGGACTACAACGGCGCGATGAAGGCCATCAACGAGGGCCTGAAGCACGCCGATTAGGCGCTCACTTCACGACGCTGCGGTCCTGGCCGAAGAGGACCTTGCGCTCCTCGTCGGTGCGCGGCGCCCCCTGGTTCGGGTTCACCGTCTTCACGAGCGCGTAGGCGCGCGCGGTGGCGGGTCGGGCGCGGATCGACGCGTGCCAGCGCTTGACGTTGGGGAACTCGTCGATGCTCTGCCCCTGCCGCTCGGGCAGGATCCACGGGTAGCAGGCCATGTCCGCGATGGTGTACTGGCGGCCGACGATGAACTCGCGGCCCGCCAGCCGCTTGTCGAGCACCGCGTAAAGGCGCGAGGTCTCCTTCACGTAGCGGTCGATCGCGTACGGGATCTTCTCCGGCGCGTAGTGCGCGAAGTGGTGGTTCTGGCCGAGCATCGGGCCCAGGCCCGCCATCTGCCACATGAGCCACTCGAGGGTCTCGACCTGCCCGCGCAGGTCCTTCGGGATGAACTGCCCGGTCTTGCCCGCGAGGTAGAGCAGGATCGCGCCCGACTCGAACACGCTGATCGGCTTGCCCCCGTCGGCGGGCGCGCGGTCGACGATGGCGGGGATCTTGTTGTTCGGCGAGACGCGCAGGAACTGCGTCTCGAACTGCGCGCCCTTGCCGATGTTCACCGGCTTGATCGCGTACTCGAGGCCGGCCTCCTCGAGGAAGAGGGTGATCTTGTGGCCGTTCGGGGTCGTCCAGTAGTAGAGGTCGATCATCGCGCCTCCCGCGGTCTCAGACGTAGGACTTGTACTTCGCCAGGTGGCGCACGGGCTTCGAGAGCGCGTCGCGGCGGAACGGGTCGCCCAGCTCCTTGGTGACCATCATCTCCACCACCGTCGTCCGGCCGTCGGCCTGGCGGCGCACCGATTCCTCGAGCGCCGCGCCCACGTCGCCGACCTTGTCGACCACCACGCCCTCGCAGCCGAAGGCCTTCGCCACGCCGGCCCAGCTCGGGTTCGCGAGCTCCACGGCCTGGAAGCGGCGCGAGTAGAAATCGACGTGGTTCTTCTTCTCCGCGCCCCACTGGCCGTTGTTGAACACGACCACCGTCACGCCGATCTTCTCGCGTGCGCAGGTGAGCAGCTCGTTCAGGCTGATGCCCCACGCGCCGTCGCCCACGTAGGCGATCGCCGGGCGCTCGGGCCGGGCCACCTTCGCCCCGCACGCCACGGGGAAAGCGTAGCCGCAGTTGCCGAAGCTCATCGCGGCGAGCATCGAGCGCGGCTCGTCGAAGCGCAGGTAGGAGTTCGACACCGAGCAGATGTTGCCGATGTCGGTGGAGACCATCGCGCCCTTCGGCATGGCGCGCTCGAGCGCGCGCAGCATCTGGCGCGGGTGCATGTAGCGGCTGCCCTTGGAGATCTCGACCGAGTAGGGATCGGTCTCGTGGGTCCAGGCTTCCAGCTCCTTCTCCCACGCGGCCTTCTCGGCCTTGATGGCCGCGGCGCGCTCGGACTGGTTCTGCCGGCAGGCGAGGGACTTGCCTTTCAGGCGCTGCACGAGGGCGGCCGCGGCCGCGCGCGCGTCGCCGTTGATGCCGACCGAGATCGGCTTCACGAGCCCGAGCATGCGCGGATCGGCGTCGATCTGCACGATCTGCGCGTTCTTCGGCCAGTAGTCCATGCCGTACTGCGGCAGCGTCCCGAAGGGACCGAGGCGCGTGCCGAGCGCGAGCACGACGTCGGCTTTCGCGATGAGCTTCATCGCGGCCTTGGATCCCTGGTAGCCCAGCGGTCCCACCCACAGCGGATGCGAGGCGGGGAAGGCGTCGTTGTGCAGGTAGCTCTCCGCGACCGGCGCGTGCAGCAGCTCCGCGAGGGCCGCCGCCTCGCGCGCACCCTCCGCCATGATCACCCCGCCGCCGGCGAGGATCACGGGGAACTTCGCCGAGGCGAGGAGCTCGGCCGCGCGGTCGAGCGAGGCCTCGTCGCCCGCGCCGCGCCCGACGCGGATCGGCTGCGGGATCTCGCACTCGATGTCGCCGTAGAAGAAATCGCGCGGGATGTTGAGCTGCGTCGGCCCCATCTCGAGCAGCGCGCGGTCGAAGCAGCGCGAGGCGATCTCGGCCATGCGCTTCGGGTTGTTCACGTGCCCCTGGTATCTCGTGATCTTCGAGAAGATCGGCAGCTGCTCGGTCTCCTGGAACCCGCCCAGGCCCAGGGTGGCCGAACCGGTCTCGGGCGTGATCACCACGACCGGCGAGTGCGCCCAGTAGGCCGCGGCGACGCCCGTCACGAAGTTCGTGACGCCCGGGCCGTTCTGCGCGATGCATACGCCGTGGCGCCCGGAAACGCGCGAATAGCCGTCGGCCATGTGGATCGCGCCCTGCTCGTGCGCGACCGGAATGAAGCGGATGCCGGCGGCGGGGAAGATGTCGAGCGCGTCCATGTAGGCCGAGCCCACGATGCCGAAGATGTCGGTCACGCCCTGCGCGACCAGGGTCTCGACCAGCGCTTCCGAGGGCGTCATCTTCACCTTGCCGCGCACCACCTCGCGGCTTCCCAACGTCAGGTCGTTCATGGAGGCGCTCCTCTGCAGCGGAATTTGCGGTCTCTACTGACGGAACACTATAGCAGCCTGGAGGCCCCTGCAAGAGGGCGTTCCGGTGTGCGGAACGCACGGGTTGCGTTGGCGAGATAATTTGTCTAGGCTGGCGCCCATGGCCACGCTGCTGGACGCCTCCGACCGCGCGCGTCGCGACGCCGCCCTCGAGAATTCCTCCACCCTGAAGGCGCTCTCGGTCCTCGAGGCGCTGGTGCGCGCCGGCCGGGCCGTCACCCTCACCGACCTCATGCAGGCGACGGGCCTGCCGAAGCCCTCGCTGCACCGCACGCTTTCGCTTTTCGAGGACGGGGGTTACGTGCAGCGCGAGCCGGGCGGCCGCGGCTACGCGGTGGGCCCGCGGCTCGCCTCGCTCGGGCTCGCGATCCTCACCCACGACACCGTGGCGACGCTGCGCCGCGCGATCCTGCGCCAGCTCGTGGCCGACGTGGGCGAGACGTGCAACCTCGCGATGATGCGCCGCGGCGAGATCGTCTACCTCGACCGCGTCGAGGCCGACTGGCCGCTGCGCCTGCACCTCCCGGAGGGCAGCACCGTGCCCGCCCACTGCAGCGCGAGCGGCAAGCTCCTGCTCGCGTTCCTTCCCGCCGCCGAGCGCGAGGCGCTCGCCGCCTCGATGCCCATGACGCGGCACACCGAGCACACCATCACCGACCGGGCGCTGATGGCGCGCGAGCTCGACCGCATCGTCGCCGCGGGCTACGCGCTCGACAACGAGGAGTACGTCGCGGGAGTCGCGTGCGTCGCGGTGCCCGTGCGCGTCGCGGGCAGCGCCGTGGCCGCCGTCGCCGTGCACGCCGCGACCGCGCGCCTGCCGCTGCAGCGCGCGATCGAGTTCGTGCCGCGCCTCGGCGAGGCCGCGCGCGCGGTCGCGGCCACGTTCGAGTGAGGCGCCCATGGAAGCGGAAGCGAAGGGCGAGGGCAGGGTCGAGATCCACCGCGGCCTGAAGGGCGTCTACTTCGACCGCTCGCGCGTGTGCGACATCGACGGGCGCGCGGGCGAGCTGCGCTACCGCGGCTACTCGATCCACGACCTCGCCGGGCATTCGACGTTCGAGGAGACGTGCTACCTGCTGCTGCACGGGGAGCTGCCGTCGCGCGCGCAGCTCGCCGGGTTCGCCGCGCGGCTCGTGGCCGAGCGCGCGCTTCCGGGACCGATCGCGGAGGTGATCCGCATCGTGAAGAATGCGCACCCGATGGACGTGCTGCGCACCGCGGTGTCGGCGCTGGCCGCCTTCGACCCGGACGCCGCGGACAACTCCCCCGAGGCGACGCTTCGCAAGGGCGTGCGCCTCACCTCCCAGGTGCCGATGATCGTCGCCGCGCACCAGCACATCCGCAACGGCCGCGCTCCCGTGGCGCCCGATCCCGCGCTCGGCCACGCGGCCAACTTCCTGTACATGCTCAAGGGCGAGCGGCCGAGCGCCGGGGCCGCGCGCCTCATGGACGTGGACATGATCCTGCACGCCGAGCACGGCGCGAACGCCTCCGCCTTCACCGCGCGCGTGGTCGCCGGCACCGAGGCGAACCTGCACGCGGCGATGACGGCGGCGGTGGCGGCGCTCTCCGGGCCCGCCCACGGCGGCGCGGCCGAGAACGTGATGAAGATGGCCCAGGAGATCGGCGACCCGGCGAACGCCGCCGACTACGTGAAGAGGAAGCGCGCGAACCGCGAGGCGGTGATGGGCTTCGGCCATCGCGTCTACCGGGCGGAGGACCCGCGCGCCCGCCACATGCGCGCCGGCGTCGAGAAGCTCTCCGTGGAGATGGGTGAGCCCCAGTGGTACCGCATCCTCGCCGCGCTCGTCGAGGCGATGAAGCCCTATGCGCGCCACGGCGTGAACGTGAACGTCGATTTCTACGCCGGGGTCGTGTACTACCTCAACGGCATTCCGCCGGACCTCTTCGTTCCGATCTTCGCCGTGGGCCGCGTGCCGGGCTGGACGGTGCAGGTGATGGAGCAGATGGAGTCGAACATCCTCATCCGCCCCCTCGCGCTCTACAACGGGCCCGCGCCGCGGGCGTACGTGCCGGTGGAGGTCCGCTAGTGCGCCTGCGCGACGAGCAGCGCCGCGGTGGCGACGATGTCCTCGACGCTCGCGCCCCGCGAGAGGTCCGAGAGCGGCTTCGCGAAACCCTGCAGGACGGGGCCCACCGCGCGCGCGCCGGCGAGCTGCTGCGTGAGCTTGTAGCCGATGTTGCCCGCGTCGAGGTCCGGGAACACGAGCACGTTGGCGCGCCCGGCGACGGGGCCGGGGTCGGCGAGCTTGCGCCGGGCCACGCCTTCGGCGAGCGCCGCGTCGGCCTGCAGCTCCCCGTCGATGGCGAGCGCGGGATCGCGCGCGCGCGCGAGGGCGAGCGAGCGCACCACCTTGTCCACGCGCGGATGGGAGGCGCTTCCGTGCGTGGAGAACGAAAGCAGGGCGACGCGGGGCTCCTCGCCGGTGAGCGCGCGCCAGCTCCCGGCCGAGGCGAGTGCGATATCGGCGAGCGCCTCGGCGTCCGGATCGGGATTCACGGCGCAGTCGGCGTAGAGCAGCACCCGTCCCGGCAGCACCATCAGGAAGAAGCTCGAGGGCGTGCGGATGCCGGGCGCGAGCCCGATCGTCATCATCCCGGCCTCGATCACGCGCGCGGTGGGATGGGCGGCGCCCGCGAGCATCGCGTCGGCATGGCCCGCACGCACCATCATGCCGGCGTGGAAGAGGGGCTTCGCGACCGCGCGCAGGGCGAGCCTCGGGTTGCCGGGGTAGAGCGCGGCGTACTCGGGCAGGCGCGGGTCGTCCTGCGGGGCCGGCGGCAGGATGGGCTCGGCGAGGCCCTCCTCGCGCAGCCTTCGCGCGGCCTCGACGATGCGCTCGTCGCCGGTCTCCGGCAGCACGATGCGCCGGCGCCGCAGCCGCGCCCGTTCGTACAGCCGATCGAGAATGTCCATGGAAATGGCCGGCCATTATTGCAAAGCCCCGGGGGAGGTTCAAACGCGCCCGCGGCGGGGAAAGCGTCGCGGATGGCGTAGCGCGGCGACACATGGCAAGCTGCGGGAGCCCGGAAGGTCGCGGCCACCGACCCACCCACCAGCCCAACCACGAACAGAACGAGAGGAGATCGAGATGGACCAAGGCAACTCCCATCGCACGACGCGCCGTTCGCTGCTCATCGCGGGATCGACGCTCGCGCTGGCCCCGCGCTTCGCGCTCGCCGCGGAGAAGTACCCGTCGCGTCCCATCGACGTCATCGTGCCGTGGGGCCCGGGCGGCGGCGCGGACCAGCTCGCGCGCCTCACCTCGAAGATCATCGAGCCGATGCTCGGAACCTCGTTCCCCGTGGTGAACGTGCCGGGGGCGACGGGCGCCACGGGCATGGCGAAGCTGCTCGCCGACCAGGCCGACGGCTACGCGATGGCGGTCTACATCGCCGACACGAACGCGCTGCTCGCGGGCAAGGCGCCGCGCTGGGCGATCAGCGACATCCAGCCCATCGCGGTGATGATGCAGTGCCCCTCCTTCCTCTTCGTCGCCGAGAACGGCCGCATCAAGGACTGGGCGCAGCTCGAGAAGGAGGCGCGCGCCAAGCCGAAGACCCTGAAGGTCGCCACCCTCGGCTTCGGCAGCGTGGACGACATGACCCTCACCTACCTCGCCTCCAAGGGCATCGAGGTGATCGAGGTCCCGTACGCGAAGCCGAGCGAGCGCTACGTCTCCGTGATCGGCGGGCACGTCGACGCGCTCTACGAGCAGGCGGGCGATACGCGCCAGTTCATCCTGAACAAGCAGATCAAGCCGGTCATCATCTTCGCCAGGCAGCGGCTTCCCGCGTTCCCGGACGTGCCCTGCTCGACCGAGCTCGGCTACGACATCACGCTGCCGCAGTTCCGCTCGTTCGTGGTGAAGGCGGGCACGCCGCCGGAGCGCGTGAAGACCCTGAGCGACGCGATGGCCAAGGTTGCGGCCACGGACGAGTACAAGAAGTTCCTCCAGGACCAGTACGCGGCCTCCGACAGCTTCGTGCCGGCGGACAAGGCGGTCGCGTTCCTGGAGCAGCAGCTCGCGGACATGAAGGCCGCGATGAAGATGGTCTGAGGAGGCGCGCGCGTCGATGAACGGAAAGTTGCGGGCCTCGGCCCCCTACGCGGCGCTTCTCGCCGGCGCGGTGTTCCTCTACCACCGCGCCGAGCGCTTCTCCCACCTCGGCCGGCCCGGGCAGCTCGGCCCGGACTTCTGGCCGAAGGCGGTCCTCGTGCTGCTCATGGCGGTGTGCGCGATCGAGATCGCGCGGCGCCTGCTCTCGGCGCCCGCGCCCGGTGGCGCGGCGCAGGCCAAGGAAGGGAGCATGGCGCGCTCCGCCGCGCAGCACGAGGAGGAGCCGCGCTATCCGCGGCTGCTCGCCGGAGGGATCGCGCTTTCCGTCCTGTACGTCTGGGGCCTGGAGCTGATCGGCTTCTTCCTGTGCACGGCGCTCTTCCTCGCCGCGTTCATGCTCGTCGGGCGCTATCGCCGCGCCGGGGTGATCGCGGCGACCAGCGTGCTGGGCAGCCTCGCCTTCGTGTTCGTGTTCATGAAGGTCGTGTACGTGTCGCTGCCCCTCGGCGTGGGCCCGTTCCTCGAGCTCTCGGCCGCGCTCCTGCGCGCGCTCGGCATCCACTAGGCGGCCGATGCAAGAAGTCCTGCAGCAGCTCGCCTTCGGCTTCCTGCACCTCGCCACGCCGGCCAACGCCGCCTCGCTCTTCGTGGGGCTCGTGGTCGGAATGCTGGTCGCGGTGCTCCCCGGCCTCACGCTGGTGATGGGCGTGGTGCTGGCGCTGCCCTTCACCTATGGCATGGGCGTCACCTCGTCGATCGTGCTCCTCACGGCGATGTACCTCTCGGGGACCTACGGGGGCGCCTTCACGTCGATCCTGTTCCGCATCCCGGGCGAGCCGCTCGACGTCCCGCTGCTCTGGGACGGCTATCCCATGGCGCGCCAGGGCCACCCGGCCCAGGCCCTCGGCTGGACGCTGCTCGCCGCGCTCTTCGGGGGCCTCATCACGGCGGTCTCGGCGGTGGCGCTCGCCGTGCCGTTCGCGAAGTTCGCCCTGCGCTTCGACGCGCCCGAATACTTCGCGATCGTGCTCTTCGGGCTCTCGGGCGTCGTGGCGCTCGCCGGCGACTCGCTCACGAAGGGCGTCGTGAGCCTGTGCGTGGGGCTGCTGCTCGCCTCCGTCGGGGTGGACGAGACCTACGGCGCCGACCGCTTCACCTTCGGGATCCCCATCCTCCAGGACGGCATCGAGTACCTGACGGTGATGGTGGGCGCTTACGGCCTGGGCGAGGTGCTCTCGCGCATGGAGCAGGGCTTCGCCACGCCGCCCATGGAGGGGCACCAGGCGGTCGAGACGCGGCTGCCGCGCTGGAGGGAGATCCGGGCGCTCAAGCCCACCATCGGGCGCAGCTCGCTCATCGGCGTGCTGTGCGGCATCGTGCCGGGGGCGGGCGCCACGGTGGGCTCGTTCGTCGCGTACGGCGTCGAGGCGCAGTACGGCAAGCGGCGCGCGCTCCTCGGCACCGGCATCCCCGAGGGGATCGTCGCCCCGCAGCTCGCCTCGACCGCGACCGTGGGCGGGCACATGGTGCCGCTGCTCGCGCTCGGCATCCCGGGAAGCGGCGCGACCGCGGTGATCCTGGGCGCGTTCCTCCTGCACGGCGTGCAGCCCGGCCCGCAGATCTTCCAGACGAGCGGCGACATGGTGTACACCATCTTCGCCTCGATGTTCGCGTCGGTCTTCGGCATGTGCCTGCTGGGCTATTTCGCCATCCGGCCGCTCATCTGGGTGCTCAGGCTCCCCGAGGCCGTGACCTCGGCCTTCGTGGCCCTGTTCTGCTTCGTGGGCGCGTACAGCGCGCGCAACAGCGTGACCGACCTCTGGATGATCGTGATCTTCGGCGTGGTGGGCTACCTCTTCGAGCGGTTCCGCTTCCCGATCGCGCCGATGGTGCTGGGGTGCATCCTCGGCCCGGTGGCGGAGAATTCCTTCATGACCAGCATGATCGCCTACGGCAACGACTGGACCGTGTTCTTCCGGCGGCCCATCAGCGGCGTCGTCATGGCCTTCACGATCCTCGCGCTCGTCTATCCGCTCGTCCGGCACCTGCGCGGCCTGATCCGCGAGAGGCGGATGCCGCCCGACATCGTCGCGCTCGAGCGGGAGCGCCGTCCGTGAGCCCCGACGCCGCCGCCGCCCCCGTCGCCCAGGCCGTGGCCGGGCTCGCACGGCGGGCCCGCGCGGCCCAGGCGATCGCCGACGGATACGACCAGGCGCGCGTCGACGAGGTGGTCGCCGCCGCCGCGTGGGCGATCCTCGAGCCCGCCCGCAACCGCGCGCTCGCCGAGCTCGCGGTGCGCGACACCGGCATCGGCGACGTCGAGGACAAGGTCCTCAAGAACCACCGCAAGACGCTCGGCCTGCTGCGCGACCTGCACGGCATGAAGACCGTGGGCGTGATCGCGGAGGACCCCGCGCGCGGCATCGTCGAGATCGCGCGCCCCGTGGGCGTGGTGTGCGCGGTGACGCCCTCGACCAATCCCGCGGCCACGCCCGCCAACAAGATCATCAACAGCCTCAAGGCGCGCAACGCCGTGATCGTCGCCCCGTCGCCCAAGGGGGCGTCGACCTGCGCGAAGCTGCTCGAGTACATCCACCACGAGCTCGAGCGCATCGGCGCGCCGCGCGACCTCGTGCAGATGCTCCCCGCGCCGGTCACCAAGGAGGCGACGGCGGAGCTCATGCGCCAGTGCGACCTCGTGGTCGCGACGGGCTCCCAGGCGAACGTGCGCGCGGCCTACGCGAGCGGCACTCCGGCCTTCGGCGTGGGCGCGGGCAACGTGGCCTCCATCGTGGACGAGACGGCGGACCTGGAGGACGCGGCGGCGAAGATCGTCCAGTCCAAGACCTTCGACAACGCGACCAGCTGCTCCTCGGAGAACAGCGTCGTGCTGGTCGAGGCGATCGCGCAGCCGATGCTCGCCGCGCTCGGGCGGCTCGGCTGCGTGAGCGTCGCCGGCGAGGACCGCGCCCGGCTCGAGGCGTTCATGTGGCCGGGCGGCAAGCTTTCCTCCGCGGTGATCGGCCAGTCGGCCGCGGCGATCGCGAAGCGCGCGGGCCTCGCCGATCCCGCGGCGCTCTCGGCGCGCATCCTGCTCGTGGAAGAGACCGGCGCGGGGCCCGGCCACCGCTTCTCCGGGGAGAAGCTCTCGCCGGTGCTCACGGTGTACCGGGCGCGCGACTTCGCCCACGCCAAGGAGATCGTGCGGCGCATCTACGGCTACCAGGGCGCGGGCCACTCGGTGTCGCTGCACAGCAAGGTCGAGGAGCGCGCCCTCGACCTGGGCCTCACGCTGCCCGTGGCGCGCGTGATCGTGAACCAGGTGCACGTGGTCGCCAACGGCGGCAGCTTCTCGAACGGCCTCGCCGTCTCGCTCTCGATGGGCTGCGGCACGTGGGGGCGCAACAACTTCTCCGACAACCTCAACGTGCGCCAGTACATGAACGTGACGCGCATCGCCCGGCCCATTCCGGAACGCGTGCCGACGCTCGACCAGCTGCTGGGCGGATACTTCGCCCGATGGGGCCGATGACCGCTTCGCCGCGGCCCGCCACGGTCGCCGCGCTCGTGCAGGCGCAGGTCCTCGCCCGACCCGACGCGACCTACTTCCTCGCCACCGAGACGGGGCGCACGCTCACCTTCCGCGAGCTCGACGTGTCCAACCGGCGCGTGGCCGCCCTCGTCGCGCGCCGCGCCGGAGCGCCCGGCGCCCACGTCTCGCTCGTGATGCCCAACGGGCTCGCCACGCTGCGGATCCTCCTCGGCGCCATGGCCGGCGGCTACAGCGTGAACCCGGTGAACCTGCTCTCGCAGCCGGAGCAGATGCGCTACGTGCTCGACCACTCCGACTGCTCGCTCGCGTTCGCCTCCCCGGATTGGGCGCCGAAGGTGCGCGAGCTCGCGCGCGGCATCGCCCGATCGATCGAGGTGGTGGAAGCGGACCCGGACGCGGCGAGCCTGCCGGGGGAGCGCCCCGAGGACGAGGTCGCGCCGCTCGCGCCGGTCGCGCCCGGCGCGCTGGCGCTGCTCATGTACACGTCGGGGACCACGGGGCAGCCCAAGGGCGTCATGCTCACTCAGGCGAACCTCGCCGCCAACGCGCACGCGATCAGCGCCGAGCACCGGCTGGGCGGCGCGGACCGCGTGACCGCGGTGCTGCCGCTCTATCACATCAACGCCTTCGCGGTGACGATGCTCGCGCCGCTCGCCCACGGCGGGTCGCTCGCGATGCCGCCGCGCTTCTCGGCCGGCCGGTTCTGGGAGATGGTCGAGCGCTCGGGCTGCACATGGCTCAACCTCGTCCCGACCATGGTGAGCTACCTTCTCGAGGGTCCCGTGCCGCCGCGCGCCGCGCTCGAGCGCGTGCGCTTCTGCCGCACGGCTTCCGCGCCGCTGCCGCCCGAGCACCTGCGCGCGTTCCAGGAGAAGTTCGGCATCGGCGTGATCGAGACCATGGGGCTCACGGAGACCGTCGCGCCCGCGTTCTCCAACCCGTGGGATCCCGCGCGGCGCAAGGTGGGCTCCGTGGGGCTGCCTTCGGGATGCGAGGCGCGCATCGTGGACGCGGACGGCGCGGAGCTTCCCGACGGCACGCCGGGCGAGATCGCGATCCGCGGGCCGCAGGTGACGCCGGGCTACTACAAGGACGAGGCCGCCACGGCGGCGGCGTTCTTCCCCGGCGGATGGCTGCGCACCGGCGACGTCGGCATGCGCGACGCCGACGGCTACTTCTTCGTCACGGGCCGCATCAAGGAGCTCATCATCAAGGGCGGCGAGAACATCGCGCCGCGCGAGATCGACGAGGTGCTGCTGCGCCACCCGGCGGTGCTCGACGCCGCCTCCGTCGGCATTCCCGACCGCCACTACGGCCAGGACATCCTCGCCTGCGTCATCCGGCGCCCCGAGCGGGACTGCTCCGAGGAGGAGCTGCGCGCGTTCTGCCTCGAGCACCTCGGCCGCTTCAAGACGCCCAAGACGATCCGCTTCGTGGAGCAGCTCCCGAGGGGCCCGTCGGGAAAGGTGCAGCGCCTGAAGCTTCTCGAGGCGGGCTAGCGGCCCAGCGGGCCCACGTCGGCGCGCTTGTACTGATCGGGCCAGGGGAGCGGGACGCGCAGCTCGGCCGCCGCGTGGCGCGCCCAGTAGGGATCGCGCAGCATGGCGCGCGCGAGGCACACCGCGTCGGCCTCGCCGAGCGACACCACCTCCTCGGCCTGGACCGCATCGGTGACGAGGCCCACGGCGATCGTCGGGATCGCGGCTTCCTTGCGAATCGCGGCCGCGAACGGCACCTGGTAGCCCGGACCCAGCGGAATCTTCGCGTCGTGCACGTTGCCCCCGCCCGAGCAGTCGATCATGTCGATGCCGATCGCCTTCAGGCGCTTGGCGAGCTCGATCGACTGGGCGAGGTCCCAGCCGCCCTCGGCCCAGTCGGTGGCGGAGACGCGGTAGAAGACGGGCTTCGCCGCGGGCCACGCCTCGCGCACGGCGCGCGCCGCCTCGAGGGGGAATCGCAGCCGATTGTCGAGCGAACCGCCGTACTCGTCGGTGCGGCGGTTGGAGAGGGGCGAGGCGAAGCTGTGCAGCAGGTAGCCGTGGGCGCCGTGGACCTCGACCACGTCGAAGCCGGCGGCGAGCGCGTGCCCCGCCGCGTGGGCGAAGGCCTCCACCGTCGCGCGGATCTCGTCCCTTTCCATCGCGCGCGGGCTCGGGTAGTCGCCGAAGGGGAGCGCGCTCGGGCCCAGCGTCTGCCATCCGCCGCGGGCGGCGTCCAGGGGCCTGCCGCCGTCCCACGGCTTGGCGCACGAGGCCTTGCGGCCCGCATGCGCGAGCTGCATCGCGGGCACCGCACCCTGGGCGCGGATGAAGTCGGCCACGCGCTTCCACGCCCGCCCGTGATCGGCCGACCAGATGCCCGAGTCCCAGGGCGTGATGCGCCCTTCGGGCGCGACCGCGCTCGCCTCCACGCAGACGAGCGCGGCCCCACCCACGGCGCGGCTTCCGAGGTGCACGAGGTGCCAGTCGTTGGGCATTCCGTTTTCGCTCGAGTACTGGCACATCGGCGAGACGAAGACGCGGTGGGCGAAGGTGATCGAGCGCAGGGTGAGCGGCGAGAAGAGTCGCGACATGGAGGGAGGCAATTAGAATGGGGGCAGCCGAGACGCAATCATCTCATTTGTGGCCGCAGCATCGTACATGGAAGGCGTCCTCACGGTCCGGGCCGGGCCGCGCGCGGCCGCGCGCATCCGCGCGGCCGGGCTCGATCCGGCCGACGTCGAGATCGTCCCGGGCGCGGCCGGGGGACCGAAGGGCCTCGGCATCGCCGCGCTCGACCGCGCGATCTTCGGCGAATGGCTGCCGCGCGCGCCGCGCGTGCGCCACCTCGTGGGCGCCTCGATCGGCGCCTGGCGCTTCGCGGCCGCGTGCCTCGCCGACCCCATCGCCGCGCTCGGCGAGTTCGCGCGCCTGTACACCGCGCAGAGCTACCCGGCGCGGCCCAGCCGGCGCTTCGTCTCGCAGGCCGCGCGCGCGATGCTCGCCGAGCTCTTCGCGGGGCGCGAGGCCGAGGTCCTCTCGAGCGAGCGCTACCGGCTGCACATCCTCGCCGTGCGCGGGCGCTGGCCGCTCACGCGCGACACGCGCTGGACCACGCCGCTCGGGTTCGGCATGGCCGCGATGGCGAACGCGCTCGGCCGGCGCCACCTCGCGCGGTTCATCGACCGCACGCTCTTCCACGACCCGCGCGGGCTTCCGCCCTTCGCGCCCGTCGGCGACGCCTCCTCGCCCGACGCGCGCCGGGCGATCCGTTTCGACGCGTTCCACACGCATTGCGTGCGCCTCGACGCGGCGAACCTCGGCGAGGCGCTCATGGCCTCGGCCTCGATCCCCCTCGTGCTCGAGGGGGTGGCCGACATTCCGCAGGCCCCACCCGGCGTGTACTGGGACGGCGGCATCATCGACTACCACCTGCACCTGCCGTACCACCGCGCGGCCGGGCTCGTGCTCTATCCCCATTTCACCGACCGCATCGTGCCCGGGTGGCTCGACAAGGGCCTGCCGTGGCGGCGCGCGCGCGGCGAGTGGCTCGAGAACGTGGTGCTCGTCGCGCCTTCCCGCGAGTACCTGGCGAAGCTCCCGTTCGGGAAGCTTCCCGACCGCAAGGACTTCACGCGCTTCGCGGGCGACGACGCCGGGCGGATGAGGTACTGGCGCACCGCGATCGCGGAGAGCGATCGCCTCGCCGAGGCCTTCCTCGAGTTCGCGCGGCGGCCGGACCCGGCGCGGATCCTGCCGCTCTGAGGACGGACGGCTAGTAGTTCAGGTTCGGGGCGAGCCAGCGCTCCACCGCGGCGACGTCCATCCCCTTGCGGTGCGCGTAGTCGGCGACCTGGTCGCGCTCGATCTTGCCCACGGCGAAATAGCGTGCCTGCGGGTGCGCGATGTAATAGCCGCTCACGGAGGCGGCGGGCCGCATCGCGAAGGTGTCCGTGAGCTCGATTCCGGCGTTGGGCGTCGCCTCCAGCAGCCGGAAGAGCTCCGCCTTCTCGGTGTGGTCGGGGCACGCGGGATAACCCGGGGCGGGCCGGATGCCGCGGTATTTCTCGGCGATCAGCTCCTCGTTCGAGAGCCGCTCGCCGGCCGCGTATCCCCAGTGCTCGGTGCGCACGAGCCGATGCAGGCGCTCGGCGAACGCTTCCGCGAGGCGGTCGGCGAGCGCCTTCACGAGGATCGCCGAGTAGTCGTCGTTCGCGGCGAGGAACTCGGCCACCTTCGCCTCCACGCCGAGTCCCGCCGTCACGGCGAAGGCGCCGACGTAGTCGGCCACCCCCGAGTCGCGCGGCGCCACGAAGTCCGCCAGGCACTGGTTGGGGTTGCCCGCCGGCTTTTCGCTCTGCTGGCGCAGGCTGTGCCAGGTCGCGAGCACCCCGTCGCGCGCCTCGTCGGTGTAGATCTCGACATCGTCGCCTGCGGAGTTCGCCGGCCACAGGCCGAAGACCCCGTTCGCCGTGAGCCAGCGCTCCTTCACGATGCGCTCGAGCATCGCCTGGCCGTCGCGCAGCACGTTGCGCGCGGCTTCTCCCACCACGGGGTCGCGTAGGATGTCGGGGTACTTGCCCGCGAGGTCCCAGGTCTGGAAGAAGGGGCCCCAGTCGATGAACGGGACGAGCTCCTCGAGCGGGTAGCCGGCGAGCGCCGTGACGCCGAGGCGGCGCGGGCGCGGCGCCGGGTACGCGGGCCAGTCGATCGCCACCGCGTTCGCGCGCGCGGCCTCGAGCGGCACGCTCTTCTGCCCCGCCTTGCGGGCATGCTGCTCGCGGATCTTGCCGTAGTCGGCGCGCACCTGGCGCACGTATTCGGCGCGGCCGTCCTCGCTCGCGAGGCTCGTGGCGACCCCTACCGCGCGCGAAGCGTCGGGCACCCACACGGTGGGGCCCGCGTAGTTCGGCTCGATCTTCACCGCGGTGTGGGTGCGCGAGGTGGTCGCGCCGCCGATGAGCAGCGGCACGGTGAAGCCCTGGCGCTGCATCTCCTTCGCGACGTGCGCCATCTCCTCGAGCGAGGGGGTGATGAGGCCCGAAAGGCCGACGAAGTCGGCGTTCTCCTTGCGCGCGGTCTCGAGGATCGTCTCGCAGGCGACCATCACGCCCAGGTCCACCACCTCGAAGTTGTTGCACTGGAGCACCACGCCCACGATGTTCTTGCCGATGTCGTGCACGTCGCCCTTGACGGTGGCCATCACGACCTTGCCCCGGGGCTTGGGGGCCGTGCCCAGGCGCCGCTTCTCCTCCTCGATGAACGGCACGAGGTGCGCCACGGCGAGCTTCATCACCCGCGCCGACTTCACCACCTGCGGCAGGAACATCTTGCCGGCGCCGAAGAGGTCGCCCACGACGTTCATGCCGTCCATGAGCGGGCCCTCGATCACCGCGAGCGGCCGCTCGTGCGCGAGCCTCGCCTCCTCGGTGTCCTCGACGATGTGGTCGGTGATCCCTTTCACCAGCGCGTGCACGAGGCGCTCGCGCACCGGGGCCTTGCGCCACGCGAGCTCCTCGGCCGCGTCCTTCGGGCGCGAGCGGTAGCTCTCGGCGAACTCCACCAGGCGCTCGGTCGCGTCGTCGCGGCGGTTGAGGATCACGTCCTCGACGCGCTCGAGCAGGTCGCCGGAGATCTCCTCGTACACGCCCAGCTGCCCGGCGTTCACGATCCCCATCGTCATGCCGGCCCGGGTCGCGTGGTAGAGAAACGCGGTGTGCATCGCCTCGCGCACCGGGTCGTTGCCGCGGAACGAGAACGACAGGTTCGACACGCCGCCCGAGGTCTTCGCGTGCGGCAGGTGGCGGTGGATCCACGCGACCGCCTCGATGTAGTCGAGCGCGTAGCGGCGGTGCTCCTCGATTCCGGTCGCGACGGCGAAGATGTTCGGGTCGAAGATGATGTCCTCGGGCGGGAAGCCGACCTTCTCCGTGAGGACGCGGTAGCAGCGTTCGCAGATCGCGGTCTTCCTCTCGAGCGTGTCGGCCTGCCCCTTCTCGTCGAAGGCCATCACCACGACCGCGGCGCCGTAGCGGCGCGCGAGCTTCGCCTGGTGGACGAACTCCGCCTCGCCGCTCTTCAGCGAGATCGAGTTCACGATCGACTTGCCCTGCACGCACTTGAGCCCCGCCTCGATCACGCTCCACTTGGAGCTGTCGATCATCACCGGCACGCGCGCGATGTCGGGCTCGGAGGCGACGAGCTGCAGGAAGCGCGCCATGGCGGCGGCCGAGTCGAGCATCGCCTCGTCCATGTTCACGTCGATCACCTGGGCGCCGTTCTCCACCTGCTGGCGCGCGACCGAGAGGGCCTGGGCGTAGTCGCCCGCGAGCACGAGGCGCGCGAAGGCCTTCGAGCCGGTGACGTTGGTGCGCTCGCCCACGTTCACGAAGAGCGAGCCGTCGCCCACGTTGAGCGGCTCGAGCCCCGCGAGGCGCAGCATCGGCGCGTTCCTCGGGACCTCGCGCGGCGGGAAGGCGCGCACGGTCTCGGCGATCGCGCGGATGTGCTCGGGCGTGGTCCCGCAGCAGCCCCCGGTGATGTTGAGCCAGCCGTTCTCGGCCCACTCGCGGATGAAGCCGGCGGTCTCGGCCGGCTGCTCGTCGTACTCCGCCATCGCGTTGGGCAGGCCCGCGTTGGGGTGCGCGGAGACGTAGACGTCGGCGAGCCGCGCGAGCTCCTCCACGTGGGGACGGAGCTGACGCGCGCCGAGCGCGCAGTTGAGCCCCACGGAAAGCGGCCGCGCGTGGCGCACCGAGTTCCAGAACGCCTCGGCCGTCTGTCCCGAGAGGGTGCGCCCGGAGGCGTCGGTGATCGTGCCCGAGATCATGATCGGCAGGCGCACGCCCGATTCCTCGAAATGCTCGTCGATCGCGAAGAGCGCCGCCTTGGCGTTGAGCGTGTCGAAGATGGTCTCGACGAGGAGGAGGTCCACGCCGCCCGCGACCAGCGCGCGCACGGCGGTCCGGTAGGCGTCCTTCACCTGGTCGAAGGCGACCGCACGGAACCCCGGGTCGTTCACGTCCGGCGAGAGCGAGAGCGTGCGGTTCATCGGCCCCAGCACGCCGGCGACGAAGCGCGGACGCAGGGGCGTGCGCGCGCTCGCCGCGTCGGCCGCTTCCCGTGCGATGCGCGCCCCCGCGAGGTTGATCTCCTCGACCACGTCCTCGAGGCCGTAGTCGGACTGGGAGACGGCGGTCGCGTTGAAGGTGTTGGTCTCGAGGATGTCGGCGCCGGCCTCGAGGTACGCGGTATGGATCGCCCGCACCACCTCCGGGCGCGTGAGGTTGAGCAGGTCGTTGTTGCCGCGCAGGTCCCGGGGCCAGTCGCGGAAGCGCTCGCCGCGGTACTGCGCTTCCGTAAGTCCCTCGCGCTGGATCATGGTCCCCATGGCGCCGTCGAGCACGACGATGCGCTGCCTGAGCGCCTCGTGCAGGGCGGCGATGCGGGTGGGGCGTGCGGCGACTGGCTGGTCCATGTGTTTGGGAAACCCGTCAGCGGAGCGAGGGCCCGAGGACCGATCGCTTTAGCGGCATTTCTAGAGCGCCCGCAAGCTGACGTTCAAATCGGCGCTGGGTCCTATCCTATCATGGCGCCATGCGCGCGCTCCTCCTCGCGGTCCTCGCCCTCGGCTACGCCGCCTGCGCGTCCGCCGGCGAGGAGCCGCTGCGCGTGGGGTCGAAGCGCTTCACCGAGTCCTACATCCTCGGCGAGATCGTCACCCAGGCCGCGCGTGCCGCCGGCGCCCCGGCCGAGCACGATGCGGGGCTCGGCAACACCGCGATCCTCGTGCAGGCGCTTTCCACCGGCGCGATCGACGTGTATCCCGAGTACACGGGCACCCTCGCGCGCGAGATCCTCGGCGCGACGGACGACCTTCCGCTCGCGGCGCTGAACGAGCGGCTGCGGCCCCGGGGGCTCGAGGCCTCGGTGCCGCTGGGCTTTTCCGACAGCTACGCGATCGGCGTGCGCGGCGCCTACGCGCGCAGCCACGGCCTCGCGCGGATCTCGGACCTCGCGCGGGTGCCGGACGCGCGGCTGGGCTTCTCCCACGAGTTCCTCGGGCGGCGCGACGGATGGCCGGGCTTGAAGGCCGCGTACGGGCTGCCGCAGGCGGCGCCCCTCGGGCTCGACCACGGCCTCGCCTACGAGGCGCTCGCGGCGGACGAGGTGGACGTGATCGACCTGTACTCGACCGACGCGAAGATCGAGCGCTACGGCGTGAAGGTGCTCGAGGACGACCGCCGCTACTTCCCGCGTTACGACGCGGTGCTGCTGCACCGGCTCGACGTCGCCGCGCGCCATCCGAAGGCGTGGGCCGCGATCGAGAAGCTCCGCGGCCGGATCGACGCGGCCACGATGATCCGCCTGAACGCGCGTGCCGAGCTCGACCGGCTCCCCTTCGCCGCGGTCGCCGCGGAGTTCCTCGGGGAGCGCGGCCGCGGGGAACGGCGCGGGCTCGTGCAGGCGATCTTCGCGCCGGACTTCGGGCGGCTCCTCGCGCAGCACGCGGCGCTGGTCTTCGCCTCGCTCCTCGCCGCCGTGCTGGTCGGGATCCCGCTGGGCATCCTCGCCGCTCGCTCGCGCCGCCTCGCCCAGCCGGTGCTCGCGGCCGCGGGGCTGGTGCAGACGGTGCCGGCGCTCGCGCTGCTCGCCTTCCTCATCCCCGTCACCGGCACGATCGGCGTGCGGCCCGCCCTGCTCGCGCTCTTCCTCTACGCGCTGCTGCCGATCGTGCGCAATACCCATGCGGGGCTGCTCGGCGTGGCCCCGGGCCTGCGCCAGGCGGCCGTCGCGCTGGGTTTGACGCCGCGGCAGACGCTCGCGGCGATCGAGCTGCCGCTCGCCCTGCCCACCATCCTCGCGGGCGTGAAGATCGCGGCGATCATCAACGTGGGCACCGCGACCATCGCGGCGTTCGTCGGCGCGGGCGGATTCGGCGAGCGCATCGCGCAGGGGCTCGCGCTGAACGACGACGTCACGCTGCTCGCGGGGGCGCTGCCCGCCGCGGCGCTCGCGCTCGCGATCCACGGGGCCTTCGAGGCGGCCGAGCGGCTGCTCTTCCGCGGGCCGTGGGCGCCCGCCCGCTAGGCGTCCCTCTCGAGCAGGTCCTGGACGCGGCACAGCGCCCCGGACCACGTGTCGAAGGCGCCCGCGACGATTTCCACCGTCGGATACCAGCGGCTGCGTCCCTCGCGGTCGGGTACCCAGTAGTGGAACGGCGGTCCGCCGCCGAGGTGGATCAGCAGCGTGCGCTTGCCGACCGACCCGGCGAGGTGCGCCGTGACGTTGCTCGTGGTGACCACGGCGTCGCACGCCTCGATCGCCGCGAGCACGCCGTCGATGTCGTCGCGCAGGTCGAGGCCCTCGATGCGCTCGAGGCGGTTGCCCTCGCGCGCGAACGTCTCGCGCTCGGCGGCGGTGTCCCCGTACTGCAGGTCGAGGAGCCGCGTGTCCGGCGCGGCGGCGAGCGCCGCGAACGCGGCGAGCGGCGCGGACTTGGTGATCTCGTAGTAGCGGCGCGCCTTCGGCTGGAACGAGCGCCAGGAAATCCCGATCACGCGCTCGCCGGCGGGGGCGAGCCGCGCTCGGTAGCGCGCGGTGCGCTGCGCATCGGCCGCGAGCAGCGCGCGCGGCTGGCGCGCGAAGCTCTCGCGCGAATCGCGCAGCAGCCGGCCCAGGGAACCGAGCGGGAGGTGGCGATCGCAGCGCGCGAAGGCGCGGTCCGAATCCTCCTTGGCGACCACCTCCCAGCCCGGGTGGGCGCGCGCGAAAGGCGCCAGCATGCGGCGGTCCGCCTCGAGCACGAACGCCTCGCCACGGGCGGCGAGCTCCACCACGAGGGTCGAGAAGAGCAGCTCGTCGCCCAGGCCCTGCTCGGTCCACAGCGCGACCCGGTGGCCCGCTCCCCAATCGCCCTCGCCGAACGACGGCACCGCGAAGGGGCGCGGCGCCGTGGGCGTCTCGCCGCCGGCCCAGCGCGACTCGTAGTCCTCCCAGCCGTTGCGGTAGTCGCCGAGCATGAGGCGCGAGAGCGCGCGGTTGAAGCGTGCCCGCGCGTAGCTCGCGTCGAGGCCGAGCGCCGCGTCGTAGCACTCGACCGCCTCGCGATGGCGGCCCAGGGCGGCGAGCGTGACGCCGCGGTTGTTGAGCGTGGTCGCCGAGCGGGGCGCGAGGGCGAGTGCGCGATCGTAATCGGCGAGCGCCTCCTCGTAGTGGCACATCGCGCGCAGCGCCGCCCCGCGGTTCGAGAGGGCTTCGGCGTGGCTCGGGTTCACCCGGAGCGCCCGGGTGGCGATGCGCACGCAGTCCTCGGGGCGATCCTCGCGCGCGGCGATGGTGGCGAGCAGGTGCAGCGCGTAGAAGTGCACCGGGTCGGCGCGCAGGATCTCCTCGCACTCGCCCTTCGCGCCCGCGAGGTCGCCGGCGCCGTAGAGGCGCGCGGCTCGCGACATCGCGGCTTCGGCGAGCGTGTCCGCCACGGAGGGCTATGCCGCGTGGGCGGCGAGCCAGTCGAGGGCGAGCGCCGAGAGCGTGCGCACGCCGAGCGGCAGGCACGCCTCGTCCACGTAGAAGCGCGGGCTGTGGTTCGGCGCGGCGGTCGCCGCGTCGCGCTCCGGAGGCGTGCAGCCCATGAAGTAGAAGAAGCCGGGCACCTTCTTCTGGTAGAACGAGAAGTCCTCGGCGCCGCACACCTTGTCGACCACGCCGACGTTCGCCTCGCCGGCGACGCGCTCGAGCGTGGGCAGCGCCCACTCGGTGAGCGCCGGGTCGTTCACGGTGACGTCGTACTGGCGGTGGATGTGCACCGCGGCCTTCGCGCCCCCGGAGGCGGCGATCATCTCCGAGATGCGCTTCACGTGCTCGTGGATGCGGTCGCGCTGCTCCTCGTCGAAGGCGCGGATGGTGCCCTCGAGGCGCACCTCGTCGGGGATGATGTTGTGGCGCACGCCGCCCTGGAACACGCCCACGGTGACCACCGAGGGCTCGTGCGTGATGTTCATGCGCCGCGCGACCACGGTCTGCAGCCCGAGCACGATCTGCGATCCCACCACGATCGGGTCCACCCCGCGCCAGGGCATCGCCGCGTGGGTCTGCGTGCCGCGCACGAAGACGCGGAAATCGTCGGCCGAGGCCATGAGCGGGCCCGATCGGTAGCCGATCCTCCCCGTCCTGTAGATGGAAGTGACGTGCAGCCCGAAGATCGCCTCCACGCGCGGCTCCTCGAGGCAGCCCTGCTCGACCATGAGCTTGGCGCCGCCCTCCTCGCCGAGGGGCGGGGTCTCCTCGGCGGGCTGGAAGATGAACTTCACCGTGCCGGGGATGCGGCTGCGCAGGCCGGCGAGCACCTGCGCGACGCCCATGAGGATCGCGGTGTGGGCGTCGTGCCCGCACGCGTGCATCGCCCCGCAGGCCTGGCCGTTCCACTCGGTGCGCACGGTGCTGCGGAACTCCACGTCGGTTTCCTCGACCACGGGGAGCGCGTCCATGTCCGCGCGCAGCGCCACCACCGGCCCGGGAAGCGCGCCCTTGAGCACGCCCACGACGCCCGTGTGCGCGACCTTCTCGCGCACCTCGTCGAAGCCCAGGGAGCGCAGGTGCGCGGCCACGATTCCGGCGGTGCGGGTCTCGCGGTTCCCGAGCTCGGGGTTGCGGTGGATGTCGCGCCGCCACGCGACCACGCGCGGAGCGGCGCGCCCGGTCGCCTCGTCGATGGCGGCGTCGAATGCGAAGGGCGTGTCGGGTGCGTTCATGCAGCCGATTCTACCCCGGTCCTATAATGGGGGCATGGAGCACTTCGAGCCGAAGCAGGCCTACCAGTTCCTCAAGGAACATCCGAACGCGATCTTCGTCGACTGCCGCAGCGAGATGGAGTACATGTTCGTGGGCCATCCCGTGGGCGCGATGATCGTGCCGTGGTACGACGGGCCCGAATGGGAGCTCAACCCGCACTTCGTGGGCCAGGTGAAGAAGATCGCCGGGGCGAACTTCGCCGAGCGCCCGGTGGTGCTCATCTGCCGCAGCGGCAACCGCACGCTGGAAGCCGGGGCGGCGCTCGAGAAGGCGGGCTTCCGGCACGTGGCCAACATCCTGCACGGCTTCGAGGGCGAGCTCGACGAGACGCACCACCGCAACTCGATCAACGGCTGGCGCGTGGACGGCCTGCCGTGGGAGCAGTACTGAGCGCGGCGAGCGCCGCGGACCAGTCGCCGCCGATCGCCTGGCGATGCACCCCGAAGCCGGGGAACCACGGCGAATCGCCTTGCGCGGTCCAGCGCCATTCGGGAGGAAACGGAACGAGCACGTCGGCCCGCGCACCGGCGGCCGCGGCGAGGTGCATGTTCGTGTTGCTCACCCCGATGTGGCGGTCGAGCAGCGCGACCACGGCCAGGGCGTCGTCGAGATCGTCGTTCATGCGCGTGAGGTCGTGGACGGGCCGGCCCAGTGCCGCGCCCGCGCGATCGACTTCCCCGGCGGCGGGATGGCGCTGGATCGCGAGCACGGTTCCGCCGAGCGGGCGCACGGCGGCGCAAAGCGCTTCCAGGGGCAGGGTCTTGAAGAGCCCGTGGGCGAGAACGTCCGAGGGCGTTCCCGCGCGCCACGCGATGCCGATCCAGGGGCGCGGCCCCGCCGCCTCGAGCACCGCGCGCCACGACGCGAGGCGTGCGGGATCCGGCGCGATGGGAAGGGGGGGCGGCACGGGCGAAACGCCGGGTACGGAAGGAAGATCGGCCACCAGGACCGGAAGCGGCGAATCGGCCTGCGTGGCGGTTCCGCCTTCGCGCAGCGCGCGGAAGATGCCCGTGCGCGCGAGGAGCGGAAGGAGCCGCGCCTCGCCCGCGAAGTCGAGCGTCGCGCCGGCTCGCGCGAGCTGCGGGGCGAAGCGCAGGTAGAAGAGGACGTCGCCCAGTCCCTGCTCGCCGACGAGCGTCACTTCGCGCCCCGCCACCTCCGCGAGCGAGGGGACACGGTAGGCGAGCCCGCGCGAGGCGCGCGCGGCCTCGAAGCCCCGGCGCGGCTCGCGCAGGGCGTACGCGCGCCATCCCGGATCCCAGTGCCGCTGCACGAGTTCGGCCTGCGCGAGGTAGATCGGCAGTGCGGGGTCGCCGGGCGCGAGCGCGAGCGCCGCGGCGAAATGGCGCGCCGCGGCCTCGAAATCGCCGTGCGAGACGTGGAAGCGCGCGCAGGCGAGGAGCGTGGGCACGTCGGACGGCGCCGCGCGAACGGCCGACTCGTACGCCTCGCGCGCACCCGCGGCATCGCCGGCGTCGGCGATCGCCTTCGCGGCATCGAGGCGCCAGGCGCCGTTGCGCGGATTGGCGGCCGCGGCTGCCTCGAGGAGCGGCAGCGCGAGATCCGGGCGGCCGGAGCGATGCAGCACCCACCCTTTCTCGTGGAGGGCGAACGGGTCCCGGGGATCGGCGAGGACCGCGGGCTCGATCGTCGCGAGCGCGTCGGGGAACCTTCCCTGCATCGCGAGCCCCCGCGCGGCGGCGAAGCGCGCGGGGAGGAACGCCGGCCGAAGCGCCATCGCTTGTTCGAACCGCGCGAGCGCGCCGCGCGCATCGCCCGCGAGCTCGAGGGCCACGCCGAGCTCGAAGACGGCGGCGTAATCGCCGGGGGCGAGCCCGACCGCGCGCTCGAGCGCCGCGCGGGCCTCGGGAATCCGCCCGAGCATGCGCAGCGCGATGCCCTGGGCGAGATGCGCCCGCGCGTCGGCGGGATGGGCGCGAACGAGCGCGGAGGACGCCTCCAGGGCGGCGGCGGCATCGCCGCGCTGCGCGAGGCGCAGCGCCTCGACGACGCTCGGCCCGGGCTCGCGGCTCATGCCTCGTCCGCCGGTCTCGACGGCTCGCCGCGGTGCCTGCGCGAGGAGCGCAGGAAGAGCATCCAGCTTCCGGCGCCCAGCGCGAGCATCGCCGTCATCGTGGCGGCGAGCGCGCGCGTGTCGGGGGAAACCGCCGGCGAGACGACGCCCGCGGTGAGCGTGTTCACCATGCCCGAGACGAAGCCCTGGAGGGACGCCGCCATGCCGCGCCGCGTCGGGAAGAGGTCGAGCGTCGTGAGCGTGATCGACGGCATCGCCATCGCGAAGCCGATGCCGTACACCATGATCGGGATCACGGCCCACGGCAGCGCGGGCGGCGCGGCGAGCGAGTAGGCGAGGTTCGCGAGCGCGGCGGTGCCCATGAACCCGTAGGCGAACTTCACGGTGTCGCGCGGAGCGAGGCGCCCGGCCGCCCGGCCCGAAAGCTGCGCCCCCGTCATGATCCCGGCGATCGAGGGGATGAAGAGCCACGCGTACTGCCGCGGTCCCAGGCCCAGGTGCGTGCCGAGGAACACGGGGGCGGAGACGATGTAGAGGAAGAACGCGTTGAAGTTGAATCCCACGGCGAGCGAGAGCAGCAGGAAGCGCAGGTTCGCGCCGACTTCCTCGTAGCCCTTGAGCAGCACCATGGGATGGAACGAGTGCCGCGCGGTCGGGGGGAGCGTCTCCGGCAGCAGCTTCCAGCTCACGACGACGAGCACGATGCCCACGGCCGCGAGGAACCAGAAGATGGAGCGCCAGCCGAGCTCGGCGAAAAGCCAGCCGCCGATGATCGGCGCCACGGCCGGGGCGAGGCCGAAGAAGAGCGTGACCATCGACATGAGGCGCTGCGCGTCCTCGGGTCCCAGCAGGTCGCGGATCATCGCGCGTCCGACGACCATGCCCGCGCCGACCGACAGCCCCTGCACGACGCGCCAGGCGATGAGGCCGTGAACCGAGCCGGTGACCGCCGCGGCGGCGGAGGCGCCCGTGTACACCACGAGCGCGACGAGGATCACGGGGCGGCGCCCGAAGCTGTCGGAGAGCGCCCCGTGGAACAGGAACATCAGGCCGAAGGCGAAGAGGTACCCCGAGAGCGTCTGCTGGATCTGGAGGGGCGTCGCCTCGAGCGAGGACTGGATCCCGCCGAAGGCCGGCAGGTACGCGTCGATCGAGAAGGGGCCGAGCGTGGCGAGCGAGGCGAGCAGGGCGGCGAAGCCCGCGCGGCCGCGGCGCGTGGCGATGCGGTGGGGCATGGGCGCCATTCTAAGGCGCCTCAAGCGTCCGGGATCGCCTCCGAGGGGATCACCGCGAGCTCGAGCTTCCGCGCCCCGCGCACGACGAGCATCCGGCACGGCGTGCCGATGCGCCCGGCGGTGAGCAGGCGGTGCAGGTCGTCGATGCCGTCTACGCGATGGCCGTCGAAGGCGACGACGAGGTCGCCCTGCTGCACGCCCGCGCGGGAGGCCGGGCCTTCCTTCTGGAGCGAGTCCACCCGAACCGCCCGTTCGTTGGCGAGCTCGTGGTGCCGCGCGACCCGGCGCCCGAGCGCGACGTTGGCGCCGGCGATGCCGAGGTGCGCGCGGCGCACGCGGCCCTCGCGCAGGATCTGCGTAGCGACCCACTTGACGGTGTCGATGGCGATCGCGAAGGAGATGCCCTGCGCGCCCGCGATCACGGCGGTGTTCACGCCGATCACGCGCGCGCGGGAATCGACGAGCGGCCCGCCCGAGTTGCCGGGGTTGAGCGCTGCGTCGGTCTGCAGCACGTCGTCGATGAGGCGCCCGTTCTGCGCACGGAGGCTCCGCCCCAGGGCGCTCACCACGCCGGCGGTCACGGTGTGCTGGAAGCCGTAGGGATTGCCGACGGCGATGGCGAGCTGGCCGACGCGCACCGCGCGCGAGGAGCCGAGGGCGAGCGCCGGCACGTCGCCCGCGGCGATGCGCAGCACGGCGGTGTCGGTGGCGGGATCGGCGCCGAGCAGGTCGGCGTCGCACGCGGAGCCGTCGGAGAACGTCGCGCGGATGGCACGTGCGCCCCGCACGACGTGGCTGTTGGTGAGCAGGAGCCCGTCGGGCGTGAACGCGAAGCCCGATCCGGATCCCGCGCGCTGGGGCGACCCGGAGAACTGCACCTGGAGGTGGACGACCGCAGCCGCGACCCGCTCCGCGGCCGCAGCCACGGCCTCGGAGTAGGCGTCGAGGAGCTCCCCGTCGGCGCGCGGCGCGGGCTCCCGGGCCGTGCCCGCCGGCTCGCCTCCGTCCTCGCCCAGCAGGAAATCGACGGCGTCTTCGCGATCGAGGGCCATAGGCGGTTCATGTGGGGCCGGCACCGCGGGTTGTCAATCGGGCGGCGCCGCGGTAGCGCAGCGACTCCGCGAGATGGGGGACGCCGACCCGGGCGCAGCCCTCGAGGTCCGCGAGTGTGCGGGCGATCTTGAGGACGCGGTGGTGGGCGCGCACCGAGAGCGCGAGGCGCGAGGTGGCTTCCGCGAGCAGCCGCCGGCCCTCGCGATCGAGCTGCGCCATCTCCTCGGCTTCGCGGCCCGTCAAGCGCGCGTTCGGCCGTCCCTGGCGGCGCACCTGCTCGCTTCGCGCGCGCACCACGCGGCTGCGCACGGCGGGGGAAGACTCGCCGGCCGCGGAAGCGAGGAGCTCCTCCTCGGCGAGCGCCGGCACCTCCACGTGCAGGTCGATGCGATCGAGGAGCGGCCCGGAGATCCGGTCCCGATAGCGCGCGACCTGGGCCGGCGTGCAGCGGCAGCTCCCGTTCGGGTGGCCGCGGTAGCCGCAGTGGCACGGATTCATCGCGGCGACGAGCTGGAAGCGCGCGGGGAAATCCGCCTGGCGCGCGGCGCGGGAGATGGTGATGCGCCCCGACTCGAGCGGCTCGCGCAGCACCTCGAGCACGCCGCGGCTGAATTCCGGCAGCTCGTCGAGGAAGAGCACGCCGTGGTGCGCGAGCGAGATCTCGCCGGGACGCGGGGGCGAGCCGCCGCCCACGAGCGCCACGGCCGAGGCCGTGTGGTGCGGCGCGCGGAAGGGCCGCACGCCGAAGCGCTCGGGACGAAAGCCGCCGGTCGCTAGGCTCGCCACGGCGGCGGCCTCGAGGGCTTCCTCGTCCGTCATCGAAGGAAGGATTCCCGCGAGCCTTACGGCGAGCATGGTCTTGCCCGTTCCGGGTGGCCCGCAGAAGAGGATCGAATGACCGCCCGCCGCGGCGACCTCGAGCGCGCGGCGCGCGTGCATCTGCCCGCGGACATCGGCGAGATCCGCGTACTCGGGCTCGCACGCCGAGGCGCGGCCCTCGAAGGGAGCGAGCGGCGCCTGCCCGGCGAGGTGGCCGCAGACTTCGAGCAGCGTGCGCGCCGGAAGGATGGTCGCCCCGCGCGCGAGCGCCGCCTCGGGCGCGACGGAGGCCGGCAGCACGAAGGCGCGCCCTTCGCGGTGGGCGCCGAAGGTCATCGCGAGCGCGCCGCGGATCGGGCGCAGCTCGCCGGAAAGCGCGAGCTCCCCCGCGAGCTCGAGCGAGCCGAGGGCAGCGCGCGGCACCTGCCGCGTGGCGGCGAGGATGCCGATGGCGATGGGGAGGTCGAACCGGCCGCTTTCCTTGGGAAGGTCCGCGGGCGCGAGGTTCACGGTGATGCGCCGCTGCGGGAACTCGAAGCCGGCGGTCTGGAGCGCCGCACGCACGCGGTCGCGCGCTTCCTTCACCTCCGTCTCGGGGAGCCCCACGATGTGAAAGGCGGGAAGCCCGTTGCCGACGTGCGCCTCGACGCGCACGAGCGGCGCCTCGAGCCCCGCGAGCCCGCGGCTGTACACGACGGCCACTTCCATCGGCCCATCTCCCGGGAGCGCGGCGCCGCGACCCCCGGTGGACGCAGCCGCCGCTTCAGCCCTTCTTCTTGCCCGATGCGAGCCGCGCCTCGAGCTCGCCCACGCGCGCCTCGAGCGCCGCGAGCTTCTCGCGCGCCCGCGCGAGCACGAGCGCCTGCGCGTCGTATTCCTCGCGGCTCACCAGGTCCAGGCGCGTGAAGGCGCTCGCGAGCATTCCCCGCACGTTCTTCTCGAGGTCCTTCGCCGGGTTCGATGCGGCGAGCTCCGCGAGGCGTGCGCTCAGTTCGCTCAAGAATCTGTCGTTCATCTCAATTCCCGCCGATGGCCTTCGGTTGACGGACGAGGCCCTGCACTCGATTGGTGCCGCCGCCCCGGCGAGCGCCTTTCATCGGTGCGAGCCGCCGGGGCGTTCGCGGAAAAGCCTTTTCAAACAAGGGCCTGTCCGTTGGCACCGATGTTGCTCCTTCCCGGCGGCAAACGTCGTCTTACCACCATCCAAAGGATAAACAGTCATGCTCAGGTTCGAAAGCCGCTCGCAGTTCTCGAAGTCGGCCGAAATCCTCGGATCGTCGGCCGTCGTGGTCGCGTTGTGCGTCTGGGGAGCCAACGCCGCGCACGCGCAGCAGGCGCCGGCCACGCCTCCCGCCGCGCCCGCGGAGGCCGCGCCCGCCGCACCCCCGCCGATATTTTCCATCGGGGGATTCGACCTCACGGGCCACATCGATGCGGCCTACACGCACCTGTCGGGATACGGCAAATTCGTGAGCGGCGCAAACGACCGCGTGTTCGACTTCGAGCATGACGCGGGGATCTTCCACACCCTGGACCTGATGCTCTCGAGCGCCCCCGACAGCGGGTTCGGCGGCACGCTCGAAGTGAACGCGGGCAAGGACGCCGACACTATCGCGTCCTATGGGACCATCGACAAGAACAAGGGTCCGGCCAACGGCGCGAACCACTACTTCGACGTGACGCAGGCCTACTTCTATTACGCGGCCGCGCCCATGACCCTCATCGCCGGCAAGTTCGCGACCCTGGCGGGCGCCGAGGTGATCAGCAGCGCGGGAAACACGAACTACTCGCGCTCGATCCTCTTCGGCTACGCCATTCCCTTCACCCACACGGGGCTGCGCACGACGTGGAAGGTGAACGACAGCCTCTCGCTCGTCGCCGGCGTGAACCAGGGCTGGGACGCCTTCGAGGACCCGAACAGCGACAAGACGGTCGAGCTCGCGGCGACGTACACGCCTTCGAAGACGGTGACGCTCATCGCCAACTACTACGGCGGCAAGGAGCTGGTGACGAACTATCCGAAGAGCGACCTGAACGGGATGCGTAACCTGCTCGACCTGGTCGGCACCTTCAACCTCACGGACCAGCTCACGCTGGTGCTGAACTACGACTACGGCGACCAGGACAAGGCGGCGGCCGACGGGGGCAAGGCGAAGTGGCAGGGCATCGCCGGCTACCTCAACTACCAGTTCAACGACCAGTGGCGGGTGTCGGGGCGCGCGGAGTACTTCGACGACAAGGACGGCTACCGCACCGGGGTCGTGCAGAAGTGGAAGGAAGGCACACTCACCGTCGCATACATGCCGGCCAAGCCCGTGGAGCTCCGGCTGGAAGGGCGCTACGACAAGTCGGACGTGGAGGCGTTCCTCCGGCCCGACGGCGTGACGCCCACCGGCTCGCAGTCGTCCTACGCCTTCGAAGTGCTGTACAAGTTCTGACCCACAGACCCCCCCCAAGGAAACCGCTATGAAAATGGTCACGGCCATCATCAAGCCGTTCAAGCTCGACGAGGTGCGCGAAGCCCTCTCGGCAATTGGCGTGCAGGGCATCACCGTCACCGAGGTCAAGGGCTTCGGCCGGCAGAAGGGACATACCGAGCTCTATCGCGGCGCGGAGTACGTGGTCGACTTCCTCCCGAAGGTGAAGGTGGAGGCGGCGATCAAGAACGAGCTCCTCGACCAGGCCATCGAGGCCATCGAGAAGAGCGCCAACACGGGGAAGATCGGCGACGGAAAGATCTTCGTGTTCGACCTCGAGCAGGTCATCCGCATCCGCACCGGCGAGACCGGCGCCGAAGCACTCTGAGAGGGGGACGCACGATGAAACGGCTACTTACCCTGGTTGCGCTCACGGCCGCGCTGGCCTTCACGGGCCCGGGCTTCGCGCAGGAGAAGAAGGAGGAGGCTCCGGCCGCTGCGCCGGCCGCCGCCGCACCCGCACCCGCTGCGGCCGCACCCGCGGCACCCGCAGCCGCAGCGCCCGCCGCGGCTCCGGCAGCGCCCGCCGCGCCCGACCATCCGTTCCTGGTCGGCGTCGACAAGCTGAACAGCGGCGACACCGCGTGGATGCTCACCTCCATGGCGCTGGTGCTCATGATGACCGTACCGGGCCTCGCGCTCTTCTACGGCGGCATGGTGCGCAAGAAGAACGTGCTCGCCACCGTGATGCAGAGCTTCGCGATCACGTGCCTGGTGACGGTCCTCTGGGTGATCGCGGGCTACAGCATCGCGTTCATTCCCGGGAACGCGGTCTTCGGGAGCCTGGACCGGTTCTTCCTGGAAGGGATGGTGTTCCAGAAGGAGGCCGGGAAGGTCATGGTGAGCCACCTGGCGCCCACCATCCCCGAATCGGTCTACATGTGCTTCCAGATGACCTTCGCGATCATCACCCCGGCGCTGATCACGGGCGCGTTCGCCGACCGCATGAAGTTCTCGGCGATGCTCTGGTTCATGGGGCTCTGGTCGCTGTTCATCTACTCGCCGATCGCCCACATGATGTGGGAGGGCACGAGCGGCTACTGGGCCGGCAAGGGCGTCCTCGACTTCGCGGGCGGCACGGTGGTGCACATCAACGCCGGTATCGCGGGCCTGGTGTGCGCCCTGGTGCTCGGCAAGCGGGTCGGCCTCGGCAAGGAGCCCATGGCCCCGCACAACCTGACGCTCACGATCATCGGCGCCTCGCTGCTGTGGGTGGGCTGGTTCGGGTTCAACGCGGGCTCCGCCGTGGCCGCCGACGGCCGCGCGGGCATGGCGATGGTGGTCACGCAGCTCGCCACCGCGGTGGCGGCGCTGGCGTGGATGTTCACGGAGTGGTTCGCCAAGGGCAAGCCTTCGGTGCTGGGCATCGCCTCGGGCGCGGTCGCGGGCCTGGTCGCGATCACGCCGGCATCCGGTTTCGTG
>DASPRQ010000050.1:0-31860 GCA_035624355.1 Usitatibacter sp. | reverse complement strand
AACCTGCTGGGCGGCCTGGCTGTCTACGGCCTACAGCGGCTGCAAGCGTATCTGCCGTTCAATCCCCAAAGCTTTCCAGCGGTATCCGCGGATTCGTCGTTCAATACCGCCGCCAGCTTCATAACCAATACCAACTGGCAGGGGTACGGCGGCGAGAGCAGCATGAGCTATCTCACGCAGATGGCGGCGCTCACTGTCCAGAACTTCCTATCTGCGGCCACGGGTATCGCCGTGTTGCTGCCGTTGATCCGCGGCTTCGCACGCCAGAAGGGAGAGACGGTGGGCAACTTCTGGGTCGACCTCACCCGGATCACGCTCTATATCCTGCTGCCGTTATCGCTGCTGCTGGCTGTAGCGTTGGTCTCGCAGGGGGTGGTGCAGACCTTTTCCTCGTATCCGACTACGTCGCTCACCGAGCCGGTCGAGTACGACAATCCCAAGCTCGACGCCTCCGGCCAACCGGTGAAGGACGAGGAGGGCAACCCGGTCACCGAGAAGGCGACGCTCAAGGAACAGTCGATCGCCGTGGGCCCTGCGGCCTCCCAGATCGCCATCAAGCAGCTCGGCACGAACGGCGGCGGCTTCTTCAACGTGAACTCGGCGCATCCGTTCGAGAACCCGACGCCACTCTCCGACTTCGTGGAGGTCCTGTCGATCCTGCTGATCTCGGCGGGACTCTGCTACACCTTCGGGAAGATGGTGAGCGACACGCGCCAGGGCTGGGCGGTGCTCGCGACCATGACCCTCATCTTCGTCGCGCTGCTGGCGCTGTGCACGTGGGCGGAGTTCAAGGGCAATCCGAACCTCGCCGCGGCGGGCGCCGACCAGACGGTCTCCGACGTCGCGCCGGGCGCGAACATGGAAGGCAAGGAGCTGCGCTTCGGCATCGTGCGCTCGACGCTGTGGGCGACCGCGACCACGTCCGCTTCCAACGGCTCGGTGAACTCGATGCACGATTCCTTCACGCCGCTGGGCGGGCTCGTGCCGATGTGGCTCATCCAGTTCGAAGAGGTGATCTTCGGCGGCGTGGGCTCCGGGCTCTACGGCATGCTCATCTTCGCCATCGTCGGCGTGTTCGTGGCCGGGCTCATGATCGGGCGCACGCCCGAGTACCTCGGCAAGAAGATCGGCGGCTTCGAGATGAAGATGGCGATCCTCACGCTCCTCGTCCCGCCCTTGTGCGCGCTCGTGGGCACCGCCATCGGCGTGCTCGCCGACGCGGGCAAGGCGGGCGTGGCGAACCCCGGCGCGCACGGCTTCTCGGAGATCCTCTACGCCTTCTCCTCGGCGAGCAACAACAACGGCAGCGCGTTCGCGGGGCTTTCGGCCAACACGCCGTTCTACAACACGGCGCTCGGCTTCTGCATGCTCTTCGCGCGCTACTGGGTCGCGATCCCCACGCTCGCCATCGCCGGGGCGCTCGCGGCGAAGAAGACCGTTCCGCCGGGGCTCGGGACGCTGCCCACGCACGGCGCGCTCTTCGTGGTGCTGCTCGCGAGCGTCGTGGTCGTCGTGGGCGCGCTCACCTTCGTGCCGGCGCTCGCCCTGGGGCCCATCGTCGAGCACCTGACCCTCTACGCGTCGCACTGACCGAGAACGAGCCATGAGCATTCCCGCCCCCCAACCCACGATGGGCCACACGCCGACGCAGCTGCGCAAGCTCGTCACGCCGGGCATCTTCCGGCACGCGCTGATCGATTCCTTCGTGAAGCTGCTCCCGCAGCACCAGTGGCGCAACCCGGTGATGTTCGTCGTGTACCTGGGAAGCATCCTCACGACGGTCCTCTGGGTCCAGGCCCTGGGCGGCAAGGGCGAGGCCGCGCCCGGGTTCATCCTCGGCGTCACGATCTGGCTGTGGCTCACGGTGCTCTTCGCGAACTTCGCCGAGGCGATCGCCGAAGGGCGCAGCAAGGCGCAGGCCGACGCGCTGCGCTCGGCCAAGCGCGACGTCATGGCGAAGAAGCTTCCCGGCACCGCGCGCAACGCCGCGTTCACCCTCACGCCCTCCACGCGCCTGGCGAAGGGCGACGTCTTCCTGGTCGAGGCGGGCGACTTCATCCCCGCGGACGGCGAGGTGATCGAGGGTGTGGCTTCCGTGGACGAGTCCGCCATCACGGGGGAATCGGCCCCGGTGATCCGCGAGTCGGGCGGGGACTTCTCGTCGGTCACGGGCGGCACGCGCGTGCTCTCCGACTGGCTCGTGGTGCGCGTCACGGTCGAGACCGGCCACTCGTTCCTCGACCGCATGATCGCGATGGTCGAGAGCGCCCGGCGCCAGAAGACGCCCAACGAGATCGCGCTCGAGATCCTCCTGGTGGGGCTCACGCTCATCTTCCTGCTCGCCACCGTGACGCTGCTCCCGTATTCGATCTACTCCGTCGAGGTCGCCAAGGCGGGAACTCCGGTGACGGTGACCGTGCTGGTGGCGCTCCTCGTGTGCCTGATCCCGACGACCATTGGCGGGCTGCTCTCCGCGATCGGGCTGGCGGGCCTGGGCCGGACGCTTCGCGCCAACGTGATCGCCACCTCGGGCCGCGCGGTGGAGGCAGCCGGCGACGTGGACGTGCTGCTTCTCGACAAGACGGGGACGATCACCCTCGGCAACCGCCAGGCGAGCGATTTCCTGCCCGCCGGCGGGGTGGGCCCCGCGCAGCTCGCCGACGCCGCCCAGCTCGCCTCGCTCGCCGACGAGACGCCCGAGGGCCGCAGCATCGTGATCCTCGCGAAGCAGAGGTTCGACATTCGCGGGCACGACCTCGAGAAGATGCGCGCGACCTTCGTCCCGTTCTCCGCGCAGACGCGCATGAGCGGCGTGGACATCGGCGACCGGCGCATCCGCAAGGGCGCGGCCGACGCGATCCGCGACTGGGTCCAGTCGCAGGGCGGCCGGTTCCCGCAGGAGCTCCAGGCCATCGTGGACACCGTCGCGCGGCGCGGCAGCACGCCGCTCATCGTGGCCGAAGGCGGCAAGGTCCTCGGCGTGGTCGAGCTCAAGGACATCGTGAAGGGCGGCATCAAGGAGCGCTTCGCGCAGCTCCGCCGCATGGGCATCAAGACCATCATGATCACCGGCGACAACCGGCTCACGGCGGCGGCGATCGCGGCCGAGGCGGGCGTGGACGACTTCCTCGCCGAGGCCACGCCGGAGGCGAAGCTCAAGCTCATCCGCGAGAACCAGGCGGAGGGGCGGCTCGTCGCGATGACGGGCGACGGCACCAACGACGCGCCCGCGCTCGCGCAGGCCGACGTCGCGGTCGCCATGAACACCGGCACGCAGGCCGCGAAGGAAGCCGGCAACATGGTGGACCTCGACTCGAACCCGACCAAGCTCATCGAGATCGTCGAGATCGGCAAGCAGTTGCTGATGACCCGCGGCGCGCTCACCACGTTCTCCATCGCGAACGACATCGCCAAGTACTTCGCGATCATCCCCGCCGCCTTCGCGACGACGTATCCGCAGCTCGACGCCCTCAACATCATGCGGCTCGCGACACCCGCGAGCGCCATCCTCTCGGCCGTGATTTTCAACGCGCTCATCATCGTGGCGCTCGTGCCGCTCGCCCTCAAAGGCGTGCGCTATCGCGCCATCGGCGCGGCCGCCGTGCTGCGCAACAACCTGTGGATCTACGGCGCGGGCGGCGTGATCATTCCCTTCATCGGCATCAAGGCCATCGACCTCCTGCTCGTGGCGACGGGCCTCGCGTAGACGGAGTCCTCCATGCTCTCGCACGTCAAGCACGCACTCATCTCGTTCCTCCTGCTCACGGCGATCACGGGCATCGCTTATCCGCTCGTGGTGACCGGCATCGCGCAAGTGCTGTTCCCGAAGCAGGCCAACGGCAGCCTCATCGAGAAGAACGGGAAGATCGTCGGCTCCGAGCTCATCGGCCAGCAGTTCTCGGATCCGAAGCACTTCTGGGGCCGCCCGTCGGCGACGTCGCCCTACCCGTACAACGCGGCCTCGTCGAGCGGCTCCAACCTGGGCCCCTCGAACCCCGCGCTGGGGGACGCCGTCGCCGCTCGCGTGAAGGCGCTCAAGGACGCGGATCCGGGCAACACGCTCCCCGTGCCCGTGGACCTCGTCACCGCATCCGGCAGTGGCCTCGATCCGCACATCAGCATCGCGGCCGCCGACTACCAGGTGAGCCGCGTGGCGAAGGCACGCGGGCTCGACCCGGCGAAGGTGCGTGAGCTCGTCGCGAAGCACACCGAGGGACGGCAATGGGGCTTCCTCGGCGAGCCGCGCGTGAACGTGCTCGAGCTCAACCTCGACCTCGACAGCCTGCACTGAAGGGGCGGCAGCTTTCTCAGCCGGGCTGCAGGCGGGACTCGTCCCAGGCGGCCACGAGCTCCCGGACTTCCTCGCATTGGTGGCACGTTCCGAGGCGCTCCCGCACGGAAGCGTCGGAGAGCACGGCGGCCGCCGCGGCCATGAGCTGGAGGTGCTGCTCGTTCGCCTCGGCGGGCACGAGCAGGAACAGGAACTGGGAGACGGGCTTGCCGTCGGGCGCCCCGAACGCGAGCGGCTCGCGGGTGCGGATGTAGGCCGCGGCCGGACGATGGACCTGGGGCATCCGCGCGTGCGGGATGGCGATGCCCCGGCCCATCGCGGTGGACCCGAGCCTCTCGCGCTCGAGCAGCGCCCGGAAGACGTCCTGCCCGTGCAGGCCGTTGGCGGCCGCGAGCAGGTCCGCCGCCATGCGGAAGAGGGCGTCGCGGTCGCGCACGTCGGCGTCGAGCACGATCTGGTCCTCCCGCAGCAGCGGCGTGAGCGCGTTCACGACGCCTCCTTCGGCGCCTGCGCCTCCTCGGTCTCCTCGGGGATGAGGAACACGGTGTCGTCGTCCTGGTCGTAATCCAGGATCTCCGCGAACCGGCCCCACGCGACGAGGGTCTGGAAGAGGTTCTCGGCCACGTCGTAGGGCAGGAGCGTGGCGAGCAGCTCCTTCACGTTGTCGGCCGCCATGCGCTTGTCGGGGGCCTCGCCGAGGCGGGCCGCGACGATCTGAAAGAGCCTCAGCCGCATGATCGCCTGCCGGAAGAGGGTCTTCCTCTGCGGCAACGGCGCGGCGAGGAAGTACCAGCCCGTGGGCATCATGTAGACGTCGTCCTTGGGCGTGTCCACGAGGTCGAGCATCTCGGCGGCCTTGACGATGGCGATCGTGTCGCCGAACTCCTTGCCGATGCGCGCGGAAAGGTCGAAGACGTTGATCGTCTCCTGGCTCGCCTCGAGGATCTCGAGCAGGCCCACGATCTGCGCGAGGGGCACGTTCGGGATGGACTCGATGCGCTGCGCGGCCTCGGCCTCGGGTCTCGCCGCGGGGCCGGCGGCCCGCTCCTCGGGCTGGTCGGGAAGCGCGAGGGCCGTGATCGCCGCGCGCACCTGGTCCATCATCGCGGCGAAGCTCGCGGCGCTCGGGTCGCGCGGATAGGGCAGGGGGTTCACGATCTCGGTCGTGATGCGCCCCGGGTGCGAGGACATGACGAGGATGCGGCTCGCCATGCTCACCGCTTCCTCGATGTTGTGCGTCACGAAGAAGATGCTCTTCAGGCCCGCCCCGGCACGGTCCTGCCAGAGCCTCACCACCTCGCTGCGGAGGTTCTCCGCGGTCAGGATGTCGAGCGCGCTGAAGGCCTCGTCCATGAGCAGCACCTCGGGGCGGGCGACGAGGGCGCGCGCGAAGCCCACCCGCTGGCGCATTCCCCCGGAGAGCTGCTTGGGATAAGCGTTCTCGTAGCCCGAGAGCCCGATGAGGTCGATCGCCCGCTGGATCTCCTGCGCGCCCTCGGAGGGCTCCACGCGCCGCCGGATCACGCCGACCTCGACGTTCTCCTCGACGGTGAGCCAGGGATAGAGCGCGAAGCTCTGGAAGACGATCGCGACATCGGGATTGACCCCCGAGAGCGGCGCTCCGTGGCGAAGCACCGTCCCCCGGCTGGGCGCCGTGAGGCCGGAAACGAGCCGCAGGATCGTGGACTTGCCCGACCCCGACTGCCCGAGGAGCGCCAGCATCTCCCCCTCGCGCACGGCGATGTCGATGTCGTCGAGCACGGTCACGCCGGCGCCGCCGTCGGCCGGCTCGTAGACCTTGGAGACCTGGTGCAGCTCGATCAGCAGGCCCGCGTCCGCTGCCGGGGCGGGGGCGGCCTCGGGCATGGGCAAGACGGGTCGCAGGAAGGAAGGCAGGCGCATGGCTTCAACCGAGGCGGAACTTGCTTTCCGCGAGATCGTACAGCCGCCGCCAGAGCGCGCGGTTGATGACGACGACGAAGACGGACATGACGAAGATGCTGAAGTAGATCGCGGGCGTGTCGCCGCGCTCGGTGACCTGCGCGATGTAGGCCCCCAGCCCGTCGGCGACCAGCCTTTCCTTGCCCCACGTGGCGACCTCGGCCACGATGCTCGCGTTCCACGCGCCCCCCGCGGCGGTCACGGCCCCCGTCACCCAGAAGGGAAAGATCGCCGGGATCACGAGAGTCTTCCAGAGGCGCCAGCCGCCCATGCCGAAGAGCCGGGCCGCCTCGCGCAGGTCCGTGGGAATCGCCATCGCGCCGGCGATCACGTTGAAGAGGATATACCACTGGGTGCCGAGCGCCATCAGGAAGACGCTGCCCACGCCGATCGGCACGTGCCACGCGATGAAGAGCCCCACCACGAAGGGGAACGTCATGTTCACCGGAAAGGACGCGGCGATCTGCGCGAGCGGCTGCGCGATGCGCGCCACGGGCGGACGCAAACCGATCCACACGCCGATCGGCGTCCACAGGGCGGTGGCGATCGCCGTCATGACGACCACCCGCAGCAGGGTGAGGAACCCGAGCCCCACGACGCGCAGCATCTCCTCCGGCGTGAGCTCGGTGCGGATCTGGCGCGCGATGCCGAGGGCGTCCACGAAGAGCCCCGCGACGAGGGCCGCCCCCGCGACCCAGACGAGGGCCCGAAGGGCCTCGCGCACGCGCGAAGGAGCGCGCCGGCGCAGGCCCTGGGCGAGGTCCGACCCCGCATCGGCGATGCGCCGCGCCGCGCGCCCGAAGGCGCCGCCCACGTGCTCCGAGAGCCAGTCCAGCGCGTAGGAGCGCCGGAGGAACTCGAGGAACCACGACTGCGGGGCCTCGCCGCCCTCGGTCTGCTCCATCTTGAACTTCTCCGCCCATGCGATCAGCGGGCGCCACACGAGCTGGTCGAAGGCGACGATGGTCACGATCATCGCCGCGATCGCGTACATCGCCGCGCGCGTGTCGCCCGCCTCCACGGCCGCGGCCATGTACGAGCCCAGGCCGGGCAGCTTGATGTTCTTGTTGAGCACCGAGATCGCCTCGCTCTGGGCCACGAAGAACCAGCCCCCGCCGAAGCTCATCATGGAGTTCCAGATGAGGCCGATGGAGGCGGCCGGCAGCTCCACCAGCGTGAACCGCCGCCAGGGGTTCAGGCGGTAGACGCGCGCCGCCTCGCGCATCTCGGCGGGGATGGTCACGAGGGAATGGTAGAAGCCGAACGTCATGTTCCACGCCTGCGCGGTGAAGATCGCGAAGATCGCCGCGCACTCGACGCCCAGGAGGCTCCCGGGGAAGAGGGCGAGGAAGCCGGTCACCGTGACCGAGAGGAACCCGAGCACCGGCACCGACTGGAGGATGTCGATGACGGGGATCATGATCCTGCGCGCGCGGCGGTTCTTCGCGGCCGCGTAGCCCCAGGCGAAGGTGAAGAGGAGCGAGGCGCCGAAGGCGATCAGCATGCGCAGCACGGTGCGCGCCGTGTAGTACGGGATCATCCACACCTCGAGCGAGAGGTGCGTCGGGTGCAGCTCGTCGAACTGCACGCGCATGTCGCCGCCGAGCACCACGAGCGCCCAGAGGAGCGCGAAGATCGCGAGCAGCACCACGAGGTCGACCCAGCCGAAGCGCCAGCCGCCTTCGAGCTGGTGGGCGGTGGTGGGGGGATAGCGCTGGGGGGTCATGGACGGGCCTCGGTGCGATTGTGGCCCGATGCGCGGCCCGGGCGCCCGGAGTTTACACCGCGTTTACGGCGCGCGCGTCGATTTCTACGCGAGGATTACGAACCGGCCCGCCAGACCCCGCCGCGAGGCTCCATCGCGTCGTCCTCGCCCTCGGCTTGCCGTCGTGAGGCGCTCGAATCCGGCCGCTTTCCTATACGTTTCCTTTACGGTCGGCGCCTCAAGTTCTACGCCGTCTTTACCGCCCCGTCCCTATATTGCCTCCATGGACCATGGAGTCCGAAGGGACGGAAACATGAACGCCATCGCTCATCCGCATCGGATCGATTCGAAGCTCGATCTTCCCGATCTCGCCCGCCGCGCGATGCGGCGCACGCTGCCCGTCGCATTCGCCGCGCTCGTGCTCGCGCTGCTCCTCGGGGGGATCGTCGTGCTGCACCTCGTCACGCTCGGCCGCACGAACCCGGGGATCGCCGCGCTGCTGCACCGACTGGCGCAGCCCCTGGGCCTCGCTTCCTGAAGGAGGGACCGCCATGCATTCGAGCCTCCACATCACGCCCAGCCGCGAGCGTCGCGGCTCGCTCTCGGTGACGGTGGATTCCTCCCAGGTGCTGCAGGTGCGTCGCGCCATCGTGCAATCGGGCTGCAAGCCGCTCGGCATCGTGAAGGCCGTTCCGCTCGCGGGAGGCACGCGCGTGCGCATGCTGATCGCGCTGCGCCCCGAGTTCGTGCAGCCCGTGGGCGAAGCCGTCCGGCGCGCGCTCTGCCCCGAGCCGGAGGACGTCGCCGAGGCCTGAGCCGGGTCGCAGGGATGCGCGACCGGGGCCGACCCGGTAAGCTGCGCGTCCATGGCCACGGTTTCCGGCGCCACCCCCGCCTCGTACCCGGCCGGCCCCACGCAGCCGGTCGCCCATTCGACCGCCACCCTGGCGCTGCTCGCCCTGGGCGTGGTCTACGGCGACATCGGCACGAGCCCGCTCTACGCGGTCAAGGAGACGTTCAATCCCGTGCACGGGATCCCCTTCGTCCGGGACAACATCCTGGGCGGGGTCTCGGCGATCTTCTGGGCGCTGATGGTGGTCGTCTCGCTCAAGTACGTGACGCTGATCCTGCGGGCGAGCAACCGCGGCGAGGGCGGCATCATGGCCCTCCTCGCGCTCGCGACCTCCTCGGTGCGCGGGAAGCCCAGGCTCGCCGCCGCGCTCATGATGATCGGCGTCTTCGGGGCCTCGCTCTTCTACGGCGACGCGGTGCTCACTCCCGCCATTTCGGTGCTTTCGGCCATCGAGGGCCTGGAGGTGGGCACCGCGGCCTTCAAGCCCTACGTGATGCCGATCTCGCTCGGCATCCTGGTGGGGCTCTTCCTGATCCAGCGCCACGGCACGGGCGTCGTCGGGCTGCTCTTCGGCCCGATCTGCGCGCTCTGGTTCCTTTCGATCGGCGCGGTCGGCGTGTGGAACATCGTGAAGGCCCCCGCGATCCTCGAGGGCCTCAACCCGGCCTACGCGGTGCATTTCATCACCGCCCACGGCTACGCGTCGTTCCTCGTGCTGGGCTCCGTGCTGCTCGCCGTGACCGGCGCCGAGGCGCTCTACGCGGACATGGGCCACTTCGGCAAGCGCGCGATCCGCCTGGCATGGTTCTCGCTCGTCGCGCCGTGCCTGGTGCTCAACTATTTCGGCCAGGGCGCCCTGCTGCTCGGCGACGCGAAGGCGCTGGAGAACCCGTTCTTCCTCGCGTATCCGTCCTGGGCGCTCTACCCGATGGTGGCGCTCGCCACCGCGGCCACGGTGATCGCCTCCCAGGCGACGATCTCCGGCGCGTATTCGATGACCCAGCAGGCGGTGCAGCTCGGCTACCTCCCGCGCATGACGATCCATCACACCTCCGAGCGCGTGATGGGGCAGATCTACGTGCCGGCGGTGAACTGGGTATTGCTCGTCGTGGTGGCCGCGGCCGTGATGGGCTTCCGCTCCTCGACCAACCTCGCCTCGGCCTACGGCGTCTCGGTGATGGGGACGATGCTCACGACGTCCTTCCTCACCTTCTTCGTGATCCGCTACCAGTGGCGATATCCGCTGTGGCTGTCCCTTCTCACGACGGGGTTCTTCCTGCTCGTGGACGTCACGTTCTTCGCCGCGGCGATGCACAAGCTCCTGGAGGGCGGCTGGTTCCCGCTGCTGCTCGGCACCGCGGTCTTCACGATCATGGTGACGTGGCGCCGCGGGCGCTCGATCCTCGCGAGACGCATCGAGACCTCGTCGCTGCCGCTGCAGGGCTTCCTCGGCTCGCTCTTCGCCTCGCCGCTCCAGCGCATCCCCGGCACCGCGATCTTCCTCACCTCCGCGGCCGACGCGACGCCCCACGCGCTCCTGCACAGCCTCAAGCACTACAAGGTGATGCACGAGAAGAACGTCTTCCTGCACGTGGACTTCCGGGACGTCCCGTGGGTGCCGGACGCCGAGCGCGTCGAGTGCCGTTCGATCGGCAACGAGTGCTGGTCGGTGGTCGTCCACTACGGCTTCATGGACCGTCCCGACGTTCCGCTCGCGATGCAGATGTGCGCCGCCCAGGAGGGCCTCACGGCCGATCCCATGGAGGTGTCCTACTTCCTGTCGCGCGAGAAGATCGTGCCGACGGAGGAGAAGACGGGCATGGCGCTCTGGCGCGACCGGCTCTTCGCCACCATGGCGCGCAACTCGAGCAGCGTCACCGACTTCTTCGAGATCCCGACCAACCGGGTGGTCGAGCTGGGCACGCGGGTCGAGATCTGAGCGGCGCGCCCTACGGCTGGCGCGCCTCCTCGACGAGGCACGCGAGCAGCCCCTGGGCCTGCGGGGAGAGCGGCGCCGCCTCCTCGTCGGTGGCGAGGTAGTGCAGGCCGAACGCGCGGATCGCGGCGGGAACATCCGAGACGTCGTAGCCCAGCGCCTGAAGCGCCAGCGTCGCGTCGAAGCCGGGCGGGGGCTCGGGCGGCGGGTCGTCGCACCACAGGCCGAAGCCGCTCTCGGCGAGCCGCCGCCACGGAAAGTACTTGCTCGGGTCGACCTTGCGGCCGGGCGCCACGTCGGCATGGCCCACGAAGTTCGCCCGGGGGATGTGGTAGCGCGCCTCGATGTCGGCGAGCAGCGCGAGGAGCGCGTCGATCTGCACGTCGGGAAACGGCTCCTCGCCGTCGTTGTCGAGCTCGATGCCGATCGACTCGGAGTTGATGTCCTCGTCGCTCGCCCAGCGGGAGACGCCGGCGTGCCACGCCCGGTAGCGCTCGTCGACCAGCTGGTAGAGCGTCCCGTCCCGGGCGACGAGGTAATGGGCGCTCACCTCGCGCGCCGGGCTGGTGAGCGTGGCGAGCGCCTGCGCCGCGGTGTCGTCGCCCGTATGGTGGATCACCACGAAGTCGGGACGGCGCTCGTCGTGGTTCGGCGAGGGGAACCAGGTCGAGGGGATCGTCGCGCGCCACGGCGCCGGGGCGCAGGCCGCGGCGAGGAGGAGAATGCAGGCGAGGGACGCCCGCGCCAACGCGCTCATGGACAGGGGCTCGCCGGAGGCGAGGCCGGATTCCGGGTGGGGGTCGGGAGATTTAGAATACAGGCATCGACAGGAAGGGAGTGCCAGCCGTGGCAGCCATTTCGAGGACCAGCCGGCGCGAGGACGTCGCCCGGACCATCGAGCACGTCGTGGCGGCCATCGAGGCCGCCGAGGAAGGCCGCGAGCCGTTCCGCCACCTGCGCATCACCGGGGTCTTCCCGCCGGACATCTACGCCGCGATGCTCGAGGCGATGCCCGCGAAGGACGACTACCGCCGCATGTCGGGCCGCGCCCGCGAGTCGCGCCGCTCGGGCGGCGGCGACGTGCGCACGAAGCTCGACCTGCTGCCAGAGGCCATCCGCCAGCTCCGGCCGGAGAAGCGGCCGGTGTGGGAGATCGTCGGCGAGGCCCTGCGGTCGAAGCCGGTGCGCGACGCGTGGATGAGACGGCTCGCCCCCGGGCTCGAGCGCCGCTTCGGCGCCGGTCACCCGAAGGTCGGGATGTATCCCGTCCCCATCCTCACGCGCGACGTGCCGGGCTACCGCATCGGCGTGCATCCGGACACGCGCTACAAGGGCATGACGATCCAGCTCTACCTTCCCCGCGACCGCTCCATCGAGCACGTGGGCACCGTGTTCCACGAGCGCAACGCCGACGGCAGCTACCGCGAGGTCACGCGCATGCGGTTCGCCCCCAACACGGGGTACGCGTTCGCCGTCGGCACCGACACCTACCATTCGGTCGATACCGTCGGCCCCGAGGTGCGCACGCGCGATTCGATCCTGCTCACGTATTTCGTGGATAACTCGCTGCTGCGCAAGCTCCACAACCGCGGCAAGCGCTTCGGCAACTTCGTGCTGACGGAGGCGCGGGGCGTCGCGCGGCGCGTAGCGGGCTGAGGGCCCGGGCTTCGCGGTGAAGACCATCGGCCTGCTCGGCGGGATGAGCTGGGAGTCCACCGCGCTCTACTACCGGATCGTGAACCGCACGGTGGCCGAGCGCCTCGGGGGCCTGCACTCCGCGAAGGTGCTGCTCGCGAGCGTCGATTTCGACGAGATCGAGAAGCTCCAGCACGCCGGCCGCTGGGACGAGGCGGGCGAGCTCCTCGCCGAGGAAGCCTCCCGCCTCGAGCGCGCCGGCGCCGATTTCCTCGCGATCTGCACGAACACGATGCACAAGGTGGCTCCGGCCATCGAAGCGCGGATCTCCATCCCGCTCCTGCACATCGCCGATCCGACGGGAGAAGCGGCCGCGCGGGCGGGGGTGAAGGTCGTGGGGCTCCTCGGCACGCGCTTCACGATGGAGGAGGATTTCTATCGCGCGCGGCTGGAAGCGAAGCACGGCCTCACGGTGCTCGTCCCGCCCCAGGCGCAGCGGGCGATCGTGCACGACGTGATCTACGGCGAGCTTTGCCATGGGCGCGTGCTCGAAGGATCGCGGGCGGAATACCGCGGCATCATCGCGGACCTCGTCGCGCGCGGCGCCCAGGCGGTGATCCTCGGCTGCACCGAGATCACGATGCTCGTGGATCCTTCCGACTCCGCCGTGCCGCTCTTCGACACCACCGAGATCCACGCGCGCACCGCGGCGCTGCGCGCGCTCGGGATTTGCTAGCATCGCTCGCCTATGGCCCGCTTCGGGGAATACGACTACGTGATCGTGGGCGCGGGCAGCGCCGGGTGCGTCCTCGCCAACCGCCTCACGAAGGACGGGAAGTCGAGCGTGCTGCTGCTGGAGGCGGGCGGCCGCGACGACTGGTTCTGGATCGACATCCCGGTCGGCTACCTCTACGCCATCGGCAACCCGCGCACCGACTGGTGCTTCCGCACCGAGCCCGACCCGGGCCTCAACGGCAGGAGCCTCCTCTACTCGCGCGGCAAGGTGCTGGGCGGGTGCTCGTCGATCAACGCGATGGTGTACATGCGCGGCCAGCGCGTCGACTACGACCACTGGGCCGCGCTCGGCAACCGCGGCTGGTCGTGGGACGAGGTGCTGCCGTACTTCAAGCGCGTCGAGCGCTACTTCGCCGGCGCGAACGAGTACCACGGCGGCGACGGCGAGCTCTGCGTCGAGGAGCCGCGCGTGCGCTGGGAGATCCTCGACGCGTGGCGCGAGGCGGCCGAGCAGGCGGGCATCCCGAAGGTGGAAGAGTTCAACCGCGGCGACAACTTCGGCAACGCCTACTTCCACATGAACCAGCACGCCGGGCGGCGCTGGAGCGCGACCAAGGCGTGGCTGCGTCCCGCGCTCGGGCGGACGAACCTGCGCGTCATCACGAACGCGCACGTGCGCAAGATCCTCCTCGAGGCGCGCGACGGCACGAAGCGCGCGACGGGCGTGGACCTCTGGGTGGAAGGCGAGGGCGAGGGCCTCGCGACGGCGCGCAAGGCCGTGGTGCTCGCCGCGGGCAGCATCGGCTCGCCGCAGATCCTCCAGCTCTCGGGGGTGGGGCCGGGCGCGCTGCTCCACGAGCACGGCATTCCCGTCGCGCACGAGCTCGCCGGCGTGGGCGAGAACCTCCACGACCATCTGCAGATCCGCATGATGTGGAAGGTGAAGGGCCCCACGCTCAACGAGCGCGCCAACAGCGTCTTCGGGAAGCTCGCCATGGGCCTCGAATACCTCCTCTTCAGGACGGGCCCGCTCACGATGCCGCCCTCGCAGCTCGGCGCCTTCGCGATGAGCGATCCCGCGGAAGCGACACCCAACATCGAGTGGCACGTGCAGCCGCTCTCGCTCGAGAAGTTCGGCGACCCGCTGCATCCGTTCCCCGCGATCACGCCGTCGGTGTGCAACCTGCGGCCCACCTCGCGCGGCTGGGTGCGCATCGAGTCGAGCGATCCCATGGCCGCGCCCGAGATCCGCCTGAATTACCTTTCGACCCCCGAGGACCGGAAGGTCGCCGCCGATTCGATGCGCTTCACGCGCCGCATCATGGCCGAGCCCGCGCTCGCGAAGTACGAGCCGCGCGAGTGGCGGCCCGGGCCGGAGGCGCAATCCGACGAGGCGCTCGCCAAGGCCGCGGGCGACCTGGGGACCACGATCTTCCACCCGGTCGGCACCTGCAGGATGGGCAACGATGCGCTCGCGGTGGTGGACGACCGCCTGCGCGTGCGCGGGATCGACGGGTTGCGCGTGATCGACGCCTCGATCATGCCGCGCCTCACCTCGGGCAACACCAACGCGCCCACCTACATGATCGCCGAGCGCGGCGCGGAATTCCTGCTCTCGGGCGAGCGATGAGGGCGCGCCTCGCGGTGCTCCTCGCCGCGCTGGGGCTCCTCGCGGCGGCGGCGTACCTCGCGGGAAAGCCGGGGCATCGGGACGAGGAAGCCGCGGAGCGTTCGGCGACGCGGAAGCCCGTTTCGAGCGAAGACAAGCTCGCCGCGCTCCCGCCGCCCACCGCAGAGGCCTTCGCGAGGGCTGCGGCCCGCCGCGCGACGCTCTTCGGCGAGTACGCGCTCGCGACCTCGTACCGGGCGCTCTACGATCGATTGAAGGGCTCGGCCGAGGGCTCGACCGCCGAGGGCCTGTACGTGCTCTACCAGATCCTCCACCGTTGCGCGACCGTGACCGGCGGGCCGGTGCGCCGCAAGGCGAGCGCGAAGAGCCTAGACCAGCGCCGCCGCGAATTCCTCGATGCGCTCGCGCCCGACGACCCGCAGCGCGACAAGCGCATCGCCGCCTTCGAGCGCGTCGCCGTGGACAAGTGCGCGGGCTTCGAGGACGTGAAGGCGACGCAGGCCGAGCTCGACGCGCTCCTCGACGCCGCCGCGGCTGCGGGCGACCCCAAGGCGAAGGCCCGCGCGATCGAGCGCGACATCTGGCAGGCGCGCGCCGGGAGCCAGTGGGGCACGGCGACGCTCTCGGCCGCGCAGGTCGGCACGCTCGAGCAGGCGGTGCAGACGAAGGACCCCGAGGCGATGCGGCTCGCGGGGCAGCTCCTCTCCGATCCCTGGCCCGACGTGGTCGTGCGCCTCGGCCCGGAGCAGCAGCCCGTCGAGGCGCGCGCGTTCAACAATGCGTGGCAGATGCTTTCGTGCGACTACGGAAGCCCGGCGTGCGGGCCCGGCAGCGAGCGGCTCCTCGACCCGTGCGCCTACCAGGGCCACTGCGACGCCGCGAGCCTGCCCGAGTTCCTCTACTACTACGGGAGCACGCCCCACGAGGCGGAGCTCATGACGCAGTACGAGTCGGTGCTGCGTGCGGGCATCGAGACCGGCGACTGGTCGCAGCTCGTCGTCACCCACGGAACGCGCGTGCCCGGGACCGGATTCCCGGTTCACCACGGGGCGGGGTGAGGGCGTCCGCCGCCGCGCGGGTGTGAAGTTTTCCACTGTCAATCCGCTCCCTCCGTGCTCCAATCAGGGCGCCGCAATCCCCCGCGGACCCCCCACCGGAGATTCGTCATGATCCATCCCCGTGTCCTCGTCGCCGCGGCAGCGTTCGCCGCGTTCACGTCCCTTCCCGCCGGCGTCGCGGCCGGGTCGCCCATCGATCCGGCCGCCGAGGCGCTCGCCGCGAAGGCCCAGGCGATCCTCGACCAAGTCGACCGCGGTCCGGCCGCTCTCGACGAGGCCGAGGCCGCGATCAAGGCGTCGCTCGCGAAAGGGCTCAACGCCCACGCCCTCGTCGAGCGCGCGCGTCTCGAGATGATCCGCGGCGAGGAGAGCCCGCAATCGCTGCGTGCCGCGAAGGACTCGCTGTATCTCGCGGAAGCGACCGATGCCAAGTACGACCGCATCTACGTGTTGAGGGCCTACGTGTCGATGAAGATGGGCAACATGGGCATGGCCGAGATCTCGCTGCGCAGGGCCGAGGCGCTCCACACGACCGATCCCTGGTTCAAGCTCAACGCCGCGATGTATCACCTGCACACAGGCGAGCTCGACAAGGCCTGGAAGATGCGCGAGGAGGTGGCGTTTTCCGACACGAAGAATCCGGCCGCCCTGTGGTCGGCGCTGCGCGAGCTGGAGGACTACTACGAGGCGCGCGAGGACCGCGCGAATCTCGATCGCATCTACAAGCGCCTGGTGGTTCTATGGCCGCAGGAGGCCTACCTGCGCGGCGACTACGGCCGCGCCGTGATCACGCAGTTCGCCGATTTCGACGCGGGCGAGCGCGCCGCGGAGGAAGCGCTCGCGATCATGGACTATCTCCACGCGCACCAGACCGTCTCGCTCGCGCTCTACGGGCGGTGGGCCGCGGCCAAGCGCGACGGCAAGGACCTCGCCACGGTCCGCGCTCTGCTGGACAAGGCCCGGGCCTACGATCCCGATGCCGCGATGGTCCCGACCTGCGCGCTGGAAAGCCCGCATCTCTTCTTCGTGAGGGACGCCCTCGCCGCCCTCGACGCGAAGTACGACCCGACGCTTCACAACTGCTGAGCGATCTCAGAGGACCTGCTCGAGGAAGTGGCGCAGGCGCGGATGGCGCGGCCGGTCGAAGAACTCGTCCGGCGTCGCCTGCTCGACGATCCGTCCCTGGTCGATGAAGACCACCTGGCGCGCGACCTCCCGGGCGAAGCGCATCTCGTGGGTCACGACGATCATCGTGAGACCGGCCGTGGCGAGATCGCGCATCACCGCGAGCACGCCCTTCACGAGCTCGGGATCGAGGGCCGAGGTCGCCTCGTCGAAGAGCATGACCTCGGGCTCCATCGCGAGCGCCCGCGCGATCGCCACGCGCTGCTGCTGGCCGCCCGACAGGTCCGCGGGCCGGCGACCCTCGAGTCCCCCGAGCCCCACGGAGTCGAGCTTGGACCGGGCGAGCTCGCGCGCGCGCTCGCGGCCGAGGCCCCGGACCTTGCGCAGCGCGAGCGTCACGTTGTCCAGGACGCTGAGATGGGCGAAGAGGTGGAAGTGCTGGAACACCATGCCGATCCGCGCGCGCACCGCGTCCACGTCGACGCCCGGCGCGGTGATGTCGCGCTCGCCGAGGAGCACGCTTCCGGAATCGGGCCGCTCGAGGAGGTTCGCGCAGCGCAGGAGCGTGGACTTGCCGGAGCCCGACGGGCCCACGATGCAGGTCGTCATGCCACCGGGGACACGGAGCACGACGTCGTTCAGGACCGCGACGCGCCCGAACGACTTGCTCACGTGCTCGAACCGGATGCTGGTGCCTTCCATGCGGCCTACTCGGCTTCCTGCAGGCGCGGCGCCGGCCCCGCGCGCATCCGCCGGTCCCACGCGTTGACCGCGTAGGTCGTCGGGACCGTGATCGCGAGATAGACGAGCCCCGCCGCGGTCAGGGGCGTGAGGTTGGCGTTGTTGGTGGCCGAGTCCTGCGCGATCGCGAACATCTCGCGCTGCGAGGCCGTGAGCCCGAGCAGGTACACGAGCGAGGTCGCCTTGACCACGAGGATGAACTGCCCCGTGAGCGGCGGCAGCACGCGCCGCGCGCCCTGGGGAATGATCACGTGGAGCATCGCCTGGAGCTGGGACATGCCGGTGCTGCGCGCCGCCTCGACCTGGCCGCGCTCCACGCTCTGGAATCCGGCGCGGAAGATCTCGGCGAAGTAGGCGCTTTCGATGAGCCCGATCGCGAGCGCCGCGTAGCCGTAGGTGTTGTCGCCGAAGAGGCTCAGGCCCGCGAGGGGAAGCCCCTGCCCGATGAGGTACACGGTGAGGATGTGCGGAAGCCCGCGCAGGATGTCGACGTAGCCGCGGCACGGCAGGCGCAGCGACCGGTGGGTCGACAGGAGCCCCGCCGCGACGAGGAGGCCCAGCATGATCCCGATCGCGCTCGCGAAGAGCGAGAGCAGCAACGTGTTGGGCAGGCCGACGGTGAGGATCTCCGGCATCGTGTGCGCGATGAGGCCCGGATCGAAGAAGGTCGCGAAGATGCGCTGCAGGCCCTGGAGCATGGCTCCCTCCGCCGGCTATTTCGCCGCGGGCCGCGGCATGCCCGGGTAATCGCGGAAGAGCCGCTCCGGGATGCGCGCGCTCGGCGGGTTCCACTTCACGTAGAGGCGCGTGTAGGTGCCGTCGACCATCACGGCCTTGAGCGCCTCGTTCATCGCGGCGAGGAGCCCCGGCCGGTCCTTCGCCACGGGAAACCCCGTCGCCCCGCTCTCCACGGACTCGGAGGCCCCGAGCTCGGGGTGCTGCTTGAGCAGATGGGCCGTCGTCGCATCGCCCGTGAAGAGCCCATCCACCTGGCCGGCGAGGAGCGCGTTCGTGCTGGAGGCCACGTTGGGAAACTCCTTGATCGTCACCTTGGGCGCGACTTCCTTCAGGATCGGGATGAGCGCGCTGCCCCGCGTGACGGCGACGGTCTTGCCGCTGGCGCCTTCGACCGTCGCGAGCGGGGCCGCCTTGCGGCTCACGAGCTGCGCCTGCCCGTAGCCCACCGCGGTCGTGAAGTCGACCACCGCCTGGCGTTGCGGGGTGAGGAGCACGCCGAAGGCGGCGGTGTCGTACTGGTGGTTCTGGATCGCCGGGAGCATCGCGGCGAACGCCGTCGAGATGTACGTGGGCTTCAGTCCCATGTGCGAGGCCATCGCGTTCATCAGCTCGACGGCGAAGCCCGTCGGCTTCCCGTCCTGCAGGAAGGACACGGGCTTGTCGTCGGTGCGGTAGGCGACCTTGAGCTCGCCCGGGGTGATGGTCTCGATCGGCGCGGCGAACGCCGCGGCCATCTGAAGCAATGCCGCGAGGGCGAAGGTCCCCACCGCGGTTGCGCGCGAGCGAGTCATGTTCGATGCCTCCATTCGACAAATCGGGACCGCGGGCCAATAATCCGGAGATTACCGCAAGTCGCCCGGGAGCTCGCCGCAACGATGGCCGAGGCACGCTCGTCCCTCATCGACCGCGTCGAGGTGCTCGACCCGCGCGGTGGCCGGGCCGTTCCGGTGTGGCTCCATCGCCCCGCGGGCCTCGCCGCGGACGCTCGCGTCGTGATCGTGATGCACGGCATGAGCCGCAACGCGGAGGCGTACCTGGAGGCGTGGGTTCCCGAGGCGGAGCGACGCGGCTTCGTGGTCGCCGCGCCCGAGTTCGACGCCCGAAGCTATCCGACCGCGCGCGAGTACAACGAAGGCGACGTCCTCACCGAGGCCGGCGCCTTGAGGCCGCGCGCGGAGTGGCTCTTTCCCGTCGTCGACCGGATCTTCGAGCGCGTGCGCGAAGCCGCGGGCCTCGCGGCGGAGAGCTATTGCCTGTACGGGCATTCCGCCGGAGCGCAGCTCGTGCACCGCCTGGTGACGCTCGCGTGGTCTCCGCGCATCGAGCTCGCGATCAGCGCCAACGCGGGCGCGTATTGCATGCCGCGCCTCGATGTCGCATACCCGTTCGGATTGGGCGGCACCGGATTCGAGGAGAGCGACCTCCCGGCGCTGCTCGCGCGGCAGCTCGTGGTCCTGCTCGGCAGCGGCGACACCGATCCCGCGCACCCGGCCCTGCCGCGGAACCCCGCGGCCCTCGAACAGGGCGAGCATCGCTACGCGAGGGGCCAGGCGTACCTCGCTGCCGGGAGGGAAGCGGCGCGCGCTCTCGGCGTCGAGTGCCGGTGGCGCCTCGAGATCGCGCCGGGCGTCGGCCACGTGCACGCCGCGATGGCGCCCTTCGCGGCGCGCCTGTGCGGCGAGCCGCGCGGGGGCTAGGTTCGCCTTCGACGGTGACGCGGCGAGCGGCGCTGCGGCGCTTCGGGTATGTTAGGTGCGGCCGCGGCCCTCTTGGCTGCGGCGAGGACATCCGCGACGCGAGTCCCGAAGCCCGGTGAAGACCGTCTCCCTCGTCATACCCTGCTACAACGAAGCGGGCGTGCTCGACGCGCTCTTCGAGCGGCTCGACGCCGCCACGCGCGCGGCGGGCGCGTACGCCTTCGAGATCGTGTGCGTGAACGACGGCAGCACCGATCGCACGCTCGACAAGCTCCTCGCGCTGCGCGAGCGCCGCGCGGGCCTCGTCGTCGTGGACCTGAGCCGCAACTTCGGCAAGGAGGCGGCGCTCTCGGCGGGCATCCAGGTCGCGAAGGGCGACGCGGTGATCCCCATGGACGCGGACCTCCAGGATCCGCCCGACGTGATCCCGCGCATGCTCGAGCTGTGGGAGCAGGGCTTCGAGGTCGTGGTCGCGCAGCGCGGCGACCGTCGCTCGGACTCGATGCCGAAGCGCCTCTCGGCCCACTGGTTCTACAAGGTCCACAACGCGATGTCCGACGTCGCGATCCCCGAGAACGCGGGCGACTTCCGGCTCATGGACCGCGTCGTGGTGGACGCGCTCAACTCGTTGCCCGAGAACCGGCGCTTCATGAAGGGCCTGTTCGCATGGGTGGGGTTCCGCACGGCCACCGTCGAGTACGCCCGCACGCCCCGCGCCGCGGGCACGACGCGCTTCACGCCCTGGCGCCTCTGGAACCTCGCCGTGGAGGGCATCACGAGCTTCTCGCTGCTGCCGCTGCGGGTGTGGACCTACGTGGGCGTGATGGTCGCCGTGCTCTCCATGGCGTGGGGCACGTACATCGTCCTGCGCGTCCTCCTCTACGGCAAGGACATGCCCGGCTACGCCTCGATCATCGTGGCCGTGACCTTCATCGGCGGGCTCCAGCTCATCGGCATCGGCGTGATCGGCGAGTACCTCGGGCGCACCTACATGGAGAGCAAGCGCCGCCCGCCCTTCGTGATCCGCAAGGTCTTCTCCTCGACGGTGCCGCGCGAATGAGCGCCGCGACGGCGGCCCGTCCCCGCGCGGGCCTGCTGCTCGCGGTGCTGCTCGTCGCGTTCGTGGGGCTCGCCGCGAGCGCGATGCTGCGCACCTCGACCACCTTCGACGAGATCATTCTTCCCGCCGCGGGGGCGCGGGGTTACGCCACGGGCGATTTCGGCATGGTCCTCGACCATCCGCCCGTGATGCAGTACGTGTACGGGCTGCCGCTGCGCCTCATGGACCTGCGCTATCCGCCCGAGGCGGGCCGGCACTGGAGCCACATCGCGCGCTACCAGTACGCGCAGGCGCTGCTCTGGGGCTCGGGCAACGCCCCGGAGCGGATCGTCGCGGCCTCGCGCCTCGTGGCGGTGGCGATCGGCGCGCTCCTCGTGTGGGCGACCTATGCGCTCGGCCGGCGGAGCCTGGGGCAGGGCCCGGCGCTGCTCGCCGCCGCGCTCGTGGCGTTCCTCCCCGACGTCCTCGCCCATTCCGGCATCACCTACAACGACGTGCCCGTGACCCTCGCGCTCTTCGCGGCGGTGTTCGCGGCCGATCGGGCCGTGCGCGCGCCCTCGGCGGCGTCGATGGCGCTCGCCGCCCTGCTCGCGGGGATCGCGACCGGCGTGAAGCTCTCGGGCGCGATCGCGCTGCCGATCCTCGCGGCGCTCGGGGCGCTGGAGGCGCTGGGCCGGCGCGGCGACCGCGCGTGGTGGAAGGCGATCGCGCGGGGCCTGCCCGTCTACGCCCTCGCGCTCTACGGAACGCTCGTCGCGATCTACCTCGGCGACTTCCACCTCGGGCGCTTCCTCGACCTGGTGCGCACCACCGCGGGCTTCGGGAACCTCGGGCGGCCCGCGCTCATCCTGGGGAAGGTGAGCCATACGGGCTTCTGGTACTTCTTTCCCGTCGCGTTCCTGCTCAAGACCCCCGCGGCGCTGCACGCCCTCGCGCTGGTGGCGCTCGCGGGAGCGTGGCTCGCGCTGCGGCGCGAGCGGTGGGCCGCGCTCGCCGCGCACCGGCTGCGCGCGCCGGTGGTCGCGATCGCCCTCCTCGGGGCGGCGCTCCTCACCTCGAAGTTCGATATCGGATTCCGGCACGCCATGCCCGTCCTGCCGTTCGTGTGCCTGCTCGTGGCGGCGGGCGTGGCGCGTGCGTGGAGCGCGTGGGGCGGCGCGGGACGCGCCGTGATTGCCGTGCTGGTCGCCGCCGACATCGCCTCGGCCGTCTCGGCATACCCGTTCTTCATCTCCTATCTCTCCGAATACGTGCGCGGCCGGCCGGTCTACGAGGCGCTCGTCGATTCCAGCACCGATTGGGGCCAGGGGCTCGTCGCCCTGCGGCAGTTCATGCGCGAGAGAGGGATCCGGAGCATCTACCTCGGCTACTTCGGCTCGGCGCTGCCCGAAGGCTACGGGATCGACTATGTGTCGCTGCCGAGCTTCTTCCGGCTGCCGGACCATCCGCCCGATCCGTCGGCGCGTCCGCGCTACGTGGCGGTGTCCGCGACGCTCCTCGCGGGGCTCTATCTGAAGGACGATCCGTACGCGAAGCTGCGTGCCGAGCGGCCCGTCGCCGTCGTCGCGCGCACGATCTACGTCTACGAGATGCCGCCCTGAGGCCATGGACCGCGACGTCTTCGCCGTCCATTCGGACCTCGAGCGCACGCACTGGTGGTTCACGGCGCGGCGCGCGATCCTGCGCCGCGTGGTGGACGCGCTGGGCGCGCGCCCCGGCGACACGGTGCTCGACATCGGCTGCGGCGTCGGCGCGACCCTCGCGGCGTTCCACCCCGACTACCGGGCGGTCGGGTTCGATCCCTCGCCCGACGCGATCGAGTTCGGGCGCGCGCGCCATCCGGGCATCGACCTGCGCGTAGGCGGCGTGGAGGAAGCGGGGGCCTTCGTGGCGGCGGCCGACGTCGTGCTGCTCAACGACGTGATCGAGCACGTGCCCGACGATCGGGCGCTGCTCGCACCCCTCGTCGGGCGCATGCGCCCCGGCTCGCTCCTCGTGATCACGGTTCCCGCCGACATGCGGCTGTGGAGCCCGCACGACGTGGCCCTCGGCCACCATCGCCGCTACGACCGGGACCTCCTGGCGCGCGCCGTCGACGGGCTGGCGCTGCGCACCGTCTTCGTCTCGCACTTCAATGCCCGCCTCTATCCGCTCGTGCGGCTCGCCCGCGCCGTGGCGCGCCTGCGTGGGGAGTCGGCGGGAGAGAAGGGCACGGACCTGCGGCCCACGCCGCGGCCGCTCAACGCGCTGCTGCACCGCGCCTTCGCCGGGGAGGCGGGGCGCCTGGCGCGGATCGCGGAAGGGAAAGCGGCGCCGTACCGGCACGGGGTGAGTCTCATCGGAGCGTATCGGCGGGTATAGAACGCCCCGGTCCGCCGCCGACCCGGCGAGGAATAGGGGCCGCCGGTAGCGTGTTGACCGATCGCGCGCCGATATAATCGCGGCCCAGGGAAACCAGGAATTCGATGCGCCGCTTTCGTCGCTGGTTCGCTCTCGCATGGCTGGGAGCCGCCCTCACGGCGCTCTCGCCCGTGCTCGCCTATGCGCACGGGGCCCTCGTCCCCGGCGGGCTGCTCCACGAGCACTGCGCGGGCGATTCGATGCTCTCGCCGGACCCGGACGGCGACCCCGGCCACCCGCTTCCGCCGGCCGACGATCCGGCGCACCCCGACTCGCCCCATTGTCCCTATTGCCCCGGGTTCGCCGCCGTCACCTCGGCCCCTGCGTTCGCATTCGATTTCACGAGGGACGAACCTTCGCGCGCGCCGCGCTGCGAGGCGGCCTCCCCCGATCCGTCGTGCCGCCCGGGCCTTCGCCTGGCCGAGTCCCGCGCTCCCCCCTCGCTCGCCTGATCGGTCCCGCGTCGCACTCGCGGCCCCGCCCCGGTAGGCGGCGAGCCGTGCTGCCCGCTTCATGGAACTCCGGGAGAGTTCATGCGATTCGTTCACGTATCCGCCGCGGCGCTCGCCGCCGCGGTTCCCGCTGCGGCGCTCGCCTGCTCGAGCTGCGGCTGCACCCTCAGCACCGACTGGATCTCGCAGGGCGCGGCCCACGAGGGCCTGCACGTCGATTTCCGCTACGACTACTTCGTCCAGGACGAGCTGCGCTCGGGCACCGGCAGCGTCGACCGCGGCTCCATCTCGTTCCCCACCGACCAGGAGATCCAGCAGGAAACGGTCAACCGCAACTACAACCTCAATTTGGACTACGCGGTGAACGCCGACTGGGGCGTGAACGTCCAGGTCCCGTACTTCGACCGCTACCACACGACCATCGCGGAAGGCGACGTGGACGTCTCGACCTCGCACACGAAGAGCATCGGCGACGTGCGCGTCCTCGGGCGCTACCGGGGCCTCTCGGACGACCGCAGCGTCGGCTTGCAGCTCGGCCTCAAGCTCGCCATGGGAAGCATCCACAACACGTTCATCTCGGGCCCGCAGGAGGGCGAGCCCCTCGACCGGGGCCTGCAGCCCGGCACCGGCACGACGGACCTGCTCCTCGGCATCTACCGGTTCGGGGCGCTCAGCCGCGACTGGGACTATTTCGGCGAAGCCTTGCTTCAGCAGCCGCTCAACTCGCGCGAGGATTTCCGCCCCGGCACCGGGGTCAACGTCTCGCTCGGCGCGCGCTACATGAGCTTCGAGCGCGTGACGCCGCAGATCCAGCTCAACCTGCGCACCGAGGGGAGGGAATCGGGAGCGAACGCCGACGTGGACAACAGCGGCGCGACGCTCGTCTACCTGAGCCCGGGCATCAACTACCGCGTGGGAAAGGGCGCGCTCGCCTACCTCTACGCCCAGGTGCCGATCTACCAACGCGTGAACGGATTTCAGCTCGAGCCGCGCTACTCGGTCTCGGCGGGAGTGGGCATCGCCTTCTAGGTCAGCGCGCGCGCAGCAGCGGCGTCACGGTCTTCTCGAGCAGGGCCTCGTCGAGGCCCGGGTCCCCGTACCAGTCCTTCTCGACGAGGGTGCCGTGGCGATCGATCACGAAGGTGAGGGGTAGGCGCCAGATGCGCCGGTAACCCTCGAAGTCGGCGTCGCGGGCGAGCGCCACCGGGAAGGCGAACGGCCGGGCGACGCTCCGCACCTTCGCCTCGTCCGCGGGGTCGTCCATGCTGACGGCGAGCACCTCGAGGCCCTCGGCGCGATGCTTGCGGTAGTAGGCGTCGATCGCGGGCATCTCGGCGCGGCAGGGCGCGCACCACGTGGCCCAGAAGTTGACCACGACGACGTGGCCGCCCTCGCCGGCGAGCGAGAACGTCCGGCCGTCGAGGAGACGCGCCTCGAGGGCCGGGGCGGGCGCTCCTTCGCTCAGGGTCGCCGCCGCGCAGGGCAGGGCGAGGAGCAGGAGGGCGGGAAGCCAGTTGCGCGCGTGCATAGGAACCCATGACTGCGCCGCGGATCGGAAGTTCGGGCCATGGTAGCGCGCTTCGACATCCCGCAGGCGCTTTCGCGGGAAGGTGTAAGCTTTCGCCCTCGGCCGCGCGTTGAATCCTCCATGAAGTCGTTGCGCCATCTCGGTTCCGCCCTCGGGCTCGCCCTCGCCCTGCTCTTCGGTGAGCAGGCGGCGGCGCTGCACGACCTCGGCCACGCCATCCAGCAGGTCGAGCACAAGGGGTCGCTGCCGCTGGGCTCGACGTGCGACGAGTGCTTCGCCTGCGCGCAGCTCGCCGGCGCCGTCGGCGTCTCGCTGCCCGCGGTCCCGCTGATCGGCGGGTCCGACGCAGCGCCGCGCGAGCGGCCTTTCTCCTCGGCCTGCGTCGCGCCGCGCTACGCCTTCCTTTCGCGAGGTCCTCCCGCGCTCCTCTAGCCGTATGGTTCCGCCGCCCCGCGCGGCGCATTTCCATCACGACCGGAGGTTCAATCGTGCACAGACGCATGCTGGCGGCGCTCGCGTGGGCGCTCGCATTGACGTGCGGCCCGAACGCATGGGCCGCGAGCGACGCGGAGCTCGACCAGATCCGCGCGCAGATCCAGGATCTCAAGCGCAGCTACGAGGCGCGCATCAAGGCGCTCGAGGAACGCCTTGATGCGGCGGAGGCGGAAGCGGCCGCGGCGAAGGCCGCCGCCGAGAAGGCGCAGGCCGCGCCGCCCCCGGTCGCGCAGGCGCCCGCGCCGAGCGCCCCCGCCGCCGGAGCTTCGCCCACGCGCGGGCTCGCCGCCTTCAACCCCGCCATCTCGGCGATCCTCAACGGCCAGTACGCCAACCTCTCGCAGGATCCGAACCGGTGGCGCATGGCCGGCTTCCTCCAGGGCGGCGACGTGGGGCCGGGCAAGCGCGGGTTCTCGCTCGGGGAATCGGAGCTCGCCTTCTCCGCGAACGTCGATCCGCTGTTCAGCGGAAGCCTCATCTTCTCGATCACGCCGGAGGACACGGTGTCGGTCGAGGAGGCGTACGGCATCCTCAAGGGCGCGCCCTTCGACGCAGTGCCGAAGTTCGGGCGCTTCTTCTCCGGCCTCGGCTACCTCAACGAGCAGCACAATCACGTCTGGGACTTCACCGACGCGCCGCTCGCCTATCAGGCCTTCCTCGGCGGCCAGTACCAGCAGAACGGCGTGCAGCTCACGTGGGTCGCGCCCACCGACCAATACCTCATGCTGGGCGGCGAGGTCGGCAACGGCGACGCCTTCCCCGGCACGGACCGGAACAAGAACGGCGCGGGCTCGGGCGTGGTCTTCGCGCGCACGGGCGGCGACGTCGGCGACAGCCACAGCTGGCTCGCCGGCGTCTCGTACCTGCAGACGGGCGCCGGGTCGCGCGAGGACACCATTCCCGACGCCTCCGGCAATCCCGCGCTCGTGGGGTTCTCGGGGCGCAGCCGCCTGTGGAACGCGAGCTTCGTGTGGAAGTGGGCGCCCCACGGCGATCCGCACTACACGAACTTCAAGCTCCAGGGCGAATACTTCTGGCGGCGCGAGGACGGCGACCTCGAGGTCTTCCCCGCGGGGGCGGTCTCGTCCACGACCGCGCCCTACACGTCGCGACAGGCCGGCGGCTACATCCAGGGCATCTACCAGTTCATGCCGCTGTGGCGCTTCGGCCTGCGCTACGACCGCCTCGACCCGGGCACCGTGGACTACGGCGCCAACGCGGTCTTCCTCACGCCGTCGTCCTTCCATCCGGAGCGCTCGACCGCGATGCTCGACTGGAGCCCCTCGGAGTTCAGCCGCGTGCGCCTGCAGTTCGGCCAGGCGAAGGTGAGCCCCGGCTTCACCGACAACGAGTGGTACCTCCAGTACATCCTCAGCCTCGGCGCGCACGGCGCGCACATCTTCTAGGAGCAGCCATGCCATCGATCCCGAGATTCATCCTCGCCCTCGCGCTCGCCGCCGCGTGCGGCGCGGCGCACGCGGCGCTCGGCGTCTTCGCGACCGTGCCCGAATGGGCCGCGCTTTCGCAGGAGCTGGGCGGCGACAAGGTCCGCGTCTACTGCGCGACCAGTCCCCTGCAGGACCCGCACCATGTCCAGGCGCGCCCCAGCCTCATCGCGCGCGCGCGTACCGCCGACCTCGTGGTGGCCACCGGGGCGGAGCTCGAGGTGGGCTGGCTCCCCCTCGTGCTCCAGCAGGCGGGCAACGACAAGGTGCAGCCCGGAAGCCCCGGCTACTTCGAGGCGACGAGCGTCGTGGCCCTCCTCGGCAAGCCCACGCGCCTCGATCGCGCCGAGGGCGACGTCCACCCGCAGGGCGATCCCCACATCCAGGGGGATCCGCGCAACGTCGCGCGCGTGGCCGCCGCGCTCTCGCAGCGCCTGCAGCAGCTCGATCCCGCGGACGCCGCCTACTTCCAGTCGCGCTACCGGGACTTCTCGAGCCGCTGGAACGCGGCGATCGCGAAGTGGGAGCAGGAGGCCGCGCCGTTGAAGGGCGTGCCCATCGTCGTGCAGCACAAGGGCTTCACCTACCTCGAGGCGTGGCTCGGCCTGAAGGAAGTGGCGGCGCTCGAGCCCAAGCCCGGCATGGAGCCCACGACCTCGCATCTCGCCGAAGTGCTCGCCACGCTCCAGCGCCAGCCCGCGAAGATGGTCGTGCACGCCGCCTACCAGAGCGACCAGGCCTCGGAATGGCTCGGCGAGCGGGCGAAGATCCGGGTGGTGATGCTGCCCTTCACCGTCGGAGGGACGGACGGCGCGAAGGACCTCTTCGGCTTCTACCAGGACACGATCGAGCGGCTTCTCAAGGGTGCCGCATGAGCCTCGACGCGCTCGACCTCTCGATCCTCGTCCCCGCCTTCGCGGCGGGGCTGCTGGTCACGGCCACCCATGTGCCCCTCGGCACGCAGGTGCTCGCGCGCGGCATCGTCTTCATCGACCTCGCCATCGCGCAGATCGCCGGCTGCGGCGTGATCGTCGCCGACCGGCTGGGATTCGGGACGCACGGCCTCGCGGTGCAGGTCGCCGCCTTCGCCGCGGCGCTCGGGGGGGCGCTGCTGCTCACGTGGACCGAGAGGACCTGGCCCGACGTGCAGGAGGCGGTGATCGGCGTGGTGTTCGTGCTCGGGGCGACCGCGAGCCTGCTGCTGCTCGCGTCCAACCCCCACGGCAGCGAGCACCTGCGCGATCTCCTCGTCGGACAGATCCTGTGGGCGGAACCGGCGCGCCTCGGCTGGACGGCGCTCGTCTACGCAGGCGTGCTCGCCGCGTGGTTCGGCCTGCGCGGGCGGCTGGGGCGCGCGGGGTTCTACGTGCTCTTCGCCCTGTGCGTCACGCTCTCCGTGCAGCTCGTCGGCCTCTACCTGGTGTTCGCCACCCTGATCGTCCCGCCGCTCGCCACGCGCCGCATGGGGCGCGGGCGGCTCCCCGCGGCGTGGGCGATCGGAGTGGCGGGCTACGCGGCGGGGCTGCTCGCCTCGACGGCGACGGATCTGCCGAGCGGCGCGGCGATCGTGTGGACGCTGGTCGCCGCCGGGCTCGCGTGGTACCCGTTCACGAGGGGGGCGACGCCAGGGCGCTAGAATGCCCGTTTCCCTTCGACGGAAACGGGCATGACGGTCATCACCGACAAGAAGAAGTTCGAAGCGGCCGTTCCCGTCTTCGCGACCGACGCGCGCCGGGCCGACAAGCTCCTCGAATCGCTTCCGCCGGCGCAGCGCCGCTGGGCGCGCTCGTGCGGCTTCGACGGCTCGCCCGACACCTACGTGATGCTCGCCGACGCGAAGGGTAACGCCGCGGGCGTCCTCGCCGGCGTGCGCGACCCCGCGGATCCGTGGGCGCTCGCGTTCCTGCCGATGAAGCTTCCGCGGGGACGCTACTCGCTCGCGCGCGGATCGGTCGCCATCGCGCCGGAGCACGCGGCCTTCGCGTGGGACCTGGGCGGCTACCGGTTCGAGCGCTACCGCAAGGCGAAGCGCGCGCCCGCCGAGCTGCAGGTCGAGGATTCGCGGCGCGTCGCCGAGGCGCTCGAGATGGCGCGCGCGGTGCGGCTCGTGCGCGACCTCGTGAACACGCCCTCGGAGGACATGGGGCCGCAGGAGCTCTCGCAAGCCGCGCGCGAGCAGGCCGGGCTCTTCGGCGCGCGCTTCCGCGAGTGGGTCGGCGACGAGCTCCTCGCCGAGGGCTTTCCCGCGATCCACGCCGTGGGACGGGCGGCCGCGAGGGCCCCGCGGCTCATCGAGATCCGCTGGGGCAACGCGAAGCACCCGCGGCTCGCCATCGTGGGCAAGGGCGTGTGCTTCGACAGCGGCGGGCTCGACATCAAGGGCGCCGAGGGCATGCGCCTCATGAAGAAGGACATGGGGGGCGCCGCCCACGCCCTCGCGCTCGCGCGCCTCGTGATGCAGCGCCGCCTGCCGGTCGACCTCCAGGTGCTCGTGCCCGCGGTCGAGAACGCCATCTCCGGCAACGCGTACCGCCCCGGCGACGTGGTGCGCACGAGGAAGGGGCACGCGGTCGAGATCGGCAACACCGACGCCGAGGGGCGCGTGATCCTCGCCGACGCGCTCGCCTATGCCGCCGAGCGCAATCCCGCCACCCTCGTCGATTTCGCCACCCTCACGGGCGCGGCGCGCATCGCGCTCGGGCCGGAGCTCCCGGCGCTCTTCTGCAACGACGAAGGCCTCGCCTCGCGCATCGAGGCGGCCTCCGAGGCGCTCCAGGATCCGCTCTGGCGCCTGCCGCTCTGGCGCGGCTACCGGAGGCTCTTCTCGAGCGAGGTCGCGGACTTCTCGAACTCGGGCAAGTCCGGATTCGCGGGCGCGATCGTGGCGGCACTCTTCCTCGAGCACTTCGTGCCGGACGCCGTGCGCTGGGCGCACCTCGACGTCTACGCCTGGAACGAGGCGGCGCGCCCCGGGCGTCCGGCGGGCGGCGAGGCCCAGGCGCTGCGCGCGGTGCTCGCCGCGATCGCGCCGGATTAGGGATCCGCGGCCGGATGAAGAAGGCGCTCGCCGTCGCCGCGATCGTCCTCGCGCTGGTGGCGGCGGGCGCGTACTGGGCGTATCACTCGCTCGACCTCATCGTGCGAGTCGCGCTCGAGCACTACGCGCCCGAGGTGGCCGGCGTGGACGTGAAGGTGGGCGCGGTCGACATCTCGGCGCGGAGCGGCATCGGCGTGGTGCGCGACCTGGAGATCGGCAACCCCGCGGGATTCACGTCGTCCCACGCGATGCGCGTGGGCGAGATCCGCGTGGTCCTCGAGCCGGCGACCCTCGCGCAGCCGGTCGTGCGCATCCACGAGCTCCTCGTGGACTCGCCCGTCATCACCTTCGAGCGCTCCGACCGCGGGACCAACCTCGAGGCGATCCAGAAGCACATCCAGCGGCACGTCGAGGACTCCAGCGCATCGCCGGGCGAGCGCGCGGCGGCGGAGAAGGAGAAGCCGGCGGGGCGCCGGTTCATCGTCGATCGCCTGGAGATCCGCCGCGCGAGCGTGACCATGACGAACCCGGAGCTGCGCGGGCAGGGCATCACCTTCGACATCCCCGACATCGCCCTCGAGAACCTGGGCCGGCGCGAGGGCGGCCTCACCGCGAGCGCGATCGGCAACATCGTGGCGCTCGAGCTGCAGGCGCGCATCGCGCAGAAGGTGCTCACCAACATCGAGCTGCTGCGCAAGGGCGGGGTGGGCGGGGCGCTCGACGCGCTGAAGAAGCTGCTGCGCTAGGAGCGCCTCGGGCCGGCGGCGTTGCGTATCATGGCGGAGTCCCTTCCGCACGGAGCCTTTCCATGATCCCGACCCTCGTGCGCCGCGCGGCGGCCTTCCTCGCGGGCCTCGCGCTCGCCCTGCCCGCGGCCGCCGGCACCTACTCCACCGACTACACCGACCTCTGGTGGAACCCGAACGAATCCGGCTGGGGCGTGAACGTGATCCAGCAGCACGACACGATCTTCGCCACGCTCTTCGTGTACGGCGCCGACGGGGCGCCCAACTGGTTCGTCGCTTCCACCGTGCAGCCCACCTCCGCCGGAAACCAGACGACCTTCATCGGCACGCTCTTCAAGACCAACGGTCCGTTCTACGGCGCCACTTCGTTCGATCCGGCCGCGGTGAAGGCCTACGTCGTGGGCACGATCTCCTTCACCTTCACCAGCGACACGACGGGCACGCTCCAGTACGTCGTGAACGGCACGCTCGTCACGAAGAGCATCGTGCGCCAGACGTGGAAGGTGAACCAGCTCGCCGGCAACTACTTCGGCGGCCTCACGGCGTCGGGCACCAATTGCGGCAACGGCGTGACCAACGGCAACGTCCTCATCGTGGGCCCGATGGTCGTGC